>NZ_JABAPM010000002.1 GCF_018913465.1 Arcanobacterium phocae | reverse complement strand
CGAACCCGGTAGCTAAGCCTGCTAACGCCGATGGTACTGCACTCGAGGGAGTGTGGGAGAGTAGGACACCGCCGTCATCTAAACGTTCCAAAAAGGGGCGGGTTGCCAGCCTAAACACGGCTGGCAACCCGCCTCTTTTCTTTTCATCCCCCCCCACATTCACACCCCTGCATGCGTATGCGTAGGTGTATATGTGTGGGTGGTCTCGCGTATTGGTACCCACCAACACTCATACCGGGTTGTTATAACACTTGTGTTTGAATTTTTGTCTAGTTGTTCCTCTATCGGAATGATTATGGAGCATACTCTTAGAGTGAGACAGTTAGTTCAATCGGTGTCGCAAACTATTTGTTGTTGAGCTATACTCATTTCATGCGCAAACTTTTCATAGCTTCACTTACCTACCTTGTGGTTGGTTTATCGTCGGGTGTATTTTACCGTGAGTTTACGCGTGCGTACTCGTTTGATGGGCCGACTGGGTTGAGCACGATCCACACTCATACTCTTGTTCTAGGAACACTGTTTTTTCTTATCCTGATTGCTTTGGACAAGCACTTCGAGCTTTCCGAGCACAAGCAGTTTACTGTCTGGTTTTGGTTATACAATCTAGGTTTAGTTTGGACTGTGGTCGCCATGCTTATTCGTGGCATTGTTGAGGTTACTTCGAGTCTAGATGCTTGGGGACCGGCATTTTCCGGAATCTCCGGTCTTGGCCATGTTCTGCTAGCCGTTGCGTGGGTTTGGCTGTTCCGCATTATCTATGTAAGCATTCGTGGTGATGCTGGCTATTCAGGTACACTTCATTATCGCTAATTTTGTTCAGTATAGTTGTGGGGAGCACGGTCTTAAGACCGTGCTCCCCACAACTATGATCACTCAGAACGTATCTGGATCAAATACGTCAGGTACCCCGTCATTATCCCTATCTACTGTTTCGAGCTGCGCTACCTTCTTATAGTGTCTATTACGTGGTGTAAGAATGATAATCGCAAGTATTGCTGCGCATACTGAGGCCAATAGGATTCCAACCTTGGCAGCATCATTATTAGCGTCTCCCAAACCAAACGACAATTCACCGATCAGTAGTGATACTGTGAAGCCGATGCCCGCGAGGCATCCGACACCAATTGTGTCTACCCAGGTGATAGCGTCATCGAGAGTAGCTCGGGTCACCTTGGTCAAAATGAATGTCGATAAAACAATTCCAAGCGGCTTACCGAGCACTAATCCGATGATGATGCCCAACGCCACTGGAGAGGAAACGGATTCTAGCAGACCGTCCCACCCACCTACTGTGACCCCCGCTGAAAAGAATGCAAACACGGGAACAGCTACTGCTGATGATAGCGGCCGGATTCCATGTTCAAACATTGAAGTTAGACCCGGCTTATGCTCACCATGCCCTTGTACACCTGGCCGGTGAATAGTTAGGGCCTGCTGGGCATGCTGGGACTCTAATGATACTGGCACCAGGAAACCGAGGATTACACCGGCGATTGTGGCGTGTATTCCTGCCTCGTGTAAGAAATACCAGGCGCAGAGGGCTATCGGAAACAAGATCAGCCATGATGCCCAGCGGTGCTTGACCCAGAATACATGGAATCGTTGAACGAGGAAGCCAAAAATTGCTGCTGGGATGAGGAACAAAGCGAGGTATGAAACATTCACTTCAGTCGTGTAAAAAACAGCGATGATTGTTATCGCGATTAAGTCGTCAACGACGGCTAGTGTCAATAAAAATAATCTGAGTGGGCTTGGTAAATGGGATCCTATGATTGCGAGTACGGCAACTGCGAATGCGATGTCTGTAGCTGTAGGGATAGCCCATCCTTGAAAAGTCGTTGGATCAGTCCAATTGAGAATGGCGAAAATTGTTGCCGGAACAATGACACCGCCAATTGCCGCTACGATTGGCACGACGGCGCGAGCAGGGGAGCGTAGATCACCAATAACGAATTCTTGTTTTAGCTCCAGACCGACTAAAAAGAAAAATACAGCGAGAAGTCCGTCTGCCGCCCAATGTCCGACACTTAGATGTAAATGCAATGCATCGATACCAATTTCCGTGTCACGCAACTGAAGATAATACGATGCCCACGGAGAGTTGGCCCAAATGATAGCGATGAGTGCGGCTATCATCAGTGCAATTCCGCCGGTAGTTTCTTTTCGTAGTATTTTGCCAATACGCCGATGCTCATCGTAACTTCCGTATGAGAGCACTGTGCGTTTGGATGATGAATGAGGGCTCATAGCAGTTCTTTTCTTTGAAGGGACATGTTGCGTGCCGACCAGACTTCCCGGCTCTCCTACTTACATATTACGCGAGCGGTACAACACGAAACCTGCGCAGACAGTTAGGTTGATCAAGTTTTCCATTATTTCTTATTTTCAGACACAATAGTTTCATGACAATTCCGCTTAATCCATATTCCCGTGCTGGTGCTACCGCGCTGACTTATCGTGATGTACGTCCAGGCTATCCAACAACGTTGCTTTCACGTTTTTTCGACGGCGATGCGCCCAGCTGCGTCGTCGATATCGGTGCCGGTACGGGAAAACTCACGTCACAACTTGTTGATCTGTCTGGCAGCGACACTGAAGTTATCGCAATCGAGCCTAGCGCTGATATGCGATCGCAACTTATCGAAATACTTCCAGATTCGACACGGCGGGTACTAGATGCTTCCGGGGAAGACACCCGCCTTCCTGCGTCCTCATGCGATGTGGTTTTTTATGCGCAAAGTTGGCATTGGGTCGATCCGGATGCGGCAAGTGACGAAGCGGCTCGAATTCTGCGCCCTGGGGGACAGCTCGTACTGCTCTTTAATCAGATGGATGTTTCAATTCCGTGGGTCAAACGGTTGAGCCGTATTATGCGTTCGGGGGATATTCATAAGCCAACGAAAGGTCCCGTCGTCGGCGATCAATTCAATAAACCGGTGCTCCACGTTTCATCCTGGCAAGACTATTTGGCACCGGAACAGGTGTGTCAGCTCGGAACCACTCGGTCGTCGTGGATCACGTCTACACCGCAAAACCAAGCGAAAATGCAGGCAAATTTGCGATGGTATCTGTATGAGAAATTGGGCTATCACGAAGACCATGTCGTCGAAATTCCATACATTACCTATATGTGGGTCGCTGAACGAAAGCAAATGTGACAAACAGATCCCAGAGAAAGATCATATTTGGGAGTTACGACCCGCTACGAGCGGAAATTAAAGGCATAGAATGGTTGTCGCAAATCCTACCGTTTTTAGACCAGTTATGAGAGAAATATGGACGATCAGCCCACCAATAATCCGGAACAGAGCCAAGAAACGATAGCCGAAAAAATTCGTTGTATTCTTATGCTCGGCACAATGTTGCTTGCCTGCGGCGCGGGAGCATACCGGGTGAAGGCAGCTATGTCGCGCGCTGCCAAAGCAATCGGATTAACAAAACTTGAATCATCAGTATCTATGACCGATATTACGGCTACTGCATGGTCGGGCAAGGAATCTTATACAAGCTTTGCTGAGCAACGTCGCGTTGGCGTCAATGCGGAAAAGCTCGACCGTATTATGCAGGCTGTTGCACAGCTGCACGAGGGGATGACAGCAGCACAACTTCGCGGGATTTTGAAGGAAACTACAGCTCGTGATCGGCACTACGGAATATGGACGACTGTTCTCGCGTCAGCTATTGCTTGTGCGGGATTCTGTTTCCTGAACGGTGGACGAACTGTTGAATGTACCTGTGTATTCTTCGCTGCGGGTATTGGTCAGCTTATTCGTAAGCTACT
The DNA here is from genome assembly GCF_018913465.1 of Arcanobacterium phocae. Taxonomy (GTDB): domain Bacteria; phylum Actinomycetota; class Actinomycetes; order Actinomycetales; family Actinomycetaceae; genus Arcanobacterium; species Arcanobacterium phocae_A. The sequence goes on along the minus strand of NZ_JABAPM010000002.1, from coordinate 390,610 downwards.
GCTTAGCCGGGGGATTGCTCATTTCATTATCTGGATTTTGTGTGCAGTGGCATCGACGTTGGTATACATATTGTTGCTCGAGATCGGTAGTCTTGGTGGTCTGCTGTACCTTATTCAGTACGAATCTGGTCTGATCTCATCGATCTTGTATCTCATTCCGGGATTTCCGTTGACGACGGCGATGCTCGACTTCGTCCGTAATGATGTTCAGTCCGCTCTAGCACGGTTCTCGTATTGCATCATGGTTATTGGTTCCGCTGGCGTATCCGTGTGGATCGTTGTCCATGCTCTTGACTGGCATGTTGAGGCATCGGTAGTTCCGCCGCTTCCGTTTGTAACTATGACATTCTTACGTATCTTGACATCGTTTGTGGCGGCATACGGGTTCGCCGTTTTGTTTAATGCGCCGTGGAAAGTGTGTGCAGCGGCAGCGGTAGCAGGTGCATTCGCTAATACTGGTCGTTTGCTTCTACAAGAAAACGTGAACTTACCATGGCAACTAGGCGTTGGGCTGGCAGCTATGGTTGTGGGCATTGTAGCCACTATTGTTGCGTGGAAGACTTCCCATTCGCGAGTATCTCTGTCCGTCCCAGCAGTAGTTATCATGATTCCTGGTGTGCCCTTCTACCGTGGATTAGTTGCGCTCAACGAAGGTAATTTCCAAGGTGCTATCTCTACGTTTGCCGAGGTATTCTTCGTTATTATGTCGATTGGTTTCGGTTTAGCTATTGCTCGTGTTTTGATGGACGACGGTTGGCGACACGACATGGATACTTCCCATTTACCAGATACGCTAGACACTGACATTCGAGACGCCGTTTAACTAATAGCAGAGATAAAGATTGGGTGAGGACGAATTCGTCCTCACCCAATCTTTATCTGCCTGATAGCCTAGAATCCGGCAAAGGAACCTAGAATCTGTGCAATGAAGATTTTGGCCACCATAGCTACTGGATAAACCATTGCGTATCCAAGCGCTACTCGCGGATCGAACGACGTACGGTCATTAGCAAATCCTAGTACTGCTGGCTGAGTTTGGATTCCGCCAATGGCGCCCGCTAGTCGGGTACCGCCAGTGGAAGTCAGGAGTCGCATCGAAGCATAGAAAGCGCCTCCTACAATGAGCGTCACTAAGATACCCAGCAAGAGAATCTGCATCCATGCGCCACCAGTAAATGCGGCAACAATTTGTGACCCGGCTTTTGTGCCCGCATAAGACAAGAACACTAGTAGGCCAAGCTCGGATAGAACCTGACATGTTGTGTATGGAAGTGTAGTGACAACTTTGCCGATGCGTCCCAACCGACCCATAACTAGTCCGACGAGAAGGGTGCCAGCTGCAGAACCGATAGAGAATGTGAGCCCCGATGGTGTGAGGATTTCCCATTCGCCGATAATAATGCCGAGCGCCATTCCTAACCCTAAAGCTACGGGGTTGATGTCGGTCAATCCATGTGAGGAGTCGCCAAAGAATTCGGAAATTTTTGCTAAGGAATGAGTGGGTGCTACGACGCGAACCCGATCGCCCAGCTGTAATCGAATTGATGGGTCAGCAACCATGTCCGTGTCGCCACGACGGATACGGGAAATTGTTCCGCCAAACTTTTCTTCGATATCTAATTGCCCTAATTTTCGGCCGGCAATTCCCGAATTGGAAATAGTGATACGACGGAAGTCGAGATAACGACGATCCGCGATGAGGGAGTGTGATGAGCCGTGGCCGACAAGTTTAATGGCGCGGTCGACTTCTTCAACGGTGCCAATCACAGTCACAAGATCATCTTTTTCTAGTACGTCAGAGTTAGTTGGTAGCCAAATAGGTCCGGACTCGCCGCGACGTATGCGGGAAAACTGTAAGCCGCCGCCGATGGTTCCGAGAAGGGAAGCAATGGTCGGTCTATCGGAGCGTTCTACGCGGATCGTCCGGTTACGAATAGGTGAGGGCTTATCTTTGTCAGAACTGCGGCGCGAAAGAGCTAAAGCGGAAAAGCCGAGCATTCCGATAACGCCAAACAGGTATGTAATGGCGTATCCAACAGTTGCTAAAGCTGGATCTCCCGATGCGGTTCCAGCTGCAGACAAAGCTGGCGTATTTGTTGTCGCGCCTGCAAAGATACCAGCGATGAGAGCCCAGTCCATGCCCAATGCTCGACCAATCCCGGCAGCAGCTCCAGCAGCGGCAACGAATGCTACGAGCATCAGCAGCACCGGAAGAATCGATGATTTGAGAGTGTTAAAGAAAGTAGGACCCGAGGTAATGCCAATCGCAAAGGCAAAAAGAGCAAGGCCGAGGACACCGAGATCGTGCTCGACTTGAATTTCATATCCACTGTGGAGAGCCCATGCGGTCATTCCAATGGAAAGAAAGAGTACTGCAGCAGCGCCTAGCGATATTCCTCGAATACGGATTTTTGCAAGGATAGCACCAGATCCAACAAGGAAAAAGAGTAACAACACCTGGTTGTCCGCAAATAGTTGGAATAAGAAGGACATGTGACTCCTGATAGATGAGTGATGGACAAGACACTATGTGATCTTGTAGATAGTTATACCAATCATAGCTGGCTTTGAAAGGAAAACTAAGCAGATAGTCCTAAGGGTAAATAAGCTACTGGAGAAAACGAATATTTTGCTAAATTGTGTCTGCTATTCAGACAGCTAGCACGTGGAAGACTATGCTTATTAGTAAGAGAGTTGAGGGCAGTTCAAGGAGGAACAAGTGTCTAATTCACGTATCGAGGAAGACCTACTTGGAGCACGAGAAATCGCAGATAACGCCTATTATGGCGTGCATACTCAACGAGCAATCGAAAATTTTGCTATTTCAGGTGTCACTATAAATGATGTCCCTGAATTTATTAGGGCTATGGTTAGCGTGAAAAAAGCTGAGGCCCTTGCCAATCGAGATAAGAAAGTGTTATCGGCTCGAGTTAGTAAAGCTATCGTTGCTGCCTGTGACCTGATTTTGAATGAAGGCCGGTGCATGGATCAATTCCCGGTCGATGTTTTCCAAGGCGGAGCTGGAACATCGGTCAATATGAACGCAAACGAAGTTGTGGCCAATTTGGCGTTGGAAATTCTCGGTGAGCCAAAAGGGATGTACGACGTCGTTAACCCTAATGATCATGTCAATAAATCTCAGTCCACCAATGATGCTTACCCGACCGGCTTTCGTATTGCGGTCTATTGGATGGTTGAGCAGCTTATTTCTGAGATCGAACGGATGCGCGACGCATTTAATGCGCTCGGAGAGCAAAATGCCCACGTGCTGAAGATGGGGCGGACGCAGTTGCAGGATGCTGTGCCGATGACTCTCGGTCAAGAATTCGAGGGGTTTGGGGTCTTGATGGACGAGGAAATTCGTAACCTGAAACGAACCTCGGCGCTGTTGCTCGAGATTAACCTTGGTGCAACTGCCATCGGCACCAAACTTAATACCCCGGATGGGTTCCAAGAGATTGTGGTGCGTAGACTATCGGAAGTGACAGGATTAGCGCTTGTTGCGGCACCAAATCTTATTGAAGCAACATCCGATACGGGCGCCTATATTTCGATCCATTCGGCGTTGCGGCGGCTAGCGGTCAAACTTTCGACCATATGCAACGATCTGCGCTTGTTATCCTCTGGGCCACGCGCCGGGCTGAACGAGATTAACTTACCGAAGATGCAAGCTGGCTCGTCTATTATGCCCGCGAAAGTGAATCCCGTGATTCCCGAAGTTGTTAATCAGATTGCTTTTAAAGTGATGGGCAATGACACGACCGTTATGCTAGCTTCGCAAGCTGGTCAGCTCCAGTTAAATGTGATGGAACCCGTGATTGGTCAAGCAATTTTCGAGTCGATTCAGCTACTAGAACGGGCATTAATAACATTGCGAGAACGGTGTGTATCGGGCATTGCTGTCAACGAGGATGTTTGCCGAGCTCATGTGATGAATTCGATCGGTATTGTTACTTATCTCAATGATATTATTGGTCACCATAACGGAGATTTGGTCGGTAAAGAGGCTGCCCGAACCGGTAAATCAGTGCGCGAAATAGTACTAGAACGAGGGCTAATGAGTGCAGCTGAGCTTGACCGTGCACTATCGATAGATAACCTTATGTCTCCGGTTTATATGGGGGAGATCTATCCAGATGATTCGCAAATGGAGATCTGTGACTAACCCTTCTAAGTCAAAAAGCGTACTATAGGTCTGGTTGCTGACGGTTGATGTGAGGAGATGTATTCATGCCGCGCTCTCAGACAGCTCTAGAGCTATGTGCTAGCAAACAATGGCCTTCTAATAATGATGTAGCTCAGCGGTTTGAAACTTTGCCGCATCCAGGCTTAGCTAGCGATAAGCGCTACCAAGAAGTCATGTGCTCGCTTGGGTTTGGTGTCGAGTTTACTGATTATATGGCACGAGCTTCATGGAATGAATCTGCGGGATGGCATGATTTTAAGATTGAGCCATATGGTCCGCTTTCACTGGATCCAGCCGGGGCTGTTCTGCATTACGGGCAAGAAGTTTTTGAGGGACTCAAGGCCTATCGTCATGCTGATGGGTCTATTTGGACTTTCAGACCGGCGTATAACGCTGCGCGCTTGAATGTTTCGAATGAACGGCTAATGATCCCGCAGTTCCCAGTTGAGGATTTTTTGGGTTCATTGGTAGGACTGGTCCGAGCGGATCGTCGTTGGGTGCCGCAAGCAGCCGGTGCTACGTTATATATGCGTCCGTTCATTTTTGCTTCGGAAGCATTTTTAGGAGTGCGTGCCGCAAAGCGTTTCGAGTATGGCGTGGTGGCATCGCCGTCGGGACCATATTTTACGCACGGTTTCAAACCTATTAACGTCTGGGTGGAGCGTACTCACCACCGCGCTGGTCCAGGGGGAATGGGCGACGTGAAAACTGGCGGTAATTATGCCGCGTCATTTTACGCGAAGTCGCACGCTTTCGAACGTGGTTTCGACGAGGTGCTTTTCCTTGACGCTGCAACGAATTCGCGAATTGATGAGCTAGGTGCAATGAATGTTTTTGTGGTGATGGCCGATGGAACCGTTCGCACCCCAGCACTTTCGGGCACTATTCTTCCGGGCTCTACTCGTTCGGCTATTTTGCAGTTACTCGACGACGAAGGCGTAACAACTCGCGAAGAAACTATTGAACTAGACGAACTGTGGATGGGGATTAAAACTGGTGACGTTGCGGAAATGTTCGCGTGTGGCACCGCTGCCGCAGTGGTTTCTATCGGCTCATTAACGATGGGAGAGGAACGAGTGGAATTGTCAGATTCGACTGTTGCTCATCGTATTTATCAGGAGCTGACTGATATTCAATTTGGGCGGATATCGGACCGTTTTGGGTGGATGTATCGGCTAGCGTAAGCCTAGGATTCTTCTTCTGCAGCGATATATTTCTTAACGATGTTGAGACGTACTACCATGAAGATGAGGACTTTAGTCCTCAATGTGTGGGTGCTGTGAGGAGGACTACCGTAAGTTTTATGCCGGGAGCTATTTTCGCTAAGAATCTATGGGGGAAGGCGACTAATCTGGAAGTAGCGCCAGCAGCTAGTTGCTGGGAAACAGATGCGGTCGGTGTGGATTCGCGTATAACGAAAGTCCCGCTGATTGCAGTGAAAAGGAGTAATGCACCGTGACTCAAACAGTCGAAACTGCTTCACACCCTGAGTGGGAGGGCTTTAAGGACGGTCTATGGCAGGATGCTATTGACGTTCGTGACTTCATTCAGAAGAATTACACTCCGTACGAAGGCGATGCCTCGTTCCTTGCCGGCGAAACTGAAAAAACTCGCAGGGTTTGGGATACGCTAGCGGAAAAGTATCTATCCGTTGAGCGTAAGAAGCGCGTCTATGACGTTGACGTTGACACCCCCGCAGATGTAGACGCATTTGGTGCTGGCTACATCTCGGAAGATGATGACGTTATTGTTGGTCTCCAAACTGATGTTCCACTCAAGCGTGCAATGATGCCTAATGGTGGTTGGCGTATGGTCGAGACCGCTATCAAAGAAGCTGGTAAAGAGCCAAATCCAGATGTAAAAGAAGTCTTTACCAAGTATCGCAAGACGCACAATGACGGCGTGTTCGATATCTACACTCCGCGTATTCGTGCAGCTCGTTCATCCCACATTATTACCGGTCTTCCAGATGCCTATGGGCGTGGTCGTATTATCGGTGATTATCGCCGTGTTGCTCTTTACGGTGTTGATCACCTAATTGCTGAAAAGACCAAGGATAAGGATCTATACTCCGATCAGCCGTTCAGTGAAGACTGGGCACGTAATCGTGAGGAAATTGCAGAGCAGATCAAGGCGCTGAAGAAGCTGAAGAACATGGCGGCAAGTTATGGTTTCGATATCTCGCGCCCGGCAAAGACTGCCCAAGAAGCTGTCCAGTGGACTTACTTTGGCTACCTTGGGTCTGTTAAGTCCCAAGACGGTGCTGCTATGTCCTTCGGTCGTCTTTCAGCGTTCTTCGACATCTACTTCGAACGTGATCTCGAGGCTGGTCTTATCACTGAGCAGGATGCTCAGGAAATTATTGACCAGCTGGTTATTAAGCTGCGCATCGTACGATTCTTGCGTACTACTGCTTACGACCAGATCTTCTCTGGCGATCCATACTGGGCGACTTGGTCTGATGGCGGTTTCGGCGAGGATGGTCGCCCACTCGTAACCAAGACTTCTTTCCGTTTATTGCAGACCCTCGTTAACCTTGGTCCAGCACCAGAACCGAATATTACGATTTTCTGGTCAGACAAGCTCCCAATCGGCTACAAGCGTTTCTGCGCGAGAGTGTCTATCGAGACCTCGTCGATTCAGTACGAGGCTGATGAGCAGATTCGTAGCTACTGGGGCGACGACGCAGCAATTGCATGCTGTGTTTCACCAATGGCAGTTGGTAAGCAGATGCAGTTCTTCGGTGCACGTGTCAACGCTGCTAAGGCCCTGCTCTACGCGCTCAACGGCGGCCGAGATGAAATGTCTGGCAAGCAAATTGTTGACGGACACGAACCAGTTAAGGGTGATGGTCCACTTGACTTCGACGAGGTCTGGGCGAAGTACGAAGAGATGCTTGATTGGGTCGTTGGCACCTATGTTGAGGCTCTTAACATCATCCACTATTGTCACGATAAGTACGCTTACGAAGCCATGGAAATGGCACTGCACGATTCTGAAATTCTTCGCACCATGGGTTGCGGAATTGCAGGATTGTCAATCGTTGCTGACTCGCTTTCGGCTATTAAGTATGCAAAGGTCACGCCAATTCGCGATGAAACTGGTTTGATTGTTGATTACAAGACTGAAGGTGAATTCCCAACATACGGTAACGATGATGACCGTGCAGATGATATTGCCGCTACCATCGTCCACACCATCATGGAAAAGATCAAGAAGATCCCGTTGTACCGCAACGCAATTCCTACCCAGTCCGTTCTTACTATTACCTCTAACGTTGTGTATGGTAAGGCAACTGGTAACTTCCCATCGGGTCACCGTGCTGGTACACCATTCGCCCCAGGTGCAAACCCGGAAAACGGCATGGATACTCACGGTATGTTAGCGTCGATGCTCTCTGTTGGAAAGCTTCACTACAAGGACGCTCTCGACGGTATCTCTCTTACTAACACAATTGTCCCATCGTCTCTCGGCCGTGATTTGGCTGAGCAGGTCGATAACCTGGTTGGCATCATGGATGCTGGCTTCATCAAGAAGGGCTGACGCCCAGTTTCGCTCAACGAAACAACCACTCCCACGAAAGGAAAATATAATGGCTACAACATACGAAGAGCGTCTCGCATCGATGAAGGCACAGCGCGCTGCAAAGGGTGGCGTACAGGGTCTTTACCACGCAAACATCAATGTGCTCAACCGTGACACCCTCGAGGACGCAATGGAGCACCCAGAAAAGTACCCACAGCTGACTGTCCGCGTATCTGGTTACGCAGTGAACTTTGTTCGCCTCACCCGTGAGCAGCAGCTTGACGTTCTCTCCCGTACCTTCCACCAGGGTATGTGAGATCCCAAGGATTTGATCTGCTTCCATGACAACATCTACTGCACACCACAGCGCTGAAGAATTTGACGCTACTCGCTATTGGGGTTCTGAAGGAACTACTGGTGAGTACCGTCCACAGCCTATTGAAGATGAAGTCCCACGTTTAAGTGGAGCAGGTCTTGACGGAGTTTCCCTGGCAGGGCCGATGTCACACCATGAACATGTTTCTGGTGTGCAAGCAGGTGATATCGGCTCTGTCCACTCTTGGGAACTCGTAACAGCAGTTGATGGTCCGGGCACCCGACTAACGACATTTTTTGCTGGTTGTCCGCTTCGGTGCTTGTACTGCCACAACCCAGACACCTTAAAAATGAAAGAGGGTACAGCAGTAAGAACTGCTGATATGCTCGAAAAAATCTCGCGATATAAAGCGGTATTCACGGTGTCAAATGGTGGTGTCACCTTCTCTGGAGGTGAACCAATGATGCAACCTAAATTTCTCGCGAAGCTATTGCAAGGTTGCAAAGACATGGGCATCCATACTGCAGTTGATTCGTCTGGATTTTTGGGTGCGAATATGACCGACGAGATGCTCGACAATGTCGATCTCTTTTTGCTCGACGTAAAGTCGGGTATCCCAGATTACTATAAGCGAACTACTGGGCGTGATCTTGAGCCTACGTTACGCTTCGGCAAACGTCTTGTAGCGCGAGGGAACAAAATCTGGATCCGTTTCGTCCTTGTTCCAGGGCTAACAGATGATCCACAAAACGTTGAAGCAGTGGCTGACATTGTAGCAGGCTGGGCTACCAGCGTAGAACGTGTTGAAGTTCTTCCATTCCATCAGATGGCCCGTGACAAATGGGTTTCCTTAGGTCTCGAGTACCAATTACAGGATGTCGAACCTCCGTCAAAGGAAGCAACTGAAGCTGTCCGTGATGTTTTCCGCGCACGTGGACTGACAGTGTTTTAACTGCTCTCATCATGAGCATGTATCCGAATAAGACTACGTAGTTTTAGGTCACCTGCCCTCATTTAGACTTGTGTGCGAAGGGGCGCTGTAGGATTTCCATCTCCTCATTCGAGAGTTTCCATGTCAATGGTGTGACGATTGGAATCCCAGTTAAAGTCACATAAGGATAATTCTTATAGACCAAAAAATTTGCTATTTCTTCTTTCCCGTCATCCCGAAAATGCGTGAAAACATAAGTGTAATTAGCATGTGCATCTTCTGGAACCTCCGCTGCTAGACCCGCCAATTCGTATTGATCTGCATCAGAGGTAACGCTGTCTCCAAGCAACGTGGAGAAAAGTCTAAATCTTTTTGAGATGTGAACGTAGCGATCTTTCGGTCATGGTCATCAGATACAGTGACACTATCGGATGTATTCTCTTGATTTTCGGTGTGCATATTAGACGTACAAGCGGTTAAAAGTAGTACTTGAGAAACAACAATCAGCATTGGGGTTTTAATTACTGCATGTATATCGACAATCTACTCGCAACAAGAAAAACGCGCATACAGTTTGCATTTTTCGCATGAACAGGCCAACTACGGCGTAAATGTTGTAATTATGCAAACTGTATGCACGCACATGTAAGACTACTCCCAGATGCAGGTAGCCGGATCTACGCCATTTGCCTGTGAATTAACGGCAATTGCGTCAGCTAGCCATTGAGCTAAGCCTTCCTGCTGATTCTCGTAGTATTCACGGAAGCGTCCGTCCTTAATATACCCACGAGAAAGAATGAAATGCTTCGCATGTGTCACTGGGAAAAACGTGCTCAGTACCTGGCGATGTTCCTCAACTAGTTTTTGCGCTACTGCGCTATCTGGAGTCACACCCTCTCGTACCGCAGTAGCTATTTTTGCGTCAATATCGGCGAACTGCGCGCGAACGGACGTCCAATCATTCGGAGTCCATTGTTTTGTGCGCTCCTCACTTACCTTCCAATCATCAGAGCTGGCGTATTTATCTTCAGCTTCCTACTGGTATTCGGCAAAATTAGCTTGTCCTAGAATTTCACCGATCTGGTGTGCCGTCATAGGTTGTCTCTTCACAGTATTCTCCATAAGAATGTCGATCGCCGCAATCATGTCAGCTAACTGGTGTTGCTGATTGACTAGCGCTTCGCGTTGTTTGATTAAATGGTCAATCCCGCTGGAATCCCCGTCGAGGAGGACTTTGATATCTGCCAATGCCATGCCTGTTGCCCGGTAAATCAGAATATGCTGAATACGTTGGCAATCTGCTTCGGAATATAGCCGGTAATTAGACCAGCTCCGCTCCGCAGGGTGGAGTAATCCGGCCTGCTCCCAATGATGGAGAGTCCGTACAGTCACCTGAAATATGTCAGCAACTTGGCCGACTGTATAACGGATATCGTTCGTTGCGTTCATATTTTGATTGTGAAGTATCACCTTGCGTGAGGGTCAAGCTAAGAATTATGCCGGTTGTACTGGACGTGCGCCGAAAATGGCTGTTCCTACTCGAACTACGGTTGATCCTTCTTCGATAGCTGGGCGCAAATCGCCACTCATCCCCATAGAAAGAACATCGGCTTGTTCCAGACCTGGTAATTCGCGCATCTGCTCTGCTAATTGCCGAGTTCGCACAAACGAGGCACGAATTTCAGCTTCGCAACCGCGAGCACCAATCGTCATTACCCCAGCGATACGCACGAACTGAAGATCCGATATGACGCGTGCTAATTCAACGAAACTCTCCGGGCTACAACCGGACTGAGTGGGTGCGCCTGAAGAATTAAGTTGCAAAAGGATCGGATACGGACCGGTTGCCTCCTCAGAAGCTATTCGTGCTTCTTGCCGGCGGTTAATACGTTGTGCTGTTTTGAGTGAATCCACTGTATCTATTCGGTCTGCCCACCTCATAGCAACTGACAGCTTGTTCGATTGGACATGACCGATAACAGTCGTATACGGATGGATGTTAGCGCCATGTAGCCCTGCTGTAGCTGTAGCTAGCTGATCGATAAGATTGTGTCCCATCAATGTTCCACCAGCAGTGTAAGCGTCAATGAGGCGCTCCACCGGTTGGTGCTTGGCCGCCAGCATTAGATCAACATGCCGTCCTTGAGCAAAACGTGAAATGTCTTCGCGTACCCGGGCAATATTGTCAGCAATATTTACTGGGGACATCATTTATCGCTCGCCTAGTCGAATCGGTCTGAGAACCAGCTTGCTGGCCTCGTCCGAAGCATCTAAATCAACAACGGCCCACAAGCCCCACGCTGCTGCGTCGTCTCCAGAATCAAGGATCTGCAAAGCCAACCAAACCCGTCCACTGCTGTGGGTCTCAAGCAAGGTAGACGCTTCGTCGTCATCCATTCCTGCTTGGAGCAAATCGGCAAATGAAGGGTCTTCTAAAATTGCAAAGAACTGTGTGCCACGTGCAGCTTGATCAGTGCCAAGGAAATCGTATTCGTCAAAGTAAGGGCCAATCGCATCTGCCCAGCGGTCGGCATCCCATCCGGCAGAGCCATCCAACCGTTCCAATTCCTCGTAGTCTTCGCGATCCAAAAGCTCAATGCGATAGAACATCTCGTTACGAATTGCTACTCGTAGTGCATGTTTATTCCGGGTGAAGGCGACGGTGCCGTCGTCGTCGGCGCCGAAAGCAGCTTCTTCGCCTTGAACTGAATCGTCTGAACCAAGGGAGTTTAATTCAGCCAAGGTGATCCGCCCATCGGCCAAGGCTTCCCACTCGTCGAGAAGCGAGGAGTCAATCGAGCGAACTAGCCGTGCCAGCCAGTCGACAATATCCTCCACCTCATCGGTGCGCGCTGTTAACGGGATTGTTTGCCGCATCGCCCGGTATACATCCGTAATATAGCGTAAAAGTACGCCTTCGGAGCGTGCTAAATCGTAGCGAGAAATAAACTCAGAGAAGGTCAGACCTTCTTCGATTAGTTGCCGCACTACAGATTTTGGTTTTAGCTCTTGTCCGCGCACCCACGGATTCGTTTTAGCGTACGCTTCGAGCGCTGGTTCGAGGAGATCAGCCAGTGGTTTCGGCCAGGTAACCTCATCAACGAGCGCCATGCGCTCATCGTATTCCACGCCGTCGGCTTTGAGCTTACCAATGAGTTCGCCGCGCGCTTGGCGTTGTTGTGCGTAGAGTGCGGGGGTAGGGTCTTCGCTTACTGCCTCGGTAATTGATACGACGTCGAGCGCGTAAGAAGGACTATCCATATCCAACAAGTCAAAAGCGGCCAAGGCAAACGGTGCCAGGGGCGAGTTTAAAGCAAAGTCGGAGGGGACATCGCGAGTGAAATGAATGGCGTTTTCATCGCCGTGTTCTGCTCGCCAGTCGCGGTCTTCGTGAGTGATGACGCCGGCGGTCCGTAACGACTGATAAATAGTAATTGCCTTGCGCAGGAGAGTATTGCGCTCGCGGTGTGGCTCATGGTTGTCACACAGCACAGTCTTAGCTGCGGCTATCGGGTTAGGACGCTGAAGTAAATTCAGTATGAGGCTATGATCGACGCGCATCCGCGAGGTGAGTGTTTCTGGTGGGGCTGCCACCAGCGTATTGAACGTGTTTTCTGACCAGCTGATTGTGCCTTCTGGCGCTTTAACTTTCTGGACGCGTTTAATTTTTGCTGGGTCATCGCCGGCTTTGCGCAGCCGACGAGCGTTTTCGATTTCGTGTTCGGGTGCTTCGACGACGACGTATCCCACCGTATCGTATCCGGCGCGGCCTGCTCGTCCAGCAATTTGATGGAATTCGCGGGCAGTAATATGCCGTTGTTTAGTGCCGTCGAATTTCGTCAGCGATGTCATGAGCACGGTTCGGATCGGAACGTTGATGCCGACGCCGAGGGTGTCAGTTCCGCAAATGACGTTGAGTAGTCCTGCTTGTGCGAGGCGTTCGACTAGGCGACGATAGCGAGGGAGTAGTCCGGCGTGGTGAATACCGATTCCGGCACGGAGAAGTTTTGACAGGACTTTGCCAAAGCCGGGGGAGAAGGTGAACGAAGCGAGGGCAGTAGAAATCCGTTCTTTTTGTTCTTTTGAAGCGACGGCCATCGATTGCAAGGCGAGTGCTTGGCTGACGGCCTCACGTTGCGAAAAATGAACTACGTAGACCGGTGCCATGTGGGTGGCGACAAGTTCTTTGATGACTTCACCAATTGGCTCAGTAGACCAAGAAAAATGCAGGGGGACTGGACGAACTGCGTCGTCGACGATGCTTACCGGACGATTGGTGCGGCGGGTGAGATCTGATGTCAATTTCGTCGTGTCGCCGAGAGTGGCGGACAGCAAAACTTGTTGAGCCTGCGGCAACGTGAGGAGCGGAACTTGCCAAGCCCACCCGCGTTGCGGATCGTCATAAAAATGGAATTCGTCCATGACGACGATGCCGACGTCGGCTTGGTCGCCTTCGCGTAACGCAATATTGGCTAAAATCTCTGCGGTTGCACAGATAATGGGTGCGCCGGCGTTGATTGATGAGTCTCCAGTAACCATACCGACGTTGTGTGCACCAAAATGTCCAATGAGCTCGAAGAACTTTTCAGATACAAGCGCTTTAAGCGGTGCAGTATAATAAGCGGTTCGTCCAGTTGCTAAGCCAGTGAATAAGGCTTGCATGGCGATCATGGACTTTCCCGAACCGGTAGGGGTAGAAACAATAACGTGATCTCCAGAAACAATGTTCAACAGTGCTTCGTCTTGATGGGGATACATCCGTTTGCCAGTCGATGATACCCACGCGGAAAACGCATCATAAATGTCTTCGGGAGCAGGAGATAGGCCGTGAGCATCTTCTAGCGCATCGAGGGCAAGGTTGAGGCCAGGTTCGTTGCTCATTATCAATCTCCGTAGGTAACGTATAACGTCTCAAATATATCAGGTTTGGCTCTCGGAATTTTCCATAGATTTGCAAAAAATACCGATTGCGGAAACTGTAGGGTATCCTAAAATCTAACAATGGTGTTACAAGGCATAGTCTGTAACTAGTGCCCTTGATCGCGAAGGATCCGTTAATGGAAGCTCATCCCACTCGTAAACTAATTTTTAGTATTCTACGGCTGATTATCGCCGCTGTTATCGCTGTTGCGCTTGTAAAATTTGCGTTTTTCCCGTCGCATAAAGCTGAAAAAGAGTTACAAGGACAAGGACAATTTGTTCTCCCTACAGTCACAGCTCAACGTGGCGACGTCAAGAACGATACCCAGTTCGAAGCTACGATTTTGCGTGACGACGCGAAAGCGATTAAATCCAGTGCCGAAGGCGAGATCGTTCATTTCTTTGTAGCTGACGGTACTCAGGTTGAACAAGGTGCGCCACTATTGCAAGTAAAATCAACAACGAGCGTGGAAGTAACGCCGTCAAACGCAGTGTCTAATGGGGACGAGGCCACGGGCCCGGCAGAACCACAAACCAGCACAACTGTCACGTATAACAACGTCGTTGCTCCCAGTGCTGGAACAGTTAGTTTTGATGCAATGCTCAAGCAACACGTGTCATACAACGATCCACTAGGGACTATTGTGCCGGCCACTTTTCATGCGAATGTGAATGTGACTCCCGATCAGCTCTACTCGTTGCAGTCTATCCCGCAGCAAGCCGAGGTGGCGATTACGAATGGCCCGGCACCATTTATGTGCACTAACTTGCATACAACGTCGGTGAAATCGAGTAGTGCGAATGGTGAAGGGGGATCGCAGAGCTCAACCCCGCTGCTCACCTGTGATATTCCAGCTGATCAAACGGTCTTTGATGGCATTAAAGCCACTCTAAATATCGCAGGTGAAGAGGTAACAGACGCCTTGCTACTGCCCGTTACTGCGGTAGAGGGTCGATTCCGGGAAGGAAAAGTATATCTTCCCGCAAAAGATGGTAAAGGAGAGCCCTCGCCGGTCGTCGTGAAACTTGGAATAAATGACGGAAAAATGGTTGTCATTACTGAAGGATTAGATGAGGAAACTGAGGTTCTTGAGTTCGTTCCCCGAAAGACCGAAGAAAAACAAGAATCCGATGACCCAATGAGCCCGGCCGACTTCTAGGAAATAGCATGCTTCAACTCCGTGATATTACCCGGACAGTCACCTTGCCTAATGGCGAAGATCTACATATCTTGCGTGGGGTTAACTGTGACATTGCCAGTGGGGAACATATCTCAATTGTGGGACATTCCGGAACCGGAAAATCAACTTTACTCAATATTATTGGGTTGTTAGATCAGCCTAGTAGCGGAACATATATGTGGGATGATATCGACGTTGTTAGTCTCAGTGATGCCCATCGCTCACGCTTGCGCGGTGAATCCGTAGGATTCGTGTTCCAGCAGTTTAATCTATTTCCCTCGCGCACCGTGCTCAATAATGTCGAAGTACCGCTCTTCTATAATTCAGGTCTGGAATTATACAAACGACATGAGAAAGCGGCCCGGATACTCGAATCGGTAGGGTTAGGAGACAGACTCGACGCATATCCGAGTCAACTATCTGGCGGTGAGCAACAGCGGGTTGCGATCGCTCGCGCTTTGGTACGCAATCCGCGACTCATATTGGCTGATGAGCCAACCGGTGCTTTGGATCCGGACACTGGGATGCAAGTTATGGATGTGCTTGAACAGGCAGCGCAGCAGAACAATGCGGCGCTGATCGTTATCAGTCATGATATGAATGTTGCACAGCGTGCCAACACGGTTTATCGAATCTCCGATGGTGTGTTAAACCGGATTGATGCTGGTATGGAAGTCTTATCCGCTGGAGATAAGTTGCCTGGCCGAGAAGAGGCAGAGTGATGATCCACAATTTTATTGGAGCGTTCATAGAAGCGTGGGAAGAAGTTAAAATCAATCGGGCGCGCGTCATCTTGTCTCTCGTTGGAGTGGGCGCTGCAGTGTGGGCTATGGCAACAGTGATTGCGTTAGGAACTATCCTCAGTGAAGGTCAGCAACGCAGTATTGCCCACTGGAATGGTCAGCCGGGCACTATTACGGCAATGATTTTCGAAAACACAACGAATATTCCAGCAGAGGATAGTGCAGGGCTGGAAAACAATAAGCAAGAGCGCAGCATCGAGAAAATTGAGCATCTTCGCCAGGCAGTGAAGGACACCGTGGATAAACTCGGTATAACCGTCTGGACTACAAAAGCTGACATTCACTTGACGACGATCGATGCGCCAGATTTTGATCCGTGTCCGCCAAAATATTTGGATCAATGTCCTGGTCAGTATCCGGAGGCTGTGGCTGTGGATCCTGACTATTTCAAGCTACACGCACGCAGCCTGATTGATGGCCGTTTTTTGAACTCCTATGACGGTCAGCTGCAGATGAACCCGGTTGTGATCAATGAGTCCGCATGGGCAACACTGGGACGACCAGCCGTAGCTACATTTCCTCGAATCTGGTTGAGCAAGGATCACAAGAGATCTGTGACGGTAGTAGGGGTTATAAAGAACATTAATGTTTATGAGAATGCCGTTATCTATGCACCGGCTGAAGCGCAAGCATATATTTTCCCGGAGTCAGTCGAGTCATCGCTTCCGGCGTTTTTGTTCCTCGCACCGCGAGGCGAGGAAGAGCAGGCCAAGAATGTAGCCCAGGCGATGTTGGGATCGTTCCTTGGCGAATCCTACCAAGTTGATGCTCATTGGGACGAAGGATTTACTGAACAAAGTATGCAACAAGACCGAGTAATGCAGATGGTTGTTGCTGGAATTGGTGGCATTGTGATTCTGTTAGGTGCCTTGGGGTTGCTTACTATGAGTATTGTGACCGTGAAGACCCGGGTGCGTGAGATCGGTATTCGTCGTGCTGTGGGGGCTTCTGCGCGACGAATATTCTTTGCCGTCTTTTTAGAATCAGTTGTTGCCACCACGGTGGCAGGTTTTGTTGGCGTGGTGTTGTCAGTGATGACGATTAGGGTTCTCCCACGGTTAGGGTTCAGCGGATTCCTATTCGAGGAGCTCTCGGCGAGTGCCAGTACTATTGCCTACCCAATGCAAGCTGCTCTGATCGGAGTGGGAATTTCTGCAACGGTAGGGGCCTTGTGTGGAATAATCCCGGCGACTATAGCTGTGAAGATGCGTCCTATTGACGCAATTCGGTTCTGACAATACATCCTAACAAAAAGGACGGCTCGGAAATTCCGAGCCGTCCTTTTAACCTGTACACCGCCTGGGACTTGAACCCAGAACCCTCTGATTAAGAGTCAGATGCTCTGCCAGTTGAGCTAGCGGTGCTCATCAAGAATACAATATCTTGAGAGTCAAAATCCCTAGACGAATCCAGGGATTTTTCTTCGTACACCGCCTGGGACTTGAACCCAGAACCCTCTGATTAAGAGTCAGATGCTCTGCCAGTTGAGCTAGCGGTGCGCAACAGGTATTACTTTAGCGCACGTTATTTTGCAGAGCAAATTTTTTTACCGGATTCAAATGTGATTGCAAGCACCCTATATGATGTGGTTCATCTTTTTAGATGCTGCGAACAAGATGATTGTTCTCTTGTGTAAAACCTTGCTTAGCAAAATATCCTCGATCGGAGGTGTTTTCGGCAGGAATCTGAAGGCGTGAAACCCCGGCGTCAGTAAAGAGTGAGGGGTGAGTGTAAATGTATCGGCCTGGTCCGAGGTCGCGGAAGCGTGGTGTCACGTAGTCCAGAATGATCGTACCGGTTGCGTCCGTCGTCGTCATTGCAAACAAGCCAACAATCTCGTCCTCGTGCATAATGAAACTGATCCGCGAAGAATCCAGATCCGCCGTCGAAAACTGTGGATAGTTCGCTTGAATGTCGGTCACGTTACGTGCCAAGAAATGCTGAACTAACGCGTCTTGTGAATGTGCGTTGACAATGGCGTAGCCTCGTTCGGCGGTTGTGCCTTTGCGAGATAGCCGCGCGATCCAATATGCGTCGATACCGACGATGACGCCGTTCATGGCGGCGTATGGCCAAATACCGAAATAAATGTTATAGATCGTGGCAATAAGTGAACCTGACAAGTTGAGTATGCGGAAACGCCAGACGCTCGGAATCCACAGCGATACAACGACAAGGACGGATCCTGCCCAGCCGAAAATTTCCCACCAACTCATCGTTCAACCTCATTTCTGTTGGCGCAAGTCACGCCAACGTATGTTCACTATGGTTTTAATGGTAAAGCCTACCTTGAATGAGTATTAAATTGGTAACTATTGGGTCGGTAAAGCGAATTGGGCAAGAAACCGTTAGACTTATGTTTGATTGGGCTTTCACCTGATCCGTGTGCGCTCGTGCGTAGTATGAGGAAAACATTAGCTCTGAAGGTAAAGGTGGTAAGCGTGTCTGCACCAATCGTGACTCTGGTAACCTCGGAAGAACTTCCGAATCTAGATATTGATGAGCAGAACCTTCCAGATGCCTTACGGGATCGCGGGTTAGAGCCGCGTATCGCCGTCTGGAATGACCCGTCAGTCAACTGGGACGAAGCTGGAACTGTTGTCATTCGCTCCGTACGAGATTATGCAAAGTATCGGAATGAATTCTTAGCGTGGACGGCTTCGCTACCACGAGTGTTGAACTCTGCAAGAACTATCGAGTGGAATTCTGACAAGCATTACCTTAACGCATTGGGGGCTTGTGGGTTACCAACGATTCCTACGATCTGGCTAGAGCCAGAGCAAGGCTTGTCAAAACAGCAGATTCATTCACGTTTCCCAGCTTTTGGTGATTTCGTTGTTAAGCCAGCAGTAGCTTCTGGTGGGCGTGGTACTGGACGGTATTCTTCGGTTGATGCTCAGCAGCGTGGCGAAGCAGTAGAACATGCGATGTATGAACTTTCCCGCGGCCGAACTGTGATGGTTCAACGTTATCTGAAAGAAATCGATAGCCAAGGCGAAACCTCTCTTGTTTATCTCAATGGTTTGCCGTCATATCAGGTGGAAAAAGAAGCTATGCTTCATCCGCGCTTCCGTAGCCAGCGTGAAGATGGTGTGGTGGAAGAAGTGGCGCGAGCTTCTCATGCAACCGAGGAAACTTGGCGCTGGGGTGAGCGTATTCGCAAGGCGCTCCATCAGCACATCAAGCGAGTTAATGGCAAAGATGAGCTGTTGCTGTTCAATCGCGTAGACATTGTTCGTGGCGATGAAGATTCGCCAGAAGAGTTCTATGTAGTTGAAGTGTCGCTCATTGATGGGTCACTTTATCTCAGTCAAAGCGAGGCGCATCTCAACATGTTTGCAGATGCTATCCAGATGCGGGCTGATTGGTGACTCTAATCACGTCGCATATAATTAGCGTTATCGAAAGAAAATCGGTATAGTTTTTCTTCGTTGCAGTGCAACAATGGTGGCTGTAGCTCAGTGGTAGAGCACCTGGTTGTGGTCCAGGGGGTCGCGGGTTCAAGCCCCGTCAGCCACCCCATCAAGACCGTCGGTTTTCCGGCGGTCTTTTTTGCGTCAAAAGTGGGGCAGCACCCTATGAGATGCTGCCCCAAACCAGTTTGCTCGCTCGTTAAGAAAGTTTTTCGTGAGCGCGTTGCGCCCGGTCCACAGTGAGATCAGCTGTTATGCATGCGGCGTGGGCTTTAGCTTCGTCAGAAGATGGCCCATCTCCTTCTGGCCACAAGACTGAGCGATAATAGCGAAGCTCGTCGATAGAATCGTAGATGTCACCGAGGGCCTGGTGGTTTCCAGTTTTTTCCGGTGCGGCAAAGTACGTCCGCGGGAACCAGCGCTTAGCAAGTTCCTTAATTGAGGATACGTCAACGACGCGGTAGTGGAGATGTTCCACGAGTGCAGGAACATCGCGCGCTAAGAAGGTGCGATCTGTCCCTACCGAGTTACCACCTAGCGGCGCTTTTCGCACATCGGGAACGAAACGCTTGATGTATGCGAGGCACTCAGATTCTGCCTGGGCTAGTGTCATGCCATGCTCCCAGCGTTCAATAAGCCCTGTTTTGGTATGCATATTCCGCACGAAGTCATTCATGTTTGCTACCGCTTCGGCAGGTGGCTTGATGACGACGTCGAGGCCGTTATCAAGAGGGTTTAGCTCAGCGTCTGTCACTACGACGGCAATCTCAACAAGTGCATCGCGTTCTAGATCTAAGCCGGTCATTTCACAATCGATCCATACGATCGGTGTATTTTGTGCAGGAAAATTACTCACTACATAAGGATACCAAGTTGCGTGAAGCAATCGGGAAGTCAGCACCCCGAGCGGGACTCGAACCCGCAACCTACAGATTAGAAGTCTGTTGCTCTATCCATTGAGCTATCGAGGCGTACGAACAGGATTTTACACGACTGAAGGGAAATTGTTTATCCTGATTATTTTGCAAGGATCACAGGTTTATGATTAAGGAGGTCACACAAAAGGTTAATTAACGTGTTGATAGCGAAAAAACTGGCGGAATACGGTGTAATGGAAAGGTGACTGCCAACTCGTTTTCTCGTAAGAATCTAGCTGACTTAGTGCGACGTACTGTTAGTGCGTTGCGTGAGGCGACCCTGCCATTAGAAATGCCGGGGTCTCTGGCGCTAGAAGATTCGCGCCGTCAACTATTGACCCAACTTGAATCGCGCATATTGCCGCATGTCGAAGCTCGCGATGTTCCGGCAGTTATTGTCTTTGGCGGGTCGTCCGGTGCGGGTAAATCCACCTTAGTGAATTCGATCGTACGCGCAGGAGTTTCACAAGCTTCAGTTTTGCGTCCGACGACGCGCACTCCGATGATCATTATGCACCCTGATGACGCAGCTGCGATGAACGGTCATGCGTTGATAGATATGGGAGATCAGGTTCTGATAGCTTCTGCTATCCCCGGAGTTGTCCTTGTTGATGCTCCTGACTTGGACTCGGTTGATGACTCGAATCGCGAACTGTCTGCTCGACTTTTGGATGCGGCAGACTTGTGGGTGTTTGTTACAACGGCTTCGCGATATGGCGATGCCTTAGCATGGAACACGCTTCACAACGCGCACTCGCGCGGCATCACCTGTGCGGTTGTGCTGGATCGGGTATCGCAGCGGGCGTTAAACGCGGTACGTGCTGATCTTGCTCGACGAATGGAAGAATTAGGTCTTCAAGATGCTCCGCTTTTCATCGTTCCAGATCAAGGTGCGCATGAAGGTTTATTGCCTGAAGAAGACATAGCATCATTACGCTCTTGGCTGGAAATGATTGCGGCAACGAAAATGGGCGAATCGCTAGTAGATCGCACTACTCGGGCTACTTTGCCGGCATTGCGTGATGAGCTTTTGCAGTTAGCTGATGCACTGGAAGCCCAAGAGCATGCGCTGCAGGATTTGAAAGATAAAGCGATTGAAAGTGCGCAAGCACCCCTAGAGAAGTTACGTACTAACATCGCCAATGGCCGCTTCGGACAAGGTGCGCCTACGGCGTCGTGGTTGTCGTTTGCGTCAACAGGTGGTGTATTGGCTGGGCTCGTGTCGCGGTCAAAGCCTAGCCTTTTTGATCGTAAGCGGAAATCGCGTGATAACGCAGTGACTGCCACATTCGATATTTTGTACACTGCTGTGAAAGTTGCTCTCACGCAAGCCTTGGTCACCGCAAATGCGCAGGCCGATGAGGCGTGGAAGAAGGATGTTGTTAATACCGAGGCTATGCTTACGCAGGTGCATGAACATATCAATGTTGATGCCATAGTGGAATCAGCAGTCAAGGCTTGGAAGCAAGATTTGACGCGAGAAGCACAAAAGATTCATGGGCATCCTTGGCTGTCTTCGGCAGGTGTCGCGGCGCTACTTGGTTGTGCGGCGGGTGGAATATCAGGTGCGAATTCGGCTGCACGTTCGACGGATATGGAAGCACGAGTGACGCAGGCTCGAGAAGATCTCCTGGGACGAGTGGATCAAGCGCTCGATGAGCTCACGCAGGTGTATGTTGAGGTCGTTGATAGCGTGACTATTACTGACAGCACTGATCTGCGTTTGCGGGCTAGTGAGTATCTGGCCCATTCGTGATACGGAATTAGAAGGAAGAATCAGTATGGAAGACCAACAGACGATTCGTGTTGAAGGTGCGCAAGCTATTGCGCACCGCTTAGAGCAACTCCAAAAAGCTGTTGCTGCTGGTGGACGATTCTTTGATCCTTACGTGTCGGCTCGCGCTCAAGATGATTTGCATCGGACTCAGGAGCGGATGAGCCTGGGAACCGATATTACGGTGGCCGCCCTCGTTGGCGGTACGGGATCAGGGAAATCCTCATTGTTCAACGCTATTACTGGCTTGAGTTTTGCGGATTCCGGGGAAATTCGGCCAATGACGGAGCGGGCAGCTGCTTGTACGTATGGCACAGATGCAACAGCCTTATTGGATTATTTGGCGGTGGATCATGACCGTCGTATTGAATATGACTCTGAGCTAACGGTGGGCCACGAAGTTTTCGATCGGTTAGTTCTTATTGATTTGCCGGATCATGATTCAGTTGCGGTTGAGCACTCGCTTGAAGTTGAGCGGTTGCTACCGATGGTCGATGTTTTGATATGGGTGCTCGATCCGCAAAAGTATGCCGATCAGGTGCTACATACTTCCTATTTGGAAAAGTTGACTGAGCGGGCTGACGTTATGGTAGTTGCGCTCAATCAGATTGACACCGTGCGTGAGTCACAACGTGCTGTGCTGATAGACGACGTCGAGAAGCTGTTGGCTCGTGACGGATTAAAGAACATTCCAATCGTTGCTACTTCGGCGCTCAATGGCGAAGGGGTTAGCGAGTTGGCAGATCATATTCGAACTGCGATGAGTCGTCCTTCGGTTGCGGCAAGCACGGCAGCGGCAGAACTTGATGCGATTGGACGCCGGTTACGGTTCAATGTGGGGCAGACGGAGGCAGAGATTTCTGGCAGTTATCGCGACGATATGGTTGATCGTATCGCGCGAGCCAGTGGCGTTGGTGCTGCGTCTGAATCCATTAGAAATGCAGGGCGTTCGATTTTCGCTACTGCTTATGTTGAACCTGAAAAACTCGGGCATTCTATGTCGGTGGCAATTCGTGATAGCTGGCTTGGATATATTCGGCATGGGCTACCCGATATTTGGCAAGAGGCTGTGGCTGCTGATGTTGCCAGTGCAGAACGGTTACGGCATGCGGTGGGCAACGCTATCCATTCGGTCGCAATGCCTCAGGTACGTCGCAGTATGGCGTGGTTGTGGATGGTGTGTGCCGCGGTAGTTTTAATCATCGGGATCGTGCTGGGATCAGTAGGAATTCCATTTGCCTCAGTCGGTGGGCGCTTAGGCACGGTTGGTGTTGGGTTTGTTATCGCGGTTGTGTTCTTTGTGATTGCAAAGGCGTGGTTACGACGGCGGGCAGTAGCTCTTGCCGAGCAGTATGAGCAGCGTGCTCGTGCTGCGGTGGGTGAAGTTTTTGATGAAACTATGGTTGCTGGTCCTGCTGAAGTGCTAGAGAAGCACAAGACGACGCGTCTAGCTCTTGAAACATTTGCCTAATATTTTATAACTTATGCACATTTCATGCGAATAAGTATCTTATCCACAGATTTAATAAGCTATATGCGCGGTTGATGATGTTTGTTTCACAATGATGATGTAAGTCGTTTTACATCATGAAGGAGTGAACATGTCAAATGAAACTATTGTAGCGATTCGTGGATATGTTGGGGCCGCGCCAACAGTTTTTACTAACGCGACTGATAAAGATACCGGAGAAGTTCTTAGTGCAAAAACAACTGTGGTGCGGGTAGGTGTGACTCCACGGTATTACTCGCGGTCTGTAAATGAGTTCAGAGACGGGCAGACAGCGTGGTATTCAGTCCGTACATATGGGAGCCTGGCTGCTCATGTTGCGGTCAGTGTGGATAAAGGAACTCCTGTTATCGCACGAGGGCGGCTGGTCATGCGGCAATACGAAGATAAATCAGGGTTGACTCGGATAGAGCACGTTCTGCTAGCTGACAGTTTCGGAATCGACTTGACCCATGGGACGGCTGTCTTTACAAAAACATCTGCTATGCCGTTGGAATCTGTTCCAGGAGAACCACGCTATTCGGCTGATGCAATGAGTAGTGAAGCGGATAAACAGTTCACAACCTGCCAACAGGAAACAGCTCAGGATCCAGCGGGCGTACTAGAAGCTGTTATGTCGTGACGAAAACGGTACCAGTGTGGTTGAGGTAAAGCCTAGGGGTCGACTATGGTTAAGTATGGTTAACCAATTCCATTTGCTAGCTATTGGAGAAATGTGGCTGAGTTTATTTACAACATGGTGCGTGCCCGCAAAAAAGTAGGGGACAAACTGATTCTTGACGATGTTACGATGTCGTTCTATCCTGGGGCCAAGATCGGTATGGTCGGCCCGAATGGTGCTGGAAAGTCTACCATTCTAAAGATCATGGCTGGTCTAGATGAGCCTTCTAATGGTGAGGCACGCTTAAGTCCTGGCTATTCAGTGGGGATCTTGCTCCAAGAGCCGCCATTGAATGAAGAAAAGACCGTACTTGAGAATGTTCAAGAAGGTGTCGGGGATCTTATCGGAAAGGTGCACCGTTTCAACGAAATCGGCATGGAGATGGCGGAGCCGGATGCTGACTTTGATGCCCTCATGGAAGAAATGGGTACCTTGCAGACGGAAATCGATGCTGCTAATGGGTGGGATATTGATGCCCAGCTTGATCAGGCGATGGAAGCTCTGCAATGCCCACCGGGCGATAGTCCTGTTAACGTACTTTCCGGTGGTGAGCGGCGACGAGTTGCATTATGTAAGTTACTGCTGGAAGCGCCAGATTTGTTGCTACTGGACGAACCTACCAACCATTTGGACGCTGAATCAGTGCTATGGCTTGAGCAACACCTGGCGAAGTATCCAGGTGCTGTTATCGCTGTTACCCACGATCGTTACTTCCTTGATCATGTTGCACAATGGATTGCTGAAGTTGATCGTGGTCACTTGTATCCGTATGAAGGCAACTACTCAACCTATCTAGAAAAGAAGCAAGAACGTCTAGAAGTCCAAGGAAAGAAGGATGCCAAGTTAAAGAAGCGTCTTTCTGAGGAACTGGAATGGGTTCGTAGCTCCGCTAAAGGCCGTCAGGCAAAGTCTAAGGCGCGTCTAGCGCGGTATGAGGAGATGGCTGCAGAAGCAGATCGCACTCGCAAACTTGATTTTGAAGAGATTCAGATTCCGCCAGGGCCACGGTTGGGTAATGTTGTCCTCGAAGCAACAAATCTCAAGAAGGGCTTCGGAGATCGGGTTTTGATCGACAATCTGTCATTTACTCTGCCACGAAACGGTATTGTCGGAATCATTGGTCCAAACGGCGTTGGAAAGACTACTCTTTTCAAAACTATCGTTGGTTTAGAACCACTCGACGAAGGCAACTTGAAGATCGGTGAAACAGTTAAGCTGAGTTATGTCGATCAGAACCGTGGCGGCATTGACCCGGAGAAGACGCTGTGGGAAGTGGTTTCTGACGGTTTAGATTACATCCAAGTTGGCAATGTTGAAATGCCATCTCGTGCATATGTTTCCGCGTTTGGCTTCAAGGGAGCAGACCAGCAAAAGAAAGCTGGTGTGCTTTCGGGTGGTGAACGCAACCGGTTGAATCTTGCGCTGACTCTAAAGCAGGGCGGAAATCTCATCCTACTTGACGAACCGACGAACGATTTAGACGTTGAGACGTTGAGCTCTTTGGAAAATGCTTTACTTGACTTTGCTGGCTGTTCAGTTGTTATCACCCACGATAGGTGGTTCCTGGACCGGGTAGCAACGCATATTTTGGCATACGAAGGGACCGAAGAGAACCCGTCCAACTGGTACTGGTTCGAAGGGAACTTCGAAGCGTATGAAAAGAACAAGATCGAACGCTTAGGCGAAGATGCTGGTCGTCCGGGGGCTTCAACATACCGCAAGCTCACCCGCGGCTAGACATAATAACGCTGCCTGCGTAACCTAACGAATCAAGCGTTCGGGTAGGAACTATCGTTCCTACCCGAACGCTTTTAGATGGTTGGAGAACTGCTCACTAGGAGCTGGCTACTTTACCAAACGAGATCGAGTCATCCCTTCTTGCGCCATAGTCGCTATATGAACTCCGTGCTGGAAGAATTTTGCTACAGATAGACCACGTCCGCCCTGAGCAGATGGGGAATCTAGCTCGGCAAGTATCCAGTCTGACATGTCGACGTCTCGATGCCACCAGATTGCGTGGTCCAATGTTGCGACTGAAATATCGGGACTTAGCCAGAACATGCCGTGCATACGCATGATCGGCTCCAACATAAACTGGTCTGTAGCGTACGCTAAAACAGCTCGATGTAAGAGTTGATCTGCCTGTTCAGGGAGTCCCTCGCGAATCTTAAACCAAATCAGCGTATGTCCGTTTTGCTTAGCTGCAGGTTTGACCCAGATTGGACCATCGACGTGACGCATATCGATAGCACTCGTTGTGTGGACATTCTTAGAAGCAGGATGATCAAAATTTGCAAAAAATTCCAGTGACGAGTCAAGAGCTTCTGGCTCGGGAGCATCTGGGGCGACGGATGAGTGCTCCACGCCCGGTTGCAGCTCCTGGAATGAAGCGCGGCACGAGAGTATCGTCTTTCCGTATTGTGACGCGTGTACCCGACGTGTAGAAAATGAGCGGGAGTCATTAACCTCCTCTACATCAAATGCAATTGGCTCGTGTTGATCGCCAGGACGCATAAAAGCAGCAGTGATCGAATGGATCTGACGTTGCGGGTAGGTGTCAGCTACAGTTGCCCAAGCAGCCATTACAGCTTGACCAAAGACTTGCCCACCATAAACTCTGCCGTTAAATTGCGATAGATTTGAGCCTATGTAGCTTCCTGGTTCGCGGATTTCCAGTCGTAACGTTCGCAAAATTGATGCGAGCGGTTCCTCGGAAGAATCTGGAACGGGTAGAAATTTACGCATAAAAGCCTCCATAAAATACCTCACTCCATGGTACGTGATAATGCGCTGCAAACAGAGATTGGATACTTGTTCTTAGAAAACTGCATGTCAGTTACAGAAAATCCTTGCAGTCTGGCACAATTAGTTACGAGAAAAGTAGCGAGGGTGCTACTGCGCACGCATCAAGGAGAGACAATGCCGGATCAAAGACTTGATCTTGATAAATTGCATCGGTTGGCTGAGGTTTACAATATTGCTACCGATTTTTGGGGCTTTAATGGGGAACATGAATTTGTTGACCAAGAAACCCTCACATCTGTACTAGCCGCGATGGGCGTCGATGCACACAACGATGCCGCAATTGAAGCTGCACTTGTTGCTAAAGATGAAGCTCCATGGCGCCAAATTCTGCCGCCATGTGTGGTAACGCGCAACGATCAAGACTATGTCGTCCATGTTCATGTTCCACATGGTTGGAACGTAGAATTAGGCATCACATGTGAAGATGGCTCGGAATTCGCTGTGCGACAGGTGGATGATTTTACTCCACCGCGTACCATCGAAGGGCATGAAATTGGTCAAGCTAGTTTTGCAATTAAGTCCGGTCTGCCGCTTGGCTACCATACTCTCCATGCGATCGTTAGCCACAGTGACACTGACAAAATAGCTAAGGATTCAACGACGCTCATTGTTACCCCGGGTCGATTGGACAATAGTTCGCTGGCGCAGCATCGTTCATGGGGAATGATGGCGCAGCTGTATTCGACCCGATCTGCTCAATCGTGGGGCGTCGGTGATACGGACGATCTGTTAGAGATGGCATCGCTTTTCGGTGCTATGGGTGCTGACTACCTGCTCGTCAATCCGTTACATGCTGCAGAGCCAGTTGAGCCATTGTCGCCATCTCCATATCTGCCTGTGACTCGTCGTTTCTTCAATCCGATGTACATCCGCCCAGAAAACATCCGTGAGGTTGCATATCTGTCCGGGCCAGAGCGCTCGCTCATCACGTGGGCTGCAGAAAACGTGAAGAAGGATTCTGTTAAGAATACTCATATTGATCGCGATGCATCGTGGAAAGCTAAGCGTGAAGCACTCGAGGTTATTTTCAAAGCTGGGCGTTCGCAGGCGCGTGAGCGTGAATTTGCGCAGTATCGCCGTAATGAGGGACAGGGCTTAGAAGACTTCGCCTTGTGGTGTGCATTGACGGAATACTACCATGGTGAGCCTTTCCCAGAGGAACTCAAGGATGTTCACGGCAGAGCTGTGGCTAAAGCTCGTGCCAGCCTACGCGATCGAATTGACTTCTGGGCATGGCTGCAGTGGATTATGGATCAGCAACTTGCTGATGCGCAACGCGTTGCCAAGGCATCGGGGATGGCATTTGGCGTTGCTCATGATTTAGCTGTTGGAGTCCATCCAGAGGGTTCTGATACGTGGACGATGCCGGATGCCTTTGCTCGCGGTATTGGCGTGGGTGCGCCGCCAGATATGTACAATCAGCAAGGACAGAACTGGTCTCAGCCGCCGTGGCGTCCGGATGCCCTAGAGCGTATGGACTATGCTCCGTTGCGTGATATGGCACGTACCGTTCTGCGTCATGCAGGTGCATTACGTGTTGACCACGTGATGGGGCTATTCCGGCTCTGGTGGATTCCGGAAGGTTCGGCAGCAAGCCACGGTACGTATGTCCGGTTCAACCATGACGCGATGGTAGGCGTGCTTTTGCTCGAGGCTTATCGTGCTGGTGCCGTCGTCGTCGGTGAAGATCTCGGCAATGTGGAGCCATGGGTGCGTGATTACCTGCGTGAGCGTGGCATCTTGGGAACGTCAATCTTCTGGTTTGAGAAGGACGAAGAAGGAAACCCGTTGCGTGCTGAGGATTACCGAGCAAATGCGCTTGTTTCAGTTGATACCCACGATTTGCCACCAGCTGCTGGCTACCTTGCTGAGGAACACGTCGACTTGCGTGCTCGGCTTGGCTTACTAGTTGAGCCAGAAGAAGAGGTCCGGGCTCAGGCACGTCATGAGCGAGAGACAGTTTATGCTCGGTTGCGCGAGTATGGTCTGATTGGTGACGAGCCTTCGGAACGCGAAGTGGTTGAAGCGTTGCACGTCTATCTCACTAAGACGCCGGCACCGTTGCTGTGCGTATCGCTTGTCGACGCCGTAGGGGAGCGTCGCGCGCAAAACCAGCCTGGTACTGACCAAGAATATCCAAATTGGAAAATCCCGTTGGCTGATGGTACAGAGAAGGTAGTATTAGTAGAAGAGCTTGCTAAGAACCCTCGGTTACTGTCGCTGATGGAGACCTTTACTCGGGCGTTCAAGAGCTGATAAGTCGATATATAGCAAGAGTGCGGGCGGATTTCCGCCCGCACTCTCGATTCTCGAAAGGTTTACGTGAAACTGTTTGCAGATGAAGTCGTTCTTGGCCTTGGGGGACGGGATAATGTCCTTGAGGTCACGCCTGCTTATACCCGAATCCGGGTGGAAGTGGCGTCGCTAGCGTGGGTAAATGAAGATTTACTGCGTGCTGCGGGAGCAATTGGCATTGTGCGCCAAAAGGGCCACGTTCATCTTATTGTCGGCAACCAAGCAAACGAACTTGCCGAACAACTCAGCGCTTCATGCGTGTCGTTGCGAACCGATTCACGATCATTGCGATAGCGCCGTCGCCGGTAACATTTGTTGCGGTTCCGAAAGAATCGACTGCTACGTATAGCGCAACCATAACTCCGTACATTGGGTCGGTGAATCCGAGGGTTCCCTGAACGACTGATTGTGCTGCAGTAATAGCGCCACCTGGAACACCAGGAGCGGCAATCATGATGATGCCGAGCATAAGCACAAAGCTAATGATTGCACTAGGAGATGCTGCTATTCCCAGCATGTATTGAAGTGCCAAAGCGAATGCAGTGATCTTAATTGTAGATCCAGCAAGGTGAATGGTAGCGCACAGCGGAACTACAAAACCGGCTACGTCTTCAGAGACGCCGTTCTTCATGGTAGAACGAAGGGTTACTGGGATAGTAGCTGCTGACGATGCGGTTCCTAGGGCTGTTGCGTAGGCATCTCGCATATTCCATAGAGACGTGAATGGATTTCGCTTAGCGATGGTTCCAGCAATCGTATACTGGAATACGAGCATGACGAGAGTAAGCGCAAAAGCAAAGAGAATAACTTTAGCCATAGCAACAATGACGGTTTCAAATTGACCAGACTTAGACATGTTGAGGAATATTCCGAACACGTGTACTGGTAGGAGCGGAACGATTGACCGGCTGATGATAACGTTGACAACGCTGCGGAACTCACTCAATAGGTCGATCATTTTGTGTGCATTTGCGGCTACAGTTCCGAAACCGATGAGAAATGCCAAGATAAGTGCAGTAAGTACACCGAATACGGGCGGAAGCGTAAAAGCCTCATCCATAATGGAAGCTACCGCGTTTTTGGGTTCAGCCAGATCTGGGACATGTTGGTCCGCTAGCAAAGACGGATAAATGATAGTAGCCAAACCCCAGGTGCCGAGGCCAGCAATAATAGTTGAGAGGTAACCGAGACCGACTGTCAGGGCGACCCAGCGGCCCCCAGACTTCCCCAAGTCGGCGATAGCAGGCGTTACTAATCCAACGATGATCAATGGGACGACGAATCCGAGGAATTTTCCAAAGATGTCATTGAAGGTGGCGAATGGGACGATAGCGATTTCTGGTAGCACTTTTCCAAGTACTGCACCCAGAACAATTGCGATAACAATCCAAACGAGGAGGTTGCTCAGCAACCGTTTAATCAGTGGAGGCTCCATGATAGTCCTTTCTTGCGGGGGAATCGCTCGATATGAGGAGCTTATGGAGACTAATGATAGAAGATTTATGACGAAAGCGAAAAGTCTGCCCATACTGTGGACAGACCCGTTAAGTTAGTTTAGAATTCAACTATGAAAAGGTTTGGATTTTTAAGTTTTGGACATCATTCTGTTGACGGCAAAGATGGATTGGACGCTGGACAAGTTTTGCGCTCTAGCGTAGAACTTGCGCAGGCCGCTGATGAAATTGGTGTCAATGGCGCATATTTCCGGGTACACCACTTTGCACCCCAGGGAGCGTCTCCAATGCCACTTATGGGAGCAATTGTCGGAGCAACTAAACGCATTGAAGTTGGTACTGGGGTTATCGATATGCGGTACGAAAACCCGTTACAGTTAGCAGAAGAAGCAGCTGCGCTCGATTTGTTATCCGAAGGTCGTTTAGCATTGGGGGTATCTCGTGGCTCACCGGAACCAGCTCGTCGTGGTTGGGAGGCATTTGGATATGGTGCAAATACAGAAAATGGGGCAGATATGGCCCGTCAGAAGTTTGAACTCTTTATGGCAGCGATTCGTGGTTACGCTTTCGCTGAGGCTAATTCTCTCGACCAGCAGTATCCGCGGATGTACCAGCCAGGAACTCCGTTGCCCGCATTTCCACATTCGCCAAGCCTGGAACGGCATGTTTGGTGGGGATCAGGTACGCGAGCTTCGGCTGAACAGGCAGCTAGAGATGGGGTCAATCTGATGAGCTCAACTTTGGTCTCTGAAGCAGATGGTTCAACTCTAGGTGAGTTGCAAGCAGAACAGATTCGAGTCTACCGTCAATCGTGGGAAGACGCCGGGCATGATTGGAACCCTCGGGTGTCCGTTTCTCGTTCAGTCTTTCCGATTGTCAGTAGCGAAGACCGCGAATTGTTTGGACTACTTGCCAGCGACAAAGACCAGATTGGTCTTTTGGAGGGTGCTACTAAAACGACGTTCGGCCGAACCTACGCCGCTGAACCAGATGTGCTGATTGAGCAGCTGAAAGCTGATCCAGCTGTCGAATCGGCAGACACCTTGATGTTGACAATCCCAAATCAGCTTGGAACAGATGTTAACATTCGCATCTTGGATAATTTCGCCAAGCATGTGGCTCCGGCTCTTGGCTGGAAGCCTAACGCTTAAAAGTACAGTGGTGGCCTCATTCAGGATAAGAATGAGGCCACCACTGTATGCTCGACGGATGTTACCGTTCCATTTTTGCGGCTAACAGGTATGTTCCGCCGACGACGATCATACCGCCAACCAAATTTCCTGCTCCGGCAACCAGCAAGCTAAGTGCAGATGCGCCGACGGTAGCGCCACCGGCATCATTCATTAACGCTAACGAAAACGACGTCATATTAGCCACCACGTGTTCAAAGCCGGCCGCCACAAACACAGTAATCGCCCACGCGATAACAATAATTTGTGCAACCTCATTCTTCATCCGGTTAATAGTCCAAATTGCCAGGCAGACCATCACATTACACATGATCGCACGAAAGAAAACTTCGGAATTAGCTTTATGGAGTTTTCCGGAGACAACCGCATCCAGCATTTGATAATTCAGAGAATCCTTTTTGAATACCTGAGCAGCGCTGATAAGCGCCGAGATTGCGATAGAGCCAACGAGGTTCCCAAGAAGCATAAAGATAATGAGCCATGCGGCACGCAGTGCACTAACCTTCCGACGAATCGCGGCCAAGGGCATGATCATCATTCCTGAGGTAGCTAGCTCGCCACCAGCGAAAACAACCAAGACTAAACCGATACCAAACACAAGCCCCATCATTGTCCCGGTTAAATCTGAGCCGTGAACGTACATTCCGGAAACTCCGGCATACATAAATAAGCAACCTATGCCAACAAAGGCTCCAGCCAACGCGCCGCCTACTAAATACCCACCAATATTGTTAGCCTTATCGGATTTCGATAAACCAACACGAGCTTGATTATCAATTGATTGAGTCAGAGTTTCCACGTTTACGTCCTTATCCATGTGTGTGGGACACAGACTCGGCGTCTGTGTCCCACACACGACAGTATGATTCTCAGGCGTCAGCCTTTTGAGCATGCGCAGCGCGTTGCGCATGCGCTAGCGCTTCAGAGAACAACCGACGCGCTGCAGGAGCAACCTCAGTATTATCAGCCAGCCATGCTTCGCCCAACGCGACAATGTCGATCCCTAAATCGGTGCGTCCAGTGAGCTTAGTCGGGAAGGTGCCGCCAATGAAATTCGAGGCGATTTCAACAGTGCGGTTTTCCCACTGTGATTCAATATTTGCGAAATACTTCTCCACAAATGGGACGAGAAGCTCCGGATTTCCCTGCGTGAAACCGTAAGCGGCAGCACGCTGGATCGAATTTGGTACTACACCGCCAGTAATCTCTTCCCAAGCAGAAGCTTTAGCTTCCGGCGTAGAAATAGCAGCACGGGCTCGGGCAGCATGAGCTGCGCCTGATGCAGTATTGTCGCGCTCTACCCGTTCAGCTTCGATTACAGCGGCATCAATTCGGTTAGCAGCAGCCAATCGAGTCAGAATTACCCACCGGAAGTTCGCGTCAACACTCAAACCAGCTGGAACGCCTTCACCAGCAAGCCAGCCAGCAACGGTATCGATCTGTTCGTCCGTATGAGCCAAGGACACTGCCGCCATTGCCAACTGGAACTGGCGATCACTTTCTGGTTCTGCGTCCAACGCCAATTGAGCTACCCGGGCGCCAACCTGTTCCTGTAGCTGCTCGCGCTTAGCCGGTGCAGAATACAAGTTCACCGCCGTCGTCAACTGATTAATCAGTGAACGAAGGACCGTGCCATGATCTTCGGTCTCGAGCGCACGCAGCACAAGTTGGGCGTAATCTGATGCCGGCATTTCGCCGTCACGCGTCATATCCCACGCAGAGAACAGCACGAGTGTCCGGGGGAGACGATCCGTGAATGCGTTGATATGTTCAATAGCAAAAGCCAACGATTCATCATCAAGACGAACCTTGGCGTACGCCAGATCGCCGTCGTTAATCAAAATAAGTTGTGGGCGCTCGATGCCACAGAACGCTGGGACAACAGTGGCTTCGCCGTCGATATCCAGTTCTGTGTGAACGACGCGTACAAGCTTGCCGTCCTCACCTAATGAATATCCGCCTACGCCAATGCGATGTGGGCGCAACGAGGCGCGACCATCACTCGACTGCTCGATAACGAACTCGGAAATCGTAGAACCATCCATCGTCATCCGTGGACGCAAAATATTGATTCCAGATTCTTGGAGCCACAACTTGACCCACTCGGTCAAATCGCGCCCCGACGCGGCCGAAAGCTCAACCAACAAATCCTCGAGGGTCGCATTGCCCCAAGCCTTCTTCTTCAGATACTTCGACACGCCAGTAAAGAATGCCTCGCGGCCAACGTAAGCGACTAGCTGCTGGAAAACCGAAGCACCCTTACCGTAGGTGATGCCGTCGAAATTAACCTGAACATCTTCCAAGTCACGGATATCGGCAGCGATAGGATGAGTTGATGGCAACTGATCTTGCATCTGCGCCCACGACTTCTCTGAGGAATTAAACGTCACCCAGGCGTCAGTCCA
Source organism: Arcanobacterium phocae (assembly GCF_018913465.1). Taxonomy (GTDB): domain Bacteria; phylum Actinomycetota; class Actinomycetes; order Actinomycetales; family Actinomycetaceae; genus Arcanobacterium; species Arcanobacterium phocae_A. The sequence continues at coordinate 356,327 of NZ_JABAPM010000002.1, read as the reverse complement.
TCGAGTTGCTTCGGCAGTGGCCACATGCGAGGTGAACTCAGCAAACGATTCGTTCAGCCACAAGTCATTCCACCACTTCATCGTTACCAAATCGCCAAACCACATGTGAGCAAGTTCGTGAACAACGGTGATGGCGCGACGCTCAACCAGCGCCTCAGTTGGGCGGGAACGGAAGACGTAATCATCCAGGATTGTTACACAACCAGGGTGCTCCATCGCGCCGGCATTGTATTCTGGTACAAAAATCTGATCGTACTTGCGGAATGGGTACGGAACATCCCAAGCATTTTCAAAGAAATCCATTGCCTGCTTAGTGATGTCAATGATTTCCTGACCATCTAGGTACTCAGCAAGCGACTTACGGGCATAGACACCCATCGGAATTGTCCGACCATCCATCGACTGGTGAGAATCGGTTGTGCCTTCGTATGGACCAGCAATAATACAGGTCAGATACGATGAGATACGCTCAGTAGGAGTGAACTCCCACGTAGCGAATCCGTCTCCGGCTGGCTTTGGCTCTGGGGTAGGTGAAACCGAGAATACCTTCCAGTGTTCTGGAGCAGTGACAACAAAGGTAAATTCTGCCTTGAGGTCTGGCTGCTCAAAAACAGTGTACATACGGCGTGAATCTGGAACTTCAAACTGCGAATAGAGGTAGGCCTCGCCGTCTGCCGGGTCGATCGCGCGATGCAGACCTTCGCCGGTATGGGAGAATTCGCATGTTGCGTCAACGAAGAGCTCGTTTTCCTCTTGCAGGTTTTCGAGCAAAATACGCGAATCAGAATAAGCTACGGTTGGAATCTCGGTGCCGTTCAGCACGATTTTCTCTACTGATTGAGCAATAAGATCGATAAAAGTTGAGGCTCCCGGGGTAGCACTGAACTTGGCTATTGTTTGGGAACGGAACGTCGTTTCACCACGCAGATCTAGTTCCACGCGATAGCTGTGGGTGGTGATGAGCTCGGCACGTTGTGCGGCTTCGATGCGCGTAAGGTTTTGTCCTGGCACGGATCGTCCTTTCAGTAGCAGGGCAGCGCTGGTGGCCAGCGCATCTCCCAATCGTTTGACAAAAAGTCACGAAACATTTCTAGTTTACGCGCTTATCTAGGTTCGCGTACAGTTTGCGAAAACGACGACGGTCCGGCGGAAGTAGCTGTGCAGGTGTTCTTAACCGATAAACCTGGCGCGGGGCGCGTATTGCATCATCCGCTCTATCTCTGGATGGGTAAAACTGCCGTCGTCAGATTGTGGTTCGGCGGCGGCCAAAGCATATGCTCGTAGAAAATCAGCGAGTGGTTTGCCGATATCAACCGACTGTGGTTCAGCCTGTGCCAATGCACGCCCGCCAATGCCATATAAAAGCATCCCAGGCAGAACATCTTGGCTGAGATCCTCGCGTGGCATGGCAAACGGAATGTCAATCTTATGTGCTCCAGCACGCTCATAAAAACGGATACGTGCTGCCGGATTTCCGTACTCACTTACCAGGGTGTGGATCTGTGGATCTTCAACCTCAAGCAGAATAAGGAGTGGGTCATGGCGCTGTGATAACACATTCACAGTTTCATGCAACAGTGATGAGCCAACACCTTTACCGCGACCAGCTTGGCCCACGGCAAGCCACGCAATCAAGGCTACCTCGGCGGGCGCCGTCGTCTGACCGGAAAAATCCCAGATGCTCAGCGAAATGGCAACCGGCTGGTTATTTACAAACGAAGCTAACGGGAAGATTATTCCGTCATCGAACATCTCCATGAATCCCGAGCTATCTGGCCGTTCGGTAGCCGGAAAGCTCGGGATCAGGATGTCATCAATGATCTGGGCAAACTCCTCCCGGGAAGGAATTCGAACCGTCATTATTACCAGATCCGAACTCGTTCCTCCGGAGCGAGATAGAGCGCGTCACCAGGTTGAACATTGAATGCCTCCGCAAAAGCATCTACATTCTTGACAACGCCGTTGCATCGGAATTCCGACGGCGAATGTGGATCAGTTGCTACTCGCTGAAGCATAAGTTCATCACGGCGCACTTCCTGCCAAATGCGAGCATAGGAGAGAAGAACGCGCTGAATGCCGCTGAGCCCAGCTAAGACCGGAGCTTGTTCCGACGACGCTAAACCGGCACGTTGGCACGCAATGTTGTATGCTTTCAGACCGATCGTCAGACCGCCTAAATCGCCAATATTTTCGCCCAAGGTCAACTCGCCATTCACATGGTGTGGGGAATCAGCCGGGAACTGTGCCGGAACATAAGCAGAATACTGATCGACGAGCGCCTTGGTTCGCTTGGTGAATTCGGTAAGATCATCTTCGGTCCACCAGTTGTTCAATCGGCCACTACCGTCGTACTTTGAACCCTGGTCGTCGAAGCCATGCCCAATTTCGTGTCCAATAACGGCACCGATTCCGCCATAATTCCAGGCCGGATCAGCTTCGGCGTCGAAGAACGGCGGTTGTAAAATCGCGGCTGGGAACACGATCTCGTTCATGACTGGGTTGTAGTAGGCGTTAACCGTTTGCGGTGTCATATGCCATTCGTCGCGGTCAACAGGCTTACCCAACCGCGCGATATTCTCGTCAAACTCGAACTTTGAAACCGCCCGAATATTGCCGAGTAGATCGTCTTCAGAGATCTCCAGTGCAGAATAATCTTTCCACTTTACCGGGTACCCGATCTTTGGCGTGAAGGTGGCAAGCTTGGCTAGTGCGCGCTCGCGGGTTTCGTCGGTCATCCAGTCCAAGGTAGAAATTGACTCGCGGTAAGCGGCAAGTAGATCAGCAACAAGCTGTTCCATCTTGGCCTTGTTCTCTGGCGGGAAGTGTTTTGCAACATAGATCTTTCCAACGGCTTCACCTAGACCGCCGTTGACCAAAACTACACCGCGCTTCCAGCGGTCGCGCTGAACTTCCTGACCGGAGAGCACGGTGCCGTAGAATGCAAAATTCGCGGCCGAGATGTCATCTGCTAGGTATGGAGCACGTGCCAGAATCAGGTGCCAACGCAGATAGGTGCGGAGTGTATCGACGTCGAACGATTCCCAGACCTCGCCCAATCCAGTGAAAGCACGTGGCGTCATACAGAGAATCTGTGGGGCGTTTTCAGCAGTGATACCGAGCGCGGTCAAAATGGCTTTTAGTCCGAAGTTGCCGGTGAGCGCGGTGAAATCGTCGTACTCCATGACATTGTTGGTTAGCTCGGCGTCGCGCGATTCAACAACGGTGAAGTGGTGAGACGCGATGGCAGTTTCAACAGCAAGAATCTGGGTGGCTGCTTCTTTAGCTTCGACATCGTTGGTGCCAGTTGCAAGTGAGTATAAAGTAGGAATGAAAGTTCGGTAGGCGTCCAGAATAGAGGCATACTCATCAGCATGATAGAAGGCCTCATCCGGCAGGCCAAGACCGGACTGATACGCCCATGGAATATAGCGATCCGGATCGTTACGATCAGCGTCTATCTCAATCCCAAATGGTGCGCCAACGCCAGTGGAATAAAACTGAGCAATGGCCATCTCCAGATCCGCTTTAGTAAGTGCGGAATCAAGCAATTGTAGATCGGGATCTAGTGGGGTAGCGCCAAGTCCGTTGATGACGCTTTCGTTCATAAATGAGTTGTAGAGCGCGCCAATCTTTGCCGCATCCGGATCGTCCGAGCCTGACTGAGCAAGATCGGTGATGATCGTACGAACATCTTCTTCTGCTTGGTTGCGTAGATCAATGAAAGAACCGGCAGAAGCTTGATCAGCAGGAATCTGTGTCGATTCGATCCAAGTGCCGTTGACAAAGCGGAAAAGATCATCTTGTGGGCGAACCGAAGCGTTGAGCGCATCGGTCACTTGTTGTGTTGTGGTATCAATACTCATGGAATAAGCCTACCGGATGTGGGTAGACTAGTGTACATGCGAGTACATATTGCGGCAGATCATGCCGGTTTTGAATTGAAAGCCCATCTTATCGAGCATCTGCGTGGACAGGGCCATGACGTCACTGACCACGGCTACGAAACCTACGACAAAATGGATGCCTACCCGCCAGTGTGTTTTGCTGCTGGCGAAGCGGTTGTTGCGGATCCGGGGTCGCTGGGAATCGTTATTGGCGGTTCTGGCAACGGGGAACAGATGGCAGCTAATAAGGTTGCTGGCGTGCGAGCCGCGCTGGTATGGAATGACGAGATTGCATCGTTAGCGCGCGAGCACAATAACGCAAACGTGATTTCGATTGGCGCTCGGCAGCATTCTTTAGAAGAAGCGACGCGTTTCGTTGATATTTTCTTAAGCACTGGGTTTGATCCAGAGTCTCGGCATCAGTCACGAATTGACATGATGGCTGATTACGAAAAGTAAAATGATTAATGCCCCCGATAATCGGGGGCATTAACGTACCTAGATCCACATCGCCGGATCGAGCTGCTCACCGGTTTCTGTTTTGTCTTTGGCAGGCCGATTTTTTGCGGGGATTCCAACGGCGGTGTTTCCGGCTGGAACATCCTTAACAACCACAGCATTTGCGCCGATAGCAACATCGTCTCCAATTGTGATTGGTCCGAGGACTTTTGCGCCAGACCCGATCACTACGCGGTCACCGACGGTGGGGTGGCGTTTGCCTTCGGACATCGAGACCCCGCCGAGCGTGGTTCCATGGAAGATAACGACGTCGTCGCCCACCTCAGCAGTTTCGCCAATAACCACGCCCATGCCGTGATCAATAAATAGTCTGCGGCCAAGTTCAGCTCCCGGATGTATTTCGATCCCGGTAAATGTGCGGACCCCTTGAGCGAAGATTCGTGCTGGCGTTTTGAGCCAATTATGGCCCCACATGCGGTGGGCAATGCGGTAACCCCACACGGCATGAACACCCGGATAGGCTAGGAACACTTCGAGAAGATTACGCGCTGCCGGATCGTGTTTGATTACAGCTTGCATATCTTCTTTCATTTGCTTAAATAATGGCGGATGATCATGCATCAGTAGGAGTCCAATCAGTCTGCTAGACCGGCGAATAATGGTGTTGAAATATACCGTTCGCCGAAATCAGGGATGATAACCGCGATGGTCTTACCGGCATTTTCCGGACGGGCAGCAACGGTTGCGGCAGCTGCTAGGGCAGCGCCGGAAGAAATACCTACCAAGAGCCCTTCTTCATGAGCCGCCCGCCGAGCGAAATCTAATGCGTCCTCGGTAGAGACTGGGAGTACTTCGTCGTAGAGCCGAGTATCGAGTACATCCGGCACAAAGTTAGCTCCGATTCCTTGGATACCGTGCGGTCCGGTAGTGCCTTCGGACAGTAGTGGTGATTCGCTTGGCTCGACTGCAATGATCTTGAGATTAGGGTTGCGTTCTTTGAGATACTTTCCGGTGCCGGTAATGGTTCCGCCGGTGCCAATGCCAGCAATAAAAATATCGACGTTTCCATCGAGGTCATTCCAGATTTCTGGACCGGTGGTTGCGTAATGCTTTTGCGGATTAGCAGCATTTGCAAACTGGGATGCTTTGATAGCTCCGGGGGTTTCAGCAACGAGCTTGTCTGCAGCTTCGACGGCGCCACGCATGCCGTCACCTTTAGGAGTCAAAATAAGCTCAGCTCCGAAACCACGTAGTAACACCCGGCGTTCTTTGGACATCGATTCAGGCATAGTTAAGATGACGTGGTAGCCACGGGAAGCACCTACCCACGCTAGACCGATTCCGGTGTTACCAGAAGTCGCTTCGATGATTGTGCCACCGGGCTTGAGTTGACCAGATGCTTCTGCGGCGTCAATGATAGCAACAGCAATACGATCTTTGACTGAGTTTGCTGGATTAAAATATTCAAGCTTGGCAGCGACGGTTGCGTTGGTTCCAGTAAGGTGATTGATGCGTACCAGCGGGGTGTTTCCAATAAGTTCAGTTGCATTGTTATAGAGCATGAGGCTTCCTATCTAGTTAAAATTTACGTTTCATACTTTCGAGCGCCAAGCATGCACGCAGGTACACAACTAAAGCTTGACGCCCTTTAGACAGGTGCAATGACATGCGGTGAAGAGTGAAACGAACATGGTCATTTGTGTTCTCCTTCCGCCTCAGCATCATTATTGAAAAATAAACATCTCCAGTGTACGGCGAAGCTGGGGTTGATGCCAATTAGCTGATCTGCTGTTCGCCGTGAGCATGGCTAAAGTGACATATGTCCCGCTGGTTCGTCGGTAACTATGCGGCCAGAAAACTCCGGTTGAACTTGACCTCGCGTGAACTCTGAAATAAGCACCGCGAACGTCTCGCCGTCGTCAACTGCCACCTGGAAAGTAACTCCAGCGGCGCCATATTCAGTATTAACGACGGCGTAGCCGCGGGCACGTACGTCTGCTTCGAACTTTCCGGCGCTAGTATGTGGCAACGTTACGGTGTAGAGAGCCCGCGAGACAGGGGAAACCAGGGGAGCTCCCGCAAGGCCAGATTTCACCGAATCAGAATAGGCTCGTACTAGTCCGCCAGTGCCAAGAAGCGTTCCGCCGAAATACCGTACAACCACCGCTGCAATATCAGTTAATTGGGATCCTATTAATACGTCGAGCATCGGGCGACCGGCAGTTCCGGAAGGCTCGCCGTCGTCGGACGAATGGTGTATCGGTTGGGCGTCCGGAACTGAGACAATATAAGCACTGCAATGGTGCCGTGCGTCTGGAAACTCAACGCGCGCATCGACAAGCAAGCCACGGGCCTGCTCCACTGTTTCGACTCGACGAATCAGCGTGATAAAGCGGGAACGTTTGATCTCAATTTCGGAGCGTAATTCGGTACCGACGGGTAAACGGTGTAAGGTAGTCATCGCATCCAAGTGTATCAAGCAATAGAGCCAGTGGTTCTGCGCACAAATAGCCGGTGTGGACTGCTGTTTATCGGCTGAGCGTGCTAAAGTTATTGCTTGTCTGCTTGGATAACCAAGCATCATAATCGTAGATGAAAGGAGCGGTTGGACTCATGGCAGTACCTAAGCGCAAGATGTCCCGTAGCAACACCCGCTCTCGCCGCTCCCAGTGGAAGGCTGAGCTCACTGAGCTTCAGACCGTCAAGTTCGCCGGTGGCCGCGAGGTGCGTATCCCGCGCCGTTTGGCAAAGGCCGCACAAAAGGGTTTGCTTGACTGATATAAGCTAATAAAAATGGCTCTGACGCTATGTCAGAGCCATTTTTATATGTCTGATGTCGTAAACTATCTTCAGTAGTCTGCCCACGCCCAAAGGAGAGAATGTGTCTCGAAAGTATCTAGGTGTTCTTGCTGTTGTTGCTCTGATTTTGAGCGGTTGCGGGCAAAGCACCCCGGAGCCACAGCCAAAGCCAGCACCCACGCAGGCAACGAAGCAAGCCGAAAAAGAACCAGAGTCCACGTTGTCAGAGACAACATTGAAGCGAGCGTTAAAGGCGGAGGACTTTGTCTCTGAGGTAGTTGACGGACGGCTTAAAATCGATGCTGCAACAATTCATCTTGAATTACCGGCTGATTTCGCTGTACAGAAGTCAAAGATCCCCGGCCGTATCGGGTATTGGGCTAATGAAGGCAAGTCGCAAGCAGGCATATTGAGCGTGGTAGGGACCTCGGGGGTTGCTCCAGATCCTCAACAATACGCCGAGTATCTCAACTCGTCACCTAGCTTAGAAGGCATGAACGTCGAGTATCTAGACGATGTGCTTTTTGGACAAACCAATGCTCATCATTTCCGCATCAATGGGGCTAGCCAGCTAACTGAAATCTTTGGCTTTGATCTTGATGGCATTTCTTATGAGTACACGGTTAAGGCTGACGACCAGGCAGGTATCGACGGACTACGTGAACTCGCTTTAGCAACAGTGATTAATCCTTCAGAACAGCGCAATACAAATGGTGCTGCAGTAAGTGACAATCCTACGAGTACTCAGCCGCTTCAATACTCGCAACAACCCCAAGTGGCACAGTCGGATCAAGTTCGGAACATTCCAGATTCGCCAGCAGGCGATACTTCGGATAGTACGGCAGTACCTGCACAGCCAGCTCCTTCGGAACAATCAGCCGGTAACGAACAAGGCGGGGAAAACGAAAACCAGGAGCACTAGGGAGCTCAGCTATGTTTACCTGCTTATCTGGTCCAATTCGCATCGCACAACCGATTGATGCTGGTGAAGTACGTATTCCAGCCCTAACGTCATTTCACAATAGAATTCTGTGTTTCTTTGATCAGCGTCCAGCGCCAGCACATGGTAGCGGACGCAGGTTTACCGGCGAGGTTATGGCATCAGATTTGCCCAATCCGAATCGAATTGCATACGCCGATATCACTGCCGGTTTTGCTGGTCCTCAGCGTTATCTTCTGCCGGAGCACTCAATATCTTCAGATGCGTGCGTGGCGTCTGATGGACAAACAATTACGGTAGCGTATAGCTCGGTTGTTGATCCAGTGAGCTATATGTCATCACGTTTTGCTGGTCCACGGTTAGAGCCGTGGATTGCCTATGGTGATGATTTGGAACAGCTAACCTATCAGCGATGTGATGAGCTGTATGAAGAAACCAAAGCAGACGCAATGTTTGCAACGTCGGGATCCACGATTATGATTGACGATTCGGTGTTGATTCCTTACGTTATGCGACGCGGTAGTAAGACATTTGTTCGGGTTGCGCATGTACGCAATGGCGACATTATTGCATTGTCAGAGCCGGTGTCCCATCCGCATTATCAGATTGATGAAACGTCGCTTGCTTGGGAAACAGACAAGGGCGTTATCCTCAATGCTCGTATCCAAGGTTTTGAAGGCCGGGGAGCAGGCGGGCGTTTGGTGGCTTATAGCGAAGCTGGTCTAGGCTTTTCTGATCTCACTTACCAGACGTTGCCAGATCCCGGATGTAACGCCAAAGCACTTGGCGATATGCTGATCCATCCGCACTCATTTACCGGACGGGACCACGGTGCCATCATAGATATGACTTCCAGCGAGGTGTTGTATGACTTCGGTCCAGAAGAATTTGGCTATTGCGATGCAGTATGGCACGATGATCGACTTACCGTTGTAGCTGAACGCAATAATGAGTTGTGGAGTTGGACGTTGTCACTTACGAGTTGCGCGTAGCCAGCTAGTAACAACGCCTCGTTGTGGAGCAAATAACCAGACGACGACGAATATCGCCGTAAGGATCAGGACGATCGTGGCTCCAGTGGGTACGTCCCATGCCCATGATGCCCAGATTCCCAGAAATGCTCCTAGAGAACCGATTGCTGGCGAAATAATCATCATGGCGGCGACTCGATCGGTAAGCATTCGGGCTGCTGCTGCCGGTGTAATGAGGAGCGCAAGGACAAGAATATTGCCGATGGTCTGAACTGAGATAACAACTGCGGCTGCTACCGAAAGATAGACCACGAGATCAGCGACCAACGTGGAAATACCAAGGCTTGTCGCGTAGTCGCGATCAACGCTTACTGCTACCAGTTTGCGATGGTAGAAAGCCAAAATCGCGATGATTAAGAATCCTAGGCCAGCTACTGCTAACATGTCGGAATCGGTCGATCCATTGAGCGAACCGAAAAGGAATGACTCTAATGATCCGGTATAGCCGGGGATACGCGACATGATAACAAGGCCGAGGGCAAAGGCGGCGGCAAAGAAGACGCCAATAATCGAATCTTCCTTCAATCGGCGATGTTGTGAAAACAGGGTAATGAGTAGCGTGACGATAATTCCGGCTAGCGCACCGCCTAACAGAATCGAGCCTTGGAGCGCGAAGGCAGCTGCTATGCCAGGGAAAACTGCGTGGGAGAGGGCATCTCCCACGAAAGACATACCGCGTAGAATGACGTGTGTTCCGGCCACTCCGCACACGATCGAAGCTAAAATCGCTACCACCAAAGCGCGCGGTAGAAAGCTCAAAGCTGGATTGGTGAGGTCGTTAAGGAAATCTATGAGGTTCATGCCAGTCCTAAACTTTTAAGCAATGAAGAATCAGCGCGCACGCTGTAGGTATCCATCCACAGTTGTGGATCGCGTAGTTCTGCTGGAGTTCCGTACGCTCGAATCGAGCGATTGAGCATGAGCAGATGACTGCACATATCAACAGCACCTGGCAAATCGTGGGTGGACATGATGATACCGACGCCCTGCTCTGCCAATGAGGTGAATAGGTCAGTCAAGGAATCCTGGTTGGGATGATCAAGACCAGTGAATGGCTCGTCGAGCAGGAGTAACGATGGCTGAGTAACGAGGGCACGCGCGACCAGAAGCCGCTGTTTTTGGCCACCAGAAAGTTCGGCGAGCGCACGCTCGGAGTATTCTGCTAAGCCAACGGTTTCTAGCGCCTGATAAACAGCTTGCCATTGGGCTTTGCCTAGGCGTGAGTACCAGCGGCGATGTGGAATAAACGACGTGGCAACGAGCTGTTCGAGCGACATCGGATAGTCCCATTCAATCTGGCGTGACTGTGGGACATAGCCAAGTTTCGCATGCCGGGTAATAGTTCCGCCCGAGGTTGGGATTAGCCCGTTTATGGCTCGCATCAGCGTTGTTTTTCCGGCACCGTTAGGACCGATGAGGCCGATGAGTTGGCCGGCTTCGACGTCGAAACTGACGTCATGTAACACGTTGCGGCCGCCGAGGCGAACGCTCACGTCCGATACCTGTAACAGTGCCGTCACAGTTCGTCCTTCGCTTCCTTCTTTGTGGCGGATTCTTTGCGCTTAACAACGGCGACTGCGATGAGTGCAATCACGATGATAGCTCCGCCGATTCCGGCAACTAGAGGGAGGACTGAAGAAGTAGCCTCGTTGGATGCTGGCTCTTGTGCAGTTGGTTGCTGATCGTCCGAAGTCGACTCTTTTGTTGCGTCAGTTGAGGTTGCTGCTGAATCAGCCTTTGCCGCTGTTTCTGCCAGTGCGTTCGTAGCGTCGGTGTCAGTTCCTACTGCAAAAGTCAGTATTTGGGTGTCCGAAACTGTGGAGCCATCTTTGAGCGTTGCGGCTGCGGTGAGCGTGACGCGATGAATCCCTGGTTCGGTAAATACCCAGTTGGCGTGAGTGTGAGAGTGAAGATCGACGTCGATGGGTTGCTGTTCTTTCTTGTCTGACGTCCACAGCACTTGCGGAGCACCGAAGTTTCCAGCTTGGACGAAGACATTGAATTGTCCTGGCCCATCGTGTCCGCCGTAGGTCAAGGTGACGGTTCCATTAACGTTATCTGCTACCGCTGGATCTTGGGTGTTCCATCCTAGCCAGACGACGTCTGGGATTTCTTGCTGTGGGACTACCCAAACTTTGTCGCCACTTGGCTTGATAAAGGAATATGTGTCATCCTCCGGGACAGCCAAGATACCTTGGTCAGAAACGCGGTAGATCATATCGGAGACATGACGCCACACTGGTGTTGGCTCGGTGTCATCGCGTGCCATGAGTTCCCACTGGCTATCGATCAGTTTCGGACCTAGATCAATGTGCCCGGCGCTGCGTTCCACAGCCTCACCAGCTGGCGCAATGTTTTCGTTAGCATCTACGCGCTGGGTTAGTGCTGGATCTGCTTCTGAAGAATCTGTGGTAGCGAAAGCCGGGACAGAGACTGTGGCAGCTAAAAATGTTGCGGTAAGGATCGCAGTGATTCGGTTTTTCATTGTTCTACCTTTGGAATATCTAGGTCTGCTGGCCATGGTGGCAAAGCGCCAGGGTTCAGACATGTGGTTACCGTTGTGGTGAGGTTAGTCATGAGGTCAATATAGGTTTGGCCGTCTTGGACGACGTCTCCAGTAATTGAACAGATATCGATATTGTTTGCGCGTGCTAGGTTCTTCAGTGCCGGGGACTGGCCAGAGCCGCCCAACTCAGCAAAAACTGCGGGAACGCGCAAAGCTGCGAGAGTGGCAGAAAGGTTTGCAAGATCGCGAGTGGACGGTTCTAGGGATGGATTAGGGGAGACGTATCCGGCAACTTCAAGCCCGTAGCCTTTGGCAAAGTATCCGTAGCCGTCGTGGCTGGTGACAAGACGGCGTTGATTTTCTGGTATGCCGGCTAAGGTCAGGCGCATCCAGCGATCGAGTTTAGCTAATTTATCCTTATATTCGGTGGCGTTGGCAAGGTAGGTAGCTTTACCGGCTGGATCGTATGTTGCTAACGCTTCTGCGATAACGTCAACATAGGCCATGGTGTTGCGTACGTCTAGCCACATGTGGGGATCGATTTCACCGTGTACGTGCTTTCCGATAACTGCTTGGGCCAAGATCCACACATCGTCGCCTGGCTTGCCAATAAAACGCCAGTTGCCTTTCTGTGGAATCTTAGTAGCGGTTGAATGCGGAACTGCAATAACTGCGGAGGCCGGATCGGTAACGAACGATGTGCCGGACGCGTCTTCACCCCGCAACGATAGTCCGCCCTGCAGTGAAGCAGTAATATCCAGATGACCAGAATTGATAACGCGAGCAGGTTGTCCGTCGTCGTCTTTCATTTTTTCTGCCACGGATGCCGGATCAACGCCAACGGCGAACGTGACGGTACTAGCGCCTAAATCAGTTTTGGAATCCGTAGTAGTGAGGGCTGCGCCAAGAGTTAAGTGGTAAACTCCGGGACGGGAAAATGCCCATGACATGTGTGTGTGCGCATTAGTTGGCAACGCTAGTTTGTCTGCATCAGATATGCCATCGGAGGTGTTGAGCCAGGCATTAGCTTGCCCAAATGTGCCAGTGGTAAATGCCGCCATTTTTGCTGGGCCGTCAAAATCCTGCGCAGTGAAAGTGACAGAGTCTTGCGAGCCACCTGCACCATCGACTCGTAAACCGAGCCAGGCAGTGGATAGAGAAACATCTTCAACGAGAGGAATGTGGTAAGCGCCGAAAGGAACAGCTTCGTCGCCCAACGCAACAATCCGTGAGTCTTTGGGGAGATTTGCGTGGAGGGAATCCATTAACGCGGCGTCTTCAAGGAGTAGCTGATTTGTGATTGCTAGATCCGCGTAAGCAATGGAGCGAATAGTGGAAAAAGTTGCCTCGTAGGTATGTGGATCACGTCCCGGCGGGACGAGAGGAACTACATCTAGGCGGTCACCGGCAACATTGCGGGTGATGTCAGCCAAAAATGGGGTCGAAGCGACTACATGGTGCTCTTGCGATGAGGTAGGTGAGGAACAACCGCTCAGCAGCGCTAACGCCATAATGCCAGCTATTAGTCGCTTCACGGTACCCCTTATCGATAGCTAAGAATAATTCTCAATAGATATAAGAATAATTCTCAAAATGTTTTTTCTCAAAACGATACGTGTGGAAATGGCTATATATTCAAGGGTTGTAAGATTCGGCATAAGTAAGTTGGAGGTACCCAGATAAGCGCTCGCGTATTACGATTAACTTAGGTGACACTAACCTAATTGAAGGTGATTTCTATGATGAAGTATCGTGCAACGCCGTGGCTCGTTGTCTCTCATTACGTGCGAAAGTCGTTGAAGAAGCGCTATTCGCAAGCGGAATCTAAAGAAATTATGAATAATGCTCGCAAGGCATATAAAAATCTCCTTGGTAGAGCAGAAGACATTGGCTATCGAAGTCCTATGTCGAGCAATCTGTATATGGTGCTGGCGTTCTTTTCATTTCATGCTGGAAATAGGAGTCTCATTAAAAAAGATGAAATGAAAAAGATAATAGATGAGTTTTATGAGGATCGATTGATACGCCGATACTTGGGAATGATCAATCTTAATAAGCCGTGGCATTTCAATGCGTTTCGGCGGGGGATACATAGGCATGCGGAATGGATTGAAAAGAGGAGAGATGTCTACCCGGGAAACTGGGATTTTGACTTCAACACTCACCATGTCGACGGATTATCGTATCGCTTCACGATCTGCCCGATTGCTCAGTTCTTTCACGACAATGGATTCGATGGGTATACGCCACTGTTTTGTGCAATGGATTATAAGAATGTCGAATTGGCGCATGGGAATCTTTATCGGAAACACACTATTGCTGAAGGCTCGGGCGAGTGTGATTTTTGGATCGTTCCAGATGGCATAACTGATCCGAAATAGAGAGCAAGCAGGGATAGAAAAATATCTCAGTTCTAGTTTTCCTTGTGTTAATAAGGAATAAATAAAAATAGGACTAGAGTACCCTGTGTCGCAAACTGAAATACGTTTAAACTAACAACGCACGACGTTGCAATTGGTATGTCGCAAACATACGTGAGCGCACGCCGTCGTGACTTTTATGTCAGTTTAAGATTAGTTTGGAGGACACAGATGTCTGCTCCGGCCACCCCGGTTTACACCGCGGAGGAAGAAAAGTACATTCTCAGAAATAAAGACGGTGTACCAGTCGGCGTCAAGCCACACCAGAAATGGACGCCTGTCAAAATAGCTTTATGGATAGGAATTTCCATCCTAGGAGCGCTCGGATGGACCATGCTCGCTATTATCCGCGGCGAGGAAGTTAATTCGATCTGGTTCGTTATAACTGCACTGTGTACCTACGCCATCGGGTACCGGTTCTATGCGCTCTATATCCAACGCAAAATAATGATTCCAGATGATACGAATGCCACCCCGGCTGAGCGTATCAACAACGGTCGAGATTTTGATCCGACCAACCGGGTGGTCCTCTACGGACACCATTTTGCTGCTATCGCTGGTGCAGGGCCACTAGTTGGGCCAGTACTCGCTGCCCAGATGGGATATCTGCCGGGAACCTTATGGATTATTTTCGGTGTCCTTATTGCTGGAGCAGTTCAAGACATGCTCGTATTATTCTTTTCTATGCGACGTGGTGGCCGTTCACTCGGCAAGATGGCGCAAGATGAAATTGGCAAAATTGGTGGCGCCGTTGCAACAGTCATCGTGCTCGTCATGCTAATGATTGTTCTCGCAGTGCTAGCAATGGTGTGTGTTAATGCACTCGCGGAATCGCCATGGGGCGTATTCTCTGTCGGTATGACGATTCCACTCGCCATTGCGATGGGCTTGTGGTTGCGTTTTGTTCAACCAGGAAAAATCACTCAGGTGTCCATTGCTGGTTGTTTTGGTCTGATTTTGTGCATTATTTCCGGCCGTTATGTTGCTGAGTCGCCGATCGGTGAATGGCTCCATTTGAGCCCGACCACGTTAGTTATAGCGATGGTTATTTATGGCTTCTTCGCTGCCGTTCTTCCGGTGTGGATGCTACTTACGCCACGTGATTATCTGTCTACCTTCATGAAAGTTGGCACTATCGCCATTTTAGCGTTGGGCATCGTCGTCGTGCGCCCCATCTTAGAAATGCCAGCCGTAACTGAATTTGCAACGAACACTGATGGCCCAGTATTCGCGGGCGAGCTTTTCCCATTCCTCTTTATCACCATCGCATGTGGCGCCCTATCTGGTATGCACGCAACTGTGTCCTCTGGAACCACACCAAAAATGGTCCAGAAAGAATCCCAAGTTCGCATGATCGGATACGGCGGAATGCTGATGGAGTCGTTCGTCGCTATCATGGCTCTAGCCGCGGCTGCTTCGCTCAACCAAGGTATCTACTTCGGAATGAACACGTCCGCAGGAACCGTCGATAAGCTCGCTGGGACCGCGATTGTTCAGCAGTACGACGGAGACCGTGAAGAAATCACTGCAGTTGCTGTAGGGAACTTGGGCGTTACGAACGTTGAAGGCGGAAGAATCGAGCCGCAGTGGGAAACCGAAGACAGCCAGGGGAATGAAGTTACTGTCACTGGCGCTGACGCGTTCAAGGCAGTCGCCAAGGATGTTGGGGAGCCGTCGGTCGTTTCTCGAACCGGTGGTGCGCCAACATTGGCTGTTTCGATGGCGCATATTCTGCATCAAGTTGGTGGTGGCAAAGGGATGATGGGTTTCTGGTACCACTTCGCGATCATGTTCGAAGCTTTGTTCATTCTTTCGGCCGTTGATGCAGTAACCCGGGTGGCACGTTTCCAAGTCTCCGAAGCACTGGGATCAGTAATGCCAAAGTTTAAGGACCCAAATTGGAACGTAGGAGCCTGGATTGCAACTGCGCTCGTCGTAGCTGCGTGGGGTTCACTTCTGCTAATGGGCGTCACCGATCCGCGTGGTGGTATCCAAACCCTGTTCCCGCTGTTCGGCATTGCTAACCAGCTCATCGCTGCAATTGCGTTGCTGCTGTGCACTGTGGTGGTGGCACGCAAAGGGTTTATCAAGTATCTTTGGATTCCACTCATTCCATTCGCATTTGATGTAGCGGTAACCTTTACTGCGTCCTATCAGAAGATTTTCTCCACCGACGCAAAAATCGGCTACTTCCAGCAATGGCGTGATGCTGTCGCAAAAGCTGAAACACTCACTGATCCAGTAGCAATTGAAGATAATGCTGCAGTCATTCGTAACACCTTTATTCGAGGAACACTGTCGATTATCTTCGTTGTCGCGGTAGCTTTCGTAATTGTTATGGCTGCAGTTCGGATTATCTCTACTATCAAGTCCGGACAATTTGCTCACAGTGAAGATCCGTACCAGGAGTCGAACTTCTTTGCGCCAACTAACTTAGTTGCGACCGCACTTGAAAAGAAACTTGTGGTCGAATACGAGCAGGTTGGCGATCCGAATCTTATCCCGGGCGCAAAACCACGCTCCCACTGAACAAATGCTGGCGGGCCAAGTGCCTGCCACTATGAAACATACTGATCGTTAATAGGAAGCAGGGCAACCATGTCAGAGTTCTACCAGAAATTCTGGGATCGATATGAGCACGTTCGGTATTTATGGCGAGCTATGACGGGAGAGGGCGCCTACGATGCCTATGTTGAACGTCATCGCCGGGAGCATCCTGATCATGAGCCGATGAGCGAGCGCGAGTTTTGGCGTGCACGCGCTGACGAAGCCGAACGGAATGTGCAAGCTCGTTGCTGTTAACGCGGGTTGAAATACCGGGTGGGAAGATCAGAAATGATCTTCCCACCCGTCTTTGCAGAGTGTCGCTTTTATGTGTTAGTTGACGTTCGCAGGATCAGAGGCAACCCGGCCCATAGCACCTTGATCGAGAGCGTCAATTGCTGCAATATCTGCAGCGCTAAGAGTTAACTCAGAACTCGCAAGATTCTCCGCCATGCGCTGCGGAGTTGAACTCTTTGGAAATACAATATGCCCTTTTGCGAGATGCCAGGCCAAGATGACCTGGGCCCAGCTAGCAGATTGTTGGTTTGCAATCTCGCCAATAATACTGGTTTGGTAGTCAACTTTTCCTTGGCCAAGCGGACCCCATGCCTCGATTCGGACGTTATGAGAATCTGCCAGTTTTACTGTTGGGCGCTGCTGAAATTGCGGATGTAGTTCGATTTGATCCACAGTTGGGATAAGACCGGTAGCATATATTTCTGGCAAGTAGCGATGATCGAAATTAGATACGCCGATAGATTTTGTTAAGCCTTCGTTTTGCAGATCGCCGAAAGTCTCCCACGTAGGAGCAATTGGCGCGTTATCGGGTGTTGGCCAGTGAATAAGATACAGATCGACATAGTCAAGGCCAAGTTTTGTCAGTGATTCATCTAAGGCTGCCCGAGTAGCATCCGGACCGCGCCGATCATTCCATAATTTCGTGGTAATCCACAGATCTTCTCGTGGAATTCCGGAGCTGGCAATCGCCCTGCCCACACCATCTTCGTTGCGGTAGATCATTGCAGTATCAATGTGGCGATACCCAGCTTCAAGGGCTTCGGTTACGCGAGCTTGAGTATCTTCGGGTGGAACAAGAAATGTGCCATAGCCAATCTGCGGTATAGTCCGCCCGTCATTCAGCGTAATTGTAGGTGCCAAGAGATATCCTTTCGCTGGGCATTTGTATTAATGAGTACCATCACTGTATCGCGAGGACGTGTGTGTAGACCGCTTGTGTTCGCTCTGGCCAAATAATAGCGGAGCCGACGGCGTCGTCGGAATAAAAACCATGATGGAACCGTTTCAGTACCGTATCTCGGAGGTAAAGGAAGATTTGGCTATGAATGTTGATGTTTTGGTTATCGGATGGGGCAAAGCTGGAAAGACGTTGGCTGGAAAGCTAGCAGAGCAGGGAAAGTCGGTAGCGCTGGTCGAAAAGTCAGCTTCGATGTATGGCGGAACTTGTATCAACATTGGCTGTGTACCAACAAAAACGTTAATTACTAGTGCACACGACCGCCGCGAAGCTGATTCTCCTGCAGAATATTTTGAAAAGTCTGTTGCGCATCGGGACGAGTTTATTGCGCGTCTGCGTGCCGCAAACCATGCGATGCTTGAGGGCAGAGTCACGCTGATCGATGGCCGGGCACAATTCGTTGATAGCCATCGAGTGAAGGTAGTACCGACGGTCGGTGAGGCTGAGGAGTTGGAAATTTCGGCTGGGACGATCATTATTAATACTGGTACGGTTCCTGCTCATCCACCGATCCCAGGGATTGATTTGCCAGGCGTTTATGATTCGACGACGATCCAGCATGTTCAGCCATTACCGCGAAAGCTTGTGATCGTAGGCGGTAGCTTTATTGGACTCGAGTTTGCCACCATGATGAATGATTTTGGTTCTGATGTGACTGTTATCGATCCGGCAGGCAAGCTACTACCTCGGCTCGACGACGATGTGGCCGCTAGCGTCAAGCAGACGATGGAGGATCAAGGAATTCACTTTGTCTTAAGCCAGGCCGTTTCGGAGATTTCCAAGTCTGAGAACGGCTTGACTGTGCATACCGATAAAGGACAATTCGATGCTGATGCAGTTCTCGTGGCGGTAGGACGTGCTTCAACAGCTGGCGATCTTGATTTGGTAAAAGCAGGAATTGAGATAGATAAGCGTGGATTTATTCGTGTCGATGAAAAACTGCGGACGAGTGTTCCAGGGGTTTATGCGGTAGGTGATATTAATGGCGGACCGCAGTTTACCTACATCTCATACGACGATCACCGGATCGTTTTGGATGATTTGTTGGGGAGCAGTAAGAGATCTACGAAAGATCGCGTTGCTGTGCCGTGGACAGCATTTTTAAATCCACCGTTGTCTGGCGTTGGTTTGACGCAAGAACAGGCTGTTGCTGAGGGGCGAGATGTGCGTATTGCGCAGGCTGATATCGCCAAGATTGCAGTCATGCCGCGGCCAAAGATCATTGGTAATTCGGCAGGCTCAGTGAAGTTTGTTATTGATGCGCAGACAGATAAGATTCTGGGAGCGTCATTGCATTGTATTGACTCGCAGGAGTTGATCAATATGGTTGCGTTGGCGATCCGCGTTGGTGCAACTGCTAGCCAGTTGCGGGATGGTATTTGGACACATCCGTCGTCAACAGAGATGTTTAATGGTGTGCTGTAATAGTATTGAATGCAGAAAACAATAGCCGGGAATTCACTATGAGTGGATTCCCGGCTATTGTTTTATTGCTTCAGTGGTATGGCTCAGTGCTCGTCGTAGTGTTCGCCGTGGAGTGCATGGCGATGACCATCGTGGATGTAATCGACGTGGTCTCCGTGTTGGACAGCTTCGTGGCCGCAGCCCTCGCCGTGCTTGTGTTCGGAAACAGTGTGTTCGGCTACTGCTTCATGCTCGTCGTAGTGGTCACCGTGGAGGGCGTGATGGTGGGTGCCATGCACGTAATCGATGTGGTCGCCATGCTGGATAGCTTCGTGGCCACAGCCTTCGCCGTGCTTGTGTTCGGCTACGGTGTGCTCGGCGTGGAGATCGCTAATTGTCATTGTTGGCTTCTTTCTGTCATGCACGATGGTCATCGTGCGGATGGGGTAGGGAATAAGAATCCACTGATTCTTGAACATGGATGAGGGCATCTGCAACGACGTGTGCTACGTGCACATCAGCTACCTGATAGATCATCTCTTTCCCGTGACGGGTAGAGGTGACAAGGCCGACTGCTCGAAGTGTACGAAGGTGCTGGGAAACCAGCGGTTGAGACATATGTGCTTGCTCAGCAAGCGCGCCCACTCCGAGTGGTTGTTTATCGAGCAAAACGAGGAGCGCTAGGCGTGATTCGTTACCGAGTGCTTTGAAAAGTTCTGCTGCTTGTGGCAGTCCGTTCAGGATGTCCATGCCTTAATCATGACACATATATAAAAGAATTACAATATGTTTATTTAAGTAATAATGAGAGTCATTATATGTTCGGAGGCAAGCGCATAGCTGCACGTAGGGTTGGCACAGTGCTCCACGTGTGGTAAATCTAAGACGGATATGATGCTAGCAAGAACGGAAATGAGACGGGTGAACGCGACGCTTGAACCGAATCGGGCAATAGTAGTTAAGCGCAGAGTGTTTTGGGGCGCTGCATTGTCAATCGGAGCTCTAGTCCTATGGACAATTATTGGGCCAGAAGCTGCAGGGCATGTTCTGAGTGTAGTTACATTATGGATTGGCAGATGGTTCGGCTGGTTCTATATTTTATTAGGAACAGCGACAGTTGTTTTTGTTTTCTATATTGCGCTTTCTCGATATGGTGACATCCGCTTGTCGTCGTCAGACTCTCGTCCTGAATATTCGAATCTAGCGTGGGCGTCTATGCTCTTCGCTGCTGGTATCGGAACAGATATCTTATTCTTTTCGGTAGCAGAACCCGTATCACAGTTTATGAAACCGCCACAAGGTACACCGCAGTCGGTCACTGCTGCGGAACAAGCCCCTGTTTGGGCCATTTTCCATTATGGAATAACCGGCTGGGCAATGTACGCCCTGATGGGGCTGGCGCTTGGTTACTTCGCATACCGTCGTGGCCGCCCAATCGCGGCTCGCACTGCACTAGAACCCGTCTTCGGAGAAAAATGCATGGCTGGCATTTTCGGAGACATTGTTGATATTGCAGCCATTCTTGGTGCCGTTTTCGGCGTCGTAACAACCCTCGGAATCGGCGTCGTCCAAATCAACGTTGGACTCGAAATAATGTTTGGGATCCAACGAGGCCTAGTAACCCAAACTGTTCTAATATTCGTCGCCGTTTTGATGGCGATCATTTCGGCCGTGTCGGGTGTCTCGCGGGGGATACGTATTCTTTCGCAGATTAACGTTATTGCAGCGATCGTCCTAGTGGGATGGGTGCTGGCCACCGGGCGTCCAGAATTCTTGATGAACGCCATGGTTTCAAACATTGGTGATCTCGTAGCTTACTTCCCGCAGATGACGATGGATACGATGGCTTATTCTGATGTTGAAATCTGGAAGAACGCGTGGACGCTGTTCTTCTGGGCCTGGTGGGTGGCGTGGGCGTCATTTGTTGGAATGTTTTTGGCACGAATTTCTCGTGGCCGCACTATCCGACAATTTGTTTTTGGTGTAATGACGATTCCATTTCTTTATGTTGTGATGTGGATTTCTATTTTTGGTAACCGTGCGATCGACTATATTTTGCGCGCCGACGACGGGCCAGAATTTGCGCGGATTACTCTCAATACCCCGGAGCTTGGTTTTTATCATTTGTTACAGCAGGTTCCAGGTGGGACAGCGATTGTATTGCTTGCGACTGCTGTCGGATTCTTGTTCTATGTAACGTCTGCTGATTCAGGCGCCCTAGTAGTAGCAAACTTGTGTTCAGTTTTGCCATCGCCGACGACGGATGCGCGGCCGTGGTTGCGGGTATTCTGGGCGTCACTGACCGGAGTTTTAACTGTTGGGATGTTATTTGTTGGTGGGATACCTGCATTGCAATCGGCGACAGTCATCATGGGCCTGCCATTTGCTTTCGTCATCGCTTTAACCATGGTTGGTTTCTATAAGGAAATAAGCCGTGATAGAAAAACTATGAAAGCTCGTTCTGCAACCTACTCGCTTGGGATCGGTTCGTTGGCGGCAACGAGCTTTTCGCAGAGCGCTTCGTGGAAAGAACGTCTTGCACAATTATTTGGAACTGTGACCCCGCAACAAGCTCAAAACTATCTGGATCGAGTTGTTCGGCAGGCGTTAGAAGCAGTGGTTACTGAGATTGATAAACAGGGTGCTTATTCGGCGGTGGTCTCGGGCGACGATAACTATGTATATCCAGAAACAGATCGCGTTGTCTATGACCACCTAACATTACACATCACGGGTGCTCAAGGAGACTTCTATTATCGAACAATTTCTATTGATGGCCCAGCGATGGTTTATGGAACTCAAATCCCAACTGAGAATGACCGTTCTACTCGAATAGAAGTTCAGACAAGCTTAGATGAAGAGCCGTATGACATTATGGGATATTCTGCGGAAGCAATTATTTGTGATGTGATAAATCAGTTTGAACGGTTTATGCGTGACAATGAATTCGGCGAATTTTAGTATCGCGACAATTTAATCGCGAGACAGCGTCATATACTGAGCCGTAGGGTTAAATTGAAGCTTTTCCACCTGCTCAACGAGGAATTTGCGATCCTCGGCACGGAAGAAATCGAATTCGTCTGCGTTAACCATGAGTACTGGGGATGCTGAGTAGTGGTTGTGTACCCAATCGTCGTAACCCTCCCACAGGGTGCGGTAATAGGAAACAAGCTTCTCGTCTTGTTCGAAGTCGCGCCCACGAGCCCCGATGCGTTCCATAATCGTATCGAACGAGGCGTGCAGATAGATCATGAGATCCGGGGCTTTCTTCGGGAACTGCGCGATTTCCTTCATCATTTCATCAAGGATCTTGGCGTAAAGACGGAATTCCTCTGGAGAAATGCGACCCAAATCAGTGTTGACCTTTGCAAAATACCAGTCTTCGTAAATCGACCGATCCATAATCGCTGGACCACCAAATAGGGCACGCTTGATGTCCCGGTAACGCGACGTCAGGAACTCGAGCTGCAACAAGAACGGGTAACGCTTAAAGATCTGTTCTTCTTCAGACGCAGTGTAGAAAAGAGGGAGAATATCGTTGTCATCAACATTTTCCGTGTAAAGATCGATATTGAGGTCTGCTGCAACTACTGACGCAAGAGTAGTCTTGCCAACTCCGATCATTCCGCCGACAACTAGCATGATTCTCCTCAGCCAAATAGTAAATTAACCAAGGTTAATTTTATTCCCTTATGGGTGGTTGTGCTTTATCAATTGATGTGAAAAGGTCCGCAAATATAGTGTTTCTAATGTTTGTGTGGGCAATATTTAGTGGGTACCTAGGTCAGAAAGGTTCATCTGTAGCAGATAGATTTCATCGCGGAGCATTTGTGCTTCCTTCAATGTTATCTGACCGTCTTCACGTAGCTCTTGGATGCATCCTAACTCAAGACGGAGTGCCTCAACTTCTAGTAAATTTAGTTGTTCGCCCATTGTTCTGGATGGAGTTTCCGGGTCATGGGCTGTGTTTGATGCGTCTTGTGTTTCGGGTATAGCTGGATATTGTCTATGAGAAGATTGTTCTAGCTGGCGAAGCATGTCATTGTGTTCACGTAGCAGGAATTTGCGTACGTTTTCGGCATTCTCTGAATCAATAGTTGCGGATTCTAAAAATGAGATTGCAAACTTTTCGAGTTCTAATCGTGCATGGCGTAACTGCGCAACTGAGTCAGGGGCTTTATCGGAGCTGTGGTCATCAAGAAAGATCCTTATCCGGCTGGTGATAAATGCCCACATGCCTTTGATATTAAAGGCACCACTGCGACGATGCTTCATAACCTGCAACAGACGTTCTAACGTATGGTCTAGCGCATGGTGAGTAGCAACTGAAATCTCGTTCTGAGACAACATATCGTCAATAAATTCGCGTTGTCGGAAAATCAATTCCAACCGCAGTTGACGGTTTGCGGTAGCGAAGTCATCACCGGCAGTTAGCTCTGCAATTTCGCGTCGGTAACGGCTAACAAACAATGCCAGTGCAATGGGATACTGAGTCTCGAACTTAGTAGTCATTGATTTAATAAGGAGACGCAACACAGCTGCTCGTACGTCGTTCTCTCGTGTTTTTTCCTGTGCAGAGACCTGGAAAGGTGCCAGACGCGGGACAATAAAATTAGCAAGAAGAAGCGTAAACAAAATAATCCCTGATGCTAAGAAAATAAGCTCATCACGGATAGATTGACCGTGCGCGCCAATAATCCCGTACGGTAATGTGAACGCGATTGTGAGTGTGACAGCGCCTTTTGGACCACCCAACGTCGTCACTAAAGAAGGTAATAAAACACTGCGTAACGAAGGAAAACCAGGTAGCCCACCACGTTTCATGCTGATGAAATCGGCAATTACGATCCAAAGATAGCGCACGACGACAACTACTGCAGTGCCGGCAATGACCATTCCTAAGAGTGCTAGCGGATCTGCAGACTGTTCCCACGAATTTGTGACGATGCTTGGCAAATTCGAACCAAGAAACACGAAAACAACACCATTGAGGATAAAGCTGAGCACTTCCCATACTCCGGAAGAAACAAGTGATACCCGAGCTGTGTAAACCGTAGAAGGTAACGGCGCTAACGTGACTAATAATCCGGCACCAACCACCGCAAGAACACCACTAACATGTAATGACTCTGCAACGAGATAGATAGCAAACGGAGTGAAAATCTCGAACGTCACGTGGAACACGGTAGACTCCAAGCCCACACTGCGGACTGCACGAGTCACAGCTAGAACCACGACCCCCAAAACCAAGCCACATACAAGCCCGCCACCAAACGAGATAGCAAATGCCGTTGCCGCTTCACGGATGCTGAAAACTCCAGTAACTACCAGTGCTACCGCAAATTGGAATGAAACAATGCCGGAGGCATCATTGATAAGAGCTTCGCCAGATAATAAAGCTTTTTGGCGTTCGTTTAGTTTTGCTGTTTTTGCCAGTGCAGTAACAGCAACTGCGTCAGTAGGTCCGAGAGCTGCACCAAGTGTGAGCGCTGCGGCTAACGGGATAGTAGGGGATAGCCAATGGAGTACGAATCCGACTGCAAAGACACTTGCTACAACTAGTCCGATCGCTAGAGACAGAATCGAAGACATGTGGCGTGCTAACGATCGTTTTGAAACTTTACGCGATTCGTCGTATAAGAGCGGAGCAATGAAAAGTACCAGAAACAGATCGGCGTCGATCGTAAGGGCAAACGGTTCGCCAATAACTAAAGCCGCAAGCAATCCCATCGCAATTTGAATGAGTGGGAGCGACAATCCAGAAACTAACTGGTCAAGAACAGTCGACAATAAAATAACAGAAAACAGTAACAAGATAAGTTCAAGGGCCTGCATATCTTCTCCAATAGTCTACTGTTTGTTTATATTACCTGAGCATGAAAACGTGCGCTGTAGACTCATTTATTGTCCACAGCGCACGTTTGCACCAAAGGAAAGAGATTATTCCTTACGTGTTCTGATAGTTATTGTGGTAATGCCAATAGATCCAACACCGATTCCGAGTAGACCGAGCATCGCCAGCATGACAGAGTCTAGATCCATGCCTGTGATAGCAAGATGCGGTTTGGATTCTGGTTCTGGTTGTGGGTCCGGAGACGGAGATGGTTCTGGGTCTGGCTCAGGTTGTGGTTCCGGTTCTGGTTCTGGAGATGGTTCCGGTTCAGGTGCAGGTTTTGGAGTAACTGCATGCCACGGATCAGAATCCGAAACCTTTATATCGCGTACTACTGAAACTGCATGAATAGAAGCTATATCCTTGTGAAATGCTCCTAACTGTATGTTGGCGAGTTTGCCCTGGCAATAGATCTTTTCCCCAACCTCAAAACGAGCGAGCTCGGTCACTGTTATTGGTTGATCGTTGAGAGTACATTGAATATCGGCGACGCGTCCAGCTGTCTTTGGATCTGTTACATCAGTGAACTGTAAATCTTTTAATGCGATATCGCCGGTGTTTGTGATAACAAAGCCAACTGCTGTACCGGCATCCACATTTTCTAGAGGAATTTGGTAAGGATCTGCTTCGTCGTCGTGATCTCCAGGGATCAGGCCTTCATTGAGAGTGTACTTTTCAATATCAATCGTTGGGTGTACTAGGCGTGAATTTGTAATCGTCAACGCGTCCGTTTGCGTCGATTCGAAATTTTCTGGCACCCCTGGGATCCCCTGGGAGTCCACTTCGCGTACCGAGTAAACCCATGGGTGGCAGGAGCCATCCCGTTCTGGTAAATCGATCCAGGTCGCCGTCGTCGTCTTTCCCGTTAAGGTAGCCAAGGCTAGTCCTGGAACTGGCTCAGGATTTTGTCCATCAAGGTTTCGCATCAGCTGGAAAGAAATCCGTGGCGCAGGCATGGTGTCGAGATCTTTCCACACCTTCGTCGCAGTTTTCTCGCTGCCCTTTAGTTTGATACTCACAGTGTTCGAAGTGTTGACCATGTTGTCATCAAGCCAGACTTCTGCAGTATTTTCGATGGGTGATGTGTTCACCTGTGCATTCTGGTATTCGCTAGCAGCTGGACGTACATCAATTTCTAGCTTGAGGGTTCGTAAATCGATCTTTCCGAAGCCATTAGCTAATAACTGGGAGAAATCGGTAATCTCTGCTTTAACGAGAGCCCCCTGTGCGGTAGGAGTTTGCGATATCTGAACCGGGACAGTTGTTTTCATGCCTAATGATTCGACATAGCCGCGCGCGGCAATTACTTCCAGACGGGGACTGACCAAATCTTGGATACTGAAATTCGCATACGAGGTAGCAAGATCCGTTGAAGATAGGTAGACAAACTGCCAGTTGGCGTAAATCGAAAGTGGAGCACTCATCGTAAACGTCACTGGTTCAGCTAAATTATTGCCGTCGCACCGTTCGATTACTGTCTTGTCTGCAACGCTACTGATCTTAGCAATGTCGGGTTTGACAGGGAAATATATCTTGAATGGAGTTTTTCCTGGAACATGTGCGCCCGGAGCCGGGCCAGTGCCACCATTTTCGTTCTTTCCATCCATGAGTATTTCAAAAGCACCTGCCGGAGTTTTTGACACTGAGATGTTATGGGGTTTAGCAAGATTGATGACGCCGGCTGGCACTTTTTCGACCGTCAGTGTGTAGTTTCCTTCATTCAGATTATTGAATACTGCCCGGCCACTTGACGACGTCGTAACTTGGTGTTTAAAACCTGAATCGGGATCGGTAAGAACAAAGGTTACGCCAGAAAGAAGATCGTCAGCTTCGGGGAAAGCTACGCCGGTGTTGTCATGCTTGAAGGCGGACAGCTGCAATGTTGCCCCGGTAGCCGCGTGTGCCGGTAACGGTCTAGGCATGACTAGCATAGTGAACGCAAGTATCAGTGCAAAGAACATTGCGATAGGAATAGATAATCGGTTGCTTTGAGAGTGTTTCATAGCGGGATGCTCCCGAGTTGGTTGTAGAAAGTGAATATCTGTCCAATCTACCGGAAAACGACGAGGCGTGGTTCACAGTTGACGTTTGATGATGGTGACTCACTACCCTAAGTGTATAGTTATACGTAATAGCGCATAACTATTCTGAAGGGTTGGTTGAATAACATGACGAAAGAACGTATCCTCCTTGCTTACTCTGGTGGACTCGACACCTCGATAATTATCCCGTGGCTCAAGGAAAATTACGACTGTGATGTGGTTGCAATGGTCGGGCAAGTCGGAATTGGCGTTGATGACGATGCGTTGACGCGAAAAGCATTAACGTGTGGTGCTGAAAAAATATACATTGAAGACCTAGCCGAGGATTACATTGTTAACTACATCTACCCAAGTCTTAAAGCGCAAGCTCGCTACGAAGGAAGCTATCTTTTAGGCACCTCAACTGCACGTCCATGTATCGCCAAGCGTATGGTCGAGATTGCCCGCGCGGAAAACTGTACCGCCATCGCCCACGGATGTACCGGCAAAGGGAACGACCAAGTTCGGTTCGAACTTGCTATCAAAGCACTGGCCCCGGAGATGAAAATAATTGCACCGTGGCGGACGTGGGATATTACCTCCCGCGATGAAGAAATCGACTATGCGAACGCTCGTAACATCCCCGTGCCAGTTACCAAAGAAGACAACTATTCAATGGATCAAAATATTTGGCACCTCAGCCACGAAGGCATGGATCTCGAAAACCCGGAAAACGAACCCACCTATTCGGACTTACTCAACATTGTCTCCAGCCTAGAACAAGCGCCAGACCACGGCGAATACGTCGAAATCGAATTCGTCTCCGGTATCCCAGTTCAGGTTGACGATGTGACAGGCGACGTCGAGATGCTTACATACCTCAATGACAAAGCTGCTAAGCATGGCGTCGGCGTCATCGACATCGTCGAAAACCGGTTAGTGGGCATGAAATCTCGTGGCGTTTACGAAACACCAGGCGGAACTGTCTACTACGCGGCCCATCGGCAACTCGAACTCCTGTGTGTAGAACGCGACACCCTCCACTATAAAGATCTCGTTGCCCAACGCTTCGCTGACCTCGTCTACAACGGACAATGGTTCCATCCACTGCGCGAAGCCCTCAGTGCCTTCGTCGACAAAGCCAACGAAACCTTAACCGGAACTGTCAAACTCAAACTATATAAAGGCAACATCATTCCAGCAGGAACATCGTCACCGTTCTCGCTCTATGACGAAGCCCT
Organism: Arcanobacterium phocae; assembly: GCF_018913465.1. Lineage (GTDB taxonomy): Bacteria > Actinomycetota > Actinomycetes > Actinomycetales > Actinomycetaceae > Arcanobacterium > Arcanobacterium phocae_A. Next base: position 327,930 of record NZ_JABAPM010000002.1, on the reverse strand, counting down.
GTCCACCTTCGATGAAGACGATGTTTACAACCAATCTGATGCCACTGGATTCATCAATCTCTTCGGACTCCCCACTCAAGTCGTGGCTCAGATGAAACAGCGCGCGGGCATGATGGAGGAAAAATAATGGCTGGCGCACTCTGGAGCGGGCGGTTCCAAAAAGCCACCGACGCAGCCGTCTGGGCAATGAATTCCTCGTTGAGCTTCGATAAACGGCTCTATGCACACGACATCGCCGGCAGTATCGCACACGCAACTATGCTTGCGCAGATTGGGATTTTGACGCCCGCCGAACTTGAAGCAATCACTGCCGGGCTCACCGGAATCAAAACAGACATCGACAGTGGTGCACTTGTTATTGGCGGTGCAGCTGAAGACATCCACATGTTCGTCGAAGAAGAACTCACTAAACGAATAGGGGATCCGGGAAAGAAGCTCCATACCGCTCGATCGCGCAATGACCAAGTCGCCACCGATCTCAAGCTCTGGATGCGTGACGAACTAGGCGAGATCGACTCACTCATCCAGCATCTTGTTGCCGTTTTTATTGAGGTAGCACAACGTCATGTGGATACAGTGATGCCTGGATATACCCATCTTCAACGTGCGCAACCTATTACACTTGCACACCATCTGATGGCTTATGTGCACATGTTTATGCGCGACCTTCAACGGTTGGGTGAAGCAAAGAAGCGGTTGAACTACTCGCCGTTAGGGGCGGCAGCGTTAGCGACAACGACGTATCCAGTAGACCGGGAGCTTACCGCGAAACTGCTGGGCTTCGATGGGGTGGCAACTAACTCGCTCGATGCGGTTTCGGATCGGGATTATGTGGTGGAAATAGCCAGTGATTTAGCCATTTTCATGGTGCATCTATCGCGGTGCAGTGAAGAAATCATTTTGTGGGCGAGTGCAGAGTACGGTTTTATCGAGCTCGATGATGCGTACGCCACTGGAAGCAGTATTATGCCGCAAAAGAAAAATCCGGATGTGGCAGAGCTGACGCGAGGCAAAACTGGTCGCGTTATCGGTGATGTCATGACACTGTTGACGATGATGAAAAACCTGCCATTGGCTTATAACAAGGATGTACAAGAAGATAAAGAGGCGATCTTCGATGCGGTTGATACCGTGAAGTTGTGTATTCCAGCATTCGCTGGGATGGTGGCGACGATGCGGGTTAATGCAGGGCAGATGCGGCGAGCGGCCGGTGGCGGGTTCACCAATGCGACTGATTTAGCAGACTATTTGGTAATTAAGGGCGTCCCGTTCCGTCAGGCGCACGAAATTACCGGCAAGCTTGTGCATCACTGCGTGGCTGAAAGTATTTGCTTGGAAGAGCTAGGACTTGAGGTGTTGCGCGAACACTGCGAGCTTATTGAAGATGACGTCTATGACTATCTTGATATCGCAAACTGTGTGGCACGCCGAGATGTCGTGGGCGGGCCGGCTCGGCAGGCTGTGTTGTGCGACGTGGTGGAAGTCAAGGAATGGCTTGAAAGCAGAAGCGGCGTTAGGTAAACCGGGCAATAGCGCAAACCTAGGCGTATATGGTCTCAGTTTGCGCTATTGCCAAGATTGGCTGTCGGATGCTCCGGTAGACTAACCGGAGCATCCGCTTTCGGTTTCCGAAATGCCGCTTTAGCTAGATTCTCTGCTAATTGATTGGCTGATCTGTTGTCCTTGCCAATGGTAAGCGAAGCGATATAGAGGATGTAGCACTCGACGACGTATCGCTCGCCAGCTTTTGGCTGAGGAAGGGATATAAGCGATAGAAATGAATAGCTGGGTACCGCCAGCAGCCGGTTCTAGTTCTATGCGTATGACTTGTTGGTTTGCACAGCGAATGTCAGGCAAGCTTAATTGCCATTCAATAGTTTGTTGTTTAGTGAAAGCGGTGAGCTTGGCGTGCATGTTGTGTGGCGGGGATTGCCTTGTTTTACGGTTAGTAGCTGGCCGTGATGATTGTATTTTCCAACTCGCGCCGATATCGAGCTTAGCCGGTGTGCTCATAACACTGGTTATTCCGGGCATCCAACGTGGCATGTTTGCCGGATCGGCAAGTAGCTCCCATATTCGGTCAATTGGTGCAGGAACGAAACTTTCTGTTGTTGTCGATAACTGGTGGTTAGCTAGCAGATGGTGGCTATGCTTAGGGCGGGTATCAGTCTCAGTTAAATGTTCAAAGTCATTCAGGCGCTCGATGATGTGCTCAGCGGATGTCCCTAAGCGGTGAAGGATCTGTTCGATAAATCCGCTTGGTTCTTGTACAAGTTCGCGGAGTAATGCGCTGGTTCCTTCTCGTTCCTTGTCTTTAGAGGCGCGCTGTATGATCTCCAATGCCGGTTCTGACCACGAGTAATTCGTTGTCTTTGGTAGGTGGGTGCTCGGGGTGGGCGGGCTGAGGTTTATTCCAAGAGAAGTAAGGTCATCAGCTTGCTGTGCCGCTACCGCATGGCGTGCTGTTTCTAATGTGATGCCGTAAGTTCGCAGTACTTGCCCGGCTACTTGTTCGTGAGCAGTGAGGGCTAGGAAAAGATGTTCGACACCGAGTGTTGATTGTTGAGAACGCGAAGCTTCGGCTATAGCGGTTTGAGTTAGTTTTTGGAGGGTGAGTAGGGATGCGGATATTTTACTCATCGTTGCCTCCGAGGAACTGGAATTGTTGGGTCGATCTTTTTTGCGTATTTGCGGTGAACCGCTTGTCGGGAAATTCCTAGACAAGCGGCGATATCTTGCCAGCTCATGCCTGCTTTGAGTCCGGCCTCAACCTGCGCTAGTTCTAACCGCTCGGTGAGGGAGCGCAAGGTGGCGACGGCGCGCAGGCCGGATTTTGGATCGCGCAGATCTGCTGCGACGTCGGTAATGCTTAAGGTATCCATGTTAGCAATATATGTTGCTAACGAAGTTCTGTCAACAGATGTTGACAAGGTGGCTGTTGGCGTAGCTTGTCTGGGTATTCAGATTATTTATATCTGTGCGTTACTCCCCTTCGCGTGGGGATAATAATGTCAGTTATGGTAGGGCACTAGTTAACTGCTCTACTGACTATTTTGACGCGGGATAAGTGCACCGAAGCGGGGTAAGTGCGCCGAATAAGACATAGGCTCCCAAAAATGCGCTTAATGCGGAACTGGACGCGTCGAGAATATCGAAAGGAGCGCCCACGTAGAGTCCCCAGATTTCTACACCGCATGCTAAGAGAAAAGCAAGTATGGCTAAAAACCAGGCAGAAAATACCCAGGAAGAGTGGTGAGTACGCTTAGTAAAGTGATATGTAAAGTAACCGCCGAGCGCAACTCCTAGGCCGCCAACAAGATTTGAGGCATGCAAGCTCAAAAAGAGCACAACAGGGTTGTGAAGCCAGTTGTTTTCGTCATGTAAAAAGGACCCGCGAAACCACCACAACGCAAAAAGTAGTGCCATTATTAGAGCGATAATAAGAGGTTTGTAGCTCATTCGTGGTTGGTTGCGCACAGATCTTACCTTTCCGGCGATACTGATAAATTGCTTCGATTATACATTTAGCCAGATGCTTTCGATAAAACTTTGTGATTCGGGTAAGTCTTCCGGCTGTTGTGATGGTCTGCTTAGTTAGGCTTAAAAGCTCCACGGACAAGGAGCGGGTATGCCTGTTCCCAGCCACCCAGTTGGCGCGCTCGTTTTCCGCCGTCGACGATGAGTCCGTGAAACTTTGCCAACTCCAAGGTGGAGAATCCGGCGTTAGTGACCATCGGATCTAGGGCGTGTCTGGCATGCGTATAGCTTCGATACTCCCCGTATCCGGCGGCTGCTAATAGCCGGCGGGCGTAGAGGTCGTAGATGAAAACCGGCCGATCATAGATGTAAAGCAAAAGATCGTCGGCTGTTTCCTCGCCAACTCCGTGAATCCGTAGTAGTTCTTCGCGTAGTTCAGGTGTGCTCAGATGCTTGGCGTGTTGATCGCGCTTGATGAACCAAGCGGTCAGTTCGTTGAGATAGCGTGTCTTGGCTTTGTAATATCCGCACGGGCGAATTAAGTCAGCCACTGTTTCGTCGTCGGCAGCTAAGAGGCGTTCGGGACATAGCAAACCCGCGTCGCGCACATTATCGATGGCAGACTCGACGTTGTGCCAGGAGGTATTTTGGGTCAGTATCGCGCCAACGGCGATCTCGAACCTGGATTCGCCCGGCCACCAGGTTCCAGCTGGTACCTGTATTTTCAAAAGCTCAAAGAGCTCACGCAGTGTAGGGCTCATTTTATTTCACCGTAATCTTGCCGACTCACTGTAAGTATATGGGAAATGGCGTTAGGTAAACCGGGTAATAGCACAAACTTCGGCGTATATGGCCTCAGTTTGCGCTATTACCGAGATTGGCTGTCGGGGCAGTGGTGTATCGGGTTGGGAGAAGAGACTGCTTGTGGACGGGAACGAGTGCTACTTCTATCGCAACGACTCGTGACAGGAGTTCTCTAGGAGTAGATTTTCCCAATCTTCTGGAAAACCGAGGAATAGTTGAAAAATGCCACAGGTAGAACCGCGTGTAATGAGCACCTTTGATACGTAAATCTGTGAAAGCTCGTAGCCAGGATTCCGGTTGTTGATCTCCCGTATGGAACGATTTTTGGTGATGTGCTTTCGAGATGACACGAGAAAGCTCCATGCGTCGCTGACTGTCAAAGTCATACAGACGCATAATACGTGTAAAGCCCATTTTTGGGCTGTATCCATGTGCGTAGCGAAATGGAGGGAAATAGGCGCAACAGGTGTTGTTAACGCTCAACTAGTATCGGACTAAGGAGGCGCGATATTTCTTCGTTTGCAAAGCTACATTAAGTCCAAGGGCGATACCGGCCTCGGAGTATTGGTAGCATTCTCTGACAATGTGGACTATGAAAGTGTCGAATACAGCGAGGAAGAAATTTCAGGGCTCGCTAAGGTTTTCTATATCAAACAGAAGGAACAAACCATTTTCGACTCCATAAATTCGCTGCTTATGCCAAACTGTTGACTCGGAAACTTCATATCGACGGTGACCCGGCTCCACACCTAGATGATGAGGTAACGCTGCAGTACTATCGCCTCCAATCAGTGTATGAAGGATCGATTAAACTCGAAGACGAGGTCGGAGAATTGACCAATTCGCCGAAGCTCGCCATGGCAACCGAGGATGAACGAGAGCGATTGTCGAAGATCCTTGACACGTTGAATGATCGATGGGGAACCGAGTTTACCAACATGGATAAAGTTCTCGAACAGGTGGCTGAGGACTTGGCTCAAGATGATGAGAATCTGTTGCGTGCGCACAACACGTTGGATTTATTCAAAATCGTCTATGACGAGAAGATGCCTAAAGTTATGCTCATCCCGGATGACGCAAAATCACGAATTCGCGATGAAGTATCTTTCAGACGCGATCTTCAAAGCAGACATCGATGGGATCTTATTGCCATTAATCCACGTCAGGCTCAACCGCCAAGATGTAGTTTCTGAATAATTATTAACTTGCGTTATGTGATGAGGCGGCTCAAAGCTTCATAGCTCTGAGCCGCCTCATTGCAGTTCTACTGGGCTTCACCGCAGCTCTACCGGGAACTCCTCAAGCAATCGCAGCCAAATTTCGGATGCGGTCGGATACGCAGGCACGGCATGGCGCAGAACTCGCACCGGCAATTCGCCGACGATAGCAACTGTGGCTGCGTGGAGAAGCTCGGCAACATCCGGGCCGACGAATGTTGCACCGAGTAGCGCGCCGGTGTGCGCATCTACGACGAGCTTGGCTTTGCCGTTCGCATCGTCACGTAACAGCTCAACTCCGGCAGCGGATGTGATCTCAACTTCGCTGGTGAGTACCTCGTGTCCCTGCTTTTGTGCTTGAGCTTCTGTCAGGCCAACCGATGCGACTTGCGGATCGGTGAACACGACCTGTGGAACAGGAACCTCTACATTTGGTGCGGTTTCTTGTGTGCCTGCGAGTTTCGCGCCGAGCACTCGCGCCTCATATTTGCCTTGGTGGGTGAGAGGTGCGCCGGTTCCGGCATCGCCAATGGTATGTAGCCACTCAGGAAGGTTTCCGTTCCGCACGTCATCCGGGGTAAGACCAACGGTGTCGAGTCCGACGTTAGCCACCGCCGGGCGCCGGCCTGTTGCGACAAGAAGCTCATCGGCATCGAGAGTTTTCACTGTGTCACCATCTGCGGAATGTGAACGGGTAACGACGTCGAGGTGTACGGTTCCGCCGTGAATATGCCCGATTTTTGGGTTCGGGTTCAATGCCGGATCGCGCTTAACTGCTATCACTTCAGCGTTCGTTAAGACTGTGATGCCCTGGTTTTCAAGGGATTCCTTAACGAATTGGCCAGCAAAAGGTTCAGAGCGATCCAGGAGTGACGATCCGCGCACAAGCATCGTGACCTTAGTGCCTAATGCTTGCATCCAGGTAGCGGCTTCTACTGCGACGACGCCACCGCCTACAATAACTAAACGATCTGGGACCTCAACGACTCCAGTTGCATCACGCGATCCCCAGGCATTCACACCTTGGTACATGTTTGGAATGACCGGCGTTGACCCGGTGGCCAGAACGACTGCAACGCGTGCCTCGACGGTGTAGGGTTCGGTGGTTTGAGGCTCATTAGCGGTTGTGCCGCCATCTACTGGCGTGATTTCAACCCGGCGTTCTCCCACGATACGTGCATGGCCGCGTGCCACTTCCAAGCCGGCGTCTTGTGCCCAGGTTATTTGGGAGCTGTCATCATATTCGCTCACCCATTCGTCACGGCGAGCCAACATGTCGCGCGCCTTGACACTCGCGCCGCTGACACCCTGCACGTGATCTGTTGTATGTGCTAGATCCACGGGGCGCAGGAGGGCTTTGCTTGGAATACATGCGTAGTAGGAACATTCGCCCCCAAACAGTTCCTTATCAACGAGGAGGACGGAGAGTCCGCCATCGTGGGCATATTGCGCCACATTTTCGCCTACCGGGCCGGCGCCAATAACAATGACATCAACTGTTTTATTACTCATATAATCACGCTATAACTGAAATCAGTGCTTCTGTTTGGCTTCAAGTACGCCAACGAGACCACCGATTGCGGCGAGGTTCTTAAAGAACTGGATCTGTTGCATACCTTTTGCCTCCGGAGCAGACTTCCAGAAAGGATGCCCGGCGAGCGTCGTCGGAACAAGAGCACCAACAAGGCCGAGCGCGGAAAGTTTCGGGAAAATGCCAAGAGCTAGTGCCGCGCCGGCGCCAACCATAACAGCTCCGTTTGCGCGAACCATGAGTTCAGCATTCTCGTGGCTAACCTCAATGCCAAGATCGGCCATGAAATCCTGTGTGATTTGTACGCGACCACCTGGCTTCTTGACGGAATCAAAACCCGCTGTGACAAAAATTCCAGACAAAAGAATCTGTGAAAGTTTCATTACTCCACCTAACTATTCAATACACTACGTAGGCATTAACCGAATGCTACTCGACGGCGTCGAGCACACACCTTAGAGTCACAGTAGCACTGTTGTGGTACGGTGCAGGTGCGTTTAAGGTGACAGTGAAATTCTCTGAGCAACTTCTCGTGTACTGCGGTGTTACAGGTTGTTCGTTTTCGCATGACAATCTGCCAGCTACGTGTGGTCAGCCCAGTTCTATGCGGTTGAAACGATGGATTGCTGCACTAGTAAGAAGTCCAATAAGAAGTGCGCTGGTGAGAATCGGCCAGAGCCATAGAGGGGCTGGAGCATTTTGTGCCAGTTGATCGGTGAGTTTTCCTAGACCCAGTGGGGTATAGTTTGCCGCTTTATCCCACATGCCAGCAATAGCTATAAAGAAATAGACTCCCAGTCCTACTATCAATGGAGAGCCGACGCCGCTTTTCCATGTGGTAGCAAGAACTTGGCATGCGTAGATGATGATCATCTGGAGTGCCCATACGAGAGTTGCCGTCAAAATAGGAAGATAAGGGGTCCCGGGAAAGAGAAGCAAGGTACCCAACCACATGAAAGTTGCCCCGAGGAATGCGAGGAAAACTGTCAATACCCATACAGTAAAAGTTGCCCAGCCCAAGTAATCGGATCTTCTCACGTTTCGGGTCAGGATGAATGGAATATCACCGCCAGAGGAGAGCCTAGCGCAAGAGAGGGCGTTGACGACGATGAACGCTAGGGATACGATCTGCGCGAGATTCTTCACCCACCCGGCGTAGGATTCTTGCCAAGATGGCTCTGGAAGGGAAGTGGCGAGAATATCGGACATCCCAGGACCGGCGAGAGTCTTCAAAAGTTCGGGTGCATGTTCCGTGATCAGTCCCTGTGTCGTAGCTAGGAAAGTTATCAGGAAGAATAGGATCCAGGTACCGGTAAACCGTAGCTGATAAGTAAAGTGATAACGCCAAATTGGAATAATCCGAGCAGATATCATTGGTGCCCTCCTTGCTCTTTCACAAGATTGTCAAATAGCTGCTCTAATCCGGTATTTTTCTTTGTCACCTGTATATGTGAATCGATGCTCTTTAGAGCTTCGATAACTCGCGTGCTATTAGCTGGTGATACTGTGATTTCTAAGTGTTCGTTAGTTCTTGGGCTCCCGTCCAATAGGCTAGGCAAGGGGCCTTGCGAAAGGAGTTTCCCATGGTGAAGAATTCCTATATGAGTACAGATATTCTCCACGTCGCTAAGAATGTGGGAAGAGAACATGACGGTGACGTGCTCAGCTAATTCACTCATGATAGCTAGTAGATTAACTCGGCCGAGCGGATCGAGAGCACTGGTTGGCTCATCCAAGATGAGGAGTTTGGGCGCATTGACGAGTGCGGCAGCTATACCTAGACGTTGTTTCATTCCCCGAGAGAAAGTCCCTACTTTTCCAGGTGCATTTTTCAGCCCAACGAGATCGAGCAAGTCGCTTGCCCGTTCAGCAGCAATATCGCTACTTATCCCATCTAGCCGAGCTAATGTAATCAGCGCATCGCGTGCTTTAAGCCAGGGACTGAGATTAGGCACATCGGGCAGGTATGAGACCCCTGGAAGTGGCGTAGGGGGAAGTGTGCCACGCTCAGTACCTAAAACCTGTGCTTTTCCGCTTGTAGCGGCAGCTAAACCAAGTAAAATCCGAATGGTTGTAGTTTTTCCAGCCCCGTTTGCTCCGATAAAACCATAGATAGATCCGTAAGGAACTTTAAGATTCACATCGCTGAGTACGCGGTTTATGCCATACGTTTTATTGAGATCTGTAGTTGAGATCGCCCATTCCATGATTGGCTACTTTCGGTATAAATTGCCAAGAACTGTCGATGAATTTTTACTGAGGTTCGAACCCGAAGTTGCCAGAGATTGTTGGAAGGTACGTTGTTGATCGAGCTCTCGTGTTTCCTTAATGTGGCAAATCAAGAAAATGATAGGGCCAATGAGTTGACCTAGTAAGATGATAATTGCCCATGCGAATCGAGATATTCCAACGACTTGTTCGCGTTTATCCGATGCCAAACGCACCAGCGCCCATATCATGAGGCAGAGTTGAATGACTGCCACAATACCAAGCGCGATAAGCGCGGAGTTTGGAAGTGTTGAAAGGGAATCGAAGAGATTCATTGTTTTAATCTTTCTTTCCGGTTTTATCTTGTAATTGCTTGTCAATATTTCGAAGAGCTACTTTGAGATAGGCGAGTTTTATACTCGCGCTGATTACCGCTGCAAGTAATGGGGCTGCTATAGGCAGAAATTGGCGCTGGCCTGGATGGGTAGCGCTCCTATTAGTAGCTATAAGCCCGACTGTGACCATCGAGGCAAAACCCAGTAGATCTGCGTGATGCCCGAGGCTTATGGCTACACGAGATTCCGTTTCGTGCCGTGCAATAAGACGTGGAAGAGTTGCTACTGCGCCCGTAGTTAGAAGCGCCGCGAATGCAACATTCCTACCTCGAGAGAATTTTTTGGGAAGTCCGCCTAGAGTCCAGCTTGTTGGCACAGACTCGTGTTGTGCCACCTTTGCTGCACTGGCGATCACTGCTAGGGCACTTGCAATCTGTGCCAGCGATACAGATTGGCGCACGGAGGTGGGAATAAAGTTGGAAAGATCGGGCAGGGAATCATCAGGACGAATCCATCCGGCTTTGACTGCGACTGCGCCCAGATTGAGGCTCCAACCTAGACCGTAGTGTCGAGGCACAAAAAGATTAGGGTTTTCTGGTTCAAACGTGTCAAGAATTGCGTCTGCCTGCCCCTCCCACAGTTTCGAAAGTGGAAGTCCTAAAAATCTTTTGGTTTCATCCTCGTCTTTTCCAAACCATTTCATCGATTGCCGTCCTTTGTTCTGGTTGTTTTGATAATTGCCTGATTCAATAGATCCCACTCTTCTTTAAGCTCGTTCAGTCGCCTTGTTCCGGTAGAGGTGAGTTCATAACGTTTCCGAGGAGGGCCAACGGGAGATTCTTCCCACGATGTTTTCACTAGCTGCGTTTTACGTAACCGCGCAAGTAGTGGATATAGAGTGCCAGACGACACGACCACTCCTGCTTCTGTGGTGAGACGTTCGAGGAGTTGGCCGCCATAGGATGCAGAAGAGTCAAGCAAGCCAAGTACAACTAATTCGATAGCGCCTTTGCGCAACTGTGACTCAGACATTATTCCTCCTTGCCTAACATAGTAGCTTGTAATGCATACTAGTATATAGGGGCAGTTACATAATTTCAAGGAAATATGCTTTCTAGGACTGTTGAACACCAAATTCTTATAGCAGGTGTACAGGTTATGAGGAGCGCGTGGTGAAGTGGTTTTAGCGCTGTGTCCGAGGGGGTGAAAATGTTTTGGCGGCATGATCGTGAAAAGGCCCAACGTGGGCTTGACGATGTCAAGCAACAGATGTCAGCTAATCCGCTTTCTGATGATTGGCTTCGCTAAAAGACCTTGAATTATTTTAGCCTTAACCCTAACAATGTCAGTTAAACCACTGTCTCCATATTTGTATCAGGATTGTCCTAAGCTATCTCACGAGCGTTTTTATCAAACGCATGCCAAGGCTGAGGATAAACGTTACCGGCCCTACTAAAGGGAGCCGAAAGCTAACAAGCGTTACGGGTCGAGGCGGAAAAAGATCCGCGCTACCTACGTCGCAGCCCACCCGCTGTGCGAGGGCTGCCTTGAAGGTGGGTGTCACGCGCCGGTGCAGGAAGTTCACCATGTTCTCCCGCGGGAATATGGCTGCACCCGCGACTTTGATAATCTTCGTTTGCTGTGCAATTGTAAAAAGATCAAGAATTAACTCAGCGAAGAAAGTCGACAAGTTGCCTACGGGAGGTACTTTTGAGATTGAGTGTTATTTCCCAGAGCTTAACGATCAGCGTAGTCAGGTAGATGCCCAGTTAATGCAGAATTCTTCTGATAATGGCAAGTTTGAAGTTGAAAAGTTTGGTATGACTCAGGGTATTTCAAGTCAGATGTGCTTGTTCAATGGTCTAATTAAGTCATTGAAAAAATGTAATTAATTGAAACTAAAGTATGTCCGTGTTAGTGTTGTGGGACACAATGAAAACGGTGGGGTGGGGTGGAGTGTTTAAGAAATTCAAGGGATTAAAGCGGCGGTAACTGCAGTAATAATGTTGTTTGCTGCTTCGCCTGCAATGGCAGTCGATGACAGTGCGGAAGTGATCCAAGGAACTGTGCTTGAAGATGGTTCTGATGTTGTTCCGGTTGGCCGAAGTGAGTCCATTGAAAAGATCATCGAACAAACTCAATCCGTGCGTCTTGGCGGAACCCTTCATAGAACTGGGAGTAGAATATGATGTTTTCGCCGTATAGTCACGTATGGTTTCGTGATGCATTGATGTTGGTTGTCGTAACAGTCTTAATGCTCCTGATTAGTTACTTTGTTTTTGATATTTTCCCGTGGCAAGCGGCCTTGACCATGTTCTGTATTGCCCTGGTAGGTTTTGTCATTGGAATCGTCCTTAGAATGCGAGAGAACAAAAAATAAGGGCTCTAAAACGGAATTGTCCGATATGGTAAACTGCCTACTTTGGACATACCTTTGCTACGAAGCTTCCGAATCGTAGTGTGATGTGCGTGCGCATCGGCAAGATAATCTTAATGTGAGCGCGACGTAAAAACGTATCTACAACGGAGGATTTGCGTCCACGGAAGCGAATGACAAAAAGGCATTTTAGGACTTGCTCAACGGATGGCATCGAGCAACGATCTCAGTTGTTGGTAGCCTATTGACCCGATTAAAGCGCAGATGGTAGCAGGATGTTGCTTTCTATTGTGGGGTGTAGCTATCGATGTTCAAGGAAAACTAAGTTTGCCGGGAAAAGTACAGGTTATATCGGATGACAAAAGGTGGCTCTAGTTGTAACGCGATTGCAGTTCAGCTTGTAGGTCGCGGAAATATTGGGCTTGATAGGCAGTGAGGAATCGTCTCGCTAGCCAGTTCGGTACTAGCCTGTTTCGAAGGCGTACGCTCTCTACGAATCTGACTCGGCAGCCACCATCTTCTTTTGTTTCGAAGGCGCCCTGCCATGTACCAGTCAAGGCTGGTGAATCCATGTGGAATTCCCAGATATAGGGTTCTTCGAGTCGGGTTATGCGAAACCTTAGGGGATTTCCCTTTTTCGGAGTCTCGCTAAATATGTGTTCACCAATGATCGTGCAATCAGATAGATCGCTGCGCCATTGCCAGTTCGTTAAATCCGTGACGACCTGCCAGATCTGTGAGGGAGTATAGGGAACTTCTTCTTCTCAAACTACAACTACCTTTCCCATATCTACCTACCTTTATTCATCACTGTCTACTGTACTGGAGGACGTCGTATGGTTCGTGACGGAACAAACCGCTTGGTGCTGATCTTGTCTATCGAGAGACGTGGCAGTGGCTAGACGCGTGCTACGTGCACGAGTGATTAATCGGGTGTAGCTCCGGGGATAGCGTGATGGAGTAGCTGCTGAAAGCCCGATCTTAACAACCGTTGATTTTTATGTTCCTATGGGAAGGCCGACCCGGTTGCGTTCACGATCGACACTCTTGGCACGGGTGAGTACTGCGATGAGATTCTCATCCAGGATGCATGCGAGATGTTCCCGCTACGTCCTGGTGCGATTATTGATGCGCTTAGAAAGGCGATGAGCGCTTTACTCTAAATTTTTCGCCAAATATTTCGAGTAGGTTGTTTTGATGGAAGGAAGTGGCTTGTTATAGCGGTTTCATGAGTGTTCTACTCGAAATCTACTCTGTCATTATTGTTTCGAGTAGGTTTCGAGTAGCTATTTGCAGACCATGATCTGACAGTATTCTCGCAGAATTTGCGCGACGCACTATACACCCGCTAGCACAAAGGATTTTCTTGACCCCTTTGGGGCATACACGCCAACACCGTTTTATCATTATCAAGCGTCTAGTGGAGCGGGCGACGGGAATCGAACCCGCCTCTGCAGCTTGGGAAGCTGCCATTCTACCGATGAACTACGCCCGCAGTGGCGAAAGCCAACGACTTAACTATACACATTCGCGCCCCGTTCGTCACCTTGAGGAAGACACCTCGAGTCACGCTCAGTCACGTCACCTTGTAAGAGTCACCGTGACGCGGCGCCCGTTCCGCCTGTTTCGGTTAGATAGGTCAGCACCGCGCGCACCCGGCGGTTTTCTTCGCCCGGCGCCAGCCCGAGTTTACTGAAAATATTTGCCACGTGTTTGGATACGGCTGCCGCGGATAAAAACAAGTCCGCCTGGATCTGCGCATTGGACAGTCCGCGCGCCATAAGCTCAAGGACTTCGCGCTCGCGGGGCGTGAGCGCCGCGAGCGCGGTAGACCGGCCACGGATGAGCCCAGCAGCAACTTCTGGATCGACGACGACGCCTCCGCCAGCAACCATATCCAGCGAGGTGACGAAGTCGGCCACTTGAGAGACGCGCTCTTTGAGTAAATATCCGATCCCACCGCGGGCCATTCCGTGCGCCGAGCCAAACAACGATTGAGCATAGGCGGGTGCAACATATTGCGATAACACCATCACAGCCAGGTTGGGATAGATACAGCGCAGTTCGTCGGCGGCACGTAGGCCATCATCAGTCATCGTCGGCGGCATGCGCACATCAGTAAGAACGACGTCGATCTGCCCGCCGTCGTCGATAATCTTCCGCACCCCGGACACAAGTTCGGGGGCAGAACTAGCCTCGCCAACAATCTCATAACCCACGCGCTGCAAAATACCGGAAAGTCCGGCACGCATCAGGGCGGCATCGTCGGCAATAAAAATTGTGCGGGTCACTGGTTTTCTCCTGAGTGTAGAACGATACTTGATTCGCCGGTGCGTAAGAGTAGCGGGATTTTTCCGGTTATTTTCGTGGGGCCGCCGGCAGGGGATACGACGTCGAGTGTTCCACCGAATGCGGCGAGCCGTTCGCGCATTCCGGCAAGCCCGTGCCCGCTACTTAGCTGTGCTCCACCTGGCCCGGTATCAACGACCGATACGTGCAGGTATTCGTCGGCAGCAAGCATAACCGTAGCCTCAGCGTTTGGTGCATATTTTGCAGTGTTCGTGAGTGCTTCAGCCACCAAGAAGTAGGCCGTAGCAACTACGCCTTCGGGCAGATCCGGGAGCATATGGGGGACGACGACGCGCACCGGCAGCTCACTGCGTTCAGCAATATCGCGTACGGCAGCTGCTAATCCCATGTCAGACAGTAGCTTAGGGTGAACATTGTTGACCGTTGCCCGCAAAGCTGCCAATCCTTGCTGGTTAGCGGTTTTTGCGCGAGCTATTATCTCTGGCAGATCAGCCAGTTCGGCAGGCAAATCGCCGGCCAGTGTGACAATGAGTTCGAGTTCGCCGAGCGCCATTCCGGTAGCAACAAGGTATTGTTGGGCACCGTCGTGCAGGTCGCGCTCGATTCGGCGGCGTTCTATTTCGAACGCTTTGACGATTTCGCGGCGCGATTCGGTTAGGTGTGCGATTTCCTGGGCGTACGACGTCGAACGCATAGAAAATAGCCGGCGAAGAAAACTCATACTAGTAATATTAGCGGGTGGAAGCTGGCTCAACCGCCGCAGAAGCGAATGGTAGGGCTAGCTCTACCTCAAAAATGGGAGGTAGCACCATGGTGCTCGCTACCGTCAGCCGGGAAAATAGGAACCATGAACGAAATGAATCTCCGCGGTCGCGGTTTAATGAAAACATACGGTGACGTCCACGCGTTGGCGGGCGTCGATATTGATATCAAGCACGGCGAGCAGGTGGCTATTATGGGCCCGTCTGGTTCCGGAAAATCAACACTGCTTCACGTGCTGTCGGGTATTTTGCAGCCAGATGAAGGCCAGGTGGAACTCGGGGAACTGTCGATCTCGTCGATGTCAGATGCTAAGCGCTCGGAACTGCGACGCTCGAAACTCGGTTTCGTGTTCCAAGATGGACAGCTAGTGCCGGAGTTGACGGCTCGCGAGAATGTGGCTTTCCCGCTGTTGCTTACTGGAGTCTCCCGGCGCAAGGCGTTAAAAACCGCGGAAACGTGGTTGGAACGGCTCGGGGTGCGGTCGCAAGCTGCTAAACGCCCAGGGGAGATGTCTGGCGGTCAGGCACAGCGCGTGGCTATTGCGCGCGCACTTGTTCACGATCCGGCGATTCTATTTGCTGACGAACCAACGGGCGCACTCGATCAGGCAACCGGTCATGAAGTGATGCAGTTGTTGACCGCTACCGCAAAAATGAACGGCACGACCTTGGTGGTTATCACCCACGATACCCAGGTGGCCTCGTGGTGCCAGCGTTTGGTGGAAATCCGTGACGGTTTGATTCACTATGACGGGGCGGTGTCACGATGAAGTCGCTGTCTTTAGCTGCGATGCTGACGCGTGCCCGATTAGGCGCGCGCACTGGCAGCGGTATTTTGGATGTGTTTGCGGTTCTTGCGTTTGCGGTGTCATCATGGCTGACATTGACCACGTTGGGTGGCGTCTTCATGTTCCAATCACGTGTTGGAGCGATCAACCAGGCTGTTGCGACGGCGTTCCATAGCGATGTGCGCTATGAGTCGATTGGCGAAGTCTACGCAGCATTTTCTGTTATCGCGTTGGCATTGCTGACGATCCCGCTGTTATCGCTCGGTTCAGGTGCCGCTCGGTTAGGTGCTGGTGGCCGGGAACGCCGCCTAGCATCGCTACGCCTGATGGGCATGAGTGCCAGCCAAGTCTTGGTGATGTCGATTGTGGAAAGTGTTTTGCAGGCGACGATTGGCTATGTAGCAGGTTTGGCTGTTTACTTGGCAACTTTGCCGGCTTGGTCTCAGCTCACCTTTGGCACGTTGCCGATTAGTACGGGACATATGTTGCTTCCCTGGTGGATGCTGTTGGCAGCTTATGGTCTTATGTTGTTTATTGCTAGTATTTCAACGGTTGTTGGCCTGCAGCGGGTAACCATTTCGCCACTGGGAGTTGCACATCGCGTTATCCCAACGAATGTGAAAATGTGGCGTTTAGCTGTTTTAGGCGTGGCGTTGGCTCTATTGTTGTATATGACAGCAACCTTCTCACCAAGCTCGGTTGATGTCGGTCAAGTTCTTTCTATCGGTCTCGCCGTGGTGATCTTCTTTGGCGGTTTGGCCTTGGCCGGCCCGCTGTTTATTCAGCTGACGATGCGACCACTAGTTTTCACTGGTTCGCCGGCACGGTTAATCGGTATTCGCCGGGTGGTTTCGCATTCGCGGGCGGCGTGGCGCAATATCAGTGCGGTGGCACTCATGGGCGCGGTAGCAACATTGGTTTCCACAATGACCATTGTTTCGTTAGATGCATCGGTTGATGATCAGGCGCATTCGTATGTGGAATTGGTGGCTCACGATATCCCGCAAGGCGTTCTGATTGCGTTTGCTTTTGCCTTGATTATCGGTGCGGTATCGACGATGATTCACCAAGTCTCTGATGTTTTTGACCGCAGTGATGAAACCCGTGCGCTGGTGTATGTTGGCACGCCCGTCTCGACGCTCATTCGCGCCCGGTTTATTCAGGTGATGTATCCGTTGCTTGCTGTGTTGGTGATCGTGGTTGGGCTGTCATTTGTGCCTTCGCTAACGCATCCGGCATTGGTGAAGTGGGAAAACATGGTTGCGTTGTTGACGATGGTCGGTTTGGGTATCGGGTTGACGTTCGCTGCGGTGGCAGTAACGATTCCGATCCAGCACCGGATTTTATCGGCGCGGGTACGCCGCAACGATTAGTCTCCGTTAGTCAGATTTGGTGGCGCCGGTGTCAAGCTGGCGCCACTGAATTTTTATTCCCGGCGTTGCAGTGAGTTTTTCGAAGAGTTCGTCTGCGCCGTCGCAGATCGCGTCGGCTACGTCTTCGCCACCGGAAACAATATCAGCGACGACGGCGTGTGGCTCAGATTCGCTGACGTTGGGGTATATTGCCCATCCGCCACGCCCGGCTACACCGTTCTCATCATGTTGTAGGGAGCGGATGAAAGATGTGAATGCGGTGCGTAGCACGGCAGCATCAGAGTGCGAGATGATGGCTCGAAGTGTCCGCGTATAGCTTGGGGGCTGGGTCCAGAGCCAATCGTAGTCGGGCACGTAGGGGCGTGATTGGTGTTGGTTTTTCATGGGTATCCTCTCGCGTATATCGGTACGAGTAGTCTATCTGTTTCTTTGGTCCTGTATTAATGACCCGCAATAGGATAAGCTGTTCAACAAGCGCAAATAAAAATGTTCGAGTGTGACGAATAATTTGCGTTTATCCGCTAATGAAAGGGGAAACAGATGACTGTTTCGGAAATCCTCCAGGCTGCGGGCCTGAAAAATTCAGCCGTTGAAGAATACGTTGCGTATTGGGCTGACATCACCCAGCCAGATAATATTGAGGTGATTAGCGCTTCTGATGATGAACGTATAGTAAACGAAGCGTTAGCTGCGGGAGAGATCTTCCCAGCCGGTGAAGACCGTTATTACTCCCGTTCCTATTACAAGGACACAGCTCGGTCCGAAGAGCGTACCGTCGTCGCTACTCATCGTCCAACCGATGCTGGTGTCTACAACAACTGGCGTGACGCTAGTGAAGTAACTAAAACTCAAATCGAGCATATGCGCGGCGCATCACGCGGCAAGACCATGTACGTGGTTCCTTACTTGATGGCCCCAGTTGGTTCGCCACTTGCAAAATATGCTCTCGGAGTTGAATTAACTGACAACCGTACGGTTGCGATCCACATGATTCGGATGGCTCGCGTCGGCGTTGAATATCTCAATGACTTAGAAGACCCATCGATGTTTGTCCGGGCTGTCCACGTCACTGGTGATTTGGAAAATCTCGGTCAAGGCACCGATGACGATCAGCGACTGTTTGCGACCGTTGCTGACGAGCGCACAATCTTGCACTACGGATCTTCCTACGGCGGCAATGCACTGTTGGGTAAAATCGCTCACGGCTTGCGCCAAGGATCATTCGATGGCTGGTTCTCCGGTGAATTCCTCGGTGAACAATTCATGCTTATCGGTATTAAGGATAAGCAAGAAGATCGGACCTACTACGTTTGCGGCGGCTTCCCGTCGGCATCCGGTAAGACCAATCTAGCTATGATGCTTCCACCAGAAGCACTCGGCGATCGCTACGAAGTATTCTTCTATGGCGACGATATCGTTTGGCTCCGCGTGGATCCAAAGGATGGTCGCCTCTACGGAATGAATCCAGAGTTCGGCGCATTTGGCGTGGCTAAGGATACCAACTGGGACACCAACCCAACTGCAATGGAATCATTGGCTCCTGGAACTCGCACCCTCTTTACGAACGTGGCCTACAATCCACAAACGGAAGAACTGTGGTGGGAAGGCAAGACCCCAGAATATCCAGAAGACGTTGCTGGCTGGCTTGATTGGAAGGGCGAACCAATCGCGGATCGTCCCGCTGAACGTCAACGCTCTGAGGCTAAGGGTGACGAATGGGCACATCCTAACTCCCGTTTCACCACAACACTGTCGAACGTGCCAAACGTTGCTCCAGATTATGATGTACCATCAGGCGTTCCGATTGATGCCATTATCTTTGGCGGTCGTGTAGCTGATCGCGAGCCACTTATTCGTGCAATTACCGATATTGCTGAAGGCGTCTACGACGGTTTAACCATGGGCGTTCAAGCTACCTTCGCGGCTGAAGGTAAAGAAGGCGTTTTGCGCTATGATCCAATGTCTATGCGTCCATTTATGTCTTACCCAGAAGGCGATTATGCGGCTCACTGGATGAAGATCATCGGCGAAGCAAAGGATACTCCAATCTTTGCTCACGTGAATTGGTTCCAACGCGATCCAGAAGACGGCCATTTCCTGTGGCCTGGATACCGCGATAACCTTCGTGCGCTCCTATGGCTACTGGAACTTAAAGACGGTCGTGTGAAGGGAACTCAAACACCAGTTGGTATTGTGCCAACCATCGACGAGCTTAACCTTGACGGTTTTACTGGTTCTCGCGAAGACCTTGCGGAAATCTTGCGCATCGATCCGGAACTCTGGGTTCGTGAGTTGCAAGCACGCCGTGAGCATCTCGAACAGTTCGATCATCTCCCACAAGAGATTTGGGACGCGCATGAGCGAGTGGCCAAAGCAGTTGTAGAGCTATCGCAGAAGTAGTCACCATCTGACTATCACGTTTTATGCCACCAGCGGGACTGTGTTCTTTTGAACGCAGTCCCGCTGCTTGCGTCGGCTAGGATATATGAACACATATTTTTATGAGTTGTAATGTTAGCGGGTGCAAGGGGTGATGAAGAATGGCTTATGTGTTGGAACTGCTGTGTGTGAGCAGTGCAGTTGCTCTGGTGTTGTTTGGGCTTGAGCGATTGCGTTCACCGCGCTATCGAAAGTGGGCGGCAAGGTTCATCGTTGCTGGCATAGTAGCTTCATGGTTAGCAAGTATCATTCATGGGCTACGGGCTGGTGGTATCGCTTGGGCTTATGCGGCCGGGGTAGGGGTTGTGCTCCTTGAGTTTCTTGTTTTTCTTTTTATGGTGGTTCATCGCGGACGACGTCGTCCCGATGGGCCACTAGATGTCGTCGTTGTCCTGGGAGCTGGCTTGCTTGGCACTAAGGTGACACCGTCGCTGGCTCGTCGCTTAGACGCTGGAATTGCGGTTGCTCGTACAAGCGGTGCACGCACGGTGTTGTGCTCAGGTGGTAAAGGCGCTGACGAAGTGATTTCGGAAGCTGAGGCGATGAGCCGTTACATTGGACAACAGGCACCAGATACCTTCACTGTTCTCCAGGAAGATCGCTCGACGACGACGAACGAGAACATATCCTTTAGCGCTCCGATCATAGACCGGGTTTTCGGTCCGAGCGCCAAGGTCGGAATCGTCAGCAGTGACTATCACATGATTCGAGCCGGTTTACTGGCCCGGCGGATGAGTTTGCCGTGGGCGACATTCGGGGCCCGCACGTCTGTTCTCGCATTGCCGACGGCGGTAGTGCGAGAATTTGCTGCGCTGGTAAAAATGTATTGGTATTGGGAAGCTATCATCGTCGGCATTGCTGTGGGTTTAGCAATTACCCTTCAATAACGTTGGTGCCTAGCCACTGATCTAGTCCGTCGTCTGCCTCAGCGAACAACATGTCCTCGTCTGTTGCGAGAGCCTGAGAAAAGGCTTGGGAGATAGCATCTCTTGTTGTGTTATCTCCGATTCCCACAATGACAATATGTGTCTGCGCATCGGCAGGTGTATCCCATGAACCGGCGGACGATATGGCTACAGAGCCGCCGAGGGCGTCCCATGAACAGATCGTTGTTGGCCGTGATGCCAGCCAGAAACAACCGCGTGCACATACTCCGTATTCGCCCAGCTGTTCTGCAAAACCGAATAGACGATCTGGATGGAATGCCCGCTGAGACGTGAGATCCAGTGTCCACGTCCCGTGCCCGTCGGGTCCGCCCCAGGCCTGAATCGTGGCTGGATGGATACGTTCTAGGGCATCTTCTGGACTATGAACGAGTGATCGAGCTATGGCAAGGATATTGTCTTCGAACGGGTCGGCAAGCAACGTATCGTGGGCGCGTAGATGCTCGACTAGCTCGCCACCTGCACTATCATGATCTCCGGTGAGCAAAATAAGGTCTGCATAACCAAGATTGAGTGCGTGTATTTCAGCTAAGCAGCGTTCATCATCTGGGGTTAAGTTAGATCCATGATCGCTGAGGGGCATGTGTGTTAAGAGTTCAGCAGGAGCGTTCGTCGCGTCAATGCTGTGCATGACTGCACCCAGGATGATATGCCGTTCTGCTAGGTCGTTGTGCAATCCGGGGCATAGGTGTGCGAGTTCAATTCCGGCAGGCAAGAACAAGAACGTTTCAGGTGTATTAAGACTGTCTACAAAAGTAGTCATTGCTACGCGGATTGCGCACGTGATGCACGTTCCAGTGAGTTCAGTGCGGAAGGTCTTCCCGGAAACAGATGTGAATAGGGCAGTTCCGATTTGCGGGGCTACGTCGTCGCCAAAAATCACTTGTGTTTGCCATGTGTTGTCAGGATTCGCGTTTAAAGCCAAGCTAAGCAGATCCGTCAGTAACTGGTTGGTGCTGGAAATGACGTGGAGCGTGCGCGTAGTCATAGTGTCCTTTCGATCAGTGCACTTGCCTTAATGAGAACTATTCTCTATTATGGCAGAGTAATTAGATGAGAACAATTCTCAAGAGGTGATGTGAGTGGCAAAACGATCGAAAATCGTAGCCGACCAGCGTAGACGAGAAATAGTGGCAAAATATGCCGAGCGTCGCGCACAGTTGAAGAAAATGTCAGTAGACGTCAATTTATCGGCGAGTGAACGGGATGAAGCGATGCGACAGCTTCATGCATTGCCACGGGATGCATCGCCCACGCGATTGCGTAACCGAGATGTTGTAGACGGGCGGCCGCGCGGATTCGTTGGAAAATTTGGGCTGTCGCGTGTTCGATTCCGGAAAATGGCACATGAAGGTCTCTTGCCTGGTGTCACTAAATCATCTTGGTAAGGAGAGACGGTCATGAAAGTTCGTGCATCATTGCATAGCTTAAAGAACCAGCCGGGTTCAAAAGTAGTTCGCCGTCGGGGACGGGTTTATGTCATCAATAAGCTCAATCCAAAATTCAAAGGAAGGCAAGGGTAATGGCCACATATTGTCAAGTGACTGGCCGTAAACCGCAGTTTGGCAAGACGGTGTCTCATTCGCATAAGCGTACGAGCCGTCGATTCAACCCGAACCTGCAAAATAAACGGTATTATGTTCCCTCACTCAAGCGCACGATTACTCTGACTGTGAGTGCAAAGGGAATCAAGACAATCGATTCAAAAGGGATCGATGCTGTTGCTGCTGATTTGATTCGGCGCGGAGAGTTGTGAGGTAGAAAATGGCTAAGGCTGCGGATGTCCGTCCAATCATTAAGCTTGTGTCCACGGCAGGTACTGGCTTTACGTATGTGACGAAGAAGAATCGTCGCAATACTCCAGACCGCATGGTACTCAAGAAGTATGATCCAGTTGTGCGCAAGCACGTGGAGTTCAAAGAATCTCGTTAAGTGGTAGAACATAGAGGTGTGGCCCGCAGGAAATCCTGCGGGCCACACCTTAGTTTTTTGAAGTCAGATAGATATGTGCTATTACATTCTATCTAGCTTAAATCAGTGGTTGCGACGACGAAGAGTTGCTGCACCACCGAGGGTGGAGAGAGCTGCGATGCCAGCGAGAGCGCCTACTGCAACACCAGTCTTAGCAAGTTCACCCTTCTTAGCTTCTTCAGCCTTCTTGGCTGGGGTGAGCTTCATGGCTGGAGTAGTTTCGCTCTTTGGATCGGTCTTTGCAGAACCGTCCTTGAGGTAATCAGCAAGACCTTCAGTGGCTTCGAGTACGTTTGGATCCTTCTTGTAGCGGTCGAGGCGAGACTTGAGGGTCTCTTCTCCCTTGATGCCACGGCGGAGATCCTTGGTGGCTTCGAGTACGTTTGGATCCTTCTTGTAGCGGTCGAGGCGAGACTTGAGGGTTTCCTTGCCTTCGATGCCAAGACTGAGGTTCTCAGTTGCGTCCTGGACGTTTGGATCCTTCTTTAATGCGTCAAGACGGGACTTGAGGGTTTCCTTGCCTTCGATGCCTAGGCGGAGATTCTCTGTTGCGTCCTGAACATTTGCATCTTTCTTGTACTGGTCGAGACGGGACTTGAGGGACTCGTCGCCGTTGATTCCAGCGCGAAGACTCTTGGTGGCTTCCTGAACGTTTTCGTCATTGCGGTATTTTTCAAGACGCTCCTTGAAAGCTTCGCTACGAAGCGCGTCTTTCAAGTCTGTATCTGCTTTCTTGCATTTATTGACATCCCAGTGCTCGATTGAGCAGTATTCGTTTGAGTCATGCTTAGCCTGCTCTAACGGTGAAAGATTTGAATCGGAGTCGGCTGCGAAAGCCGGAGCTGCGAGACCAAGACCTGCTACTGCGAATGCAACGCCAAATGCTGCACCCTTCTTAAAGTTCTTCATTTAGATTCTCCTAAATGTTTCCTGTCAATCAGTTTGCTGATTGAGCGAATGGTTAAGTGTTTCGACTAAAACTGTAGTCGTATATTCCACGGCTCGCTACATAATAATCAATTTGCTCTGCGAGCTAGCGCACAATATAGCTTGTTTGGTGAATGGACCGGTAACGCGACACGCCATTAAATCTCTGAGCTTTCAGGAAATTCCCAGACTTCGCTCAGGAAGCTTTTATCTTCTGTGTGATTTAAGACACTTTGTGTTTAATTGGGATTGTGCGCGATGTGGGGTGAGTTCAATTAACTTATTGAAGGTGAAGTGAGTATGAAAAGAGCGAGTGACGAGAATCGAACTCGCGTCATCTGCTTGGAAGGCAGAGGCTTTACCATTAAGCTACACTCGCTTTGCCAGTCGAAACTGACTTATTGAGTGTAGCAAGTGAAGCCGCTGTGTGCAAAATAGATATCCTAAACGTGATCTGAACCTCAAGATCGTCTCAGATTAGAAATTTATTAAAAAGTCCTTTAAAGTTTTTAGAGCGACGGGATATAGCGCAGGTTGGTAGCGCGTCCGCTTTGGGAGCGGAAGGTCGTGGGTTCAAATCCCGCTATCCCGACCAACAAAACCCGAGATTCGCTCTCAAGCGAATCTCGGGTTTTATTTTACGTTTTATTTATGATCTTCAAAATTAGCCCGCTCATTGTGGGGGGGGCAGTTGTGTGCCTAGACCGCCCTAAGCAGCTGTCAATCGTGCATGTTCCAAGGACAGGCCATACAGGCCACTATAGGAAACGGGATATCAGCATTAAATTTTTCGAATTTCACGCCTTTAAGTGTCTTATTGTAGGCGCCATCAACATTGGCTTGAATCTTCATGACTAACTTCTTACCGTGAGCAACCTTTAGTGCCGTCATGTTCGTCAAAGTGCTGGTGAAGGGTGTGTAAGAATCATCATCGGCAATATCCGGGATAGTGGCAGCGATCGTGTATTCAACCTGGTTAGCCTGGGCTGTAGTTCCAATACCAGAGCTTTTTCAGTTCTGAAAGTGGCTGGGGTGTTGTTCCCGGGGTCTAGCGTCCTAGTGTCGCAAACGTCTGCCGTGGGAGTAGTAGGTAAATTGTTCCATCCATCTGACGTTGTCAGATCAAGATTTGAGATGGGCATACGGTAAATACAACTTAGTAACATCAATGCCAGGTTTGCCTGTTTGGTCGTTCGGCAAACCGGGGAGTCATCGTTCCAGCTTCTAGCTTACGAATATTGATAGGGTGTAGAAATCTAGCAGAGGACTGCCCCGTATTAGTTAGTGCGCGGGCGTTTTTTCAACGTCAACAGCTGGATACTCAGTGCAACAATAAGTAATCCGGAACCTATAAAAATGAACAGGTCAGCTCCAGTACCGCCAGTAAACGGAATTCGTGGAACAGTAGCTTTCGCATTTGTAAATTTCAGCGGAGTCGCAAGTGGGAACGTCGAGTCAATAGCGAACTCGATTGATGATGCGAGTATGTATCCGGGTGGTGAAAGGCTTTGCACAAGTCGATATTTCCCAAACGCAAGATCAGATAGTGTTAACAAACCTGGTTGAGGATTCTGGTCCAGCGAGTTACTTGGGCAAGGATCTGAGACGCAATCAGTAATATCATTTAGCGCAACATCGTTGTGCGACGGCAATGTTGCGGTTTCCCATACGTCTGGTGAGGTTTCCCGTTCGATAGTCCATACTGAATCAGTTAGCGGTAAGTCATTATCGGCGTCATGTAATTCCCAGGTTATTGTGCCAACCTGATTCTCATTCACGAATTGGCAAGAATAGGCTTGGCCAGGTAAAACCGTGAGTGTGCCATGTAATGCACCATCAACATGGCTTAGTTTTACTGCTTCAGCACCACCGTCAGTGCGTTGGCATGTTAAGCCGACGTTTTTCCACGTCGGCAATGTTTGCGGGCCGGGTGTTTCCGAAATAATAACTTCAGTTGGGTTATCACTATTGAGGGTAATGGTGCAAGGTGTACCTGACATTATTCCTTGCTCATCAGTCACCCCGGAACATGTATTCCCAGTCAAAGTGACAGTGCCTCCTAGCGGATTACTAGTGGTATCTATTTCAGCGTCTAATGTCCAACCTTGAGGACTTCCATCTCCCCGAATTGTTTTACTTAGTGAAAGAAAACTAGGTTCCCGCTTTTTAGTATTTGTGTACTGGCAAGAAATCCGAGTATGAGAACTGAAGTTATCTGCTACCGGCAGCGTGATTGAATGAGTAACTGTCGCTGTGCTATTGCTAGAAGCGTCTTGCGGGATGATTACCTGTAAACCGCCTTCATTATCAACATAAGAACACTCCAATGTTGTGTCATAGTCCTCAAGGTTTGCGCCGTGAGTAGCAGTTTCTGAAACCTTGTAGGTTTTCGTAGACAACACATTCGTTAATGGGGTCTGCGCTTCTTGCAAACCAGTAGTCTCTCCAGTAGTTTCCGCAGATGCCAGCACCGTTGAATCGCGCATTATCGTCAACGAAAATTGATCAGTCGGATTCTTTCGTTCCACGATATTCTTTGTTAACGTCAGCATCGGTGGAAAACCACAGCTGGAGACGGAGACAAGATTCGAACCAGTAATTTCTGTAGCTGCAGAGTCAAAAGTAAACGGGTCGTAGGAAGTAACCGTAGAAGGCTCTACCACGAAAAGACGACCGTCTCTTCCGTATGTGATGCCGGTACCTTGGGCAGTCAATGAAGTAGCAGAAACTTCCGGATTTGTTAATGCTGCCTGGGCAAGGTTGATGTGAGAAATAGTGTAGATATTAGACGAACTTGCAAGGTGTAGGTTACCGAGAGAATCAAACGCGATTCCGCCTCTTTCGCTCGCGTCTGGAACATTTATTTCTCCGACGTAATTGATATCGTGCTTCCCGTTATTTCCGGGATTCTCGGAGATCCGATATAACTTGAATTTCTTTCCGTCAAAGCCACCCAAATAATAATCTCCGGTTACTGGATCGATAGCACCGGTGGTGACGTTCCAATGTTGCGGCCAAAAAATTTCAGGATCTGTCACTTCGATATTGGTCCACACGCCTTGGGAGAATTTTTTCGGGTGGAAGTAAAAATT
Source organism: Arcanobacterium phocae (assembly GCF_018913465.1). Taxonomy (GTDB): domain Bacteria; phylum Actinomycetota; class Actinomycetes; order Actinomycetales; family Actinomycetaceae; genus Arcanobacterium; species Arcanobacterium phocae_A. Next base: position 301,376 of record NZ_JABAPM010000002.1, on the reverse strand, counting down.
GCGTGGGCTGCCCCATGTACGAATTTCCATTGCGAAAGCAAAAGCAGTGGAACCCTCGTGGCTTATTGCTAGACCATCTGTCACGACATCGCGATAATTTGGATATTTGCTCGGAACGAGTTCTTGGGGACTAAAAGGGTTATCGGGAAGCAAAGTGTTGGCGCCATTGCCAAAGATGTTGCTGCTATTGTCCATGGCATAAACAGCATCAACAGAACAGGAAAATGATGAAGCTGCTTGTGCGTTGCGTAGTCGGAGAGTAGGTGTATCTGTATTTGGTTCAGTACTTAATATTGCTGGAGGGGAGTGCTCATTACTATCCGCGAGCAGAGCGTCGGGCGGTGGACCATCCTCTGGTTGCACATCAGATGACGGAGTATAGATCGGTGCCTCGCTTGATTCCGGATGCTTTCGTAATTCAGGAGTAGACCCGCCGGTGATCAAAGTATCCGGAGCATCTTCGTGTAATTCCTGGATGGAGGTATCCTGCGAGGCAAAAGCCAAACTGCTTAACGGCAATGCGACGACGAGCAATCCTAGCACAGCGACATAGCCTATGGACGGCAACTTTTGTTTATAGGTTCCGTAGGCTATGTGCATAGCGGACGTCCGATCGTTGAAGAATAAGTAGTTTCTACGCTAGCAATGATTGCTCACTGAGGATAGTCCAACGGAAAATCCTTTGAGTAATTAAAGTCACGTAACGATAGGGTAATTCTTCGATGGCACGTATCCGTATCAATGAATACGTCAATGTTGGAGAAGCGGCAGTTGTGTTTACCTTCATTGCGCGATAATGCAGACCTTAGCCCTTACATGTTTTATGATGGAACAGTATGCGCAAACGCAACGTGCCAGATCGGCGTCGTTACGTCACAGCTAGAAAACAAGCTCTGCGCCTCTGACAGACGTTCGCCACCCAAACGGCGAACCCAACGGGCCACGGCCCCCGAATACGTGAGTGGAGAAATCCCAGTGAAGAATTCCGTTGAGTACCTCAGCGAGACCCGCGCCAAGCTAACCGTCGAAGTGACCGCCGAAGAATTCGGTCCAGACTACGAGAAAGCCGCGAAGACTCTCGCCAAGCAGGTCAACATCCCAGGCTTCCGTCCAGGTCACGCCCCACGTCGCATCCTCGAAGCGAAGATCGGCAAGGGCTACATCATTGAGCAAGCAATCAATGACAGCATGGACAAGTTCTACCAGCAAGCTGTTGCAGAAGCTGACATCTTCCCAATGGCGCGCCCAGAAATCGCTATTGACGAAGTTCCAGAAATGAAGGGCAAGGATGACACCACCGCCCTGAAGTTCACCGTCGAAGTTGATGTTCGTCCAGAGATCATCCTCCCAGACCCAGCATCCATGACCGTTAAGGTTTCCTCCGTTGCAGTTTCTGACGACGACGTCGCCGCCGAGCTCGACTCCCTCCGTGAGCGTTTCGCAACCCTTACCTCGGTTGATCGTGCAGCTGCTAAGGGTGATTACGTCAACATTGACATGGTTGCCACAATCGATGGTGAAGAGATTGATGACGTCTCCGGTGTTTCTTACAAGATCGGTGACGGCAACATGCTTCAAGGCCAAGACGAAGCACTTACCGGTGCTAAGGCAGGCGACGAAGTCGAATTCACTGCTGAGCTCATGGGCGGCGCTCATGAAGGTGAAGATGCGAACGTCAAGATCACCGTTCACTCTGTGAAGGAATCCGAGCTCCCAGAAGCAGACGATGATTTTGCACAGCTCGCTTCCGAGTTCGACACTATCGATGAACTCAAGGAAGACCTCCGCAAGACCGCCGCAAAGAACAAGGGTAACGATGCAGTTGCTGAAGGAACCCAGAAGCTTTCCGAAGCACTTCTTGCCGCAGTTGAGTTCCCACTTCCAGAATCAGTGATTGAAGAAGAAGTAAAGAACCACCTCGAGCGCGAAGGTAAAGAAGCAGACGACGCTCACGGTGCAGAAATCCGTGGCGAGATCGAAGAAGCACTTCGTACCCAGATTCTTCTTGACGCATACGCCAAGGCGTTCAACGTTGATGTGGCTCAGGACGAACTCATCGAGTTCCTCGTCTCTCAGGCGCAGATGTACGGCATGGATCCGAACCAGTTCATCCAAGCTGCTGCTCAGACCAACCAAATCGGTGCATTTGCTGGTGAGATCGCACGCAACAAGGGTCTCATCGCAGCTCTGCGCCTCGCAAAGGTAGAGGATGAAAACGGTACCGTCGTTGACGTAACCGAGATCCTCGGCGAAGCCCCAGAAGGCGAAACTGTTCCAGACTTCTCCGCTCAGGAGAAGAAGGTGAAGGTTGTGGCACCAAAGGCTAAGAAGGCTGAAAAGAAAGCAGAAGCAACTGAAGCTGCTGGCGAGTTTGACCCATCCGCTCACAAGGTAGACGAAGTTATTGCTTACCTTGAGGCTGCAGATGACGCTGAAAAGGCACGCGTACTCGAAGCTGAAAAGGCTGGTAAGGCACGTAAGACCATTATGGCTCTTGCCTGATACTTAACGTAAAAGGGACCATACCTGTGCGGTGTGGTCCCTTTTTCTTTAGGGTAACGGTTCGCGGTTGAGAAACGCGGCAATTGCGCAAACCGGGATCTATATCGCCGAGGTTTGCGTTATTACCCAGTTTGAGGGACACCTGTCCGCCCACGCCACTAGCGAACGCATATTGGAAAATAAGGCAAAAGCAGGGTACTCTCATATATGGAAATACGTAAGATCGTGTTGAGGTCTTACGGAAACAATTTTGGTTTTAATGCCACAACGAAGGAGAATACGTGACTACCACGCCACAGCTCGCCGGAGGCAGCGCAAATGGCCTCGGATTAGGCGATTCAATTTATAACCGTCTCCTCAAAGAGCGCATCATCTGGCTCGGCGATCAGGTTAAGGACGAAAACGCAAACATTATTTGTGCTCAGCTCCTCCTATTGGCTGCGGAAGATCCTGATAAGGACATCTATCTGTACATTAACTCGCCTGGTGGCTCGGTAACAGCAGGCATGGCAATCTTTGACACGATGCAGTACATCAAGCCAGATGTTGCAACTGTAGGCATGGGATTAGCTGCGTCAATGGGGCAGTTCTTGCTGACTGCTGGAGCTAAAGGCAAGCGTTACATTACGCCACACACTCGGGTGCTTATGCATCAGCCGTTAGGTGGCGCTGGTGGTACTGCCACGGAGATTCGTATTAATGCAGATCTGATTTTGCAAATGAAACAAGAATTATCTGAACTCAATGCAAAGCATACGGGCAAGACCGTGGAACAAATCCTTGAAGATTCTGATCGGGATCACTGGTTCACCGCTCATGAAGCACTTGAATATGGATTCGTAGACCATATTATTGAAGACGCCTCATCCGTTGTCGGTGGTGGCGGAATGCAAAACGTCGCACCACATGATGGTCAGAACTGAGGAAAGAAACGCAGATGATGAATTCAATGAACCCAAATCAGATGCATATGATGCCCGGTGGTATCGCACCACAAATGCCGTCAAATCGCTACATCCTGCCAAACTTTGAAGAGCGGACGCCTTACGGTTACAAGCGTCAAGATCCATACGCAAAACTGTTCGAAGATCGCATCGTTTTCCTTGGTGTCCAAGTTGATGACGCCTCGGCTGATGACGTCATGGCACAGTTGCTCGTTCTGGAATCAACTGATCCAGAATCTCCAATCACGATGTATATCAATTCCCCAGGTGGATCGTTTACGGCGCTAACCGCAATCTATGACACGATGCAGTACATTAAGCCGCAGATCCAGACAGTCTGCTTGGGACAAGCTGCTTCAGCTGCGGCTGTTCTTCTTGCAGCGGGTAGTCCAGGACGTCGTCTAGCTCTGCCAAATGCTCGTATTCTTATCCACCAGCCAGCAATGGAAGGTGTTCAAGGCCAAGCATCGGATATTGCCATTGTTGCGGACGAAATAGACCGTATGAACGATTGGCTCATTGATACCCTTGCTGCGCACAGCGGTAAAGACCGCGAGATTGTCAAGAACGATATTGCTCGCGATAAGATCCTTACTGCTCAGCAAGCAAAAGAATACGGATTAGTCGACCAAGTTCTGGCATCGCGTAAAGCGATTGACCCACGGCTCGCAAAATAAAATCTAGGCATAATACCTTTTGCTACGGCGGGGTCAGACGTCAAGTTTGGCCCCGTCGTCGTCAATTGTTAACACGCCCAACACTCAAACACTTCACACTGGACGCGATATAGTGTGGAATAGAAGTCGACGACGATTTACAACGAATGGAGAAACCCAGTGACACGCACGGCCGATGCGGCAGATACGCTCAAGTGTTCCTTCTGCCAAAAGAGCCAGCGTCAAGTACGCAAACTCATCACTGGCTCTGGAGTGTATATCTGCAACGAATGCATTGAACTTTGCAATGAGATCATTGAAGAAGAATTCGGGAATGATGCTCAAGAGCATGAAGAGAAAGAGCTGCCCAAGCCGGCAGAAATTTTTGCATTCCTCAACGAATACGTCGTTGGACAAGAACGAGCAAAACGAACATTGGCAGTTGCCGTTTACAATCATTACAAGCGAATTCGTGCCCAACAAGGATCTAGCCTCAAAGCAAAGCAGTCTGAAGAGCATGTAGAGATCGGCAAGTCGAATATTCTGCTCATGGGGCCAACTGGTACCGGTAAAACGTATCTTGCACAGTCACTGGCCAGAATGCTCGATGTGCCGTTTGCGATCGCCGACGCCACAGCGTTGACTGAAGCTGGGTACGTCGGTGAAGACGTAGAAAATATCCTTCTTAAACTTATCCAAGCAGCTGACGGTAATGTTGAGCGAGCTCAGCGAGGCATCATCTATATCGATGAAATCGATAAGATATCACGCAAATCTGAAAACCCCTCCATTACCCGCGATGTTTCCGGGGAAGGCGTACAGCAGGCGCTGCTGAAGATTATCGAAGGAACTGTAGCTTCTGTGCCACCGCAGGGTGGTCGCAAACATCCACAGCAAGAATTTATTGAGATCGATACGTCAAATGTTTTGTTCATCCTCGCCGGAGCTTTTGCTGGCATGGAAGATATTGTCTCGTCGCGAACCGGACGGCGGGGGATTGGCTTTGGTGCCCAGCTCCATGAAGCAGATCGCGGTACAGAAGTATTTAGCGAAGTAACGCCGGAAGACCTACATAAGTTCGGTATCATTCCAGAACTTGTGGGGCGGTTACCGATCGTAACTAACGTGGAAGAACTTAGCGTTGACGATCTCGTAGAAATTCTTACCACCCCGAAGAATGCGCTGCTCAAGCAGTATCAGAAGATGTTTGCGCTGGATGGCGTCACCCTTGACGTAACTCCAGAGGCTTTGCGTGCTATTGCTACCGAAGCGATAGAGCGCGGTACGGGTGCTCGTGGGCTACGTTCGATTATGGAAAACCTGTTGCGTGAACTGATGTTTGAAATACCGTCTCGTGACGACGTAGAACGTGCAGTTATTGATGCCGACGTCGTAACTGGTACTGCGGAACCGCGATTAGTATTGCGCGGTGCCCAAGGGCAAACTGCGTAATACTGTCTCTTCCCTGACATGACTACTAAGAAAAGTGCGGCGATAACGCGCAGAGCAACTATGCGTGATGTAGCTGAGCATATAGGCGTGTCTGTCTCGACGGTGTCGTTGGCGCTCAGAAATGATCCGCGAATCTCTGATAAAACTGCACAAGAAATAAAAAGAGTAGCGCGGGAAATCGGGTACCGGCCCGATATTACTGGATCGTTGTTGCGAACAAATAACCCGCGCATCATTGGAGTTGCTGCAGAGTTTAGTCAAGAACTGCACGCTGCATATGTATCCAATATTCGGTCCATTGCGAATAAACATGGTTATCAACTAGCTATCGAAGATGCTAGTTTCTATGCTGGCTATGAGGAAGCGCTAGAGCGGTTAGCTCAATTAAGGGTAACCAACACCATTGCAATTAATCCGTGTTTTCCTGAACCTATTCCAGAACGCTTAGAGCCATCTGTCATTATTGGTCAGACGTCTCCTTGTCCAACTTCCAGCCTTGTTCGTTCGTCCAACGACGTCGGGATGCAAGAACTAGTTACGCATCTAGTTGATCGGGGTTACCGGAGAATTCTGTACCTGGACGGGCCAAAAGGTATCTCTGCGCGCAATAGGCGTCGAGCCATTGAACATGCAGCAAATGGGAATAATGTGTGGCTCGAAATCGTAGCTGCGGGCAATAGTTTAGATGATGGCTTTCTGGCCATGCAGCATGTTCTATGCGAGCGTTCAGATTCTCCAACAAATCAATTCAAAGAAACAGGAATCGCAACAGCGGTAGTAGGATACAACGATCAGTGCATTCAAGGGGCTGTTATTGCACTGGAGCGGGCTGGCTTGAGGATTCCTTTAGATGTAGGTGTTGTCGGGTTTGATAACTCCTCAATCGCTGCCTCGCGAGCTTTTGGTCTTACGTCGGTAGATCGAGGCATTGCTCAGGTGTCTGAATATGCGGTTGAGTTAGCAATTGAACGGCACAACAATACGAAAATAGGCGCCAAGACAATGGTAGTAGATAGCCACCTTGTAGTACGGAATACCACTACTCGGGTTGAATGACGTCCTTTTGACGTCTGGATTCAGTTAGGCGTACACAGGTACATGTATCCATATGGTAGCCTCCCGTAAATATTTGTTAAAACAAATAGAGTATTTTGCTTGACATAGTTCAATCGTTTGAATAGCATTTTTATACCGGTTGGTTATCTTCATATGTCAGCTGAGCCATCTTCAATGGTGAAGAAGGAAATACAACAAGGAGGTTGTGGGCCAGATGAAGAATCGAAGTCTATTTGCTATCAATCGATTGCCACGTTCTGGTGAAACCCTGGCAGTACAGCGAAAACGCTGGCTGGCAGAGTTTATGAAAGTATACTCGGTGCTGGTTATTGGGTACGGTGCTTTTTATTTGTTACGAACAAATTTCAAAGCAGCTCAGCCAGAGCTCATCACCCAGGCTGGTTTTTCAACCACAGAGCTAGGTCTCATTGGTTTTGCCTTTTCGTTAACCTACGGATTTGGAGGCTTATTCTTAGGGTTTTATTTCGACGGCAAAAATACTAAAAAAGCGCTTAGTTTCTTAGTCACATCTGCTGGTATTCTTGCAGTTATTATTGGCATCGTTCTGATGACTATGAGGCATCCATATGGATTCCTGATCTTGTTATGGTCAATCAATGGCTTATTCCAAGCTCCGGGCGGACCTTGCTCGAATTCGACAATGAATCGATGGACACCACGAAAGCTACGCGGAAGATTTATTGGATGGTGGAATGCTTCCCATAATCTGGGTGCGATGATAGCAGGCATACTTGCGGTTTGGGGAGCTAATACATTCTTTGGTGGATCTGTAGCAGGTATGTTTATCGTTCCTGGTCTCGTCGCTATCCCAATCGGAATTTGGGGATTCTTCTTCGGCAAGGATGATCCAGCAGAGCTTGGTTGGGAGACGGCCGAAGAAATTTTTGATGAGCCCAAAGCACAGGTCGACGTCGTCGCTACACAGATGACTAAGGGGCAGATTCTGATCGAATACGTCCTGAAGAACCCTGCAGTATGGCTATTGTGCATAGCAAATGTTGCTGCGTATACCGTACGAATTGGCATTGATAACTGGAATGTTCTCTACGCACAAACGGAATTAGGCTTCTCACAATATACCGCTGTTAATACAACATTTGCTCTCGAAATTGGCGGCTTGTTGGGATCGCTATTGTGGGGCTATTTCTCAGACAAGCTGGGTGGCCGCCGCGCTCTGACTGCAGCCATTGGAATCGCGTTGGTGATTCTGCCAATTTGGATCTACTCTCAGGCAACGACGGCTCCAGTGGTCTATGGTGCATTGTTCTTTATCGGTTTCCTTATCTTTGGTCCAGTGACGCTGATCGGTATTTGTGTAATTGGTTTTGCACCCAAGAACGCCACGGTTGTCGTGAATGCTGTACCACGAGCTTTCGGCTACGTATTTGGAGACTCAATGGCAAAAGTTCTCCTTGGCCGCATTGCAGACCCACAAAAAGAAGGCCTTACAATACTCGGTCATGTCTTCCATGGGTGGGAATCAACGTTTACAGTCTTGATGATTTCTGCTGTTGCCGGGTTGATTTGCTTGGCTTTCGTTGCAGTATTTGAGGAGCGTATGCTTCGTAAAGATAGGCAATTCCTTGCTGCACAATCGTCAGATAACAATAATGAATCGGAGAAGTAAGATGAGTGGTGTAAAAAGTTATGAAGAGCTACTAGGATACGCTGAGAAAATTGTCGTCGAAGCATGCGAAGTAGCATTGAATCCCGGTATCGATCTTAAAGTAGCTACTAAATCGAATCGGAATGATCTCGTAACTGCAGTCGACAAAAAGGTAGAAGAGATCATTGCGCGAAAGCTTGCTGATGTAACAGACTATCCGCTTTTAGGCGAAGAAAACCATAGTATCGATTCTTTCGACGGGCGAGTTTGGGTACTTGATCCGATTGACGGCACGATGAATTACGTTGAGACACATCGAGATTATGCGATCTCGTTAGCTCTGTGCGAGGACGGAGTGCCAGTATTGGGCGTGGTGGCTGACGTTGTTGGCAGTAAAATCTACACCGCAATACGCGGAGGAGGTGCACGTTGCAACGGAAAAGAGCTCCCAAAGGTAGACCCGGAGAGGCCTTATTCGGAGGCAGTTGTTATCACTGACCTGAAAGAAATGAATGCGTTGCCACGTCTGATTGAAGTTCTCAAAGACTCGCGTGGACATCGGCGTTATGGATCCGCAGCTCTGGAATTGGTCGAAGTAGCATCTTCACGTGCTGGAGCATTTGTTCACCTGTGGGTGTCCCCATGGGATATCGCGGCCGCTATGTTGATCTGTCAAGAAACAGGTGCGTTAGTTACTCGATTAGACGGAACTCCATTGGATGTTCGGCATAAGGGTTCTATCCTTGCAGGCTGGCCGACAGTCCATTCGGGAATCCACGATCGACTAATCGTCCAAGCTATGTAATGCTAGATCGTTTTTGCTGACTTGCGCCTATTGTCTCCAAAATAAGGGCACGCGCTGGACAATGTCCAGCGCGTGCCCAAGTCACTAAATACGAGCTTCGATCAATCGCCGTAGATCTCGTGAATGTAATCTGCGAATTCTTCCAACACTACATTGCGTCGGACCTTCAACGACGGCGTTAAGTATCCGTTACCCACAGTGAAATCTGTAGGAAGAATAGTGAACTTACGGATAGACTCCGCACGTGAAACTCGCTCATTGACTCGCTTTATTGCGCGGTCAACAGCAGCTATTACCTGTGGATCGCTAATAGCATCGGCAACTGTCATTGACGGTAAGTTGTGGTTCATAAGCCACTGTGGCAAAGCCTCGGCGTCCAACGTTATCAACGCTCCAATAAATGGTTTCTTGTCGCCAACAACAACGACCTGTGAAATCAGCGGGTGAGAACGAAGCCGATCTTCCAACACAGCCGGCGCAACATTCTTTCCACCTGCGGTGACAATCAGTTCCTTCTTGCGTCCGGTAATCCATACGAAGTCATCTTCATCGATTCGCCCAATATCGCCGGTACGGAACCAGCCGTCGTCCGTAAACGCAGCAGCCGTAGCTTCGGGATCGTTGTGGTAACGCTGAAAGACGTGGTCACCCTTGATGAGAATTTCGTCGTCGTCGGCAGTCTTAACGTAACAGCCAGGGTAGGGCAGGCCAACTGACCCAATGCGCATATAGTTTGATCGGTTGACTGTTGTTGGTGCGGAAGTCTCAGTTAAACCATAACCTTCCAACACGGTAAGCCCGATGCCGCGGAAGAACGAGCCAAGCCGTTCGCCCAGCGGTGCGCCCCCGGAAATGGCGTAGCGCAGCTTGCCACCAGTGATCTCCCGCAACTTCGAATAAACGAGCTTGTCGCCCAGCCGATGCTGTGCCGTGAGCTTTGCTGACGGGCCTTTAGCAGTTCCTTGTGCTCGTGAATAGTTAATTGCGACCTTAGCAAACGTACGGAATAGCCGCAGTTTGACGCCTTTACCAGCTTTAGAGTCGGCCGAGTTGTAAATCTTTTCGAAGATGCGTGGCACTGCCAAGATGAAAGTTGGCTTGAACGACTGCATATCAGCTACGAGATTCTTCGTGCCACAGTATCCAACAGTGGCGTTACCAATCATTGCGACCAGGTTAATGAATCGAGCAAAGACGTGCGCTTGTGGTAAGAATAGAAGTGTGCGGGATCCTTTATATGAGATGACGCTAGTCAAACCCTCATCAGTCGGTCCGTTCAAGGCAACATGCAATACATTACGATGCGAGAGCTCCGCGCCCTTAGGCCGTCCAGTTGTTCCAGAAGTATAGATAATAGTCCACAGATCATCCGCGTGGATCGCATCGATACGCTCATCAATAATGTGATCGTCCTCGATATTTCCGCGAGCAGAGATTCTCCCTTGGGCGTCATCGTTGATCACGAAAGCGTCTTCAAAATGGTCAAACTTTGCCAAAATTGGTGCGAGAACGTTGTACATTCCCTGGTTTTCCACGATCGCAAAGCGGATGTGTGCGTCTTGGATAATCCATTCTGCTTGTGCAGTCGACGAGGTCTCATAAATCGGGATAGCATGAGCGCCCGCGAATTGAATCGCAAAGTCGAACAGCGTCCATTCGTATGACGTGTGGGCCATAATCGCGATGCAATCGCCGGGCTGTACACCCATGGCGATAAAGCCACGCGCTAAGGAGCGTACCTCTTCGATGAGCTGATGCCATGTGACGGGCACCCAGTTGTTGCCGAGATTTGACTTGCGTTCAATAACGACGTGCTTGGATCGCTCCTCGCCATAGCGCCGAATAGTGGACGGGACGGTCATATTATCGGATATTTTTACTAGACCAGGAATGAATGCTACGCCTTCGTCTTCAATATACTTGCTCACGGAGGTCCTCCTTCAGGAACGCTTAACCATTCCTACGATACCGTAAGTTTTTGTGAAGGGGGAGGATATTGCGTGTGTTGCGTGCGACGCACATAGCCATATTATGGCACGAGCCCGGCACGATGTAACGTCAATGCCGGGCTCGTATTTGAAGAGAAAAGTTTACTTCTTCTTTGGCTCTGGTTCAGCTAGGTCGTAAGCCGTCACAGTCGGTGTTTCCACATCGCTTGTTTCGACGACGAACTGGCCATCTACGTGAGCGGCCGCAACAATATCGGAGCTAACCGCAGCAATCTTCGCCGCGTCGAGTTCCGGAACTGTCAGCGTGACAGTGTGGAACGAGGTACGCTGTGAGACCTTGTTTTCCGACTTAATTTTGCGCAGCGCTGCCAACGCTTGACTTGCAACGTGTAAGGTAGCTGGATCGGCATCACCAGAAGCTTGAGCCAATGGAACAATCGATGGCCACTGTGCACGATGAACAGATCCAGTGCGATACCATGACCAGACCTCCTCAGCTGCGTATGGCAGGATCGGAGCGAATAAACGAACGAACGTATCCACTGCAAGGTTCAACGCAACACGTGCAGAGCGTACTGCATCGGTATGGCCAGCGGCAGCATACTTTCCGTCCCGGTCATATGCGCGATCCTTAACAAGCTCGAGGTAGTCATCGCAGAAAGTCCAGAAACACGTTTCGGAGATTTCAAGTGCTCGAGTGTGATCGTAGTTCTCGAATGCTTGAGTTGCTTGTTCAACCACGTGAGCAAGCTCAGCCAGCATAGCGCGGTCGAGCGGTTCGGTGACCGCAGAAGAATCGAGATCGACCTTCACGCCAGCGCCGCCCATCTGCAACGCAAACTTCGAAGCATTAAGAAGCTTCATCGCCAAGCGACGACCAATCTTCATCTGCTGCTCATCGAAAGCTGCATCAGTACCCAAGCGTGCCGAAGCCGCCCAATAGCGAACCGCGTCCGAACCATGCTTTTCTAGCAGACCCATCGGGGTCACAACGTTACCCTTGGACTTACTCATCTTCTTACGGTCCGGATCCAAGATCCAGCCTGAGATAGCAGCATGCTTCCATGGGACGTCATCAAATTCGAGATGGGCACGAACCATAGTGGAGAAGAGCCAGGTACGAATAATGTCCTGGCCCTGTGGGCGAACATCCATCGGGTAAACCTTGGCGAATAAATCTTCGTCAGTTAACCAGCCGCCGGCAATTTCCGGGGTGAGAGATGAGGTAGCCCAAGTATCCATAATGTCAACTTCGCCAACGAAGCCGCCAGCCTGGCCACGCTGCTCAGCAGCGAACCCTTCTGGAACATCGGTGGTTGGATCGATCGGGAGCTGGTCGATAGACGGAACGATAACGTCGTCGTAATCAACATCGCCAGCTTCAGTGACACGGTACCACAATGGCAACGGAACGCCGAAGAAACGCTGACGGGACACGAGCCAGTCAGTGTTCAAACCTTCAACCCAGTTATTGTAGCGAACCCGCATAAAGTCAGGATGGAAAGCAACTTCTTCACCGCGAGCCAAGAGGTTATCGCGCAGATCCTTGCCGTTGGAATCCTCATGCGGGCGACCGCCGTTGCGGATGTACCACTGTCGGGAGGTGACGATTTCGAGTGGCTTATCGCCCTTTTCGAAGAAGTTCGTCATACGAGTGGTTGGCTTTGGTTCACCAAGCATTTCGCCGGTTTCCGCCAACTTTTCGACAAGTGCTTTACGAGCAGAGAATGTGGTCTTGCCAGCCATCGCTTCGTACATCGAAACGCCTGCCGGGGTAGTGATCCACTCTGGGGTCTCGTTCAGCAAGCGGCCATCTTTGCCAAGCACCGAGCGCATTGGCAGCGCCAGCTCGCGCCACCAGACGACGTCGGTAACATCGCCAAACGTACAGCACATCGCAATTCCCGCACCCTTGTCCATCTCTGCCTGTGGATGAGGTAGGACTGGAATTTCGACGCCGAAGACTGGCGAGGTAACAGTTGTGCCGAACAATTCTTGGTAGCGTTCATCGTCTGGGTGAGCAATAAGTGCTACACAAGCCGGCAGTAATTCTGGACGGGTAGTTTCGATAACGACGTCGTCACCGCCGTCGGTACGATGGAACGCAAGTGAATGGTATGCGCCAGGGTATTCGCGGGCTTCCAATTCAGCCTGGGCAACTGCGGTCTGGAAGGTAATATCCCACAGACCCGGGGCTTGTGCCTGGTAGGCTTCGCCACGTTCAAGATTCTTAATGAAAGCAGCCTGGGCAACCTTTTGTGCCTTAGAACCAATGGTTTGGTAATTCTGCTCCCAGTCGACTGACAGGCCAAGATGACGCCACAACGCTTCAAACTGCTGTTCGTCCTCTTGGGTTAGCTTCCAACACAACTCGATAAAGTTTGGTCGGGAAATAGGCATCTGGTCAGCGAACTTGATCGACTTGCCATCACCACCATCATGCGGCGGCACAAAATTTGGTACGTATAGCAACGACGGATCAACGCGCACACCATAATAGTTTTGTACCCGGCGTTCTGTTGGTAGGCCGTTGTCATCCCAGCCCATCGGGTAGAAGACATTCATCCCCTGCATACGCTTGTAGCGGGCAACTGTATCTGTATGGGTATAGCTGAACACGTGGCCCACGTGTAGCGAACCAGAAACAGTTGGTGGTGGGGTGTCAATCGAGTAGACCTGGGTACGCGAAGTTTCCCGGTCGAAGCGGTAAGTGCCGTTCTCGGCCCAAGCCTTACCCCAACGATCTTCTAGACCTTCGAGCGATGCCTTGTCCGGAACCTCGGTGTTATCGAGCAATGCGGAATTATTTTCAGTCATGGTTCTATTGTTCCACGTTTTGGCATTCTCATGCCTTGGTCTGCACGGTGGCAGGTGTCACGTTGGCCTGCTTTACTCTTTATCACGCGCGACCGCAGCGCGTACGCCGGCGATGACAGCAGGGGAGAATCCGGCGTCTTCCATGGCAAGTAATCCAGCAATAGTCGTGCCGCCGGGTGAGGTAACGCGATCTACTAGTTCGGCCGGGACAGCAGTATCGAGTGAATCGAGAACCATACGGGCAGAACCAAGGACGGCTTGAGCGGCGCACCGTACGGCTTCGCGCTTCGTCATCCCTTCCGCGAGCGCGGCACGTGCCAACGCATCAATATAGGTGTATGTCCAGGCTGGAGAACAGCCGGCGATTGCTGAAAATGCGGAGAAGAGTTCTTCAGGAATATCTGCTACTTGTCCGATGGCTTCAAACATCGTCCATACCTGGCGGGCGGCTGATTCAGTGACGTACTTATTCGCGCATAGTCCAGTCATGGATTGACGGATGTGTGCATTAACATTTGGCATGGCGCGCACAGTCGGCTGGCCTGCTGGCAAATGCTCAGCGAGATCCGCGAGCGATACCCCCGCCGCCACCGAAACAATGATGGTGTCAGGAGAAAGGTGCGGGCTAATCTCGTCAAGAATACTAGCAACCAGATATGGCTTGACTGCTAGGACGAGGATGTGGCTGGCTCGTGCTACCTCACTGTTATCGATAGTGAAACTGGCTTGGAGATCGGTAGCTAGTTGGTTACCGGCGTCGGCATTGCGCCGCGAAAAAATTATGTCACCACCGGGCGTACCGGAAGAGACCAGGCCGTGCATAATTGCGCTGGCCATCGAACCAGCACCGATAAAACCAAGAGTTGTCATGGGATTAAGTTTAACAGTGCCGCGAGTAAACAGAAGGTGTCCACTAATCTTGGTAAAAGTGCAAACCTTGGCGATATACGCCTAGGTTTGCACTATTACCCAGTTTTGCCGACAGCCACAGAATTGCAGATGGACAAAAATTCCATAGTCGGGCTAATGCCGAATATTTCGCGCAAAAGCCGGACACACTTTCGACGCGTGCATTTAACTAGATAATCGCCTATTAGCCCCGAAACACCTATTGGTTCTAACGATGTCGTACTCGATCCAGGCTCCCTAGGCATATGATTTGTGTGTTTGAACCACTAGGTAAGGGGAATATATGTTTACTCGTTTAGTTCTTTCAGCCGCGCTTAGCCTTGCGCCAGTAGGCATTGCCAACGCAGTGCCTAACGATGACTTAGCGCCTCGTGCGTCGCAGGCCTTGACTTTCCTTGAAACAGGACTGTCACAAGATATACCAGATCCCCATAACGGGCTTGGATACACCGGGAATAGGACAAAATTATTTGGCACTCCATGGAAAGACATGGATCACAATCAGTGCGATACTCGAAATGATATTCTTGCGCGAGATCTTACGAACGTTGATTTTTCTCCCCGTCCGGGTGTCCAAACCAGAGAACAAGGTATTGGTCAGGGTGTCAGGAAGTGTAAGAACGCAACCGTTTACAGCGGCACACTTGAAGATCCGTACACTGGACAGACGATTCAATTTGACCGTGCAAAAAATGCGAGCAAGGTGCAAATTGACCACGTGATACCGCTCGGCTATGCATATCGACATGGAGCGTGGAAACTAGCACAAGAAGGTAAGAAGAAGCTATTGGAAGAGTTCGCCAATGACCCAATCAATCTTGTAGCTGTTGAACAACGAGCGAATATCGTAAAATCCGATAAAGGTCCAGCAGAATGGATGCCTGACAATACTTCTTACCGGTGCGAATATGCGGTGAGGATGAGCGAAGTTTTACAGAAGTATAACTCTGTTGGTTTTACTCTAGGAGATCAAGATAAAAAGAGCTTAATTCATACCTTACAAACAGAATGCGGACTGTAAAGACGCCTCGATAGACCTGAGTTAGGTATATGCACAAAATCTCGCCCCACGTGACGATAGTGCTCTATATGGGCCTACCGTGTCGCTGGGCGAGATTTTGTGTTAGGGAGAATGCCGGCTGGCTAGAACGCCGGGTGGCTAACGAACCGGCGTGATGACTTCACCGCGGTCAAAACTATAGACCTGGTCAGCCTGTTCGGTGTGAGAAAGCCGGTGGGTGACTTCTATGATGGTGACCAGCAGTTGGGCTAAGTGCTCGCGGATTCGCGCGTCCAGCTCAACATTCAAATTCGCGGAGAACTCATCAAGAACCAACACAGTGATTGAAACGCCCACGGGCATTTCAACAGTTACACATATAACTCCAAACGGGTCTCAGAGTGTCGCCGTGCTCAAATCTCCTTCTAACGGAGATAGATATAGTGTAAAAACCGATATCCCGTCAGGCTATGAATGGCAACATACAAGCACGGGTAGCCTTCTGCTTACGAACGTGGTTTACGGAAAGACGATTGCAACAATGAATGCTCCTTGGGCAATTGACTTTGATGCAGTGTATCCTATTGCGGCTGATCCTGAGTAAGGAGCGTACTTCGGTTTGTACTGCGGAAATAGCGAGTTTCTTTGTTGGTTTTTGCAAAGGTGCCTGTTGCTGCAGCAAAAATCTATAATCTTGTTCAAAAATCACCGCTAGCTCTAAAAGCATGGCATAAAATCAACAGAGTGAGTGAATGTGTTCGAGGCATTAGAGATTGGGTGAACGATGAGAAAATTGTTGCCGCCGCTGCAGTTAAAGCATTTTTCACCACGTTAGGCCCTGATACCAAAAAGCTTATTTTCAAATCTTAGGTACTGCATCCTGTGCCCATTTATTAGGAGTCATATAATGTGGATTATAGTTACTTCAGTAGTGGTAATTCTGTTAGCTACCGCTGGAATCTCTTATACTGATTCTTCATTGACTGCGCAACGAAACCCACTGATTTCTCGAGAACGTCACCTCTTGTTATGGTATTCGACGTTTGCCCAATACTTTATCCTGCTGGTTATTACGAAACCGGAAAGATTCTTCACTTTCATAGTTGTCTCACTAATGTTTCTCGCGGTTCAACTACTAGCTTCGCAACTAGGGAAGAAATTTCCGCAAGTCTAGTAAGCGATGAGGGGTGGGGCAGTTCTGAATCTAATTATTGACTATAGCGATCGAACTGCTCCACACCATTCCTTTAGTTGAAACTCACTACCTGGTCAGCCTGTTCGGTATGGGAAAGCCGGTGGGTGACTTCTATGATGGTGACCGGCAGTTGGGCTAAGTGCTCGCGGATTCGCGCGTCCAGCTCAACGTTCAAATTCGCGGAGAACTCATCAAGAACCAACACATCAGGATGCATAATCAATGCCCGCGCCAAACCGAGTCGCTGCGCCTGCCCGCCAGAAAGCTGGGTGCCATCTTGACCGGTGCGGGTTTCTAATCCATCGGGCATGGCACGCACTTCGTCAGCCAATTCTGCCATTTCTAGGGCTGCCCAGACTTCCTCATCGGTGGCGTTTGGGGCGCCGAGACGAACGTTGTCCGCAATTGTGGTGTCCAGAATTTGATTCTTTTGGGTCACGAGCACCACGTGGGAGCGCAGCTCATCGAGTCGGATATCGCGTACTGGCACACCGTTGATGAGGATATCGCCAGCAGTTGGATCGTCGAAACGCAGCAACAATTGCGCGGCAGTCGTCTTTCCAGAACCAGAATGACCCACGAAAACTGTGTGCGAGCCACGCGGAACCTTCACGTTGATGTCCTTCAACGCTGCCTCACTATTATCGGCTGTTTGCGGATAACGGTAGGTGACGTTGCGCCATTCGATCATTGCGTCTTCATCGGACGACGTCGGGAAGTCGCGTTCGCCGTCGGCCACACCATAATCGCTGTGGGCAATCGTCCAGATCCGTCGTGCGGAGGCGAAGGAAGCGTCGAGTGCGCCAATAGCGTCCTCCACGCCTTTCGGGCCTTCAAATAGACGTAACGCGCCGGCTGCGAGTGCTACGGTGAGCGCTGGTTCTAGCCCGCTGGCGTAGCCAACAAACGCGATGCCGATAACCGAAAGAGCCGATAGCGAAATGTTGAGTCCGCGGCGCAATCCACGGAAGAGAGCGGGACGGCGCGTGTCAGCTGTCACGATGCCAGCAAGATGATTCATCTGGTCGAGACGTTCAGCTTCAAGGCCATAACCAACAACTTCCTCGGCGCCGAACACCGAATCAGTGACGTGCGAGACGAGGTCGGCGCGATGTGCGAGCTGAGTGGAGGTTGCGCTAAACGATTCGCGTGCTCCTAGCCACGGCACGAGCGTCATTGCTAACAGGTAGCAGATAGCTGGTGGCAGCACCACGAGCCAGGAGATGTTCATTCCCAAGGATAGGAAGAAAATCGGTGGGACAACGAGCGCCGAAACTACGGGCGCGAATGTGTGCGCATAGACCACTTCGATCCGGTCCACGTCGCGGGTCAGCGATGCCAACAAATCGCCGGAGCGGGTTTGAGTGCTGATCATTGGGGCTTGTGGCCAGAGCTTGGAGAAGGCGTAGCCGCGCAGTAGCTCCAGCGCCTTGAATGCCACGAAATGTCCAAGGAACTGTTCGAGGTAGTAGGCGAGAGCTTTCGTAACTGCCACGATCACGATGCCACCGAGGTGGAACCCGATTGGTTGCCCGGCAAGCGCGTTCATGACCGTCCAGCCGGCCCACGCGAACAATACGATGTCGAGCGACAGATTCAGGAACCGGAAGAACGTGGAGAACAAGAGTGGGGTGTGAACTGGCCGAGTGATGCCAGTGAGCCATCGCAGCAGCTCCCGATTCGATGGTTGAGTTAATGGCGCGGTGCGATTCATGAACGTACTCCTTGGGAAACAGTGCCGTTAGTGACGGTGTAAACCTGGTTGGCGATGCGAAGCAGTGCACGGCGATGGGTAACCATAACAACTGTTAGATCGGAACCAATATCGGCGATGGCATCAATGATGTGTGTTTCGGATTCTGGATCCACGTGTGAGGTGGGTTCGTCTAAGAAGAGGATGTCGCGTCCGGAGAGGAAGGCGCGGGCCAGCGAGATTCGTTGGGCTTGGCCGCCCGATAGGCGTGAGCCGCGTTCGCCAACATCAGTATGTAAACCGTCGGGCATGCGACGGATGTCGTGGGCAACGTGGGCGCGTTCGAGGGCATTCCACATGTCTTCTTCGGTGGCGTCTTGGCGTACCAGCCGGAGGTTGTCGGCAATAGTTCCGGTAAATAGCCATGTGGTTTGCGAAACGGAGGCGGCCAGTTTGCGGATATTGGCGGGGGTGAGGTGGTGCAGTTCCTGACCGGAGATGACGATGGATCCGTCTTGGAGTGGCAGTGAGCCTTTGAGTAGACCAAGTAGCGTTGATTTTCCGGCGCCGGACGGGCCGACGATTCCAATTTTTTCGCCGTTATCGACGACGACGTTGGCTCCATGCAGAACCTCGCCGCGACCGTAATCGTAGCTGACGTTCGATACCTGGATGCGGTGGTTATCAGCTGGTGTCTCAGTGGTGGGAGCTTCGCCGATTGCTGGGGTGGCGGTGGGCTCGGGATGCGATTGCAGGTAGCGCTTGATGGCGCGTTGTGCCGCGATTCCGCCCATGCCGATATAAAAGAATCCGGCGACTTGGCTGAGCGGTTCGAGGAATAGGACAAGGAGGAAGAGCGTGCTGACAGCGCCTGTTACGTCGACGCGTCCGGCGTCGATACCCCAGGATATGAGGAGAACGGACCAGCAGACGAAAACGAGTGAGAAGACGCCGTCAAGCACAATGATGACGATCTGGTTTCCGGCCAAGATTTTCATGATTGCGCGGCGGTTCTTTTCGCCTTGGGCGCGCAGTGTTGTTTCCAGGCGCGATCCGGCTCCGAAAAGTCGGACCGCAGTGAGATTGCGAATCGCGTCGAGATATTGGGTGGTGAGCTTGGCACGCTCGGCGCGCGAACGCGCGGAAACACCGCGGAAAAGCCGTAAAAATCCGCCAACAAGAAGTGGCACAACTGGAATCGATAGTGCCATTCCTAGGCCTAGGTGCCAATCGACGCCAATGGTTATGTAGATGACTAGCAGAACCGGGGTGAATAGCGCGGCGAGAGTCGAACCGAGGTATTGCTGACGGAAATCAGTCAGGCGCTCTGCATTGTCGGTCATCAGCTGAATGAGCTTTGCCGATGAGAACGCATCTGAATCGTCTTGTGGTAACGATTTGGCGGTGAAGATTCGTGACAGTATCCGATGACGGATACGTTTTTCTTCGGCTCGTGCTTGGGCGATGCCGGATGTGACTTCGAGGATGCCGAAGGCTCCGGCGGCTAACGCAAAGACTACCGCGATAATGAACCATGGTGTCCAGGGCTGTACCCCAACAAGGTATGGGCCAAGTGTGTTTGCCGTGGCGATAAGTGCGGCAGCTACGCACAGCTCAACGAAAATTCGCATAAGTGCGGTATAGCGAGTTCCTCGTTTCCCGGCTGCAGATATGACCTGCACCGCGGGGTCGGATGTTCGGCGTCGGGATCTTGACACAGTATTTCTCCAAGTAGTAACAACAGTATCTCGGTACTAAGGGTAGCCTGACTTTAGTGCTGAACTCTAGGTATGCTGACTAAAGCTCCTTGGGAGGTTAGAGACAGGTAGTTAATGTTTGGTAAGGGAATCCTGATCTCATGAGCATGGTTATGCGACATAATGGAGGTGTTGTGTCGCACGACGGAAAAACATGGTGTATCTCACGCAAGGTATTTCACGTATCGTTCTGTAGAAATGCCCGAGATCATTGATTAAGCTAGGTAGATGCAATGATCCGGCAATCACCGGGGAGCATTCGGAAGAACGGCTTCGGCAACGATGCCTATTAGAACCGAACGGATGGGTCCGTCATCGCCCCTAACGAGTGGCCACGCCTAGGCTCCGCCGTCGAACCTGTTTCGATTGGCGAAAACAAGGTTTGGCAAGCGAGGTGGTACCGCGCAAACGCCCCAACGTGGCTATGCGTCCTCGCCTGACCGAACACTATGAGGAGTTCCTACATGGGCGAGCCAACATCGAGCCGTTATCCACTCCACCGCACAGATGATGTGGTGGCTTCACCGAATTTCCCACACCTCGAAGAAGATATTCTTACCTACTGGGAAAAAGATGAAACCTTCCAGGCGTCCATTGATCAGCGTGAAGGTCGCGAATTCGTTTTCTACGATGGACCTCCTTTTGCTAACGGTCTGCCACACTACGGCCACCTGCTCACCGGATATGTCAAGGATCTTGTTGCCCGCTACCAGACCCAGCGCGGCAACCGCGTTGAGCGTGTTTTCGGTTGGGACACCCACGGTCTACCGGCCGAACTCGAAGCTGAGCGGATCCTCGGAATCGAAGACAAGTCCGAAATCGAAAAAATCGGTATCGAGAAGTTCAATGATGCCTGCCGTGGCTCGGTCATGAAGTACGCCTCGGAGTGGAAAGAATACGTCACCCGTCAAGCACGCTGGGTGAATTTCGACGGCGGTTACAAGACCCTCGATCCAACCTTCATGGAATCCGTGATCTGGTCCTTCAAGTCCCTTTACGATAAGGGCCTCGTGTACGAAGGCTACCGCGTGTTGCCATACTGCTGGAACGATCAGACCCCGCTGTCCAACCACGAGTTGAAGATGGACGACGACGTCTACCAAGACCGCCAAGATCAGACAGTCACCGTCGGCTTGCGCATGGAAACAGGCGAGCTTGCACTAATTTGGACCACTACACCATGGACGTTGCCATCTAACCTTGCTATTACCGTTGGCCCAGACATCGATTACGTCGTCGTCGAACCAACTGAAGGCGATCTCGCTGGCGAACACGTCATCATCGGAAAAGAACGCCTGAGCGCATACGCCAAAGAGCTCGGCGAAGAACCGCGCATCATCAAGGAAGTCAAAGGACGTGACCTCGAAGGTCTACGTTATGAACCAATCTTCGACTACTACACCCGAGATTCCGAGAAGCCAGGGCCCAACGCCTGGAAGATTTGCCTAGCAGACTACGTCACCACTGAAGATGGTACCGGCTTGGTCCACACCGCACCATACGGTGAAGACGATATGTTCGTCCTCTCCGCAGCTGGCGTGAACGTCATCGAAACCGTGGATGTTGGCGGAAAATTCTTCGACGTCGTCTCCGACTACGCCGGAATGCACGTGTTCGATGCTAACCGACCAATCATCAACGACCTGCGTGACGCAACTGGTCCAATCGCGCGTCGTGACCCATCCGTGCGCGCCGTGCTGGTTCAGGAAAAGTCATACGTCCACTCCTACCCACACTGCTGGCGCTGCCGTAAACCACTGATCTACAAGCCAGTAACCTCATGGTTTGTGGCCGTCACCAAGTTCCGTGACCGCATGGTCGAACTCAACCAGGACATCACCTGGCAGCCTGAGCACATTAAGGACGGCATCTTCGGACACTGGCTCGAAGGCGCTCGCGACTGGTCGATTTCCCGTAACCGTTTCTGGGGAACACCAATCCCAGTATGGAAGTCTGATGATCCAACGTATCCGCGTATTGACGTCTACGGCTCGTTTGAAGAACTCGAACGCGACTTTGGCCGGTTGCCACGCGGACGCGACGGCGAACCAAACCTGCATCGCCCATTCATCGATGAATTAACCCGGCCAAACCCAGACGATCCAACCGGAAAGTCCACCATGCGTCGCGTCACTGACATCCTCGACGTCTGGTTCGATTCGGGTTCGATGCCGTACGCCCAAGTCCACTATCCATTCGATAACCACGACTGGTTCGAATCGCACTACCCGGGCGATTTCATCGTCGAATACATTGGTCAAACCCGTGGCTGGTTCTACGTCATGCATGCGTTGGCAACAGCATTGTTCGATAAGCCGGCGTTTACCTCATGTATTTCTCACGGTATCGTGCTGGGTAATGACGGCCGAAAGGCGTCCAAGTCGCTCCGTAACTATCCAGACCCGATGGAGATGTTTAACTCCTACGGCTCGGACGCGGTGCGCTGGATGCTCATGAGTTCACCAGTGCTACGCGGCGGAAACCTCGTCGTTGACGAAGCCGGTATCCGTGAGGCTATGCGTCACGTGATTTTGCCGTTGTGGAATACTTGGTATTTCTATGCGTTGTACGCCGGAACGGTCGACGGCGGTAAGGGTTACGTCTCGCATGGGCTGACGAGCGAGCCAACTGATGTGATGGATCGCTACCTGCTGTCTCGTACATCGATGTTGGTCTCTGACGTTCGCCAGTCTCTTGACGGCCTCGATATCCCAGCCGCAACCCAAGCGGTACGTGCCTACCTTGACTTGCTGACCAACTGGTATGTGCGCACCTCGCGTGATCGGTTCTGGAATGAGGACAAGGCTGCGTTCGATACTCTCTACACCGTGCTCGAAACGCTGATGCGCGTAGTGGCACCGATGCTGCCGTTGGTCTCCGAAGAAATTTGGCGTGGCCTGACTGGCGGTCGGTCTGTTCATTTGACTGACTATCCAGAGGCTGGGGAAGTCGACGACGATCTAGTAGCCGTCATGGACGAGGTGCGTGACGTTGTTTCGGCCGCTCATTCCTTGCGAAAGGCTCACAAGTTGCGGGTACGCCAACCGTTGCGGGCACTGACCGTGGTCACAGATCTCGATTTGGCACCGTACGCTGAGCTCATCAAGGGTGAAGTCAACGTGAAGGAAGTCAAGATCCAGTCAGCTGCTGAATCTGGACTAGAAGTATCTACTGATCTTGCAGTGCTTCCACGTGAGCTGGATCCATCGGTTCGTAAGTTTACCTCGGCGTTGTTCAAGGCTGCTAAGACCGGTCAGTGGGAGCGCACCGAAACGGGCGTTCGGATGCTGATTGAGCCGCCAGTTGAGCTAACTCCGGAACAATACGAAATGACCACATCGGTCAGTGCCGAAGAAGGCTCAGTCGCGATGGTCTTGGCTTCCGGAGCGTTCGTTGTTCTCGATACTGTCCTGGATGACGAGCTGGAGGCTGAAGGATATGCGCGTGACGTGATTCGTGCAGTCCAGGATCAGCGTAAAGCGGAAGACCTGCACGTGGCAGACCGCATCCGGCTAGTATTAACTGTTCCCGAAGAGCATCGGGCAGCGGTAGAGACTCATCGTGAGATGATTAGCGCTGAAACATTAGCAGTAGAATCAGAAGTATTAACCGGTGAATTTGCGGTTCAGGTAGAAAAGGTGAACTAAATGAATGACGCTATGGATTCGGCTCCGACGCCGGACGAGATTGACGAAACGGGCGAAGCATTAGCTGCCTTGTTTGCCTCCCCATTGTTTGCGGGGCCGGATCCAAGCGTCGTTTCCGATATTAAAGATGAGGACGAACGCGAAACTGCCCAATGGGTAGAAGACGCCGAACTCCAAGAACGGGTACGAGAAATCTATCTGTCCATTGTGGCCCGGGCACCCGAGCATAAGATACAGCCTTCGCTTGATCGAGTTCGGCGTGCATTAGACCTGATGGGGAATCCGCAAAATTCGTTCCGGGTTATTCACATCACCGGAACGAATGGAAAAACCTCAACTGCGCGTATGGTGGAAGCCTTGTTGCGTGAGCGTGGCTTGCGTACCGGGCGCTTTACCTCGCCACACTTGAACTCTGTGCGGGAACGGATATCTATCGATGGGATGGCGATTAGCGCTACTGACTTCGTCCAAACATGGGAAGACGTAGCACCGTTTATCGAGATGGTGGACACCGAGTCGCTTGCCCAAGATGGACCGCGAATGTCCTTCTTCGAAGTCTTCACTGTGATGGCGTATTCTGCGTTTGCAATGGCACCCGTGGACGTCGCCGTCGTCGAAGTTGGAATGGGTGGACGTTGGGATGCCACCAACGTGATCGATGCTGACGTTGCGATGATCATGCCGATCGCACACGACCATGAAAAATGGTTAGGGCATGACCTCACGGATATTGCATTCGAGAAGCTCGGGATCGTCAAGCCCGGAACTATCATGATTTTGGCCCCGCAAGATCCAGAAGTACGTGCGATGGCATACGAGCACGCTCATCGAGTACACGCAACCCTGATCGATAATTTCGAGGTAATCAGTCATGAAGCTGCCGTTGGCGGCCAGCTGATATCGTTACGTACCCCGGCAGCTGTTTACGAAGATATTCCACTCGCCATGCTAGGTGCCTATCAGGCGCAAAACGCGGCAGCTGCACTCACCGCAGTGGAAGCATTTTTTGGTGGTGCAGCTATTCCTGGTGACATCGTTGAACACGCGTTAATGTCAACAAGCTCGCCTGGTCGGCTCGAAGTAGTTAAGTCGTCACCACTGATTATTGTGGATGCTGCGCACAATCCGGCTGGTGCCAAAGTCACCCGAGAAGGTCTCGAAGAATATTTCCCCGGGCCACGAGTTGCAGTCTTTAGCGCAATGGCTGATAAAGACGTAGAAGGCATTCTTACTGAGCTGGAGCCAGTATTCCACACTATTGTGGTGACTGAAATGGCTGGCGACCGAGCCATGGATATTGATGATTTGACTGAGATTGCCACCGATATTTTTGGTGAAGATCGAGTACGAGTGGTAGGCGAACTGCTTGATGCTATCGCCACCGCCGCGGACATTGCTGAAACCGTTGACCCAGACGCGATAGCGCCAGCCTCGGTGACTGTTCTCGGTTCAATCATGCTTGGTGGACAAGCGCGTGCGCTTCTCGGTGCCGGACCAGTGGATATCGAGTTAGACTAGCATCATGAAACAAACAACTCTCATTTTAGTTAAGCCCGACGGCGTACGTCGTGGCCTCGTTGGACAAATCTTGGCTCGTATCGAAGCTAAGGGTTACACAATTGAAGATGTGCGTATGCTTACTGCTACTGAACAACAGCTAGCAGCTCACTACCATGAACTTGTTGACAAACCATTTTATCCGAGCATCGTCGAATATATGACGTCCGGTCCGATCATCGCGGCCCTTGTCAGCGGTTATCGTGTTATCGAAGGCGTTCGTTCACTCAGTGGAGCAACCGACCCAACAACAGCAGCCCCCGGAACAATCCGTGGTGATTTCGGCTGTGATACCGGAACTGATTCAATCGAAAACCTGATCCATTCATCTGATTCGGTACAATCTGCCGAACACGAAACGAGTGTGTGGTTTTAATGTGGGCACGGCAATGGGGATACCGAATAGCTGAGCTTATTAAAGACAACCGTGAATCCCTGATCGAATTAGACCGTCAGATTGGCGATGCTGATCATGGCGAGAATCTGGATCGGGGTTTTCGGGCCGTTGTCGAATATTTAGATGCTCACGCAGATCCCCACGCAGAGGATGTTCTGCGTGGCATTGGGATGACGTTGATTTCCAACGTCGGTGGAGCTGCCGGACCGCTATACGGGTCAGCTTTTATTCGGATGGCTGATGTTGCCAATGACGAACTCACGCCAGCAACACTAGCCGCGATGTTAGACCGGGCAGTTGCAGCCATTCAAGGGCGCGGACATGCGCAGGCACACGAAAAAACGATGCTCGATGTCTGGCTACCGGTATCTGATGCCGTCAACACTGCCGTTGATGAAGGCGCCGACTTAGTGGCTTCAGCACAGCTTATGACCGAGACCGCGCACACCGCGGCGCAAAATACGATACCGATGGTTGCCACCAAGGGACGTGCCTCATACCTCGGTGAGCGTACCATTGGACATCTTGACCCAGGAGCCGCTTCCACACAGCTCATTCTCCAAGCATTACGGGAATGTGTAAGCTAATAACGTGCACTTAAAAACACTCACATTGCGTGGTTTTAAGTCCTTTGCTTCGGCAACCACGCTCCACTTTGAACCAGGGATCAACTGTGTTGTCGGCCCGAACGGATCGGGCAAGTCGAACGTTGTTGATGCCCTGGCATGGGTGATGGGCGAACAAGGCGCAAAAAATTTGCGCGGCGGCAATATGACTGATGTTATTTTTGCCGGAACCGCATCACGTCCTGCCTTGGGCCGAGCCGAAGTTTCGCTGACGATTGACAATAGTGATGGCGCATTGCCCATTGACTATTCGGAAGTGACAATTTCGCGGACCCTATTCCGCGCGGGCGGTTCTGAATATGCTATCAATGGCAGTCCATGCCGGTTGCTTGATATTCAAGAACTCCTATCTGACACCGGTATGGGCAGACAGATGCACGTCATTATCGGGCAAGGAAAACTCGACCAAGTTTTGACCGCTACTCCCGAAGACCGCCGGTCATTTATTGAAGAGGCTGCTGGAGTACTCAAGCATCGTCGTCGTAAAGAAAAAGCCCTGCACAAACTCGATGCGATGCAAGCCAATCTCACTCGGATCGAAGACCTCACCGCAGAACTGCGCCGCCAACTTGGCCCGTTGGCTCGCCAAGCGTCAACCGCGCGCCGTGCACAAGCAATTCAACAGCATGTATTCGACGCTCGCGCCCGGCTCCTAGCTGATGATCTAGCCCAAGCTCAGGCACGGCTCGCCAGCCAAACCACCAATAAACAGACGCTTGCGCAACAACGAGTAGCAATCGAGCATGCGGTAAGTACCGCCCGCGACGAACTCGAACGGCTGGAAAACGAACGCGCCCAAGCTAGCCCGAAGCTTGCCGAATTCACCGATAACTGGCAACGTGTAACAGCGCTGGCGGAACGCTTCGCGTCGTTGCGTGCGCTGGCGGGAGAACGCCACCGATCCTTGCTTTCGGCAACGCCTGATATCCACCGGGGCGAATCTCCCGAATCTATTCGTGAGCGAGCACAGGTCGCGCGGCAAGAAGAAGACGAACTAACCGCATTGGTCCAGCAAGCGCACGATACCCTCAACGCGGTAATCACCCAACGGGAAGACTGTGAGCGGACCGAACGAAGCATAGATGCTGAGCTGGCGTTGGTCAATCGTGCCTTGGCTGACCAGCGTGAAGCCGCAGCACGGTTAGCTGGCAAAATTACTGCCGTGAAGTCGCGGCTCGAAGCGTTGACGGCAGAACGCGAACGCGTAGTCAGCGCTGGGAACGATGCACAGATTCGCGCCCGCGATGCTGCCGACCAGGTTGCCCGGCTTGAACAAGATATTGTTGCCCATACCGACGGCGATGACACCCTTGCCATTGAACATGAGGAAGCCGCGAAAGACCTTGCTGCTGCCAGTGAACAGGTGGAGCGCGCTCGCGAAACACTAACTCAGGCACAGGGACAAAGCGTTGCCTGGCAAACTAAAGCCGAAACATTGAAACTGTCACTTGCCCCAGAAAATGCTACCGCATGGGCGTTGGACACCCACCGAATCGGGATCAATGGGCTTGTGCGTGATGCCATCCGAATCGACGCTGGCTGGGAAGCTGGAATCGAAGCTGCGATGCTTGGTATTGCAGATGGTGCAGTTGTGACCGACGTCGATCTCGCGATTGACGCCTTGCAGGCTGCCCGCCAAGCAAATGCTGGACACGTAGATTTCCTTATAAGTGCCCGGCATGATTGTGGCGATCAGACGCAGACACTTATTGAGACTGCCGGCGTATCAGAGCACGAGGCGCGTTCGGCATCGTCAGTGATTCATGGGGACGACGACGTAGCACACGCCTTACGTTATTACCTCGCTGATACTGTGCTTGCTACGGATCTGCGCATTGCCCGCAAACTCATGAACGCTGGTGCTCAGCGAGTCGCAACGTTAGCTGGCGACGTCGTCACGTTAACTACGGCTCGCGGTGGGGAAGTGGAGCATAATGCGATCTTGGCTAGACAAGCTCTCTATGATGATGCGGTACAACAAGCAGAACGTGCCCACGAAGTAGAACAAGAAGCCCAACGCGATATCGATAAAGCTATTTCTGCGCGTAACGTGGCACAAGAAAACTATGATCTTCTCGCAACTCAGCTCACCAGTCGTGATTCTCAGGTGGCGGCGATTAGTGCCCAATTGGGAGTGTTACGGCAATCCCTTTCCGCGGCGCAGGCGGAAACCGAACGAAATGAACAGCGAATACAACGCATTGATGCTGATCTTGCGGCACATACTGACAAATGCGCCGAACTCGAATCAAGAAATGCGGCTACCAGCGATGATCCAGCGGAGCAAACAGCTAAATTAGCTCAGTTGCAGTCGCAGCGTGAGTCTGCGCATCAGGCAACGATACAAGCACGTGCTCAAGAAACCGAAGCCCGGCTGTCGTTGCGTACCCGCGAAGAACGCTTGCGCGCAGTTGCTGGCCGAGCTGACACCTTAGAAAACACTGCGCGATCTGTTGAAGCGCGGATTGCGCAAGAAGAACGCGCCGCGCAACGACGCGCCCAGGCTGCACAGATCGCTGAGAAAGTATATGAGTATGCTGACCGGGCAGCACGCGAGGCACAGCGTTTGGAGACTGAGATCAATCAGGAACGCGAAGAACTGAACGAAGCACATTCGGTACGAGAAGCTGGCATAGCCCAGGCGCGCCGGACACTTGATGCAGCTTTGGCGCAGGAACGAAAATTTGACGACAGCCGCCACCAACACGAACTGGCTCTTGCCGAACTACAACTGACGTATAAGCAGTTAGCTCAGCGTGCCATCGAAGATCTTGGCATGGAAGCGGCCACGTTAATCGATGAGTTCGGGCCACATCAGCTCATTGTTGATCCGGAATCGGTAGACGACGAAGGACGTCCACGCTCATACCCGTATGTGCGTAGTGAACAAGAAAAACGACTAGCCCGCGCGGAACGTGATCTCGCCAAACTCGGAAAAATTAATCCATTGGCGTTAGAAGAACACGCAGCGCTGGAAGAACGCCACAGTTACCTATCGGAACAATTGGCTGATTTGCGTCAGTCGCGTGCCGATCTGCTACAGATAGTGAGCGATATTGACTCACGCGTTCACGAAGTGATGGGTGGAGCATATCAAGATGTGGCTCGCGCATTTGAACGTATTTTCCCGCGGCTGTTTCCTGGTGGAGAAGGTAAATTGGTGCTGACGGATCCAGATTCGATCCTTACGACTGGAATTGACATTGAAGCTCGTCCGCCGGGTAAACGGGTGAAACGGCTTTCGTTACTCTCCGGTGGCGAGCGCTCCTTGACCGCTCTTGCTTTTTTGGTTGCGATTTTCATGGCCCGTCCATCACCGTTCTATGTGATGGACGAAGTAGAAGCTGCATTAGATGATGTCAATCTTTCCCGGCTCCTAGATATTTTCGTCGAACTTCAAGAAAATTCGCAGCTCTTAGTCATCACCCACCACAAGCGCACAATGGAAATTGCCGACGCACTCTATGGCGTGGCGATGCGCGAAGGCGGAGTTACCACGGTGATCTCACAACGCCTCAAAGATGTTACCCAAATGTGACTGACGAAATAGCGTGCCCTGTATCCATTCCTAACTTGGTGAAGGCACACTAAGAGTGTGTGGTTACCGTTGATTGTTGTGTGTGTAATGTCTGTATTTGCTATCGGTGTTATCTGGCTGATAGCTTCGTGGCGTTGTCCTGAAAAGGGCTTCGTTGGATACTATGTTGATGCTGTTAAAGCGATGCGAGCAGACCGGCTCGATACTGAACAGTTTGCCATCGAGCATCATGACGTCTCTATCAATGATGTGTTTTCCACGTTTGCGCCTTATGAAGGTGACGCGTATTTGACACCGGAAGAGCTCAATGCTGCGGTGAGTGAATTGGCATCAAACCCTGGTGTGGAAAGGGTTAAAAAGGTAGCAGATATGTTAAAGAAGGAAAATCACGCCGCCTAAAGTTTATTTTTCTTCCATTGTGCGGGAAGATTAGCATGTGTCTTCTTTAACTTATCTTGTCATTATTGTTTCCCTGCTAGCACTTGTTGCGCTTGGTGGGGCGGTTGCATTCATAAAAACACGCCGGTCTGATCAGCTTCCGCCTGCCCAACAAACGCAACTACTACCTGCTGAAGAAGAGGCAGAACCTACCCCAGATACGGTGCTTAGTTCACCGGCGCAGGAAGTCCCAGAATCAATGCCGTCGCGTATGCAACGCTTACGGGCACGTTTGGCACATTCGGGTGGGCTCGGCCAGGCATTGCTTGGAATCCTTTCTCGTGGTGACCTATCGCCAGCAGATTGGGAAGAACTAGAAGAAACCTTGTTGATGGCTGATGTTGGCTTAGATGCCACCACTGAGATTCTCGATAACTTGCGCACCGCAGTGAAAGTTGCTGGCCCGGAAGCCGATACCCGGCAACTATTGCGTGACGAATTATTGAAAGCCGTCAATGTGGAGATGGATCGTTCGCTCGCACTAACGAACAAACCAGCTACCATTTTGATGGTTGGTGTTAATGGCACTGGTAAAACTACAACCACTGGTAAACTTGCTCGTCTTCTTGTTGCCCAAGAGCACACTGTACTTTTGGGAGCAGCAGATACGTTCCGTGCGGCCGCAGCTGATCAGCTCTGCACCTGGGGCGAACGCGTTGGGGTAGAGGTAGTTCGCTCCGACCGTGAAGGCGCAGATCCGGCCTCGGTAGCATTTGACGCAGTTAAGCAGGGAGCCGATACCGGCGTCGACGTCGTCATCGTTGATACTGCTGGGCGTCTCCAAAACAAAGCTGGGCTTATGGATGAGCTCGGCAAAATTAAGCGCGTTATGGAAAAAACTGTGCCTACTGGCGAAGTCCTGCTCGTCCTAGACGCAACCACTGGTCAAAATGGCATGCGCCAGGCCGAAGTGTTTGCTCAAGCCGCCGGAATCACTGGTATCGTCTTGTCCAAGCTTGACGGTACTGCAAAAGGTGGAATCGTTATTTCAGTCCAGCGTGCGCTTGGCGTCCCAGTGAAGTTTGTTGGTCTGGGCGAGGGCGCGGATGATTTTGCTCCGTTCGATCCAGAAAACTTCGTCGATTCGCTACTATCCTAAAACTCCTATCGTTCCCGATTAATCCCTGTCGAAAGGTCTGTCATGTTCAACTCCCTCTCTGATCGTATTACCGGTTCCTTGCGGAATCTTCGCAAGCGCGGTCGGTTATCCGAGCAGGATGTCGAGGCAGTAATTTCCGATATTCGCCGCGCGTTATTGGATGCTGACGTGGCGTTACCGGTTGTCCGTACTTTTACGGCGGCGGTTCGGGAAAAGGCTGTAGGGGCTGTTGCTTCGCAGGCACTCAACCCGGCACAACAAGTTGTTAAGATCGTTAACGAAGAGCTTATTGCGGTGCTCGGTGGGGAAAGTCGGGAGCTGAATTGGGCTACCGGACGTCCAACAGTCATTATGCTGGCCGGCTTGCAAGGTGCTGGTAAAACCACCTTGGCTGGGAAGCTGGGCCGCTGGCTGCGCGAAAGTGGCAAGCGCCCGTTGCTGGTTGCATCTGATCTGCAGCGGCCAAACGCCGTGCAACAGCTGACGGTTGTTGCTGGTCAAGCTGGCGTTGAGGTGTGGGCGCCACAGCCAGGTAACGGAATCGGTGATCCGGTTCAGGTAGCTCGCTCCGGTGTTGCGCATGCTCAAGAAAACGGCTTCGACGTGGTTGTGGTTGATACTGCAGGTCGTTTGGGCATCGATGAAGAAATGATGGCCCAGGCTCGCAATATTCGCGACGCGGTAAATCCGGATGAAATCTTGTTTGTGCTGGACGCGATGATTGGTCAGGACGCAGTGACGACGTCGTTGGCTTTCCGCGACGGCGTTGGATTCACGGGTGTTGTTCTCTCGAAGCTCGACGGCGATGCCCGCGGTGGTGCGGCGCTTTCAGTGCGTGGTGTTACCGGTCAACCAGTACTCTTTGCATCTACTGGTGAGAAACTCGATGCGTTTGAGCGGTTCCATGCTGATCGGATGGCATCTCGTATCCTCGATATGGGTGATATTCTCACTCTTATTGAACAGGCGGAACGCACCTGGAATGAGGAAGAAGCTGCTGACTTAGCCGCTAAGATGGCAGGCGGCGATTTTACTCTTGACGATTTCTTGGCGCAGCTTAACCAGATGCGCAAGATGGGGTCGATGAAGAAAATCATGGGCATGCTCCCGGGTATGGGACAGTTCCGGGAGGCTATCGAAGGTTTCGACGAACGCGAGATTGATCGCCAAGAAGCCATCGTGCTCTCCATGACTAAAAAAGAACGTGCCAATCCTAAGATTCTGAATGGTTCTCGGCGTATGCGTATTGCTAAGGGTTCGGGTACGTCTGTGCAAGAAGTGAATTCTTTGATGGATCGCTTTGAGCAGGCCAAGAAGATGATGACACAAATGGCGCGCGGCGGTGGAATCCCTGGCATGCCTGGAATGCCATCGATCCCGGGAATGCCGGGCGGTGGGTATACCAAGAAACAAAATAAGAAAGCTAAGAAGAAGAGCGGCTCGAAGAAAGGCCGCTCTGGTAATCCGGCTAAGCGTCGGCAACAGGAGCTTGAAGCGGCTCGGAAACGGGAAGCGTCCGGAAGCGCTTTTGGTGGACAATCTAGCGCCCAGCCGGACGTGAACTTGGACGATCTAAAGAAATTCCTGCGATAGGTTTGCTCGTTGGTGAATTATCGGCTGAGCGGTACGCTACGGGGCACGTCGCATCGTGAGATGTGGATTGTTGACGGGCGCATAACACAGCAAAAACCACAGGGAGCCGTAACCAGTGTCGTCGGCTATGTTTATCCAGGCTTACTTGATGCCCATACCCACCCGGGTGTCAACCGTGATGGACGTTTGCTTGACCGGCGTGAGGTACGTCGTCGGCTAACCGCATTACGCGGATGGGGTGTTACCGCGGTTCGTGATTGCGGTGGGCAGCAAAATCCCAATGAGGATCGCTACGATGGTTTGCCACGTGTGATTCATTGTGGCCAACATATTTCCCGTCCCAAACGGTACACGCGTCACCTAGCTGTTGAAGTTGAACCAACTGATCTCGTCGGCCAAGCCATTATTGAGTACGAGAAATCTGATGGGTGGATCAAAATCGTGGGCGATTGGATTGATCGCGCAGTGGGCGACAATCGTCCGGTGTGGCCCCAGTCTGCTCTAGCGGATGCAGTGGATGCGGTTCACGAACGTGGCGGTAAAGTAACTGTGCACTCGTTTTGTACCGAAACTATCGATGATCTGCTCGAAGCCGGAGTAGACGGTATCGAGCACGGCACTGGAATGACGGCTGAGCACCTGCAAGAAGCTGCGCATCGTGGAATTCTGATTACCCCGACCGTCCATCAAATTAGGCGGTTTCCAGAATTTGCTGACGCCGGTTCGCGTTTCCCGATCTATGTGGAACGGATGCGGGGAATGGACCGGAAGCGGCGCGAGCATTTAGAGCTAATGATGGAATCGGGAGTACCTATGCTGTTGGGCACGGATACGTCGGAGAACGTTGGCGAACTATCGATGCCACATGAACTTATTGACGCCGTAGCTGATGGTTTCCCGCCAGATTTTGCGATGGCGAATGCGAGTTATGCGGGACGTTCTCGGATTGGATTGCCGACTTGGGAGGAGGGAGCTCCGGCTGATTTCGTTGTCTACGATAGCGATCCGGAAGTAGATATTACGCAGACGTTGCATCCCGCCTCGGTGTTTATCGATGGGATCCGGTTTTCAGGCATAAAAAGAACTAAAAAGTGACCGATACTCAAACTATTTCTATGGAAATAGCTGGATAGAGTATCGGTCACTTGGTTTGATTATGGGTTAATGGGATCGGCGTGAATAAACCCCCAACGTCACTAGCCATGTGGCAACGCCAGCGATGCTTAAACCGGTAGAAAGTGGCGTGGAAGTAAGGAAGCGACCCAATGAGGGGTATTCGTCAACGCTCACAAATCCAATACACAAGGCAAGAAGTAAGCAGGCTTCTCCGATCAGAAACAAGACGGCTAGCGCTCGTGATGGAGAATTCCATGAAGATGCCACCAGCAGAATATTTAAGGTGACGATGCCTACGAAACCTAACATAGCCGCAATGATAAGTGGCAGGAATGGGAATCCTATTCCTGATATTAGGCGGGAAGCAAAGACAAGATAGAGCAGGGCAGAGAGTAATAAGCTACCCAGCGACATAACGGTCAGAGTTTTCTTCATTGAAATTCCGTTCCTTGTTCTAGAGTGCATCGGCTAGAACATACTGATCGTCAACAGTTGATAAATTATACTGTATGACCTTTTACATTTTTTTCAAGGGGATATAGCCTTGTGGAATGTCCTTATAAGATTCTGGATCATTGATCGGTTCGACGTGAACTGTCACGGTCGCATCTGATAATTGTTGTTGGATTTCGCGGACGAGGTTCTCAGCAAAGTCATGGCCTTGTTTGACTGTCCATAAATCAGGGACAAGGGCATCGAAATTAATGTGACGGTCATGTCCGGAGACGCGAGTTTGCAGGCCGTGGAAGGAAATACGTCCTTCTTGCGTATGCGAATTGAGAATTTCGATGATGACTTTGTTTTCGTCGTCGGGCAATGCGACATCCATAAGTCCAGCTAGGGCGTCCCGCATAAGAGTAACGCCAACGTAGATAATGTTTAACGCAACGCAGATCGCGATAATCGGATCAAGCTGAGACCAGCCCGTGATTGCCACTAGACCAACACCGACGACGACGCCAGCCGAAGTGACGATGTCAGTAAACAGATGTTTTGCGTCCGCAATCAGAGTGGGCGAGGTGTATCTTTTTCCTGCTCTTAACAATAGAAAACCAGCTGCAGCGTTAACAGCTGACGCAATGAGAGAAATGATAATTCCGATACCGAGCTGATCAACCTCGACCGGCCGAATCAGGCGTTCAATAGCTGTAAACATGATGAGAGCGGCCGCGCCAAAGATCATTGCGCCTTCGAGGGCAGCAGAAAAATACTCCGCTTTGGACCGGCCGAACGGAAACCGTGAATTTGCGGGCTTTGCGGCGAGCTTCAGAGCCAACAGGGCGACGATGGCGGCAACTAGGTTGACAACGGATTCCATCGCGTCCGATAAAAGTGATACTGAACCTGTAACTTCGTACGCAACATATTTCAAACTGATTGTTACGACTGCGGCGCCCACGGATAGCCAGGCGAAAGCAGAAAGATCACGGGAAGACTCTGACGAAAAACTCATAATCCTATTGTGTACAGGATAAGAGTTATTGTGGATGGGAAATTGTGCGTGAAGAATCACATCAGCGCAGCTGACCAGAGGTGAGCGATGCCACCAGTAGCAACAGTGGATTAAATGGTGTTGGTGTGGGAAATCTGGCAGAATGGTTCGTTGTACTCAGGATGCAATTCGGACCTCTCACCGGGTGAATTCCTCAGTTAGGAACAGTTCGCTGATACGTGTATTTCCCACCGGATCAGAGTCATGTTCCGCCCAACTATAGAACCAGGAGTGACCACAAAAGTGGCAGTCAAGATTCGTTTAAAGCGCATGGGTAAAATCCGTCAAGCGCAGTACCGTGTTGTTGTCGTCGATTCGCGCAAGAAGCGTGATGGCCGCGTCATCGAAGAAATCGGTTACTACAATCCACATACCGAGCCTTCAACCATCGACATCAATTCTGAGCGCGCTCAGTACTGGATCGGCGTTGGCGCACAGCCATCCGAAGCAGTACTCGCTCAGTTGAAGATCACCGGTGATTGGCAGGCTGCCAAGGGTCTTGAAGGTGGCTCCACCTTGAAGACCGTCGAAAAGGTTGATGCTGAGAAGGCTCGCGAAGAAGCTATCAAGGCTGTTCAGGACGAGGCTGAGAAGCGTCGTGCTGCAAAGGCCAAGGCTCGCGAAGAGGCCGAAGCTAAGGCTGCTGCTGAAGCTGCCGAAGCCCCAGCTGAAGAGACCGAGGAAGCCTGATGTTAGCCGAAGCCTTGGAACACCTCGTCCGTGGAATCGTGGATAACCCCGATGATGTCGAGGTCTCTTCCCGAACTAACCGCCGCGGTGAGCTTCTTGAAGTTCGCGTAAACCCGGAGGACTTGGGCCGCGTGATTGGCCGTAATGGCCGCACGGCCAAGGCGTTGCGTTCTGTGATGAGCGCACTGGCAACGAACGGTTCCGTTCGCGTTGATGTGATCGAAACTGATCGCTGATTTTACGTGTAGCAGACCCGCCCTTGGAAAACGAGGGCGGGTCTGTTTATTAGAAAGGTCATCATGCTTTTAACAGTTGCTATTGTCGGTTCTGCTCATGGGCTCAAAGGTGAAGTCAAACTTAATGTGCGCACTGATGCGCCGGAACGCCGACTCGTCGTCGGCGCAATGTATGAAACAGACCCTGCTGATCTTGGTCCGGTTACAATCGCAAGTGTGCGCTCCTACAAAGGGTCTACGTTCGTCACTTTTGCGGAATATGCAGATCGGACCGGTGCCGAAGCAATGCGTAATGCCAAACTTGTGATCGAGACCGACGAAGATGAAGTCGAAGAAGATGCGTGGTACCCACATGAACTTGTTGGGCTCGAAGCCTTAGACCCGGAAGGATATGAGCTCGGTGAAGTAACTGGACTCGAACCAGGACCCGCTCATGACTATCTCATTGTGCGCGAGCCGGACGGGATAATGACTCGAGTACCATTCGTCAAAGCGATTGTTACTGAAGTAGACCTAGACGATCACTGTGTGATCATTGATGCGCCGGCTGGCCTGTTCTCTGATGACGAGCTGGAGATCGACTGATGCGCATCGACGTCATGACCGTATTCCCGGAATTCTTTGGAGTTCTCGACGTTTCTCTAGTGGGAAAAGCACGTGCCCGTGGATTGATTGATATTGAAGTCCACGATGTACGCGATTGGGCCACAGACGTCCACCGAACTGTGGACGATACGCCATTCGGTGGTGGCGCCGGCATGGTTATGAAGCCAGATATTTGGGGTGCTGCTCTCGATGATGTACGCGCACGTTCCGGTATAGCCGGGCAATGTGTCCTCGCAATCCCAACACCTTCTGGTCATCCGCTCACGCAGCAGCGTTGTTATGAGCTGGCACAGGCAGATCATATGATTATCGCGTGTGGGCGGTACGAAGGAATTGATTCCCGAGTGGCTGAGTATTACGCAAGCCAGCCCGACGTCGTCGTCTATGAATATTCGCTTGGAGACTACGTACTCAATGGCGGTGAGGTAGCTGCTACTGCACTGATCGAAGCCGTCGGACGTTTGGTGCCAGGTATGGTTGGCAACCCAGAATCCTTAGTTGAAGAATCCCATGGCGAAGCCGGTCTGCTGGAATACCCGGTTTATACTCGGCCAGCGGAATTTCGAGGGATAGAGGTACCTGAGGTTTTGACGTCCGGAAATCACCAAGCCGTCGCCCGATGGCGCCGGGATCGCGCCCTTGAAAAAACCGCAGTACGCCGGCCGGACATGATCGAGCGAGTGAGCAATCTCGACAAGAAAGATTGTGCCCTCTTAGCTCAGTACGGATGGATTCGTCCTCGCAAAACGGATGGACCAGTAAAACAGGTGACCGTGCGTTTAGCTGGTGAAGCCGACGTCGAAGCGCTTACCGAACTTGCGCGACGTACCTTCCCAGATGGTCTTGATCGGAATGTGTCCGAAACAGATGTCCAGATGCACATAACCCAGCATGTGAATAAAGAAAACGTTCGCTCGTGGATCACGAATGGCGCCCAGCTTGTTCTCGTTGCAGAACTGGAACGCGAAATTATCGGATTTTCTCATGCAATGTGGGATACACAGATAACTCATCATCTAGGAGCTCCGCAAGCATCGGATCTGGTGTACGTTGCAGGAATCTACCTCGATCGATTGTGGCGAGGTAGCGGACTATATGGATTGCTGATGACAGAAACATTCAAGAAGCTCCGTGACTGTTCTGCGGTCCCGAATCATGCAGACGTGTGGACTGCAGTGGCCAACGCTAATCGCCGGGCACAGAAGGCGCTCAAAAAGTCCGGATTCGTGTCTTTCGGGGAACGTACCGGCAATGTTGGTGACGCGAATAATAGTGAAGTCACTTTAGTGCGGCCACTCAATCTGGCAGAATAAGAAACGCTTGCTATAACGCGTACACCAGAGCCTGCCGCAGGGGGTGGCGTACGAGGCAAGATAAATGCACATACGAACGGGGGTAACCCCGGAAAGCATTCTGACCTGCGCGCAGAATGGTTGAGAGAATCATGGATTTTCTAAAGAAGATTGCTGAATCCCAGCTCACTGAGCGCCCAGACTTCCGCGCTGGCGATACCGTCAAGGTTAACGTCAAGGTTGTCGAAGGTAACCGTCACCGTATCCAGGTCTTCCAAGGCCTAGTTATCGCTCGTAAGGGCGGCACCGGTGTCAACGGTACATTCACCGTCCGCAAGTCATCGTTTGGCGTTGGTGTGGAGCGTACGTTCCCACTGCACTCCCCGAATGTTGACTCCATCGAGGTCGTGACCCGTGGTGATGTCCGCCGGGCTAAGCTGTACTACCTACGCAATTTGCACGGTAAGGCAGCTAAGATCAAGGAGAAGCGTACCGACGCTCGCTGATCGTATTTGTAAGAAATGTCCCGGCTATATGTCGGGGCATTTCTGTATTGTGATGGAACTGATACGTGACGCGCGGTAGTTGACCTACGCACAACCAAGGCTGCTTATGTAGGCTTAAAGAGTCGTAAATTTATACGTCAGGAGAAAGATGACATCGGATACCGGTGAAGAGATTGAAGCCGAGCGCTACGCTCCGGCTCCTGACGTGATGCCACCAACTATCGAACCGGTGTCGCTTGATGAAGCGCGGGCTCAACGTTTACGAATTGTTATCCCAGCGGATAAAAAACCGGTATCTCTTGGCCGCAGATTTTTCTCGTCAATTCTTGAGATTGGTACTATTGTGGCGATTGCACTGTTATTCTCAGTGCTACTAAAAACATTTTTTCTGCAGGCTTTTGAGATCCCGTCCGGTTCTATGGAGGACACCATCATCATTGATGATAGGGTTGTGGTCAATAAACTTGCCAATAGCGCTGATGATCTTAACCGCGGTGACATCGTAGTGTTCCGGGATCCAGGGCAATGGTTAGCCAACACCCAGGTACCTGAACCTTCCGGGTGGCAAGCTGGCATCCAAAAAGTAGGCGAAGCAGTCGGACTTATGCCAAAGAATGCCGGAAGCCACCTGATTAAACGGCTTATAGGTTTACCGGGAGACCACGTCTCATGTTGTGACGACAAAGGACGCATGATGGTCAATGGGCATAGCCTCGATGAAACTTATATTAAACCCGGGGTAGCGCCTTCTGACGAGACCTTTGACGTGCGAGTCCCGCGTGGACACGTGTGGGTCATGGGAGATAACCGTTCTGATTCGAGTGATTCGCGGTATCACCAACGAGTTGATGGATCTGGCTTTGTGCCGATTCGAAATATAGAAGGGCGCGCTTGGTTGCGTATTTTGCCTGTATCTCGATTTGGAACCTTACCGGATGTATCGAAGGTTTTTGAAGGCGTTCCTGAACCACAACGGTGATTGGCTAGTGTGAATGTTGCATCCTGATCGTGTTGTTGAAAAAGAACTACTAAAAACGCTGAAACCCGGAGCATTTTTGGCGGGCGTAGATGAAGTAGGGCGCGGTGCCATTGCTGGTCCAGCAAGTGTAGGTATTGCTCTTGTCAATCTCCAGACGAAGGATGACTTCCCGGAAAATTTGCGGGATTCTAAGTTGCTATCGCCGCGAGCACGTGAAAACCTGATTGAACCGGTGTCATCGTGGGTAAGTGCTCGTGCAGTTGGACATGCGAACGCCTATGACGTTAATGAGTTTGGGATTATCGGTGCACTACGGATTGCCGCGAGCCACGCATTAGCGCAACTAACCCAGTACGATATTGGTGGAATACTACTTGACGGTAGTCACGACTGGTGGACATCGGACGGGCTATTCGATGCCGGTTGCACGCTACCAGCATTACCGGTGCACATGGAAGTAAAAGGCGACGCGCGTTGCGCTGTCGTGGCAGCAGCGAGTGTATTAGCTAAGGTAGAACGTGATGCGATTATGGTTCAGGCTGCTCAGAATTTTCCTGAGTATGGTTTTGAACGTAACAAAGGCTATGCTTCAGCACAACATATCGCTGGTTTAGCAGAACATGGGCCGTGCGATTTTCATCGGACAGCGTGGAAACTCCCTGGTGTGAGCTCAACGATTGGACAGGCAAATAATGAGTGAATTGGAAAACTTTGAGGCAGACGCTGAGTTGGCGTTGTACCGCGAGTATCGTGAAGTTGTTAATCTATTCCGGTTTGTTGTTGAAACTGAGCGACGGTTCTACTTGGCGAACGACGTCGATGTGAAGGTTCGCGCCTCGGCCTCTGGTGATATTTTCTTTGAAGTGATGTTGAAAGATGCATGGGTCTGGGATATTTACCGGCCATCTCGGTTTATTCGCGAAGCTCGCGTAGTAACGTTTAAAGACGTCAATGTCGAAGAGCTGAATAAGCCAGATATTACGCATGAACTGGCAATGTGATGTCCGGCTTTTCCACAAGATCATTTAGCTAAACGTTTCTCCACAGATTTATTTTTTCTCGTTGGCCGCGATGCCGCATTTGTTTTCATTAACTTATGGAAACACTAAATAATCGGCAGTCGTTGGGTGCCTGGGGAGAAGAAACTGCTTCGCGCTATGTGCAGTCCCGCGGCTGGGCCGTCTTAGACCGCAACTGGCGTAGTCCCGCGGGCGAATTAGATATTGTCGCATATGATCCAGCGCGTGACGCGCTCGTAGCAATCGAAGTTAAGACCCGGCGGTGTGTACGCTACGGAGCTCCAGAAGAAGCCGTTACCCGCCAGAAAATAGAACGAATTCGGCGAGCCTTCGGGCACTGGCAACATATCCAACGTCGGCGCGCTGCTCGGATAGCGATTGACGTTATCGCAATTACGGCGAGAACCGTTGACGATTTTCGACTTAACCACATTCGGAATGTCGCATGAGTATCGGTATTGTCGGGCGTGCGATGAGCATGACGTTGATCGGAATCAGTGCTCAACCGGTACTTATTGAGGCAGTTATTCTTCCCGGGCTGCCACGGTGCTCCATCGTCGGCTTACCTGATACTGCAGTGAACGAAGCACGGGAACGCTTGCGCGCAAGTTTTTCTCAGGTCGGTCTGCCTTGGCCACAAGAACGGTTGACAATAAATTTATCACCCGGTGCACTGCCAAAGACGGGCACCGGGTTAGATCTTGGCCTAGCTATCGCGATCTTATGTGCCCAAGGCTATAGGCCATTAACTAAGCGCGCGATGGCTATCGGAGAACTAGGGCTGGATGGGAGTGTACGTCCGATTCCAGGAGTTCTGCCCAGCGTCGTGGCCGCAAAAGAAAACGGCTTGAAAACAGTACTTGTTCCACAAGAAAATGCTCATGAGGCGCAACTGGTTGATGGGGTGAACATTGTGCCAGTAGCTGGCCTCGCCCAAATCGCACAATGGATGGAAACGGGTATCCCGCAATTTGATAGTCCGGGCAAGAACTCGTTAGCGTTGCCTGCAAAAATGCCCGACCAGCGACTCGATATGGCTGAGGTATACGGTCAAGAATCAGCACTAATTGCTACTGAAGTCGCCGTAGCTGGGGGACACCATATGTTGATGCTGGGTTCACCGGGTGTCGGAAAATCGATGATTGCCCAACGGATACCAACTGTTATGCCGGATCTATCAGCTGATGAAGCGATAGAGGTAGCTATTATCCAATCCGTGCAGGGTCAAAGTTGCGCGGAATTAAATTTCCGGCCACCGTTAGCGAGTCCGCACCATACCACCTCGGTAGCTGCTCTGATTGGTGGCGGAAGCACTATTGCCCGCCCCGGTGCGATAACTGCGGCTCACAATGGAATCCTCTTTTGCGACGAATTTGCTGAGTTTTCACCACGTGCTATCCAAGCTTTGCGAG
Source organism: Arcanobacterium phocae (assembly GCF_018913465.1). Taxonomy (GTDB): domain Bacteria; phylum Actinomycetota; class Actinomycetes; order Actinomycetales; family Actinomycetaceae; genus Arcanobacterium; species Arcanobacterium phocae_A. Next base: position 258,771 of record NZ_JABAPM010000002.1, on the reverse strand, counting down.
AACCACTCGAAACAGGGTATATCGACATCGCACGCAGCTCTGCCAGGGTTCGTTTTCCCGCGCGGTTTCAGCTCATAGCTGCCGCTAACCCGTGTAAATGCGGGAAAGCTCTTGACGGTCCAGGAGCCTGCCAGTGCACTTCGCGCGACTTACGTAGTTACCAATCTCGGTTAGGCGGGCCGGTGCGGGACCGGATCGACGTCGTTATATCTCTTAACCGTCCCACAAAAGCTGATCTCAACATGGGGAGCACGACGACGAGTGCCCGCATGCGAGCCAAAATAGAGTGTGCTCAGCAACGGCAATATGAGCGACAAAACGTCCGGAATAGCCAGCTCAGTGGTTCATGGTTACGGGAGCACACTACATTGAGCAGCGCTATTTCGGCATTGTTCGATAATAGGTTACGTGTGGGCCAGCTGTCTATGCGCGGGATGGACCGAATTTTGAAACTAGCGTGGTCCGTTGCCGATATTAACGAACATGCGCATCCTACTGATGACGATGTGGCATTAGCTTTCTCTCTGCGAACAAATATTGAGGAGACATAATGGGTAATGAACATAGTGCTGCTCAAGCGTGGAGCTATCTATGCGAAGGTGGCCATCCACTCGCGCACGCACTTATTGAAGCTACTTCATATGAGCAGGCATTGTCGTGGGTAAAAGAATACGGTACCCACAGTCAGCTGAGCGATGAAATCGAAGAAGCTATACAACGCAGCGGCGCTCGCGGTGATTACGTGCGAAGAACGATGCAAGCATGGCAGTTACGGTTAGCGTCGTATCAAGAAATGAGTACGTTTACGATGAAACGCATGGGCATCAGTTTTTTGATACCCGGTGATAAACAGTGGCCGTTCTCTTTAGATGATCTCAGCGCTCCAGTTTTTGGCCTGTGGATTCGCGGAGATGTTGACGTTCTTTCGCGTCCGGCTATTTCACTAGTTGGATCACGTGCAGCTAGTTCCTACGGAAAAAGAATCGCCCGAAATTTGGCCTGCGATCTTTCTGATACCCACATTATTGTCTCTGGCGGAGCTTTTGGAATCGATGCGCAAGCTCATCTGGGTGCCTTACACAATGGGAAACAGACCATCATAGTATCGGCTGGCGGCGTAGATAGACCGTATCCACTCGCACATTCAGATCTTTTTACCGCAACGATAGCTCAAGGAGCCATTCTGTCTGAATCTCCGCCAGGAGCGGCGCCACAACGACATCGTTTTTTATCTCGGAATCGGATTATCGCAGCATTAGGTGCTGGAACAGTGGTAGTGGAGGCTCCTAGCCGTTCGGGTGCATTATCTACTGCGCGTCATGCAATTGACTGCGGTCGGCCAGTAGGTGCGTGTCCAGGATTAGTGGATACTCCGGTTGCCGACGGTTGTCATCTTTTGATCCGTAACGGGGCAACGCTAATTCGTAATAGCGCAGATGTGCGCGAACTCGTCTCTTGGCAACAGTTAACGCTTTCCACGGGTGAAGGAGAAGATATTTTCCAGATGCCTGATGACGGCTTTGACAAGATCTTGGAGCAGGTTTGGGAGGCAATTCCACTCACTTGTGCAGCAACGGCATCCTCGATTGCTCGTGTTGCTGGGGTGAGTGAGAGAGAAGCTCTGGTGAAACTTGCTCGATTAGAACTATTGGGCCGGGCGCGCAACGTGCCTTCAGGGTGGAGGCGAGTATGAACTCCTAGGCTAGAATAGAAAGCATGACTGCGGAGCTACCACAAGCATTAGAGAATATCCTTGCTCGATATAACCGAGAAATTAGTTTGCGGCGTGGTCTGTCCGATCATACATGCCGCGCATATCTTGCCGAAGCACGATCGCTTTTGGAGTTCTTACATCAGCAGTCGGACAACGCTGCGGTAGCTATTGGGGAACTTGACATTCGTGATTTACGTTCTTGGTTGGCATATCGCCAACAATCTGGACACGCTCGTTCTTCGATAGCGCGGCATTCTGCCGCAGTGCGCACTTTTACTGCGTGGATGTTGAAAGCCGGAATAATTGATCACGATCCGGGGGCACAGCTTAAAGCTCCGCGAGCAGCAAATGAGTTACCACATGTGTTATCTGTTGCCCAGGCGCGTGAACTACTCCGAGTAGCTCATGAGAATACACAATCGGGAGATCCGATTGCTATTCGGGATGCTGCAATTTTTGAACTGCTCTATGCCACAGCAATTCGAATAAGTGAGTTAGTTGGAATCAATATTGGCGATATCTCTCCGGATAATTCCATACGAGTGCTGGGTAAAGGCAACAAAGAACGGGTGGTGCCTTTTGGACGTCCAGCCCGCACAGCTCTCATGGCATGGTTGAGCGTGCGTTCGTCCCTATTAGGGAGTAACGTTCAGGATCCGGCTTTGTTTATTGGGGCGCGCGGGAAGCGAATAGACCCGCGTGTTGTTCGGAAATCGCTCAGCCAGCTGACGATCCAAGCAAATCTTCCAGATATTACGCCACACGATTTACGGCACTCGGCCGCCACACATCTACTTGACGGCGGATCAGATTTACGAGCTGTGCAAGAAATACTCGGACATTCGTCAATTGGGACAACGCAGCGCTATACGCATGTTAGTGCAGAACGGCTACGAGCAGCATTTGGACAAGCCCACCCGCGTGCATAGATCCGTTGGTGCTCTTGAGGTCCTTCGATAAATTCGTTGAATTATAAGAAATACGCAAAGCTAACTTTCGACTAGGCGACTAAATACACATTTTTAGTTTTCGTGAATGTCGAATAGCGCTCGTTGTTAAGTCAATCCTATTATTTTTTCTAGGCATAATGTGTTTAGAGGAATAATCTTATCCGTCCGTTACCTATCGAAAGAGGTATGGCTGTGCAGAAAAACGTTCTTATAAGGATCTCCGGAACGTTTGCAGTAATGTTGGCTCTTGCTACAACAGCGATCGAGCCACTCCCGTTAGCTAAAGCAAACGAGATACAAAAGCTGGAAGTTAATACAGATCAATTCGTTATCAAGTACAAAGCGGGGTCTGAACCTGCTGAAGCAATCCAAAATTCAACTGAGGCTGAAGGCGTCCAAGATCGGCTACCTGCTGAAGAACAAAAGAGAATCGATCAGGCGCTTACCGAGGAAAAAGCTCAATTGACCGGGTCTAAAGCAGGTGCACAGAACACTGCGATGATTTCCCTCAATAAAGAGCTTTCGGAAAATGATGCTGAAAGCTTGGTAGAAAACCTTGAGAACGATGCGGACGTAGAGTTTGTAGAACCTGTGTATATAGCCAGGCCGAACAATATGAACGCTGATGAGATAGGTAGCGGAAACTATGCCAGTTATCAATGGAATCTAGATGAAGATGCAGGGATAAATGTTGCAGAAGCATGGCGTTATAGCCAAGGCGAAGGTGTGACTGTGGCCGTACTTGATACGGGTATCGTCGATCATCCGGAGTTAAACAATAAACTGGTACCGGGCGCAGACATGATTTCGAATCCGTCTTTCAGTCGTGATTACGACGGGCGTGATATGAATCCGCGGGATGAGGGAGACTGGATGAGTGCGCACGAGTGTGGAAATTGGCCCGAACGCCCCAGAGCGTCGTCTTGGCATGGTACTCATGTGGCGGGGATTATTGGAGCAGAACGTGACGGATCTGGTATCGACGGTATTGCTCCAAAGTCATCCATTCAACCAGTCCGTGTTCTAGGACGATGTGGTGGTACTTCTGTTGATATTGCAGACGGAATCATATGGGCGGCTGGTGGTGACGTCCCAGGCATGCCACACAATCAAAACCCTGCGCAAGTTATTAATCTGAGTCTTGGAGGAAACGCGCCACAGTGTCCGCATGTTTATCAGAATGCAATCAATGAAGCTATCAAGCGCGGAGCGACAGTTGTTGTAGCTGCAGGTAACGAAAGCCAGAATGCCCGATATTCGACACCAGCAAATTGTGAAGGCGTGATCACAGTAGGTGCAACGGGAGCTAAAGGAGAGCAGTCTAGTTTCTCGAATTATGGTCCGAATCTAACACTTTCTGCCCCCGGAGGAAATGGATCACGAGAAAACCAGATTTTGTCGGCCGGTAACAGCTCAAGCTCGCGGCCAGGAAAACCAAATTATATTTGGATGCAGGGAACATCGCAGGCTACTCCTCATGTTACTGGTGTAGCAGCATTACTTAAATCCAAGTTCCCTGAAATGACTCCGCTTCAAGTTAAAGACGCATTGGTAGCCTCTACCAAGCAGATTAAAGAATGCCGTGGCGGATGCGGACAAGGTTTACTCGATGCGCCAGCTGCTCTTCGTGCTGCTGCATCAATAGTGAAACGCAATTTGGACTCTGACGATGAACAAAATACTTCCAAACCTGTTCCGGAGTCTCCGGTTAAAGCTCCAGTGAAGTCTCCGGTTAAAGCTCCAGTGAAGTCTCCGGTTAAAGCTCCAGTGAAGTCTCCGGCGCGTGCTCGAGTGATGCTGAGAGATTTTTGGCTCGATAGTAGTGAGACTACTGGAGTAGATATTGCTGGATTTGAACCTGGAGAAGATATCGTTGCTTTTATCGATAATTTCAATAACCCAATCGGCAGCGTGAAAGTTAATGAGGAGGGAAGAGCCAATGCTTTCTTTTCTCCTGATAAATTCCTGAAGCGTGGCTACCATATCTTATATATTCAAGGAGAGCATTCTGGTCGGGTCGCCGGGACCACTTTCCATTATCTTGCGCGTTAATCTAGGAGGAGTAAAGATGCGGAGGGCCTTAGGCATACTTTCACTTTCTTTCTGCTGCTTATTAACTCTGATTGCTTGTGCTGATGATACAACGGAGACTAGGGACTCATTGCCTATACTTAGTGGAACAGAAACATCGGAGAATGATAGCGAAGTAGCTGAACCACTAGAGGTTGAAGGCGGCGGTGATTTCTCTTCGCAGCGTCCAACTAGCGGAGAGTCGCGGAAATCTGGATCAGTAGTTGAGCAGCCAGACCCTATTCGCGATATGTCTACCAGTCTTCTTGTAATTGGGTATGAATCAAACTCAGCTGAAGCTAAAGTTTTAGCTGCGGGTCCTGCAACAGGTGATCTCGCACAGTTGCTTCCTCCAGAAGAAGTTGAAAGACTGAATACAATTTTCCAACAGTCAGATGTAATAGCAAAATCTGCTCAGGCCAATGGCAAAGGAGCGCTGACTGTTACATTGAGTAGGAAGATAACAGAAAACGAAATGCAAAACATTGTTGCAGCGATACAAGAGAACATGTCTATCGCATTTTCCGAGCCAATATTGGTCGCAACAATTAAATAGCGGCAACTTTTGTTAATATCGGGCGAATATAGGCATAGTGTCCTATATTCGCCCGATATTATCGTTGATCGTGGTGAAGAAAAGTGCTATTTTAAAAGAACTATTGGGCCTTCAAGTAAAAATAACGGATTGAGGTAATGATTCTTTCCTTGTTTCGCTCCCCAATGTAGACACGACGAGGGAGCACAATGAGTGCCGTCCACGGTTCCGATGATTTCATGTGGTTGGACCCGCTGTCCTTTAACAACTGCTGGGATTACTGGCTCATACGTAGTCCGGATACCGTCGTCGTGAAGAATCGATATAACCTGCCGGTCATTGAGAACTCCTGAATAGATGATTGTTCCTGCTGCCGGAGCGTATATCGGTTTTCCTTGGGTAATGTCGAGATCAACTCCACGATGCCCGGGTAGCCAATTATACTTGCCAACGCTAAACGGTTGTATAACTTTAACCGGCTGGCCAGTTGGCCAATCGTAACGATGCCTGATGGGAACTTGTCGCACATGGGACTGGTTGCTGGATGGAAACGAGTGATTCGTGATCTTGCTGGTTACTATATCCGTGTGTTCTAAAGCTGAATCTGGCGAATGTGTAAAGGTAGCAGGAACTATTAAACTTGTGGCCAGCACGGCACAAGAAACACAAGCTTTTGCAACAGTTAATCTAAACATAGTGACAGTATGCGCGAAAATACTGATTGGGAATGGTTGACAATGGAAATTGTGGAAAACAGGCGAAATCTGGTTCTATGTGGATAATTATTTGCTGCTCAGAAAATAGCGAATAAAATCGACCGAGTTGTCTGGACGCGCTCGTGAAAAGCAGAAAATGTCACCAATCCCACGTCTTATCTCTAACAAGACGTTAGCTGTAAATGAGAAGCGTCAGGTAAACTTGGAAAGGCTACGAGTGTAGCTAATTCGCGCGTGCGTTCGCCGTAAGGTCTCTTCTGCTTCGGTGCTTATGTTGCAGAAGGTGGCACGCCAGGGTTTATCGGTAATCCTGCCGATAAACATTAACCGTATCTATGCGTGTTTTCACGCCTGAGAAAGGACGACCATGGCAGTCGTTTCTATGCGCCAGCTGCTTGAAGCTGGTGTCCACTTCGGTCATCAGACCCGCCGTTGGAACCCAAAGATGAAGCGTTTCATTCTTACCGAACGCAACGGCATTTACATCATCGATCTTCGCAAAACTGTTGAAGACATCAACTCTACCTACGATTTCGTTAAGGAAACTGTTGCTCACGGTGGCAACATCCTCTTCGTTGGTACTAAGCGCCAAGCACAGCAGCCAATTCGCGAGCAGGCTGAGCGCGTCGGTATGCCATACGTGAACGAGCGTTGGTTGGGTGGTATGTTGACGAACTTTGCCACCGTTTCATCTCGTATTCAGCGTCTCAAGGAACTTGAACTAATTGATTTCGACGACGTCGCTGGTTCAAAGTTCACCAAGAAAGAGCTGTTGATGATGCGTCGCGAGAAGGAAAAGCTGGAGCGTACCCTCGGTGGTATTCGCGACATGCCAAAGGTTCCTTCCGCTATTTGGATCGTTGATACCAATAAGGAGCACTTGGCTGTTGCTGAAGCCAAGAAGCTCAACATTCCTGTTGTTGCTGTTCTTGACACCAACTGTGATCCAGATGTTGTCGACTACGGCATTCCTGGAAACGATGACGCTATTCGCTCCATCGAAATCCTCACCCGTGTTGTTGCTGACGCTGTTGCTGAAGGTCTTCTTGCCCGTAATGGTGGTAAGAATGCCGCTGAAGAACCAATGCCAGAGTGGGAGCGCGAAATGCTCGCTTCCGACAAGGCGGAGGAAGAAGCTCCAGCCGCTGAAGTTGAAGCAACCACCGAAGAGTCCGCTTCCGAAACAACTGAAGCCTGATTTGGGTTTATAAAGGAAGGTATATTTACATGGCAAATTACTCTGTCGCTGATATTAAGGCTCTTCGTGAGAAGACTGGTGCCGGAATGCTCGACGTTAAGAAAGCGCTTGCTGATGCTGAAGGCGATACCGCCAAGGCTGAAGAGCTACTTCGTCTCAAGGGCTTGAAGGTTGCTGCAAAGCGCGAAGGTCGCACTGCAAGTGCAGGTCTCGTTCTTTCCAAGATCGTTGACTCCGCTGACGGTCAGACCGGTTACATCATTGAGGTTAACTCCGAAACTGACTTCGTAGCAAAGAACGAGAAGTTCATTGCGTTCGCTGAGGAACTGCTTGAAGCCGCTGTTGCTTCCAAGGCTACCTCGGTGGATTCATTGCTCGAAGCTCCACTTGCTGAAGGTACTGTCAAGGATCGTATCGACAACTTCACCGGTGTTATCGGCGAGAAGCTTGCTGTTGGTTCTCTCGAGACCCTTTCTGGCGAGCATATCGAATCTTACATGCACCGCACCGCAACCGATCTGCCACCTCAGGTAGCAGTTCTCATTGCGACTGACGAAGCTGGCACCAAGGTTGCTCATGATGTTGCTGTTCACATTGCAGCAATGAACCCACAGTATCTCAACGAAGAAGAAGTTCCAGCTGAGATCGTGGAAAACGAGCGCCGCATTGCAACCGATATCACGGTTGCTGAAGGTAAGCCAGAAAAAGCTATCGCAAAGATCGTTGAAGGACGTCTCAAGGGCTTCTTCAAGCAGATTACGCTAGTTGATCAGCCATTTGCTCGTGACCCAAAGACCTCTGTCGGTCAGGTCATCGAGTCTGCTGGCGGTAAGGTCACAGGCTTCAAGCGCGTTCGCGTAGGCGAGGCTGCAGCTGCTGCTGACGCTGCCGCTGAGTGAGCACAGCTCAAGCACATAGCTTAAGAGTGTAAGGGCGAGGTTCTTTTGAACCTCGCCCTTACTGTTTGTGGGTAGCCGAGATCGCAGAGGTCGGCGGTAGAGAAACTCGGCAATAGCGCAAACCGAGAGCATATATGCCTCGGTTTGCACTATTGCCGCGATTAGCGGACGGTATCACGTGTAGCAACCCCATTCTGGCATCGAAGAACGGTTTAGTTACCTCAGCGGTGTAGTGACCAGACCTCGTTTGGGACAGCAACGGTTTAGCGACTAATCCCACCACGCTTCCAGCGCATGCGATTACGCAAAACGTATAGAATTGTGGTGGTTTAAACCCGCAATTCATAGGAGTGTGTTCATGAGTGTAGTTGTTGCATACAAATACACCACAAACCCACAAGATGCTCGAGTAGCAGCTGATGGTACGGTGGACTGGTCACGTGCAAAACCTGCAATGAGTGATTATGATCCAGTGGCAGCCCAAGTTGGCAAAGCCTTAGCCGCGGATCTAGGAACAGAATCTATCGGCATCAGTGTTGGGGCAGCAGCTATTGGCGGATCCATGGCTCGGAAAAATGCTATGTCTAAAGGCTTTTCTCGCGGTCTGATCCTTGCTGATGATGCGGCGCAAGATCTCAACCCAACTCAATACGCTCAGCTACTTTCACAACTAGTCGAGCGTATCGGAGATGCAACGATAGTCATTACTGGTGATGCATCAATTGATAATGGAGCATCGATGACCTCAGCGGTACTTGGCGGCTATCTTGGTTGGCCGGTATTCCAGCAAGTAGAGAAAATTGAACCTCTTGACGGCGGCTATCGCCTTACTCAGCAGGTTGCTGGAGGAACTCGCACGGTAGATGTTTCTGGTTCCGTTGTTGTGGCAGTTACATCAGATGCGGCACGTGTCCCGGCACCGTCGATGAAGGAAATTCTGGCTGCAGGTAAAACTCCGGTCGAGGTACTAACGCTGGCAGATGTTGAGCCGGCTCCAGCTGGTGTGCGACCTGTTGCGCACCAAAAACCAGTCGAGCGTGAGCGTAAGCGAACAATTTTTGCCGGACCAGATGCAGTAAATGAACTTGTTTCTGCGCTCCGTGCAGATGGCGTGCTCTAAGGAAGGAACAAAATGTCAACTACATGGATTGTTACTACCAACGGAGCTATTTCTGATCTCGTTGCTTTAGGTAAAGACCGCGGCGATACTATTACTGCCGTTGTAGTCGGTGATGTGGCTGTTGCTGATGTTGATTCAGTCATTCGGATTCCGCAACAAGCAGGTCAGCCAGCTGAAGTTCTAGCTCCGGCAGTTAGCGCTGTTGTTACTGCTCGTGCTGATGATGTCATTTTGGCTGCTGATTTACCTGCTGAACGTGTCCTCGCAGGGGCTGTGGCAGCAAAGTTGAGCGTCCCTATTCTTGTGAGCGTTCGTCAGCTTGGCACAGGCACTGCGCAGGTTGCTCGTTTCGGCGCTATTACACTCGAAACAGTCGAATTTACGGGTCCGGTTGTGGCGCTATATGATGGTGGGGCTGAGCTTACCGGAACAGCTGGTGACGAGGCGACTGTAGACTGCGCAGGTTATTCGGCGCGGGTGATCACGGAGGATATTAGTGATACGCCGCGGGTAGATATTACGCGCGCGGAGCGCGTGGTGTGTGCCGGTCGCGGATTTGAAAACAAAGAGGATCTCCAACTCGCTCAGGATTTAGCGGATGTTCTTGGTGCCGAAATGGGCGTTTCTCGTCCGCTTGCCGAAGGCTATGGTTGGGTGCGTCGCGATAACTATATTGGTATTTCGGGACAAATTATTGCTCCCGAGCTTTACATTGCTGTTGGTACCTCAGGCCAGATCCATCACACTGCAGGTGTCACGGACTCCCAAACAATCGTGGCTATCAACAATGATGAGCTCGCAACAATGTTTGATTTTGCAGATTATGGCATTGTCGGTGACCTGTATCAAGTATTGCCGGAATTGACTGCGGCATTGCAGAAATGAGCTAAATTCCTGTGAGCATTGATTACGATTTTGACGTTATAGTAGTGGGCGCTGGTATTGCTGGTCTTACTACTGCTTATTTGTTGGCTCAGGACGGCCACGAAGTATTGCTAGCGGAGCGCGGCAATGAGCCAGGGGAGAAGAATCTTTCCGGCGGCGTGTTCTATTCACGTGTCATGGATGAGATTTTTCCGGATTTTTCGCAGGTAGCTCCGATAGAACGCCGCATGACGCGCAATGTCTTGACGCTCCTTAATGCTGATTCTGCAGTTTCAATGGATTATTGGGACGCGCGTTTAGCACAACCAGCGAATGCGGTGTCGGTCTTGCGTGCCAAACTTGATCCGTGGCTTGCTGAGCAGGCAGAAGAAGCTGGCGTGACTGTTATGAGTGGCGTCAAAGTGGATGAGCTTGTGAAAAGTGAGTCGGGCGCAGTATGCGGTATCCGTGCCGGCGAGGATATTTTGCATGCCAAAGTCGTAGTCTTGGCAGATGGTGTTCATTCGTTTTTAGCTTGTGCTGCAGGTTTGCGAGCGAAGCCTGCTCCGCAGACGCTGGGCGTTGGTGTGAAATCAGTGGTGCGTCTTGGCGCCGATGTGGTTTCGGAGCGTTTCCACGCTGGGAACGACGACGGCGTGGCGTACGCATTGGTTGGCGACGCTACTCGTGGTGTTCCAGGCGGAGCATTTATGTACACGAACAAGGATTCCGTGAGCGTAGGTATTGTCGTCAATGCCCAGGATCTTGCCGAATCCGGGCATGATGTTGTGGAGTTACATGATCATCTGATTAGCCATCCGTTTATTCAGCCGCTGCTGGCTGGTGGTGAGTTGCTAGAGTATGGTACTCATATGGTGGCCGAGGGTGGTCAGACTATGGTTGGTCAGATTGCTTTTGACGGTGCAGTCATTGTTGGTGACGCTGCTGGTTTCACCATTAACAATGGTTTTGCGATTCGTGGAATGGATTTGGCTGCGGAATCAGCACGGTGCGCTGCCCGCGCAGTGCATGAGGCTTTAGAAGCAGAGGATTATTCTGTTACTCGATTGCAAGCTTATGAGCACAATGTTGCTGCCTCGTGGCTGGGCCAGGATATGGCGACTTTCCGTCATGCGCCTGACTTTTTAGCGTCGACGCCACAGATGTACGGCGAGATTGGTCAGTACGCGGCTGATGTGCTTCACGGTGTTTACCATATGGATCAGACTCCACGTAGACGCATCGTCCCATTGGCATTAGCAAAGCTCAGGGCCTCTAAGCTGAGCATCTGGAATTTAGTCAAGATCGCCCGGAAGATGAAGAAGGCACTATGACGCAGAGCGATAACTTTTCCTTGCCTCCGCTTAATCGCCGGTTAGCAGGCAACTCGTATATGACTGACGATGAGGCTTCGCATATCGAGGTTCATCAGGAAGAATTAGCTGCCAGTGGTTTCGCGGATACGCTTATCCATATTTGTCCGGCACGAGTGTATTCGAAGAATCCTGATGGAACTGTGGCTGCTGAATATGCGGCATGCTTGGAGTGCGGTACGTGTTTAGCACTAGCTCCGGCTGGTACCTTGAGCTGGCATTACCCGAATTCCGGGATGGGGATCAGCTATCGCGAAGGCTAGTACGTTGCTGATGGACCATAATCGATGCAACGGTGAGAGTGAGCGAAGCTAGGAAAACAACGAGTCCTAGTGCGAGGAGCATTCCTAGTAGCCAGTTGGGTTCTCCTGTTGTCGATCTTTGCCCTGCGAAGAATACTGCAGTCACCATTGCGATGCTGATAGCAGTAGCGATGCGCTGACCTGTTTGCAAAAAGCCACCGGCAGTTCCGCCGTGTGCGTGGGGCACGTCCATCATTGTTATTGTTTGGTTTGCTGAACCGAATGCTCCGAAAGCGAATCCTTGGAATGCGAGGGGGATGGCTGCCCACCAGAAACTAGCACCATGTTCGATTCCCCAGACGACGCCGGCCAGCCCAATGGCGCTGGCAACGATGATGATGGCACATAATACTTGAATTGCAGCACCATGTTTGACGGCGTATCGTCCACCCCACATCGCTCCAAACGCTGACAATACGGCGTTGGGTAAGGTAAGTAGCCCGACGCTTAGGGCTATAGCGCCTACTCCGTTTTGGAGGTAGATTGCGACGATGGCCATGACAGCAGGTCCGGCCAAGAAGAATAATGAACCAGTGAGTGTACCGAGCGCATAGCTTGGGATTTTGAGAAGCTCGAGATCCATCATGGGGTAGTGTCCGCGCTCTTTGTAGCGTTTCTCCCAGCGCACCCAGAAAATAGTCAGCGCTAGTCCTGCTGGCAAAAATGTCCATATCCATGGTGTGGTTCGTACCATAAAAGGAAGCATGATAAGTAGGACGCATACGGAAAGCAGGGAAGCTCCGATGGGGTCAATATCAATTTTGCCCCGTCGTTCAATAACCTTATGTCCGACAGCGCGCTCACGACGTCGGAATTCTGCTTGCACTTGTTGATGGTGAGGCCCCACGGTTCGTCGTTCTTTACCGAAGGGTAGCCATTTGATAGCCAATAACAATCCGATTATTCCGAGCGGTACGTTGACTAAGAATCCGCCTCGCCAGCCGAGGTCATTGCCGAGCCATCCGATTAAGACCCCAGATAGGATGGGACCGATTGCCACGGATAAGGAAACCACTAAGCCGAAAAGTGCAAAGGCTTTGGCGCGTGCCTGACCTTCGAAATATTGCAAGATGAGCCCAGTAGTTTGGGGCGAGAGAATTCCGGCGCCAATCCCTTGTAATACTCTAAAAATATTGAGTACGACGATATGTGTGGATAACCCACAAGCAAGAGACATAGTAGTGAACAACGTGAGTCCGACGACGAACAGTGATGAGCGTCCTAAGATGTCACCTAATCGTCCGGCTGGAACAAGAACAATTCCGATAGCGAGAGCATAACCAGATAATACCCACTGTAGACCAGAGTCGGTGGAATGGAGTGCCTCGCGTAGGGCTGGCAGTGCGTTGTTCACTGAGCTCACCTGTACTAATGCCATCATCAGAGGCACAAGGAGTACAGCTAGAAGCTGGCGTTTATCGTATATGCGTGGGGAACCGGGCACAGTGAAAGCGTGCTCGGTTGGAATCGATCTTGCGTTCTTCTTCATTCGTGTTCTCTCAGTCTAAGAAGGTACGGATCGATACTAGTCCTTTTCATTTTCAACTAATACGTGCTGGGTCATAATATTGTAGTGATCTGTGTGACCCTTTAGGCTGGATATCATGAGTGAAACGGTTCGAATAGATGTTTGGCTGTGGTCGGTTAGGCAAACTAAAACGCGCAGTCTGGCTACTGCGGAATGTAAAGCAGGACATGTACGCATTAATGGTGCCGTTGTTAAACCTTCCTCGCCGGTGAAAATCGGTGACGAAGTGCGTTATAGGTTCCAAGGTTTTGATCGGATATTGCAAGTGACTGGGCTTATCTCGAAGCGCACTAGTGCGCCACGCGCTCAAGAATGCTATGACGATTTGAGTCCGCAACGCCCGAAGCTCTTTATCCCAGTTTTTACTCGAGAGCGCGGAGCTGGCAGGCCTACGAAGAAAGAACGACGCGAATTGGATCGGATTCTTGGACGTAATTCGAACTATGGTCATATGGGGTAGAATCTTCTTAGCGCTAACTAGATGAAAGGTGGACCATGTCTGCTGATATGGCCGCACACGGTACACGCCGTGTGCTCTTAAAACTGTCGGGTGAGGTATTTGGCGGTGGAGACATCGGCCTCGATACAACGGTACTTCGTCGTATTTCTAATGAAATCGCGGAAGCTGTGCGAGCTGGTGTGCAAGTCGCTGTCGTCGTCGGCGGGGGTAATTTCTTCCGTGGTGTCGAACTCCAAGAAAATGGCATGGATCGAGCTCGGGCCGACTATATGGGAATGCTTGGCACTGTTATTAATGCTGTTGCCTTGCAGGATTTCCTGGAGAACTCAGGTATTCCGTCGCGTGTACAAACGGCGATTACGATGAGCCAGGTTGCTGAAGCATACATTCCACTAAGGGCAATCCGTCACCTTGAAAAAGGCCGTGTTGTTATCTTTGGCGCCGGCGCAGGTATGCCTTTCTTCTCAACTGATACAGTCTCGGCACAACGTGCACTCGAATTACGGTGTGATGAGTTGTTAGTAGGGAAGAACGGGGTTGACGGTGTTTACACTGCAGACCCACGTAAAGATCCGAACGCTGTCATGCTTGAATCAGTGACGTATCAGCAAGCCCTCCACGACGGTCTAAAAGTGGTAGATGCGGCAGCGTTCTCGTTATGCCAAGATAATGGAATGACTATGCGCGTTTTCGGAATGGGTACACCAGGAAACGTGTCTCGCGCGCTGCGCGGGGAAAAGATCGGTACCCTAGTGACATCAACCCCCAACAGCAAGGACCAAAAATGATTGACGATACCCTACTCGAAGCCGAAGAAAAGATGGGCAAAGCAATTGACGTTGCCCGTAATGACTTCTCGAAAATCCGTTCGGGTCGTGCTAATCCAGAACTATTCACATCTCTAGTTGTGGACTACTATGGCGCGCCAACTCCGTTGCAGCAACTGGCCACAGTTTCGGTTCCGGAAGCTCGTACTGTTCTTATTTCGCCATATGATCGCTCTGCGATGAAAGATATTGAGCGTGCTATCCAAGAATCAGACCTAGGTGTTAACCCTACTGATGACGGCCAAGTATTGCGTATTAACCTGCCTGCGCTTACCGAAGAGCGTCGTCGGGAATACGTCAAGCTTGCCAAGACTAAGGGTGAAGATGCGCGTATTTCGATTCGAGCAATTCGTCGTAAGGCTAAGGAAACGCTGGATAAGATCAAGAAGGACGGCGAAGCTGGCGAAGATGACGTCGAGCGCGCCGAAAAAGAACTCGAAAGCCTCACTAAGAAGTTTGTCGATACTGTCGATTCTATTCTTGAGGCTAAAGAGAAGGAATTGATGGAGATCTGATTGTGGCTACACCAAGTCCAACAGCGACTCGCTCGTTTTTAGAACGCATAACTCCGCACCCGCCGCGTCCGCCTAAAGAGGTTACTTCGCGTGCCGGGCGAAATGTGCCGGCTGCAGTGCTGACGGCTGCTGTCTTGTTGGGCTTGGTGGGGCTTTCATTAGCATACAAAATCGAAGGTTTTGTAGTGCTTGCGATTGCTTTCATCCTTGCTGGTTTATGGGAAATTGCGGGAGCATTTCTGGCTCGCGATATTCATATTCCAGCGATCCCACTTCTTGGAAGTGGGCTAGGTATGATACTAGCAACCTGGTTCGGCGGAATAGAAGCGGGACTGGTGGTATTCCTCATCGCCAGTGGTATCTTGGTCTTGTGGCGTAGCTATATGCCAATGGCGAATGCCCTAACCGATGCTTTAGCCGGGGTTTTTGCCTTGGCATGGATCGGTATCTTTTCGATGTTTGCAGTAGCCCTGGCAGCACTTGAAAATGGCCCGCTTGCTATCGTCGCTTTCGTGCTTCTCCCAGTGGCATCGGATACTGGTGGCTGGCTTGCGGGCATCACCTTTGGCAAGCATCCGATAGCACCTTCGATTTCACCTAAAAAATCCTGGGAGGGCTTTGTTGGCTCACTCCTCGGAGCACTCTTCGCTGCGGGGGTTACTATCTGGTTCGCTTTAGGCTTACCTTGGTATGCGGCGCTAATCATCGGGCTGCTAACCCCGGTTTTTGCTACAGCTGGCGACTTTTCGGAATCGCTTCTGAAACGTGATCTTGGTGTGAAAGACATGGGATCGATCTTTCCAGGCCACGGTGGCGTGCTCGATAGGGTAGATTCACTGTTGTTTTGTGCACCGATTCTCTACGTCGTCCTTACGTATGGCTTCGGCGTGAACTGACGAACCAGAAACATACGTCTGCTTTCGAGGACTGGAATGAAGAAAACTAAACAGGTTATGCCACGTGTGGAGCAAGGGCCGCGCCCGTCGCTTTCATTTACTGAACGTCGGCATGGCAAGCCACCAAAACATTTGGCTGATCTTAGCCGTAGTGAGCGGCGTGCACTGGTAGCAGATCTCGGATACCCACAATTTCGTGCTGACCAGTTGTCGAAGCATTATTTCGAGCATAGCTGTGTTGACCCGGAGCAGATGACGGATTTACCGCAAGCTCAACGCGCTGATTTGACGCGCGTTATGCTCCCGCAGCTCATCACTAAAGTTCGTGATCAAGTTGCTGACGGCGGAGTAACTATTAAGACGCTGTGGAAACTGTTCGACGGTGCCGTCGTGGAGTCGGTGCTGATGAAGTATCCCGATCGTGCAACGCTCTGTATTTCGTCACAAGCTGGTTGCGGCATGGCGTGCCCATTTTGCGCCACTGGCCAAGCTGGTTTAACACGCAACCTATCTGCCGGAGAGATCGTTGAACAGCTCCGCCAGGCACGTCAGCTTGCTGAAGAGGGTATTTTTGGCGAGCCAGTGCGGGTAACCAACGTCGTGTTCATGGGAATGGGAGAACCATTAGCGAATTTCCCGGCAGTGCGCGATGCATTGCACCGCATGATTGAGCCAGCGCCAGAAGGCTTTGGTATGTCGGCCCGCAATATAACCGTGTCTACTGTTGGTATGGTTCCAGTAATTAAGAAGCTTGCTGACGAAGGCTTGCCAGTGACATTGGCGGTATCCTTGCATGCACCGGATGATGGTTTGCGTGACGATCTCATCCCTATTAACTCGCGCTATAAAGTTGGCGAATTACTAGACACTGCACGGTATTATTTTGTTCGGACTGGACGGCGAGTTTCGATTGAGTACGCGTTGATTAAAGATATGAATGACCATCAGTGGCGTGCTGAGCTTCTTGCTGCGGAGCTTAATTCGCGTGGGCGTGGCTGGGCGCATGTTAATCCGATTCCGCTTAACCCGACGCCAGGATCGATTTGGACCGCGTCTACGACGGCGGATACACGGGTCTTTGTTCAAACGTTGACTGATGCTGGGATCTCGACGACGATCCGAGACACTCGTGGTTCAGATATAGACGGTGCGTGTGGCCAGCTAGCTGCTGAAGTAGTAGACCGGGATCATGTTTCACGGCGCGCTGCCCGCGCACAAGCTGCAGTCGATGCCCGCATCGAGGCGCATCGTAGCGAACCGAAAGATTTTGATTCGACTCTTGCTGCTATGGCAGCAGTTACGAATGGAGATATCGATGAATGACACATTTGCGCGCGTTGGCTGGTTCCGATCTGGGTATGATCCAGCTCAGGTTGATGCATTTTTGGAGCAAGCAAAAGATGCATACGATGTAGCTTACGAAGATGGACAGGAAATTACTGAAGAAACAGTACGACGTGTCTCATTTCCGTGGGTACGTAATGGGTATCATGCACAGCTTGTCGACGCTGCGCTAGATCGGTTAGAAAGAGCTTTTATTCAGCGGCGACGTGCTGCACGGGTACGCGAAGAAGGCGAAGACCGCTGGCTACGATCTACGTATGATCGGGCAACGAGTCTATATCCACGTCTACGTCGACCAGCCGGACAGCGCTTTGCACACCCAGAGAAGTCGGGTTACTCTTCTGCTGATGTCGATGCATTAATGGATCGCATTATTGCTTTCTTCGACAGTGCGGAGCCGATTACCTCTCAGGAAGTCCGCAATACTACTTTTTCTTCGGCTAAGAATGAGAAAGCCTATGAAGAAAAAGTCGTGGATGTTTTCCTCGATCGTGTGATTTCAGTTTTGATGAGTGTGGAATAATGCGGCGGGTTATCGTTTTAGGCTCAACTGGTTCTATCGGCACCCAAACACTGGATGTGATTTCCCGGCATCGGGATAAATTCCATGTGCATGCTTTAGGTGCGGGAGGTTCTCGTATCCCGCTGTTAGCTGAGCAAGCTGCAACATTCAACGTTCCGATTGTAGGCGTGGCAGACGAATCAGCTGTTAACGATTTTCATAAGCAGTGGAATGATCGTTTTGCGCATTTGCCAGAGCCTCAGATCATTGCTGGCGAGCGGGCAATCACTGAGCTCGCGGGTAGTGGTAGTGGAGTTAGCATTGATTCCTCCGACGTCGTCGTCAATGGTATTACGGGTTCAGTTGGGCTATTGCCCACGCTTGCAGCACTGCACTCGGGCGCGACGTTAGCACTGGCAAACAAGGAATCTCTCGTTGTAGGAGGCTCTCTTGTAGCTGAAGCGATGGCGTGGCCGGGGCAGATTGTCCCGGTTGATTCGGAACACTCGGCTATCGCGCAAGCTCTTCGTTCGGGTCGGCATTGTAAGGGGTTAACCTCACCAATCGTTGATGGAACAAGCGAAGTGAGCCGCATTATCCTGACTGCATCAGGTGGACCTTTCCGTGGCAAAAAGCGCCACGAGCTAGCAAATGTCACCCCGCAACAGGCGTTAAACCATCCAACATGGTCAATGGGGCCGGTGGTCACAATTAACTCTTCTACACTTATGAATAAGGGTTTAGAGCTCATCGAAGCTGCATACTTATTTGACGTTGCACCAGAGAATATTGTGCCAGTTGTTCATCCGCAGTCGATGATCCACTCGATGGTCGAGTTCCAGGACGGATCTACGATTGCACAGGCTTCAGATCCGGATATGCGACTTCCGATAGCCTTGGGAATTTCATGGCCAGATCGGCTCGATCCGGTTGTCGCTCCACACTCGTGGGATACGCCATCTGCATGGACATTTGAGCCACTTGATCATGAGGTATTCCCGGCAGTTAAATTAGCACAGCAGGCGATCTCGACGTCGTCACTGCACCCGGCTATTCTCAATGCTGCCAATGAAGAATGCGTGGGTGCGTTCTTAGCTGGGAAGTTACCGTATCTAGGAATTGTCGATACCGTGAAACAGGTACTTGAAACACTGTCAGTTCCGGCAGAGCGAACTGTTGAGAGTGTTCTTGACACTGAGAAGCGTGCGCGCACGCTTGCCCACAAAATTATGGCACAACATAGCCTCTAACCAGAGAAAGATACTATGCTTCCCGGAATTATTTTTATGGTTATTGGGCTCGTCGCCTCAGTAGCTATCCACGAACTAGGACATCTCATACCAGCGAAAAAATTTGGTGCAAAAGTTAGCCGGTATTTCGTTGGCTTTGGTCCAACTGTTTGGTCAATTGAACGCGGTGGAACTGAATGGGGAGTCAAAGCAATCCCGCTTGGTGGGTTCGTATCGATTGCTGGAATGTTGCCGCCGGCAAAAGACGGCGTGCCGACAACTAAACCTGACGGGTCCTTAACGTTGGCTCAGGAAGCCCGGTTACAGTCTGCTGAAGAATTTGATGATCCGGCGCAGCCAGGTGCTTTTTGGCACCTGCCAGCGCGGCTGAAAATGATTGTCATGTTTGGTGGGCCGCTAACGAATCTGATTATCAGTATTGTTTTGCTTGCTGCAGTTACCGTCGGTATTGGAGTGCCGCGGTTGTCTACGACGATTGCACAAGTAGCTCCATGTATTGATAATGCTGAAACTTGCACACCTGCTCCGGCAACTGGTGTCATCGAGCCGTCGGACACGATTATTTCGTGGGGCGGTAAGCAAGTCGAGACATGGAATGATATCCAACAAGCTATCGCAACTGGTGGGACTGTAGCGACGGACGTCGTCGTCGAACGAAACAACGTTCAAAAAACGCTTTCTGTTACCCCGGTAATGCGCGAGTTTGACGACGGTACTGGCACTGTAGCCACCAAGCCATATGTGGGAATAGGTCCGGCAATCGAGCGCCGCCCAGGAACGCTTTCTGAAGTTCCGGGCCAGACATGGACAATGGCTAGCGGCACTGCCAAAATACTTGTCCAGTTGCCGGTTAAACTCTGGGATGCCGCTAGCACCCTGGTCACCGGCGAAAAGCGTACCCCAGATTCTGTGGTTGGCCTAGTTGGCATCGCTGATGTCGCAGGATCTATCAGTGCGGCGCAAGTAGATAACTACAGTTTTCTTGATCGACT
Source organism: Arcanobacterium phocae (assembly GCF_018913465.1). GTDB lineage: Bacteria > Actinomycetota > Actinomycetes > Actinomycetales > Actinomycetaceae > Arcanobacterium > Arcanobacterium phocae_A. Next base: position 238,716 of record NZ_JABAPM010000002.1, on the reverse strand, counting down.
TGGCGATTTAACGATGCTCCTCGCAGGGCTGAACATGACGTTGTTCATCTTCAATATGATTCCGTTGCTGCCGTTAGACGGCGGCCATATACTCGGTGCACTCATCGAAGGTGTCCGGCGGAAAATCGCTTTCTCCCGCGGGAAACCGGATCCAGGACCGTTCGATACTGCACGGCTACTGCCGGTGAGCTACACAATGATTTTGTTCTTTATTTTCATGACCGTGCTACTGATTGTGGTCGACATAGTTAACCCCATCGTGTGAGAAACCCTCAAGAGTGGAATAATACAGAACGTGAATATGCCAATTGCTTTAGGAATACCCAGCGTGAAAGAACCAGATCCTGTTCTCGCGCAACGGAAGAAGACTCGTCAGATTCAAGTTGGTGACGTCAAAGTTGGCGGTGACGCTCCGGTGTCCGTGCAGTCGATGACCACCACAAAAACGCATGATATCGGTGCAACTTTGCAGCAGATCGCAGAGTTGACCACTGCTGGTTGCGATATTATTCGAGTTGCGTGTCCAACCGATAAAGATGCTGATGCGCTACCAATTATTGCTACAAAATCAAAGATTCCAGTGGTTGCTGACATCCATTTCCAGCCACGGTATGTTTTTGCGGCGATTGAGGCTGGCTGTGGTGTGCGTGTCAACCCAGGAAATATTAAGAAGTTTGATGACCGCATCCCGGAAATCGCTGCGGCTGCTAACGCTAACGGCACAGCTATGCGCATCGGAATTAATGCCGGGTCGCTAGACCCGCGGTTGCTCAAAAAATACGGCAAGGCAACTCCGGAAGCTCTGGTTGAGTCGGCAGTGAATGAAGCCCGGCTTTTTGAAGATGCCGGCTTCTATGATTTTGCTATCTCTGTTAAGCACCACGATCCAGTGACGATGGTTCGTGCCTATGAGTTGCTGTCCGAAGCAGGCGATTGGCCATTGCATCTGGGCGTGACCGAAGCAGGTCCAGCGTTCCAAGGAACCGTGAAATCCTCGGTAGCTTTCGGTGCATTGCTCGCTCAGGGTATCGGCGACACTATTCGTGTTTCCCTTTCGGCCCCGCCAGTTGAAGAGGTCAAGGTTGGCGAAGCCATTTTGCGTTCGCTTAACTTGCGTCCAAAGAAGCTGGAAATTGTGTCGTGTCCGTCTTGCGGCCGCTCCCAAGTAGATGTGTACACCCTAGCGAATCGAGTTTCGGAGGGTCTGAAAGATATTTCGTTCCCGCTGCGGGTAGCTGTTATGGGATGCGTCGTTAACGGTCCAGGCGAAGCAAGAGAAGCAGACCTAGGGGTAGCTTCTGGAAACGGCAAAGGACAGATTTTTGTTCGAGGTAAGGTTGTTGAAACTGTTCCAGAAGCAGATATCGTCCCGACTCTCATCGCTCGCGCGCGAATTGTTGCAGAAGAACTCGGGTTAAGCGAGGACGCAGCAAGCTCACCTGAAGTGATTGTGTGAGATGACATGGCCGTTTCGGCGTGCCGGTCAGCTTCGCCGACTCGGGTCGAATGACCTTGGCCGTGCTTTCCAGTTCTTTGACCGGGACCCAGTAGGTTCTGTTCTTGCGCGGGGTGCCGTCGAATCACGCACCCAACGTTTGGCTCATGCTGTGGGGATCGACGACGGCGATCAGCTACGATCAATTTGCTGGATCGGGGCCAACATCATCCCACTTGGGTTTGATGAACCTGGCCTAGACTTACTAGCCAGTTACGTCAGCCGGCATGATCGGATCGCTAACTCTCTGGTAGGTCCAGCTGATCAGGTTCTGGGCCTGTGGGAACGCATTAAAGATTCTTATGCAGCTCCACGCGAGGTCCGGGAACATCAGCTGTCCATGGTATGGCAGGGAAATTCACGGTGTGGATACGACGATCAGGTGCGTCCCGCTCAGCTCGGTGAAGGACCACTTATTGTACCGGCTTCAGTCGCCATGTTTATCGAGGAAGTCGGGTATGATCCTACTCGGTATGGGCCGGCCTATACCCGTCGGGTGCATTCGCTTGTCCGAGATGGACGAACGTTCGTGCGGTTTGATGATTCTCCACAGCCAGTAGTTGAGTTTAAAGCTGATATTGGCGCGTTAGCCGGGGGAGTAGCTCAAATACAAGGTGTTTGGGTTCATCCAGATTTGCGTGGGCGCGGAATCGCTGGGCCGGCAATGGCCAGCGTAGCGAAACTGATTCAGGATTCGCATGCGCCAGTGGTCTCCCTCTATGTGAACGACTACAACATTGCTGCGGTGCGCGCATATGAAAAAGCCGGGTTCGCCGTCGTCGGAGAGTACGCAACGGTACTGTTGGCATAATGTGAATGTTGCCAACGCCACGCTTGATTCGTCGGAGAAAATAGGGTGGACAGCGTGAAACAGCTAGACTAGTACTGTGCTAAAAATGTCTGAACTTTTTGTCCGTACCCTCCGCGACGATCCGGCCGACGCAGAGGTCCGTTCTCATAAACTGATGGTACGTGCCGGATACGTACGTCGTGCTGCGCCTGGTATTTATACTTGGCTACCACTAGGGCTCAAAGTGCTCCGCAAAGTTGAAGCTGTGGTGCGTGAAGAAATGGATAATGCGGGTTCGCAAGAAATGCATTTCCCGGCGCTATTGCCACGCGAGCCGTTCGAAGCTACGAATCGGTGGGAAGAATACGGTCCGAACTTATTCCGGTTGAAGGATCGGCGCGATAACGATTATCTGTTGGCACCAACGCATGAAGAAATGTTCACGTTGGCTGTGAAGGATATGTACTCTTCGTACAAGGATCTTCCAGTATCGCTCTACCAGATTCAGCATAAGTACCGTGATGAGGCTCGTCCGCGTGCTGGTATCATCCGCACCCGCGAGTTCATCATGAAGGATGCCTATTCTTTCGATATTGACGACGCCGGTTTGGACCGCTCCTATGAAACGATGCGTGCCGCATATCAGCGAATCTTTGATCGTCTTGGTATCCCGTATGTGATTTGTTCGGCGCAGTCTGGACCAATGGGTGGTTCGCGTTCGGAAGAATTCCTTTCGCCATGTGCTATTGGTGAAGATACCTTCGTTATGTCCGCGGGTGGTTACGCTGCAAATACCGAAGCAGTCACTACTCCGGCACAGCCGGATCAGGATTTCTCTGATGTTCCGGAACCGCACACTGTTCCAACACCGGGTGCAACAACGATTGCATCGCTTGTTGAGATGGCGAACGAGGTGGCACCGCGTGCGGATCGCGCGTGGGAAGCAAGTGACACGTTGAAGAATGTTGTGGTTGCTTTTGTCCATCCGGATGGTGAACGTGAAGTTGTTGTTATTGGCGTCCCTGGGGATCGCGAAGTTGATCTCAAGCGAGTAGAGGCCAGTATTTCCCCGGCTGAAGTCGAGATGGCAACGGCACATGATCTTGAGCAACATCCAGAACTTGTGGCCGGCTACATTGGTCCGGAGGTTATCGGACCAAATTCGGCTTCCCGCACAGTGAGTGATGAGGGTGAAATCTCTGGTTCAGTGCGGTACTTACTCGATCCGCATATCGCTCGCGGTTCGCGTTGGATTTCTGGGGCGAATGAAGTTGATCAACACGTTTTCGATCTGGTCTACGGGCGCGACTTCGAAGCCGACGGTACGATTGAAGCTGTTGAGGTTCGTGAAGGCGATGAAGCTCCAGATGGTTCTGGCCCGCTCACGATCGAACGCGGTATCGAGATCGGACATATCTTCCAGCTGGGCCGCAAGTATGCTAAGGCACTTGACCTAACAGTGCTTGACCAAAACGGTAAGACCGCAGTGGTAACCATGGGCTCATATGGTATCGGTGTTTCGCGCGTGATGGCTGCATTGGCAGAGTTGAATTCAGATGATATGGGGCTGAAGTGGCCGTTGCATCTTGCTCCTGCTCAGGTCCATGTACTTGCTACTGGAAAGGACGCGGCGATATTTGAGACGGCGCAGAATTTTGCGGAGGAGTTGTCTGGTCGTGGACTAGAAGTTCTCTACGATGATCGCGTTAAGGTATCAGCCGGCGTGAAGTTTGCGGACTTCGAACTGATTGGTGTTCCATTCGCGATTGTTGTCGGGCGTGGTCTCAAAGACGGCATGGTTGAGATCCGTGATCGTCGCAGTGGCGAACGGTACGAAGTTCCAGTGGCTAACGCGCTGAATGCTTTGGAATCAAAGATGTCAGCGAGCATTTAAGAACAAAGTTTACGGTTTAACTGATAAAAGATGGAGCCACCTGTGGGTGGCTCCATCTTTTATCAAAATTATGGAAAGATCTAAAAGTAACCCAATCTGTCATTGGGTACAAAGTAAATACTTAAAGTGCAATCAGTTGTTGACAGTGCTAGTAGATCGATCTAATATGTGATTTAGGCAATGATTGCCTGAATTCAATGGTGAATTCTTTAGGAGAGGAATTGACGCATGTCAACAAAATATCTGAAGAAATGCGGTTATGTAAGTCTTGTTACTGCGCTCACTCTTGGAGTAGTCTCTGCTGTGCCGGCGCTTGCTCAAGAGACATTACATAGTCCTACTGTTTTTTCTGCGACACAAGCAACACCTAAAGTTGCTTCTCCGGGAACTTTGGCTGAGGGAGATGTGGTCTATCAAGTCTTAGTTGATCGTTTCTACGATGGTAATAAAAATAATAACGATCTTAATGATGGTGCGTATGATCCTAACGATCTCGGTTTCTATCATGGTGGCGATTGGGCTGGTCTAACTCAGAAGCTGGATTATATCCAGAATTTGGGCGTTACGGCAATCTGGATCTCTCCTGTGTCTGAACAAGAACCCTTGTCTAAGGATAAGAAAGAGGCTAGCTATCATGGGTTTTTTACCAAGAACTTCGCTACCCCTAACAAGCACTTTGGAGATCGTAAAGAGTTACAGCAGCTAATTGATACTGCACACAAAAAAGGGCTAAAAATAATTCTTGATGTTGTCCCTAATCATACTGCTGATTATTTGGATCCTAGTTCGAATTCATACATTGGTTCATACCGTCCTGCTTCGCCATTAGACGATCCAGTTTTGTTTCATCATAGCGGCGACTGTAGGTTTGACAATTCAGAAACCCAGGAACAGCTCAACAACTGTGACCTCGGTGGGTTGGACGACCTGGACCAAGATAATCCCAAAGTTAACGAATATCTTATGAGAGTATATAAGGATTGGGTATCAATGGGATTCGATGGGCTCCGCGTGGATGCTGCTCGCTCGATTCCTAAACCGTGGTTGAAAAAATTTGAACAGGAGATGGGTATCCCTACATTTGGTGAGATTTTTGTAGGTGATACTGGGTATGTAGCCGATTATCAGAAATATCAGTGGGGTGAGCTTGATTTTCCATATTTTTTCACGGTTCGTAAAGCCTTCTCAGCAGATACCAGTATGCGTGAGCTGAGCACACTTTTTGCAGATGATTCAAAGTATGTGGATGCAAATAAGCTTGAGACGTTTATTGACAACCATGATCGTGCGCGATTTTTGACTTGGGCCAATGATGATTACCAAAGGCTACGCTCGGCATTATCCTTTATGATGACGTCGCGAGGAATTCCGATTATTTATTACGGAACAGAACAAGCTGACGATGGCAATGGGAATGGAAATGAAGTTCCAATTGCCAATAAAGATAATCGCAAGGATATGACGTCTTTTGACGAACATGCACCGATTTATAAACACATTCAAAGGTTAAATAAGATCAAGAAAGCGATTCCTGCACTTGCAACTGGAAAGCAACGTGAAATGTGGGTCGATGATGAAGTGTATGCATTTTCGAGGATTGACACGGCGACAGCTAGTGAGGCGATAACAGTTTCTTCGAATTCTTTTACTAAGCAGGAAAGAACTATTCCGATTCGTTCCGAGAGCGATCTGGAAGTTGGACAAAAGCTAACTAACCAACTTAATACAACGCAACAATTTGAAGTTGTGGCCGGTGGTATTACGGGGAAGCAGATAAAAGTCCAACTTGATGAGCATGAAACAGTTGTACTTGGAGTTGGTAAGCCTGCAGGAGACTATCTACCAATGGAACGTAATCTAACCAAAATTATTGTTCATGCGAATGTTGGTTTTGGGCACAACATAGCCATACGAGGTTCGGACTATCCTCTGTCATGGGAATATGGACGAGCCGCTCGTAACATAGCTCCGGATCTATGGGAATTTGATATTGAGCGCTTTCCAGAGGGCAAGAAATTCACCTATAAAGTTCTCGTAGATGATAAATGGGAACTTAGTGGTAATACTTTCAATGGTATAGGCGGTGAGAGCAATGAAGCAACACCGCGGTAAGGTAAGCGGTTTGCCGAAAACTAGGAGTGAGGGAAAAATGAGAAAACTAATGTCATTATTGTGTGTAGCTCCACTCATGCTGTCTGGGTGTGGTGGTCCCCATGATTCTTCACTTTCTGCTGATAGTCCAGTTGAAATTCAAGTGTGGCATTATTGGGATGGTACTAACGCAGATGTATTCGATTCATTTGTAGACGAGTTCAACGCATCGCATAAAGATGTCAGAGTGGAAACAGTCGTCGTGCCGAATTCTGATTTCTTGACAAAAGTTCGAGCCTCTGCAACTTCCGACACTCTTCCTGATATTGCTATTGGTGATCTAGTATGGGCACCCCAAATTGTGAAAATGGGGAAAAGCGCCGATCTAGATAGCATCATCGATAGACAGATTTTTAATGATCTTAATCCGGCACTTGAGAGTTTTGGTAAGACAGGCGGAGTGCATACATCAATCCCTGTTTCGGCAAACAATCTTGCCTATATGTATAACAAGGATTTGTTTGTAGAGGCTGGGTTGGACCCCGATAATCCACCAGAAACTTGGGAAGAATTAGAAGCTGATGCGCAGTTGATTCATGATAAAACAGGCAAGCCTGGATATGATCTTTTCACTGAAGCCGGTGACAACGGTGAAGGTCTTACGTGGAACTTTCAGGTTAGCTTGTGGCAAGCAGGAGGGGAATTTCTTACAAAAGATAATAGCGCTGCAGCCTTTAATACGCCAGAGGGAAAGAAAGCTCTTGATTACTGGCTTAAACTTATCAAAACAGATGCTAGTCCTTACGCCAAGTGGGGTGAATTTGAAAAAGGTCAAGGTGGCTCTGCACAAGAGGGATCATGGATGGTTGGAATCTGGTCGCAAGATCCACCATTTGATTTTGGTGTAGCGCAACTTCCCACGATGTTGCCGGGGAAGCAAGCAACAAATTTAGGTGGGGAACAGGCCGTCGTATTTGCGAATGATGAAAAGAAAGTGAAAGCATCTGGAGAATTTCTAAACTGGTTCTTGCAGAAGAAAAATGTAATTGAGTGGAATAAGAAGACAGGATTTATCCCAGTTACAAAATCGGCTATTTCCGATCAAGAGTATATTGATTGGGTGCAAGTGGCTGAGCCGAGGCTACTTCCTTATGTTGAACAGATGGAGTTCGCCCATACCCGTCCAAATACGCCACTCTATCCGAAGATTTCATTCGCATTTGCTAAAGAATTAGAAAAAGCTTTTGCGGGTGAAGTGGATGCGGAAGATGCACTAGAAAAAGCTGAAAAAGCGGTCAATGAAATAATTGCCCAAGCGAAGTGAAGTAGGCTGGAAAGACCGACAGTATGAAACACCAAAATTATTACAAACGGGAGCAAGCTGTTACTGCATATCTAGTGCTACTTCCAGCTTTAGTTATCATAGGTATATTCGTTATATACCCTATATTTTCCGGTATCTATACAAGTTTAACTTCTTGGGATGGATTCTCTTCTGCAAAAGATTTTATCGGAATAGATAACTATATACGCCTTGCTTACGATTCTGAATTCTGGAATAGTCTCCTTGTTACTGTCGTTTACGCTTTTGGCGTTGCTGTGCTGTCGGTCTTTTCGGGTCTCTTATTTGCTTTGTTACTTAACTGCCCTATCCGTGGCAGAAGTTTCTACAGAACCATTTATTTCTTACCTGTTGTGACTTCTTCAGTTGCAGCTGCGATAGTGTGGAAATATTTGTTAGATTCGCGTGGTCTTATCAATTCGTTTTTGGAAATCTTAGGTATCCAGGGGTATGACTGGTTGCAAAATCGATGGTCTGCTCTTGCTGCGTTAGTTTTTCTAACAGTATGGAAAAACGTTGGCTTTAATATTGTACTTTATTTGACAGCGTTGCAAGCTCTACCGTCGTCAGTGTATGAAGCTTCTTTGCTCGACGGGGCTTCTTCGTGGCAACAATTACGAAATATCACTGTTCCTCTGTTGCGTCCAATGACATTTTTTGTTGTAGTTCAAGCTTTAATTAATAGTTTCCAAGCATTTGATTTGGTCTACGTGCTTACTGGGGGAGGGCCAAGAGGTGGAACAGAGGTTCTCGGTATGTTTATGTATCGTCATGCATTCCGTTTAGGTGATTTTGGTTATGGGACTTCTATTGCGCTTGTTTCCTTATTCCTGATTCTGGGCGTGACAATGATTCAGTGGAAAGTGCAGATCGAAGGGCAAGAAGATGCGAAATAGATTTACTTATTTAGGGCATCATATTATTTTGGGAATCGGTGCGATATCCATAGTTATACCGTTTTTATGGATGTTTACAACATCTTTGCAAACCAAAGCTGAAACCTATACAAGCCAAGGCATTTTTCCAACCTCCTGGCATTGGGAAAACTATATTCAAGCTTGGTCAGGGGCTCCTTTTGCTGACTATTATCTTAACAGTGCCTTAATGTCTGTAGGAATTGTTTTGGGTCATGTTTTCTTCGATTCTTTGGCGGCCTTTGCTTTTGCACGTATAGAATTCCCCGGCAAGAAAGTTATCTTTATCGTTTTACTTGCAACCCTAATGGTTCCAACTTTTGTTACGATAATCCCTGCTTATGCAATCATTGCACATCTGCACTGGGTCGACACTTTTGCAGCGTTAATTATTCCGCGACTAGCAGATGTATTCGGAATCATATTGTTGCGTCAGTTCTTTGAAACGATACCGCGTGAATTGGACGAAGCTGCGCGAATAGACGGCTGCTCAACTATTAGAATTTATTGGCAGATAATTTTGCCGTTGGCACGCCCTGCACTTGCGACCTTAGTTATTTTTAGTTTCTTGTTTGCGTGGAACGATTTCCTATGGCCGCTACTTGTCACGAATTCAGAGGAAATGAGGACAGTCCAGATAGGTTTGTCCGGATTCGTTGGGCGCTACGGTACTTCATGGAATTATCTAATGGCGGGGACACTTACCGCAACTGTGCCCAGTATTCTTTTCTTTATGCTTTTCCAGCGGGCACTCGAAAAAGGCATAGCAACGACCGGATTAAAGGATTAAGGATGACTGCACCACATTGGCTAGACGATGCGATTTTCTATCAGATTTTTCCAGATAGATTTGCGCTGGATCTGGAGAACTCTGCTCTAGCGCATTCGTTCGTCCCGAATAGGGATAATTTTTATGGTGGGACTCTACGGGGGATTATCCGAAAGTTGCCATATCTGGAAAAACTAGGTATAAACGCAATTTATTTAACCCCTATATTTCAAGCGGATACAAACCATCGGTACGATGCAACTGATTATTTCAAGGTTGATCCTAGGTTAGGAACTATAGAAGATTTTCGAGAGCTTATCGCTAAGGCTCACGATAAGAACATTAGGGTAATTTTAGACGGAGTATTTAATCATTGCGGATTTGGCCACCCATATTTTCAAGATGTTATAAAAAATGGAGCCGACTCCGAGTACATCAACTGGTTTTCAGTAGAACGAATTCCAGTAGAAACTGACCCATATCCAAACTACTTGACGTGCTCTGGTTGCTGGTACTTGCCAAAATGGAATATATATAATCCGCTGGTCAGAGAGCATCATCTTAGTGTTGCTCAATATTGGCTAGAACAGGGAGTAGATGGTTGGCGGTTAGACGTTCCCTATTTCATTAACAAGAATTTTTGGCGAGAGTTTAGTGCATTAGTTCGTAGCTTCGGTAAAGAAAAATATCTTGTTGCTGAAGAGTGGCGCTCTCCTGAAGAATGGTTGTCTCCTGATCTTATGCACGGAACCATGAATTATTCAATGCGCGATATGGTTTTGGCTTTCATAGCTGACGGAAGTATCGATGGGTATACATTTGCCAAAGAGATGAATGCATTTTATGAGGATATCCCCACAGAATATCGGTCTTCGATGCTGAATCTTCTAGGAAGCCATGATACTGAAAGACTGATGTCCAGGTGTGGTGATCCAAAGAAATTCATTCTCACAATGGCAACAATGTTTTCTTGTCTTGGTGCTCCGATGATTTACTATGGAGATGAAGTTGGGATGAAAGGTGGCAATGACCCAGAATGCCGTGGTGCTATGCTATTTGATTTGGAAAACCAGCAAAACCAGACTCTAAAAGCTATTCAAGAGCTTTGTCGTATGCGTTCGGTTTCACAGACTCTGCAATGCGGAAGCCAGTATATCGAAGCTGTCGATTCGGATACTATTATTATTTTTAGAGATAGGAAGAAAGAGCGAAACGCTGCCATCGTGCATCGAGGAAACGGAACATGGCTTGACAAGAAGTTTCTTCCTTTAAAAAACATCAAAGCGCTATATGGGGTGCCAAGTATCCTCGGAACCGAATATAGGTTAGACGGAAAATCTGTTTTGATCATCGCTGGTGAGAGCATAGAGAAATAACATGCAGAAGCGTAAAGTGACAATGAAAGACGTTGCTAGCAAAGCTGGCGTATCTCGAGCTTCAGTTTCAGTCGCATTTAACAATCCGGGGAAACTGGCATCGGAGACAGTAGATAGAATCTTCCAGGCTGCAAGTGAATTGGGATACGTAGTTGATCCCGTTGCTAGAACAATGAGGACCCGAACAACTTCTGCTATCGGTCTATTGATTCCCCAAACGATCGAGGAGACCATCCAAAATCCTTATTATCCCCGTCTTATTGAAGGGATAGGACAGGTCTGCTTGAGAGAAGGGTACAATTTACTTTTAGTTCCGCCACTCAGGGGCTCAATGTTACATGCGATTCCTACCGCCGCCGTCGATGGCTTTTTGATCAGCGGGCTAGAAGATAATCGCTCTGAGGTGCTAGATATTCTAGGGGATCATTTGCCGGCAATTGTTATAGATCCCTCTGAGAGACATGATATTTCAACCGTTGGCATCGATGATTCTGAAGATTTTTATGACTTAGTTATGCACCTTCTTGCTCTTGGGCATGAGCGTATTGCGTTTGCTGCTATTTACACTGATACCAGTGAGAGAGTTACCGGTTGGAAAGGCACAATGCGCAGAAGAGTCGAAGGAGCAATGAGGGCTCTAGCGAAGCATGGTTTATCAATTGAGTCTCCGAATATTATTTTATGTGAGGTGCCCAGTACCTATAGAGGAGGCGAAGAGGCTTTTAGAATTCTCTGGGGATCCGAACGACGACCAACTGCGATTGTCGCATTCAGTGATGTCATTGCTCTTGGTATTATGCACGCGGCTCGCAATGCCAAGGTTAATATACCAACAGATCTTTCGGTCACAGGCTACGACGATTTACCAGGAACAGAATTAGTTAACCCTGGGCTCACGACGATTAGACAACCAATAGTAGCTAAAGGACGTATAGCAGCAGAGATGTTAGTTGAGAGAATAAAATCAACTGTTCCTAGCCTTGTTGAGCACAAGAAGTTGCAGACTACTTTGATTGTTCGCGGTACAACGGCTCCTCCAAATAACCAGAAGAAATAAAGGCAAAAATATGTCTCATACTAGTAGCGGACCTGAATGGGTTCTGGATGAAGTTTTCTATCAAATTTTCCCAGATCGATTTGCGAGATCTGATAGGGAAGACGGTAATACTGATCTAATGGCATGGGGAAGAGCTCCGAGTGTGGAAGGATTTTTTGGCGGGGATCTTACTGGAATTGAACAGCATTTGGATTACCTCGACGATCTCGGAATCACGTCTTTGTATTTGACACCAATTTTTACTGCCACTACAAATCACCGTTATGATACCGTTGACTATTTTTCTATAGATTCAAGACTAGGAGATAAACATTCTTTTGATTCGTTAGTACAGTCGTTACACAAGTGCGGAAAGCATATTATTCTGGATGCAGTTTTCAACCACTGTAGTAATGAAAGCTACCAATTTCAAGATGTAGTCGAACATCAAGGAAGTTCTCCGTTTGTTAATTGGTTTTATGTTAATGACTTTCCAGTGGTAAGTACGCCAGAGCCTAATTATCTTACATTTGAAGGCGTAGCTAACTTACCAAAGTTAAATAGCTATAACCCTGAGGTACGTGATTATCTGTGTAAAGTTGGACAGTACTGGATACAGCAGGGGATTGATGGATGGCGTTTAGACGTTCCTTATCTTGTCGAAAACGATTCATTCTGGGAAATATTCCGTGAAAAAATTAAGGGCATGAATTCGGATGCTTACATCGTTGCAGAAGTCTGGGAAGAAGCAAGAGATTGGGCAGGCAAGGGCAAATCCGATGGTGCGATGAATTACCGTTGGCGAGATGCGACTTTGGAATGGGTTACGGATTGGCGAGTTACGGGGAAAGATTATGCACTCCGATTGAAAAAGATTGAGGAAGAAATTGGGGTCGAAAACAAAGCTTTTATGCTCAATTTACTTGGATCGCACGACACAGAACGACTTATCACGCATGTCGGGGGTGATTATGATGTGGCTAAGCTTTGTTTCGGCCTCCTAATGACAGCTGAAGGAATACCGATGATTTACTATGGAGATGAAATTGGTATTCCTGGATTTAATGATCCTGGTTGCCGAGCGTGCATGCCTTGGAACGAAGAAAGGCCTGCTGGGCTGGGAGCAGAATCTCCAGTTTCGGATCTCCACCGCTGGATCAAAGAATTGATTCAGGTACGCAAGAACCATATCGCCTTACGCCGCGGAGAAGAGCACACAATATACTCTTCCAATGACATTATTGCTCAGTTACGTTCGCACCCCGACGAGAAGATTCTAATTGTAGCTAATCGTTCAGAAAGTCTGAGACATATTGCCTTGGGGCAATCGTATGCTAAAGACCTCTTAACGGGAGAGAATGTGGATCTATCACATATCGGTGTACCGGCTAAATATGTGCGGATATTGCAATATACATAACTCCTTTTTATCTCTGTTACAAACCAGGTAACGCAGAAAGCTGTTCACCAGCTGACAGTAGACAGAGGAATGAGACTGTTGCTTCTCGTTCCTCAGGTGTTGCTTGAGTTGCTTGGCTAATAAGTTCAGCATTGGTGACTGCCAGAGCCGCAGTTATATCCTCGCTCGAGGCAGGCGGAACTAAGGCAGGGCGTGAATCAGGCGTACCGGCGTCGATCATATTTTCGGTGAGCGCAGTCAAAAGCGCGATTTGTTCTTCGGGGCGTTGGCGCTGTGCCGGATCAGTAATCGCAGCATCATGCTCGAGCCATTGCCGAGCAGATTCCAGTCGCAGAAGTGTTTGTTCGCCAGTGATATGCGAACCAAGCCGAGATAGATCTGGGGTACGACAGCTCGATTCTCGTTCCTCATCAGGGGAGAGCTGCGCGGCTAAAGTTCGTGCTTTAACAGATATTGACGTAGCAATACGACCGTCTAAATCAGTATCGGCAGGCAGCGTTGAAGATAACTGAATAAGTTCGTTGCGAAGCGCATCTACTGACACTTCTTTTGGTGTGAGATCTAGTTCGGGGTTGCTATAGCCTTCAGGAGCGCCGTCCGGCCAAGGTACCCAAACATCTCCAAGAGAAGTCAACCATTGATCACTTGCGGTTGCTACGTCACCGATGATTGCAGCTATCGCGGGTTCCAGTGCATCGTTTTGAAGCTCCTGCGCCAGTGTATGCGTTCGCGCAATAGTAACTGCCGCATTTTGCCGGGCTTGTTCAGTTGGGGTTGGTTTTGCAGGATCAAGTGACATATGTTCCCAGCGAGTCCCCATAACAACAAGAACCAATGCAAAAATGGCAATCGCAATCAGGGATAGCCCAACAAAGGATAGCCATGATGCCAGGACAGATTTAGTATGGGAACGTGAATTGGTCATAGCACTACTTTGCCATATCATGTGCTGGCATGGAAAAGTGTCCCAGCGCTACATAGGATAACGTGATTTTTCTTCACTCTTATGACATCACTAGGCACGAGCCGGTAATGTTGTACCTATGGTAGACAATGTTTCGGCGCAGATTGCGCAACTTCTTGATCCGGTCATTCGCGATGCAGGCTTATGGCTGGAAACAGTTCGCGTTGTAGGGGCAGGTAAACACACGGTTGTCCGGGTTACAGTAGATCTGCCGTCCGGGCCGGGTGGGGTTGATTCCACACAGCTAACGGACGTTTCGCGGGCCGTGTCCGAAGTGCTAGATGAGCACGATCCGATCCGTGGTGCCTATACCCTCGAAGTATCTACGCCAGGTGCTACCCGGGAGCTTTCCGAAGAGCGTCATTTTTCACGTGCCATTGGTCGTAAAGTTGCTTTCAAAATGTCCGATGGGACGAAGCTAACGGAACGTATTTCAGATGTTGCCGACGGCGTTATCACGCTGGAGCACGATGCAGGTACAATTGCGGTTGCAGACGTAGCACGTGCTCACGTTGTTATCGAGCTTAACAAGGCCAAGGGAGAGAACTGATGGAACTGTCAATGAATGAACTTCGGATTGTAGAATCCGAACTCGGTATCGATCTGAATGTTCTCCTCAACGCTATTGAGGAAGCTTTGGTTCATGCCTACAATCGTGTTCCTGGAGCGGTTCGTGGTGCTCGCGTAGAGTTAGATCGCACTACCGGAAAAGTGACTGTATGGGCACCTGAAGTCGATGAGAATGACGAAGTTATTGGCGAGTTTGACGATACTCCGAATGATTTTGGACGAATCGCCACGTCAACGGCACGGTCGATCATTGCACAGCGTTTGCGTGACGCTGAAACGGAGCGCGTCCTTGGTTCGTTTCAGGGGAAAAAGGGACAGCTCGTTTCTGGTGTAGTTGAAGGTTCTGCCGGTGCGTCGTCGTTATCGCGCGATATTTTTGTGGAGCTAGGTGAGAATCGCGGTTTATTGCGCGCAGACGAACAAGTAGCTTCGGAACACTTCAAGCACGGCGATCTTATTCGTGCCTTGGTACTGGATATTTCAGTCGGTAATCATGGAGCATCCATTCGGTTATCTCGCTCGCACCCTGATTTCGTGCGTCAGCTATTCGAGAGCGAAGTCCCAGAAATCGCTGATGGTACGGTTGAGATTGTTGCGCTTGCTCGTGAAGCAGGCCATCGCACCAAGATTGCGGTATGGAGCAATGATGAATCAGTCGGTGCTAAGGGTGCTTTGATTGGTCACAATGGTCAGCGTGTTCGTGCAGTAACTCAAGAGTTACATGGTGAAAAGATCGATGTTGTTGATTATGACGACGATCCAGCCAAGTTCATTGCGGCGGCATTATCTCCTGCTAAGGTGGCCGAGGTAGAGATTCTCAATCCGGATATGCGCCAAGCACGTGCAGTTGTTCCTGATGATCAAGCGTCTTTGGCTATTGGTAAGGAAGCACAAAATGTACGCCTAGCTGCTAAGCTTACGGGCTGGTCAATCGATATTCGTAAGGAATCTGAATAAGACTGGCTTATCTGACATCTAAGAGCCGTGCTTGTGCAATGTGTGCAGAGGCACGGCTCTTATCGTTTATTTTTGACTCACAGATACAGTAGACTGAATACTGTATGTCTATGTCAAAGCTATCGATCGATACGAATGTAACCGGTTTCCGTGACCGGATCATGGTTCGTACCTGCATCGGTTGCCGCGGCAAAGCATACCGGAACGAGCTTTTGCGTGTAGTAGCTTGCAATGATGGATCTGTTCAACCAGATCCTCGAGCATCCATGCAGGGGCGGGGAGCATGGATTCATCTATGTTCCGAATGTGTCGCACAAGCAGTTAAAGCGTCTCAGTTCGCAAGGGCTTTCAAACGTCCTATAGCTAATACTGATGCAGTAGTTGCTTATGTGAGTGATTTTGTTCGATCAGCACAGTTAAGTGCGAATAACCCAATGAAAGCGGGTAGAGAGCCGATGGGCACCCGATGAGTACCCAGCGATGAGCTGCCAAACAGGGGCCTGACGCACATTTGCGCGGGCCAAGACATAAGGAGAAATGTGGCTAAGGTCCGCGTCCATGAACTTGCTAAAGAGATTGGTGTGACAAGCAAAAAGTTGCTTGAAGTGCTTAAATCTGAAGGCGAATTCGTAAAATCAGCATCCTCGTCAATCGAGGCACCAGTAGTGCGTAAAGCACGTGAATATTTTGAATCGCATCCCGATCAGGTGGATCCGAAGAAGACTGCCAAGAAACCGGCAGCTAAGTCTGCGTCGGCACAATCGACGTCAGCAACTACTGAGTCTGCACCAGTGGCAGACACTAAGAAGCCTAGTGCGCCTACTCCGGCGGTACCGAAGCCTGCAGTGAAGAAAGCTACGGCAAAGACCGCTGCTGCAAAGCCAGCACCCAAGTCTGCTAAGCCAGCTAGCTCAAAGGCAGCTGCGCCTAAGCCGGCCTCAGGAAAGCCGGGATTGGCAAAACCTGCTACGAACAAGCCGTCTGCTCAAAAGCCTGGAGCAAGTGAGGGTAAGCCGGCAAAGAAGCCAAGTCCATCGCCACGTCCAGTGGCTCGTGGGGTAACACCTGGGTCGGCACATGCCTCTGCAGAGGCAGCCCGTGAAGCTGCACCACCGCGTCCAAGTGGTGGTCGTCCTCGTCCAGGAGCACCGCGTCCAGGAAACTCTCCATTCTCTTCAAAACAAGGGATGGGCGGACGCAACGGTCAAGGCGGCCAAGGTCGCGGTCCTCGTCCAAATGGCTCTTCTTTTGCTGGTAAAGGTCAAGGCAGCCAAGGTGGCCAAGGTGGTCGTGGCGGTCAGGGTCGTGGTCCACGTCCTGAGGGAACTGCGCGTCCACCACGCACTGGTGCCGGTAACCGGCCAAGCCCTAATATGATGCCAGAACAAGTGCCAGCAGCTGCTCCTAGCCGTGGTGGTGGCCGTGGCCGTGGCGGTAACGGTGGCGGTTTCGGCGGTAACAATTCTGGCGGTCGCCCTGGTTTCACCCGTTCTGGCGGTAAAGCTCGTGGCGGCTCAACCGCAGGTGCTTTCGGACGTCAAGGCGGTGGCCGTGGCAACCGTAAGTCCAAGCGCGCAAAGCGTCAAGAATGGGAAGAGCAGCAATCACCGATGCTCCAGGGCGTACAGATTCCACGTGGTGATGGATCCACTGTGGTTCGTGTCCGCGCCGGCGCGTCGCTCGCTGATTTCGCAGAACGCATCGAAGCAGATCCAGCGGCATTGGTGACAGTGCTGTTCCGGATGGGTGAGATGGCTACCGCTAATCAGTCCCTAGACGAAGATACTTTCGCACTACTCGGCGCAGAACTTGGTTATGACATCAAGATCATGAGTCCAGAAGACGAAGACCGTGAGATTCTCGAGTCCTTCGATATCGATATCGATGCCGAACATGCCGATGAATCTGATAACGATCGCGTCCCACGCCCACCAGTTGTTACCGTCATGGGTCACGTTGACCACGGTAAGACCAAGCTCCTGGACGCAATCCGCAACGCGGACGTTGTCGAAGGTGAAGCTGGCGGAATTACTCAGTCTATTGGTGCTTACCAGACCCACGTTAAAGTTGAAGACGGCGAGCGCGCCATTACCTTCATTGACACCCCAGGACACGAAGCGTTTACCCAGATGCGTGCCCGTGGTGCTGATATCACTGACGTTGCTATTTTGGTTGTTGCTGCGAACGACGGCGTTATGCCACAGACCGTAGAAGCAATTAACCATGCGCAAGCGGCAAGTGTGCCGATCGTCGTCGCAGTCAACAAAATTGATGTTGACGGAGCGAACCCGGATAAGGTTCGTGCTCAGCTCACTGAATACAACTTAGTTGCCGAAGAATACGGTGGTGACGTTGCATTCGTTGATATTTCGGCAAAGCAACGCATCAATATTCCAGCCTTGCTGGAAACCGTACTGACTACCTCCGATATTTTGGTAACGCCTACGGCAAATCCAAACAAACCAGCTCGCGGTGTAGCAATTGAAGCCAAGCTCGATCAGGGCCGTGGTTCGGTTATTACCGCGCTGGTCCAAGAAGGAACCTTGCGCATTGGTGACCCGATCGTCGTTGGTACTGCGTACGGACGTGTCCGCGCAATGATTGATGAGCACGGTAACCGGTTGACTGAAGCGGGTCCAGCCCGTCCAGTTCAGGTCCTCGGTTTGACTTCAGTTCCGGGAGCTGGCGATCAGCTCATCGTTGCTGAAGACGACCGCACCGCACGTCAGATCGCGGAACGTCGTGAAGCTGCTAAGCGCGCCGCAACATTGGCCAAGCGCCGTAAGCGTGTTTCGCTTGAAGACCTCAACGCAGCCATCGAAGAGGGCAAGATTGAAAACCTCAACCTCATCATCAAGGGTGATTCCTCCGGTTCGGTCGAAGCACTGGAATCGTCTTTGCTCGATATCGAAATTGGCGGCGATGAAGTTCAGCTGAACGTTATTCACCGTGGTGTTGGCGCGATCACCCAGTCCGACGTCGATCTAGCAACCGTGGACAACGCCATCATCATTGGCTTCAACGTCCGTCCAGCAGAACGAGTCACTGAATTGGCTGATGCTGAAGGCGTAGAAATGAAGTTCTACTCCGTCATCTACGATGCTATCGATGAAGTCGAAGCAGCTATGAAGGGTAAGCTCAAGCCAATCTATGAAGAAGTACAAGTTGCTACTGCAGAGATTCGCCAGGTATTCAAGTCCGGTAAGTTCGGCCTCATCGCAGGTTCGATTGTTCGTTCGGGCGCGATCCGTCGTGGCCACAAGGCTCGACTGATCCGCAACGGAAAGACGATTGCTGAAAACCTCGAAATCGTCTCCTTGCGCCGGGAAAAGGATGATGTCACTGAAGTCCGTGAAGGTTACGAATGTGGTATCACCCTCGGCTACAAAGATATTGCTCAAGGCGACATGATCGAGACCTACGAAATGCGCGAAAAGCCACGCGACTGATAGTCGTGTGCGCTTAGTAAAGTGAGGAACTATGGTTAATCCACGCGCCGCTCGAGTAGCGGAACGTATTCAACAGGTAGTGGCATCAATGCTTGACAAGCAGATCAAAGATCCGCGGTTAGGTATGGTCACCATTACTGATGTGCGGGTAACTGGCGATTTACAGCATGCAGATGTGTTCTACACCGTTTTCGGTGATGAGCACGACGCAAAGAGTACTGCTGCAGCATTACGCTCAGCTACCGGAGTGATCCGCTCAAATGTTGGTAAACAGCTAGGTTTACGCTTGACTCCGTCGCTGGCATTTCACTTGGACGCACTGCCAGAATCGGCAAAATCCATTGAGGATCTGCTTATTGCGGCTCGTTACCGTGATGAACAGATTCGGAAGATGGCTCAAGATGCCCAGTATGCTGGAGATCCTGATCCATACCGGAAGCCAGATGAAGAATCAGCAGAATCTGTAGGCCTAATGGACAGCGAAGCTGATGACGAGCTGACTGACTCCGAGTCGGCCGAGTAAGTGGCCCGGAATCGTAAACGCGAGATAGATCGCCCCCGGCGTATTATGCCGTGGGGCGATCTGCCGCGTGGTCTGCATGAAGCTATCGATGGTCTGATTCTTGTAGATAAGCCACAAGGCGTTACCTCGCACGATATCGTGGGTGCTTTACGCCGGCTCGGTGCTACTCGCAAAGTCGGGCACACCGGTACACTCGATCCCATGGCCACCGGACTTCTGACGGTAGCATTTGGTAGAGCGACCAAACTGGTCCAGTACCTAACCGGTGCTGACAAAACGTATGTAGCACGGATCGTCTTGGGAGTCGGAACTGACACCGATGACGCAGACGGCGTTCCGATCGTTCCGTCAAATGATCAGATAGACGCTGTTAGCGCGATCGATTCCGATCGGATTGACACGGCGATAGCTGAACTAACTGGTCAGATCCAGCAAGTCCCGGCTACCGTTTCGGCGAAGAAAATTGGTGGAAAACGAGCCCACGATCTTGTTCGCGATGGTGCGCAAGTAGATCTGGCTGCTCAGACAATTACAATCTATCGATTTGATCGGACCTCAGATGTTGCATCTGAATCTGTGCAAATTGGGGACAAAAGATACGACACCTTGGCTTTTGACGTTGCCGTTGACGTTTCTTCGGGAACCTATGTACGTGCTTTGGCCCGCGATCTTGGCGCAAAACTTGGAGCTGGGGCACACCTGTCAATGCTGCGCAGGCAGCATGTGGGACGATGGGATGTGGATCAGGCTCATACTATTGAGATACTCCGAGACCGTATTGCTGATGGGGGAGAGCTACCGGTAGTCGGGATCGATGACGTGTGTGCACAAACATTCTCTCGGATCGATATAGATGTGGCGGAGGCTGAACGGCTTGGGAGAGGACTGTTTATCGATCGTCGCGATCCGATTAGGATTGACGGAGCCAATAAATGGCCTGCATGTGCATTCTTGGGGGAGCAAGCAATTGCGATTGTCTCCCCGCGTTCTAAACAGCTCAAACCTGATCTGCAAATTCGGATCTCCTGACGCTTTGGCTGTGTCTAAAACTTGGCAATAGCGCAAACCTTGACATATATCGACGAGGTTTGCGCTATTACCGCATTTAGCGTTCGGCACCGGGATATGAATGGGGCTATCATGTACCTCTGAGCACATTGTGCGAGGACGTTATTATTCTTCAACGAGGAGGACACGTGATCCCAGATTACTGCGTACCTGATCTTGCTAAAACAGGTATGTCAACAGGTTTATTAGCTGCACTTGCACTCGGCATGCTCATGCTGGGTGCTTTTTTAATTATCCGGAAAAAGCGCGCGGGAGTAGCCATGATGCTCCTCGTCGCATTGGTCGGGGCAATGACGTACGCTCCGGTGCAGTCCTATGCGTCAACAGCCAAGAAATGCCCGCAAGGCTATCACTATGACGCTGCAAAAGACAAGAAAGCTGACGCGGACAAGCCGCAGCAACAACCAGATTCCAGCAACACGGGCATTTCTCGGCCTGCCACCGACGAATCATGGATGACACCTAAAACAACCTTCACGATGAAGGCTGATGGTTCAACCGGTGACATTGCTTCTGGTGAAGATATTATCAACTGGGATGTCGCTAAAAAGACGCTGCGTGCATACATGAATGCCTCGAAAGATGGCATCGCCGACAAGAACGATTCGCCATACATTCGGGATGTTACTGCTATTGCTTCGGCGGCCGGTGATGAGGTAGCGAAAATGTGCTCTGATGCCAAAGCTGCTGGTAAGAAACCTGCTGCTGTGTTTGATTCAGATGACACCACATTATGGACGTACGACATGGAAGACGGGGCGATGAATTTCGCTTTTACGCCTGCAAAACAGCAAGCTTGGTTTGATGCTCATGAAATGCCGGCAACTCCGGGAATGGTTGACGCTGTGAAGAAAATTCACGATGCTGGCTGCCAGATTATTGGATTGACAGGCCGTAATAGCAAACAACAGGCATATACCGTGGTTAATTTGGAGCATGCTGGATATGTTGATGCAGACGGAAAGCCGTTGTTCACGAACGAGTATTTCTTTACGAAGTTCATGAAGGACGATCCGATGCCGGAGTATCTAGTTAACCAAGGCCGTTGTGACATGGAAAAGAAGAAGTGTACAACTGTTCAGTTTAAGGCTGGTACTCGCCAACATATTCAGGAAGACCTTGGCTACACCATTATTGGAAACTTCGGTGACCAATGGTCCGATCTGCAAGGTGGTCAAGCCGAAAAGTGGGTCAAACTACCAAATGCCACTTACTATTTGCCTAGCCCAAACCTAGACGCAGACTGGGAAGCTCGCGATAAAGCTGCAGGTATGGCACCAGCTGAATCCACGTATGTTGTTGCACCTGATGGATCTTCCGGAGCGCGTCCGGGGGTGAAAGACTCTGATATTCCAAATATGGATATTGTGAAGTCAACCTTGCGTCATTACTATGCGGCGCATAAGGACGCTGAGCTGGGTCAATACGTTTCTAGCAAAGAAACTTCACCATACATCAGCGAGCTGAAGGCAGTCACGGATAAAGCTCGCGGTGAGGTCGTCGAGCGCTGCCAGACTGCTGTTGCGCATGGGGAAAAGCCAGCTATCACGCTGGATGCTGATGACACGACGTTATGGACTTATGACATGGAAGAATGGATGGAGTTCGCGTTCTCACCAGCAAAGCAGATTGATTACCTCAAGACGAACTACCATGCGCTTCCAGCAACACCTGGAATGGCGGAACTAGTTTCTGCTGCTAAGGGTGCCGGCTGTGAGGTTATTGGTTTAACTGGACGTTCCGATGATCTAAAAGAGATAACTCAGCGGAACATGACGGAAGTTGGATATCCAGCTATTGATCCGAGCATCTACTTCACGAAGAAGACATCCAAGGCTGCTGAACTTCCGCAGTGGGTTACGTGTGCTAAGGAAAAGTGCACTACTATCGAGTTCAAATCCTCGGTTCGTAAGCATATCGAGAATGACTTAGGTTATCGCATCGTCGGTAATTTTGGCGATCAATACTCTGATCTGATTGGTGGATACGCGGACGCCCACTACAAGCTCCCTAATCCTACATATTATTTGCCGTGAGTTAACGGTGAACTGAGGGAGCAGGATAGATCTCATCTATCCTGCTCCCTTTTTCTACGGATGTTGTGCCAAAATCTTGGCAATAACGCAAACATAGGTATGTATGGACGAGGTTTGCGCTATTACCGAATTTCCGGCACACCACCTAACCTATTGTCAACCGGCCGTATTATCATGGTGCCCATGACTGAAGAGAAAAAGGGCTGCGGTTGCGGCGGTAAGAAAGCAGCAACAGCTGGTCAGCACAGTGGGTGTGGTTGTGGCGGCAAGGGTCGTCATCATGGAATTCGTACTGAGAACACCCCAGCCTCTGCGCCGGATGATGTCTCGCAGGGTCGTAAACAATTAGGATTGCGTGGAATTTAACCGATGCAAATTTGGCATAGTGCAATCGATATTCCGTGCGATATCGGCACGACAGTTGTGACTATTGGTATTTTCGACGGTGTGCATAAGGGGCACCAGGTAGTGGTGCAAGAAACCGTCCGGCAAGCCCGTCAGCGTGGTCTGAAAGCAGTCGCATTAACTTTTGATCCGCATCCGCGTCTCGTTCATAATCCGGATACTCCCTTACCGTTGATTACGTCTCTTGCTGATCGCTTAGAACGATTAGAAGCGGCTGGGATTGATGCGGTTTTTGTTCAACATTACACGCTGGACTACGCGCGCCAGAGCCCACAAGAATTTGTTGACCAGCAACTTGTAGACATGTTGCATGCTGGGGTGGTTGTAGCTGGAGAAGATGTACGGTTTGGGCGTAATAACTCAGGAGATGGTGATTTTCTGCGTTCCTATGGGCGTAACCATGATTTAACCGCGATTATTTTGGATGATGTTTGTGATTTGCATGATGGTAGACGGTGGTCCTCTACATGGGTGCGTGATCTACTGCGTGCCGGTGATGTTCGGCAAGCAACGCAAGTACTAGGCCGACCACACCGGATTCGTGGCGTAGTTGAGCATGGTTTTAAGCGTGGTCGTCAACTTGGCTTTCCGACGGCGAATCTGCCGGGCGTAGGCGTTGGCGAAATACCTGCTGATGGTGTTTATGCTGGCTGGCTAGTACGTACCATCCCAGAAACGAAGGCAACGGAACATTTGCCGGCTGCAATTTCTATTGGAACTAATCCGCAATTTGATGGTGTTGAACGCACAGTAGAGGCCCACGTACTAGGGCGAAGTGATCTTAACCTTTACGGGGAAGAAGTCGCGATCGATTTTATCGACTATGTGCGCCCCATGATGAGCTTTTCTGATGTTAATGAGCTGCTCTGCCAAATGGATAATGATTTGCGGTCCACCGCGGACATCTTGTCCGTGCCAGTGGCGGGACGAGTCGATCCAGATTCGGTGACGGCGTACTAGCGGTTAGGCACTAAATACTCATAGACGGTTGCTTCAATCTGCGCTAGGATTGATTTCAATATCTGCAGATTCTGGCCAAATGAGGAAGATGTCTGCACGCTCAAATACCCTTTTAGGGGAATACGTCATTGAGGAACCGACATGGATAAGTACCTACGCAATGAAGCTATCGGAGAAGCCAGTCTATTTACAATTATTGGTGTGTGGCGTTCTGTTGTGCTCAGTACTAACCAGTATCCGTTTTATTTAATGGAGCTAGTCGTGTGGCTACTTCTGGTTGCTGGACTGATTATGCAAGCGCTGGCATACCGCGATATTACTTGCTCCGCGAGAAAAGCGATTGCCGGAATTACGATTTTAGCGTTTGCCTGCGGTGTAGCTTGTGGAAGTGTTTTGCTTGCGTGGTCTAATAGTCTAGGGTCAGCTGGGGAGTTACAACCAGATGCAGAGGTGTTAATTTTAGCAGCAGTGAGTCTGCTCGGATTATTTGTATGGCTTTATCGGACGCTTAGGTATTTACATATTGGTGCGGAAACGTCGCGCTTGCCTTGAGGTACGTGAAGTAAGTACCCAATTTCACAAGGCTCGATTCGGGCGTCAAGTCTAGCCGTGGTAGAATCAAACAGCCGTTGGATCGGCCACGGAGTGTCATCGCTCGAGAGAACAAGCCTCGGGCTCCGTGCAACAAGGACAAAAGGAGTGATCGTATGGCTCTATCTGCAGAGCGTAAGAACGAAATCATCAAGGAATACGCAACTCATGAAGGTGACACCGGTTCTCCGGAGGTCCAGGTTGCACTTCTGTCTGCCCGCATTAAGGAACTGACAGAGCACTTCCGCACTCACAAGCATGATCACCACTCACGTCGTGGTCTGATGCTTCTCATTGGTAAGCGCAAGCGCCTCCTCGGCTACTTGGCTGCTGAAGATATCGAGCGTTACCGCTCCCTTATTGCACGTCTCGGCTTGCGTCGCTGACGTGAAAATATCGGCCCGGCCGTCATGGTTCGGGCCGATAAGTTTATGTGCGCCTTTCACAACATTAAGGCAGATAATCGCGTAACATAGATTACGTAACTGGCGGCCCCGTCGTCGTCACTACGTATAAAACGTCCAGTTTTATACACGGCGCCAAGCGCCTACGGAAAACCGCGTACCTCGCTGGTACGCATCGAAGATAAAGAAGCTGCCCGCGAGGTTCGGTCCTCGGTTGTGGTGAACGGAAACTAGCAGAAGCTAGGAAGTCCGTTCATGAGAATCGATGACCGCACCAGGGCGATAACCGTAAAGGAGATCCCATGGAGGGTCCAGACGTAAAATTTGCTGAAGCCGTTATTGATAACGGAAAATTCGGCACCCGCACCATTCGTTTTGAAACCGGCCTATTGGCCCGTCAAGCTGCTGGTTGCGCACTTGCATACTTAGATGACGAAACAACTGTTCTCTCGGCAACCGCTGTGTCAAGCCAGCCGAAGGAACATTTCGACTTCTTCCCACTCACCGTCGATGTGGAAGAGCGTTCATACGCAGCCGGTCGTATCCCAGGATCGTTCTTCCGTCGCGAAGGCCGTCCAACTACTGACGCTATTTTGGCTGCCCGCCTCATTGACCGTCCTCTGCGTCCAGCCTTCGTTAAAGGCTTGCGCAACGAGGTTCAGGTCGTAGCGACTATCCTTACCATTCACCCAGATGACGCTTATGACGTCGTAGCAATCAACGCTGCGTCAATGTCCACCCAGCTTTCGGGTCTACCATTCTCCGGTCCAATCGGAGGCGTTCGCCTTGCTCTTATTGACGGTCAGTGGGTAGCATTCCCACGCTGGTCTGAACTTCCACGCGCGACTTTTGTCATGGTTGTTGCTGGACGTATTGTGGGCGACGACGTCGCCATTATGATGGTCGAAGCAGAAGGTGGCGAAAATGCCATCGAGAACATTGCTAAGGGTGGCGTGAAGCCAACTGAAGAAGTTGTTGCTCAAGGTCTCGAAGCTGCAAAGTCGTTCATTCGCGTGTTGTGTGAAGCTCAGGCAGAATTGGCTGCTCAGGCTGCCAAGCCAACCGAAGAATACCCACTCTTCCCATCGTACGAAGATGCTGAATACGATGCTGTTGCAGGTAAGCTCGGCAACCGGTTCGAAGAACTATGGGGCATCGTCGATAAGCATGAACGTGACGATGCATTGAATGCGTTGACTGAAGACATCGTCGAATCCCTCATCGAGGAATTCCCAGAGCGCGAGCAAGCACTTGCCTTGGCAGTCAATGCTCACTGGAAGAAGGCAATGCGTGAGCGCGTCCTGACCACCGGTGAACGCATGGACGGCCGCACCCCACTCGAAATCCGTACCATCACCGCAGAGTCTGGCATTTTGCCACGAGTTCACGGTTCGGCACTCTTCCAGCGTGGCGAAACCCAGATCATGGGCGTCACCACCCTGAACATGCTCAAGATGGAACAGCAGATGGATAACCTTTCTCCGGTTACCTCAAAGCGCTACATTCATCACTACAACTTCCCGCCATACTCAACTGGTGAGACCGGTCGCGTTGGCACACCAAAGCGCCGCGAAATCGGTCACGGAATGCTTGCTGAGCGTGCACTTGTTCCAGTGTTGCCGTCGCGTGATGAGTTCCCATACGCTATCCGCCAGGTCTCCGAAGCTCTCGGTTCGAACGGTTCTACCTCGATGGGTTCGGTCTGTGCATCAACTATTTCGTTGATGAACGCAGGCGTTCCGTTGCGGGCAGCTGTTGCTGGCATCGCTATGGGTCTCGTTTCTGGCGAGATCGACGGCGAACAGCGTTACGTAGCTTTGACTGACATCCTCGGTGCAGAAGACGCATTGGGCGATATGGACTTCAAGGTTGCCGGTACCCGTGACTTCGTCACCGCACTCCAACTTGACACCAAGCTTGATGGTATTCCGGCTGAAGTTTTGGCGGGTGCACTCGGCCAGGCGCATGATGCCCGTCAGGCAATCCTCGATCTGATCGAAGAAGCTGTTCCGGAACCAGAAGAAATGGCACAGACTGCACCACGCATCATCTCTGTGAAGATCCCAGTAGACAAGATCGGCGAGGTCATCGGACCGAAAGGCAAGATGATTAACCAGATCCAAGAAGATACTGGTGCAGATATCACGATTGAAGACGATGGCACAGTGTTCATTGGTGCAACCAATGGAACCTCCGCTGAAGCTGCTCGTCAGACGATCAACCAGATCGCTAACCCAACCATGCCAGAAGTCGGTGAGCGTTTCGTTGGAACCGTCGTCAAGACCACGACCTTCGGCGCATTCATCTCCTTGGCTCCAGGCAAGGACGGTTTGCTCCACATCTCGCAGATCCGTCGCCTCGTCGGTGGTAAGCGCGTTGAGAACGTCGAAGACGTCCTGAACGTAGGCGATAAGGTTGAGGTTGAACTCGCTGAGATTGATCAGCGTGGAAAGCTTTCCCTTCATGCCGTTCTGACCGAAGAACAGCTCGAAGCTGAAAAGGCTGCAGAGGCTGAATTCAAGGCCAAGCGCGCGGAACGTGGTGAACGCGGCGAGCGTTCGGACCGCGGTGAGCGTCGCGAGCGTTCGGACCGTGGTGAGCGTCGCGAGCGTCGCCCACGCCGTCGGACCCGTAAGGTCGAAGAATCGGCAGATTCAGCTCCGTCAGCAGAATCAGCTGAGTGATTAACTAACTCATAGAGCGGGACAAGACTTCGGTCTTGTCCCGCTCTGTAGTATCCGTATACAAAGGATGCTCGCTAATAACTGCCTTCCCAGTAACAGTCAGAAAAGTCTTACGAGCCGTTACCTGTGACGATGCAGTAAGATAGGGAATTGCCGTGTGTAACTGTGTGTACACCGGCGAATTGCCCACATTAGGAGGAATGTATGACCTTCACAACCGTCAACTTGCCGATGGATACCTACGAAACACTGACTTTTGTAGAAGATGGCATCGTTGGTCAACGAACGATTTTGCCTGGTGGGGTACGAGTACTGACTGAAAAAGTACCAGGCCAGCGTTCGGTGTCGGCAGGGTTTTGGGTGAGTGCCGGCTCGCGTGACGAGCTACCAGGGCAGGAAGGCTCCACACACTTTTTAGAGCATATGCTGTTTAAAGGTACTGACACACAAAGTGCTACAGATATTTCTGCTCTTGGTGATTTCCTCGGTGGAACGCTCAACGCCGCTACTGCACGTCAATACACCTCCTATTATGGGCGTGTTTTTGCGTCGGATCTTCCGCAGCTGATGGAGTTGCTGATCGATATGCTCACTCGGTCTACGCTCGACGCGGGAGAGATGGAAACCGAACGCGGCGTGATTTTAGAAGAATTAGCTGCTTCGGAAGACGACGTCACTGATGTTGCCGAACATGCGCTACTGCCGTTGGTGATGGGCGACCATCCGCTAGCACGCCCAGTTGGTGGCACGCCGCAAACCGTGTCTGGGTTGCGTCATAGTGACATGCTCGATCACTATCACCGGAACTACCAGCCACAGGAGATTATTTTTACCGCTGTTGGCGATGTTGACCATCGTGATTTTTGTGAACTTGTGCAGGCATTGTTGTTGGGGAGTGGTTGGATTCTTGACGACGGCGTTCTGCCGGCTCCTCGCCGGCGAGTTGCTGATATTTCTTACCCGACGATCGGGCAGGACGTACGCATGACTCGTCCGGGACGACAGACCGCGGTAGCTCTTGGGTGGCCAGGTTTGACGATCGACGACGAACGCGAGCATACGGCTATGGCTCTTGAACTTATTCTTGGCGGTGGTCCGTCGTCGAGGCTATTCCAAGAGGTTCGTGAAAAGCGCGGGTTGGCATACTCAACCTATGCGTGGCAGATGAATTCAGCTGAAGGCGGTGCGTTCTTCTTGGAAGCTCAATGCCAGCCAGAAAATGCTGACGATGTGGCGGCAATTATGACTCAATGCCTAGAAGATATTGCGCATGGGGGAGTATCCCAGCAAGAAATGTTGACGGCATTCAACCAACGCCGCGCTCAGCTTGTTTTCTCAGCTGAAGCGAATGGTTTTAGACGGTCACGGCTAGGACAATCTGAGATTTTCCGTGGCGATATTTGGTCTATCGAGCATTCGCTCGAAGCCTCACGCCGGGTGACGGCAGATCAAGTACAGCAGCTGGCTCTCGATATTCTTAGCCAGCCACGATCGTCAGCTATCGTTGGACCATAACGTAACTACAATAACGCCCACCACAAGAACTCGGCTACCTCGCCGCCATCGATCTGTGCCACGCGGCGGAGCGGGCGCGCTCTGAATCCGGTCTGAGTAAGTAGGTTTGTCATTTTGTCATGCCCGGCGATGACCCATATGTGGATCTCGGTTGCCCCAGCGTCCTTGGCGATATCAGTTAGTGCAGCTAGCATTCGAGGCTCATGCTGTTGGGTTGCAAACCGGGACGGCACATCGAAGGCTTGAATCTCAACGGCAACCCGTTTTTTACCGGTTTCGGAATCGAGACCGTCGGGATCGTCGTCGTTCAGAATAACCGGATCCGCCGGTGCCAGGACAGCCAAACCCTCAACGTGTTCATTCGCGTCAGCCACGAGTACGTGACATCCTGGAATCGCCGGGCGCGATAATGTATCGGTCCACACGGAGGCCAGCGATCCGACGTCGAGCATCATGCGTACTCCAACGCCAGGCGTTCGCTCTAAACCGGCACTAATCGCTTCGAACATTGCTTCGGATTGGACTCGACCGATAGCTAACGCATCTTGAGGGAGTGCCGGACGTACTGATAATTTATCGCTACTCACGTACCTATTGTCTCAACTTCGTTCAGAGTTAGCGACCCGGTTCTGCCAAGGAGAGCAATCAGCTACAATAGGTAGTGTGAATGAACTATTGCCTCCAGAACTTCAGCCGGACACGGTACGCATCGTCCCGCTTGGTGGAATCGGCGAAATTGGCCGAAATATGACTGTCTTTGAACTTAACGGGCGCCTGCTCATCGTCGATTGTGGCGTACTGTTCCCTGAAGAATCCCAACCAGGTGTAGACCTTATCCTTCCAGACTTTGACTACATCAAAGACCGGATGGACGACGTTGACGCTATTATTCTTACCCATGGACATGAAGACCATATCGGGGCAGTGCCGTATTTGTTGCGGTTACGTGAGGATATTCCGATCATCGGATCAGAACTCACGATTGCACTAATCGAGGCCAAGCTCGCTGAACATCGGATTAAGCCATACGTCATGGTAGTCCAAGAAGGCGATGTGGAAAAGATCGGCCCATTCGAATGCGAATTTGTGGCCGTTAACCACTCGATTCCTGATGCGCTGGCGGTGGCAATACGTTCGGTGGCTGGAACTATTTTGCATACTGGCGATTTTAAGATGGATCAGTTGCCGCTCGATGGGCGTATTACTGACCTGCGCACTTTTGCCCGGCTCGCCGATGAAGGCATCGACCTATTCATGGTGGACTCCACCAATGCAGAAGTACCCGGGTTTGTCCGTTCCGAAGGCGAAATCGGGCCAGTGTTAGAGAGCGTTTTTGCTCAAGCAACTGGGCAGATCGTGGTCGCGTCTTTTGCTTCGCACGTCCACCGGGTACAACAAGTATTCAATGCAGCCGCCAAGTTTGGCCGCAAAGTGTGTTTCGTTGGCCGATCTATGGTGCGCAATATGGGCATCGCTGAAGAACTTGGCTATCTCAACGTTCCAGATGGCGTACTGGTAGACCTAAAGAATGCGCCATCGGTTCCGCCGGAAAAGATTGTCTATATGTCTACCGGTTCGCAAGGCGAGCCGATGGCTGTGCTCTCGAGAATTGCCAGTGGAACACATAAATCGATTGCGGTTGGACCAAACGATACCGTCATTTTCGCTTCCTCGATGATTCCGGGTAACGAAAACTCTGTATTCCGATTGATCAACGGGTTAACGAAGTTGGGTGCTCGCGTCGTCCATCAGGGCAACGCTAAGGTACACGTTTCTGGTCACTCCGCCCAAGGTGAATTGCTGTACTGCTACAACACTGTTGAGCCAGAATATGTGATGCCTGTACACGGCGAACCACGCCACCTCGTTGCTAACGGTGCTATTGCTGTGAAAACTGGTGTGCCGGCGGGGAACGTGCTTTTGACTGAAGATGGTTCCGTCATTGACATGCACGATGGCAAATGTGCCATCGTTGGTGAAGTCCCGTGTGGTCACGTGTACGTTGATGGCTCATCGGTGGGCGAGATTACCGAAGCGGAACTTACTGATCGCTTGACGCTTGGCGAGGAAGGCTTTATCGCTGTCTTTGCTGTTGTGGATAGGCAAAAGCGCCGTATTATTGCTGGTCCACATATCCAAGCTCGTGGCATGGCCGAAGACGATTCAGTTTTCGATAACATTTTGCCTAAGGTCACTGAAGCATTAGAAGAAGCAATTGCTTCCGAGGGCGCAACAACCTATCAGATGCAACAAGCTATGCGGCGGGTACTAGGGCGCTGGGCTGCTAAGTCGCTTCGGCGTTCACCGATGATCATTCCAACGGTGATCGAAGCATAAGGATAAGCTTGAAAGCTGTTAGGCTAATAGTTTTTGAAGGTTGGGAACATTTACCGATGCTCCCAACCTTCTTCGTATGAGTCGTGAGAACAATGTGAACGAGGCAAAAGTTTTTTAGACTGAGATTAATACTATTATTGGTATTTTTTCTTTAGCTTCTGAATGCCCGCTTGATTGATCCATTCCTCGGAAAAGCCGCATCTACAAGACATATCTATCGACTAAAACTGCGGAAATATAAGTCAAACCTACTACTATATTGTTTCCTACGCCGTAGGCCCTTGCGCTTCCGGGGACCTTGACAAGTTCATTACTGCCGCACTTTGGGCATTTATGAGTATTTTTCATGGAAAAGTCACCTCACCAAAATCCCATTTATTTTACTATTTGGCATTATTGTAAAAAACCGTGGCTGGCCTATAGCTCAAGTAACCAGTACCGTGTGCACTCAGTTTGCATTTTCGGTATGAAACTGGTGATTTCTGCCGGATTTTGGCTGAAATGCAAACTGGATGCACAAGAAGTGCCATAGAGGTGGCCGGGTTCTGAAAATCTCAGAACCCGGCCACCGGTGGAGAGATAAAAGAGGAGAGAAGGAAATGCGTTAAGCTGCTGGCAACGCCCACGCTTTACGCGGATCGAAGGAGATTCTCGCCCAATCACCTTCGGCAGCGATCTTGTCAATATCCGGATCGGATTCAATCACAACGATCGTGCCGGATTCGCTTTCCACTTCGTATTCAACATGGTCACCGAAGAACACGGTGGAGAGCACCCGAACTGTGCGGCCAACGATTGCGCGTGGATCGCTATCGGCAAGTCCTACGAGGCGCATCGATTCTGGACGCACAAGGACAACTGTTTCTTCACTACTGGCTACTGTACTATGTGCCGGAACTGTTAATTCTTCCTGCAACGCATTCACACGAACCTGATCAGTGCCTCGCTCTAGAACATCACACGGTAAGAAATTCGCGCGCCCGATAAAGTCTGCCACGAACACGGTAGCAGGGTGGCGGTAAATCTCTTCTGGAGATGCTACCTGCTCGATCCGGCCGTTGTTCATCACTAGCACCCGATCGGATAGGGTCATGGCTTCAGACTGATCGTGGGTCACATACAGCGAGGTGATTCCCAGCCGGCGTTGCATTTGCCGTAATTCCATCCGCATGCGTTCACGGAGCTTGGCATCCAGGTTTGATAGCGGTTCATCGAATAACAATACTTTCGGTTGCATGACGATTGCTCGGGCTAACGCTACACGCTGCTGCTGGCCACCAGAAAGTTGAGACGGCGCGCGGTCTTGCAAACCCGTCAAACTCATCGATGCCAAGACTGCATCCACAGCCGAGTCCATCTCAGCACGTTTCATTTTCTTGATCTTTAAGCCGTATTCGATATTCTCGCGGACTGTCAGATGCGGGAAGAGCGCGTAGGACTGGAACACCATAGTCATCGGCCGCTTTTCCGGTGTCACTGCCACGATGTCCTTGCCATCGAGTTCGATAGCGCCAGAGGATGGTGTTTCAAAGCCAGCAACCATACGCAGTGTTGTTGTCTTTCCACAGCCAGAAGGTCCAAGTAGAGTTAAAAACTCGCCCGGCTCAATCTCAATATTTACATCATCGACAGCGCGGAAAACGCCATGATCGGTAGGGAATTCTTTGATAATATCTCGTAGAACCACGCGTCCTTGCGGGCCTGTTGAGGAAGTTGTTGTTTTATTCATGAGAAGTTTCTTTCCTAGGTTCGTGCACGTTCAGTATGAATTGACTATTATTTGTGGCTACTGTTAGGTAGCTTTTTCTTCAACTTTGTCCAACCATCGCCAAGAATCAGTTCGATAATTCCGATAACTACAATGACGATCAAGAACAACACCATTGAAAACGCGAATGCGTTTCCGAATCGTCCAGCATCAACTTCTGCCAAAATCTTCTTCGTCATAATCTGAACATCTGGAGTGGCCAAGAAAATCACGGGGGAGAGGGTTGTCATCGCACGTGCAAATGCATAAATTAAACCAGCTGCGAGTGCAGGTTTAATCAATGGCAGTGTGACCTTTCGGAAGGTCTTGAAAGAATCTGCGCCGAGTGAAGCTGATGCCTCTTCGATAGATGGCGATATTTGTTGCAGGGTAGCGATTGCTGTTCGCTGGCCGGAAGGCACCGAACGGATGACGTAGACCATAATGATGGCAATTGCGCCACCGAAGAGTGCCGCACCGCCACCAAGGGCCGGAAGCCACATACGGCCCCCAAAAATGACTGGGTTATTAAACGAAATAGCGTAGCCGAGTCCAACAACAGTTCCTGGAACAGCTAGACCGAGCATACCGATGAAATCAACGATTCCGCGCCCATGCTTGAGTTTTCTTACTACCAGCCATGCGATGATCATAGAAAGGAAAGCAGCGATAGGCGTTGCGATGAGCGCCATCACGGTGGTATCGAGGATTGCTTCGTTGCCGATGCCGGATAGGACGTAACGGTAGTTATCCAATGTCCAGGTATTATCAACACCTAAAATGTTGACGAAGGATCCAATAATAACGGTGACATACAGAGTAATAATGACTGCCACGACGAGTCCAACCGCGGTAAGGATTGGAATTCGCCAAGAATTATCTGTGATGAGCTTTTTCTTGCCGGCTGGTTTACCAGTAACAGTCACGGTGTTCTTTCGCCCAACCCAGTACTGCTGGATAATGAATACCAACAGTGAAGGCACAAGCAAAAT
This sequence comes from Arcanobacterium phocae, assembly GCF_018913465.1. Classification (GTDB taxonomy): domain Bacteria; phylum Actinomycetota; class Actinomycetes; order Actinomycetales; family Actinomycetaceae; genus Arcanobacterium; species Arcanobacterium phocae_A. The sequence continues at coordinate 204,387 of NZ_JABAPM010000002.1, read as the reverse complement.
CAGGGAATAAGCAGCGCCAGCAGGAATGTCGTATTCGCCGGTGAACGCGATATATGCCCGGGACGAAAGCACGGTAAAATCGCCACCGATCACTAGTGGGTTTGCCAGATCTGCGATTGCTTCAACAAACAACAACAAGAACGATGCTGCAAAACCAGGCAACATGAGTGGCAGGGTAATGCGTGTGAAAATGTTCCATTTGCTTGCTCCCAAATCCGCTGCGGCTTCTTCTAACGAAGGATCGAGAGTGGACAATAGCCCGCGGAAATTCATATAGGAAACTGGGAAGAAAGAAAGCGTGAGTACTAAGGTCATGCCTTTTAAACCGTAGATATTGAAATTATCTAGGCCCAGTAACCCGTTGGTGATGATGCCGTTGCGTCCCAAAAGAGTAATGACTGCGGTTGCAACTGCAAATGGTGGTGCAACAATCGGGATGAGTGCTAGTAGATTGAGAAGTTTCTTGCCTTTGAAGTCAAGGCGAACGTGTGCAAACGCCAACAGGAACCCGATGAGCGTTCCCGCTAATCCGACCACGACCCCAAGAATGAGAGTATTGACGATGATTTGCCGAGGGTAAGGATCGGAAACCATAGACGTCAATACCTCGAGGCCGCGTTCGCCGAGCGCCTCGGAGAAGACGCGGATTAGCGGGAACACTGTGAGGAGTAACAGAATAGAGACGACGACGATAGTAATGATTAGCGTTGGCACGTCTCGTCCGTGTTTGCGTTTGTTCTGGATGGTGCGTCGGATTTCCCGCGCAGTAGCAGTTTTATCTGTGCCTGGCTGTGGCGGAACCGCTCCAACTATTGGTGCAGTGCTCATGATTTTCGTCGCTCCCTATTCGCGTAACTTATTTCGACGGCGGTGCGACGACTTCGTTATCGAACCGTTTAGTTAGTTCAGCTCGCTTTGCGCCAGCTTCGGCGAAGTCCCAAGTGAGTAGGTTGACTTCGTCAAGCTTGGTGATACGAGGATCGTCTTTGGCATCTGGATGAGTGTGTGCCTGGTAGGAACCAACCTCAGGTCCAATGTTCTGTGCTTCGGGCGAGATAGCAAAATCAACATACTTTTTCGCTAGGTCAAGATTCTTGGTGCCTTTGATGATTGCTACGCCACCGACTTCGTATCCGGTTCCATCCTTAGGCGTGGTGATAACCATGTCGCTCATGCCTTGTTCTTTATAGAGAGCGCAGTCATGAATGAATGAAATTCCGGTAGTTACCTCGCCACGTCCAGCTGCTTGGCCGGGCGCAGTACCAGACTTTGTGTATTGGAGAATGTTTCCAGAGAGTTTCTTCATGTAATCGATAGCTGCATCTTCGCCGCCAAGTCGGAGGTTTTGTGCCCAGAGCGTGGTGTAGGCGGTACCCGAGGTTGATGGGTGGGCAGATTCGACTTGTTGAGCCAGTTCTGGTTTGAGCAGGTCGTCCCATGACTCTGGAGCGGGCAAACCGAGCTTATCAAGTTGTTTCTGGTTAGAACAGAAACCGAGCACGCCGATATAAACTCCGGTCCACGTACCTTTTTCATCCTTGTACTTCGCCGGAATCTTTTCAGCTTCTGGTGACTTATAAGGCTCTAACAAATCTTCTTCATTTGCGGCGCCGAATCCGTCTGCTGGGCCTCCGTGCCAGATATCAAATTCTGGATTCCCTTTGGTAGCGGTGAGACGAGCTACTGTTTCACCTGACGAAAGGCGGACAAATTTAGTTGGAATACCAGTTTTTTCTTGGAATGTTTCGGTCCACTTTTGGCATAGCTGATCGAGTGCGCCGCAAGCGACTGTCAGGCTTCCACTACCTTCTGCTTGTTTACCTTCGTCAACTGCACATCCAGTTAGCGAAACGGCTCCTAGAGTGAGCACGGAGGCAAGTGCAAGCGATTTTTTAGTCAACGATGACATTGGTTGCTCCTTTGCATAAATCACATCATTGTGATGATTCCACAGTCTCACACATGATGCCTTTTTAGGGAGCATTTTCTGTTACAGATCGTTACAGATGTGTTACATGCGCGAATATTTAGCCACGAAAGATAAATTGTTTCATTCCAGAATCGCGGACTTCTAACGTATCGATATCATATGTTTCTCTGATGGTTGAGGGCGTGAGTACATCGGATGGCGTCCCGTAGCAGGCGACCTTTCCGTCTTTTAACACGATAACGTCATCGCAATATCGAGAGACAAGGTTGAGATCGTGAAGTACGATAACTGCGGTTGTTGATAGCTCACGTATGAGAGCCAGGATCTGATGCTGATAAGTGATATCTAGATGATTTGTGGGTTCGTCAAGCACAATACACGGGCAGTCTTGGGCGAGTGCACGCGCAATGAGCGCACGCTGCCGTTCACCTCCCGATAAAGAGTGGAGATAACGATCCTTCGCGTCGGACATGCCGACTAATGACAGCGCACGCTGCGTATGTGTCACGTCAACTTTGCTGTATCCTTGCATGTCTTTGCGATGCGGGGCACGGCCAAGCATAACAAGATCCCACACTCTCATACGGCTTGCGTCATATTCGAATTGAGAAACAACAGCTAACTGGGTCGAAATCTGCGAAGGCTTGAGCTTTTTAAGAGGCACATCGAATAGTCTGATTTCCCCCTCGTGTAATGGTTGTGCACCGAAGAGTGACCGTAACAACGTGGTTTTACCAGAACCATTGGGGCCCGCAATCCCCAAAATTCGGTTAGGTAAAACATTGAAAGAAACGTGGTTAAGAACTGTTCGTTCTCCGAAGCTGATGGAAGCGTTTCGTACTGAGAGAGGGAAATCAGACATGAGTGTTATTTTTTGAGCTGTTGGGCAAGATCGATAGTTCCGTAAATGGCACTAGGGGAGGCGTAGGCCATCGCAGATTCCGCATAGTAGATCCGGTTATTTTTAACTGCTTTCATATCGCCATATCCTGGAATCTTTTCAAGCCGTTTGAGCGTGCTTTCTTTGGTTGCACCGCCCATGCCCGTCAGAATGATGATCATATCTGGATCAGATTTCACGAATACTTCGGGTGCGAGCGGGCCTTGGTGTGGATGGTAGTTCGGATCGATTGCCGAATGGATGCCAAGTGTTTTGTTGATATCACCAATGACACCTTGTTCTCCGTAACTAAACAAGCCATCGTCTTCGCCGAAGTAGTAGGCATAGGAGACTCGTTCTCCATGACCGGGTTGTTCGTTTTTGATTTCTGCGATGCGAGTCTGAAGATCTTGTACAGTTTTTTGTGCGGCATCTTCGGTTCCCAGTATTCTTCCAAGCTGGGTGATCTCACGAAGAATAGTTGTGAAAGATTCATCAGGGGTTCGGTCTGGGTAGAAATAGTGGCATTCTGAAGAATCAACAATCGCGGGAATTCCCTTATCGGCAACACTCGAAGGGGAGAGGCCAGCTGAATCGAAGCCTCCGCCGTACACCAAGTCTGGCTTTACACTCATAAGCCCTTCGATCGAAAGTGCGTCATCTGTGATAACTGGAATGGAATCCGCGCGCTTTCCCATCCATGATGCTGCTTGTTCGCCCCATTCGTTGGCACGCCCAATAACATTGTTCTCGCCTCCTGCGGCAAGAAGATACGCCAAACCAGTGACTCCCATAGAGACGATTTTTGTTGGAATCCTGGTTAGTGTGGTCTCTTGCCCACAGTTCTTCACTACTACCGGAGAATCGTAGGCAATAGAATCTGAAGCTTCTGCTTTTCCAGAAGGAGTGGAACACGCGCCCAAAGCTCCAACTAGAGCTAGCACGCATATTCCCGATACAAGTTTTCTGCTAGTTTTCATAAGGTATTCCTTTGATAGTTATGAGGCATATTTTTTGATAAGGACCATGAGCATAGGAGTCCCAACGATGGCGGTCAGAATTCCAATAGGAAGTTCTGCGGGGCGCAGCATAATTCGTGTACAGATGTCTGCGTTGACAACCAGAATGGCACCAAGCAAGGCAGTGAGTGGAAGTGCGCAACGAGTCATCTCTCCAACCAGTAGCTTGGCAAGATGTGGAACCACAAGTCCGATGAAACCTATTGCGCCGGTTAAGGACACGAGCACCGCGATAGTAAATGCAACGATGATAAATAAAAGATTTCGATAAAACGCTGGGTGTGTGCCTAACGCTCGAGCTGAATCGTCGCCAAGATTTAACACGTCGATTCGTCGTCCAAAAACAAAGAACAGAATGAACGCGATGCTTGTGGTGATCGATGCGATCCCGACGTCGTTCCACGAAGCTGAACCAAGTGAACCAAGCGTCCAGAACATAACCGACTTCGTTCCTGCAGCATTCTTCGCCAAAATAGCAATGAGGCTGGTGAGGGCGGAAAACAGATAGCTGACTGCCATTCCCGCAAAAATAATTCGGGTAGGGGAAGCGCCACCACCAGCCGTGGCAAGAAACGAAACCGCGGCGATTGCGATTAAAGCTCCAAAGAAGGCGCCCAGAGTGACTCCTAATGAAGCCAACAACGTGTTCGAAGCTCCCACGACGATAACGAGCGCAGCTCCGGCGGACGCGCCAGAAGAGATACCTAAAATATATGGATCGCCAAGAGGATTGCGTAAAAGAGATTGAGTTATGAGCCCGCAGATAGCGAGCCCCGCGCCGATAGTTGCTCCGAGGAGCGCGCGCGGAATTCGTATTTCGCTGATGATCTGTAAATCGACGTCTGTAGGTGAACTATCCGACGTGCCGAAGGCGTAGAAAATTCCATCCACAGTAGAGCTGATTGAGATATCGCTTGCCCCGATCATGATGGCAAGGATCAGGCTGACACTGAGAATTATTGCGGTGACAAGGGTGATTAGTAGGCGTGATTTTCTTGTGAGGAGCATAGTTTCCCTAAATATTGTTATGAAAACGGTGTGACGTCGTTTTCTCTAGGTAAGCCCATAACTCATATGTGTGTTTTATGCGGGTGTCTTTATCTTTAGCGCCGTGATGGTCACCAGGGACATTATATCGTTTGTATGTAACTTGAGATCCCATTTCTGCCATTTTTTGAGCCAACTGGTCCGAATGAACTATTGGTGTTATTTGGTCATTAACATAGCCAGAAATATAGCATGTTGAGTCTGAGGGGAGGCTGTGTCGAGGATAAAAAAAGATTGGATCCTCGGATGCCATGAACCTATCCCAGTCAGCACTCTCTGGATTTCCATATTCTGTTATCCAGGAAGAACCAAATTTATTCTTTAATAAAGACTTGGTGTTGGTTATAGGAACTTGACAGATAATATTTTTTACGAGATCAGGAGCATGTAGCGCTGTTATTGCTGTAAGAAGCGCGCCATGTGACATGCCATGAAGGAAAGTTGTATCTGCATTACATATGTTTTCTTGGATGAGTGTCCTTACGCTATTTTCAACGTCTTTCCTAACGAGAGATCGTCCTGATCGTTGTCCAGCGGTATGCCATGCTGGACCAAACTCTCTTCCGCCACGACTGCGGACAAGGACGATATTGCCTCCTTGAGCTAGCCATAAAGCATAAATAGGGAAGGAGAAAAAAGGGTCATTGTTAATTCCAAAACCTCCATATATGTGTATTATTGTTGGCCGAGGTTGATCGAATGAACCATAGCAGTCGATTGGGATTTTGGTGCCATCAACTGAATAAGAAGAAAGACGACGATAGTGCAATCCTTGATTGGGGACAAGGGTAGATAGGGATCCTAGAAGCTTGACTTTCCCTGAGGGGTAATCCACACGCCATATTTTTCCAGGGTCAATAAAGGAAGATGTTCGGAATAATATGTTTTTTGCTGTGTAACTTAGAACATCTATTCGGTTCCCCGCTGGGAGATCGATTCCGGTAACTAGTGCCTTAGCTGAACCTTTTGAAGAGAAAACTATTGCACAAGCGGCATCGTAGTGTCCGATATAGATAGAATTCTCATTTGAGATCGCGGACGTTAAATAACATTTTTGTGTGCCTTGAATATGTGCGCATCCATTAATTTGGCTCATCTTCCCTTTAAAGCGGGATGCGGGGTCCGAGAATGTCTCCAACGTAGCTCTTTGAGCGTTTTCATTATGTTGTTGTAGATCTATATACTCCATCAAGGAAGGGAATCGAGTGTGCATGGACAAAAATATATAATTAGGTTTGCCTAAGTTCAAGACTTTGGAACAATTCATTCTTACTGTGTCGATAACCTTAGTTGGGGAAATTTGGTTCTTGTGAAAAAAGTGTTGGATGGTTAGAATCGACTTAGGTTAGCCTAACCTGGCTAACCTGTAGTGAAAAGGATGTTCGTCAAAGAGGAGAACACTATGTCCGATGTTGAAATCATTGAGGTAGACGAAACTATTACGGATCAGATTACTGTTCCGCATTGCCATCACGCTCAAGTCACGCCAACCTTTGCGTGGGCATAGCAAAAATGGGTGATGTGGAAGGTGGTAGGAAATCTATCGCCTTCCACATTTTCAATAGTGTGTATTGAAAATCGGATGGTAAGAGAAGATGTTTTCGTTATGTCTTGAGGCTCGTCACCTTTCTGAAGGATGTACTTTGATCCACTGTGCAGATGATGCCAAGATAATTGTGACTGCTGACACGTATTCCATTATTGAGGAAATCAAACGTGCTGAAGAATGTCAAGATCTTGATTGTTTGGGCGTCCCTCTCAAAAAGATGCTTCTTAAGCATGGATCTGTGCTTCCAATTGAACGTCCTTGCAATGAAGCAGTTATTGCTGAAAATGACTGTCATGTGCACCAAGGCGAAAGCGGCGTTGAGGTTCTTGTATGTGGTTATGAACCTGTTGGGACACGCTTGGTGGCATTATTACATAATGAGGGGGTCAAGGCCCAGTATTCTTCCAAAACCATCCGAGAGTGCTCGTATGAAGTTATTCGAGGAGGATTTCTACTTATATGTAGAGGCCCTGGGTCGCGTCAGCTGTTTGCTGATGAAGTGAGGGCTTTAGAAGTTTTAGATATAACCTGGGCAGTGGTTGACTATGCTGCGAGATCATTCTTGTTTGGCCCAGTTGTTCAAGATGGGAAAGGTGCACGTTTTTCTGATTGTATGAAACGATCATGGGGAAACGCTATCAATAAAGAAGTTTATTTGGCAGAGTTACAACCAGCGTTATGGGGAAACTTCCTCAGTCGTTTAATCTCTTCTCATCCTGCAATGGAAATGCTTGCACATCTGGTGAGGGGACTAATTAAGAAAGACGTAGAAAACAAAGAAGGAGTATCTCCACTCGATACTGTCTGGGAAATTGGGTTAGATGGTCAGCTAGATGTGCGTGCAGTACTGCAGTGTTCCTTTATTAACGGACCCTCAAAACAAATTCAGATACACCCACCAACATACCTGGTGGACTCAAAGTTCGGCATAGTTAGAGAGTTGAATGAGGTCCGTTATTCTCCTTCGATGCCTAAAACTCTTCACACAACACAAGCTAGAGTCACTGACTTGGCTCGGGTAGCGGGGTATGCCAATACGGTATTCTGTCAAGGTTCCACGCTTATTTCTGATACTTGTGCTGGTTCGGAACGAAAGAAAAAAATTGAATATAACATGAAGTCCGCAATCGGGGAGTCTGTAGAGCGATACTGTTCGAATCTTATTGATCTTCTCCCAGCTATTCATGGAAGTTACGATAGCCTTCTTCGACGTGGCTACCCTGTTCTTGATCCTTCAGAATTAGTATTGTTTTCTGAACAACAATATGCGGAACCAGGCTTTCCTTTTGAAAAATTCTCTCATGATTTGCCAGTTTCATGGGTAGAAGGCCGTTATTATGGTTCGGATTCTCCCGTTTTTGTTCCTGCCTCTCTTGTGTATGTCAACTGGTATACGAATCAGTACCACCATGAACCTCGCGTGAACTTTCCAGCTTTTGCAGGAGTTGCGGCAGGCGAAACAATAGAACAAGCTACGCGTTCAGGAGTCAGCGAGATCTTGGAACGCCATGCCACGATGGTGTGGTGGCTTAATGCACAGGCTCTTCCGAGTATTGAATTAGCGCCAGGACAATGCCAGCTATTTGAGAGTTCACAAGATATTCTGCGCCCTTCCTTGGTCCATCTTGATAACACGTTTGATGTGCCTGTAGCAGCTGGAATCGTTCATAATGATTCACACCAATTGGTACATGTTGGTTTCTCGTGTCGTTCAACGATAGATGATGCTGCGTTAAAAGCATGGAGCGAGGCGTTAACGTTGCAAGAAGGTGCCCTTGATCTCTTAAATCCAGAGGGAGTCCATTGGAAAGCTATTGCAGAAGGCTTCTTGCCTGGCAGATCCTATAAAAAATGGCGCGGCGATCGGTGCTATCTGGATGACTTCCGCCAAGATATGAAAGATGTTGACGATTTACTCGTACAACAAGAAGTATTTCTGGATCCACGTGCTGTACGGCGTGTTGCACATTTGATTGATCGCCCAGCAACGCGTCAGGCCAATAGTGTTCCTCACCTAAAAGACAATTCTCTTGCTTCCTATGTAGAAAAAATTGAAGCTCGAGGGAAGCGCGTCATAATCGTTGATATCACGTCCCCTGATGTAGCTTCGTGTGGTTTGAGGGTGGTACGTGCTCTTGTCCCGGGGGCAGTTGGAAACTCTCCGGCTGCGTTCCCGTATCTAGGGCAAGGTGTCGTGGCGCGTGAAGCGGTAGAACTTGGATGGCGAGAACGTGCCTTGACGGATGCTGAGATAAATCTATTTCCGATGCCTCATGCATGAGCAGGCTCATCTCACAAAGAAAGTAATAACGCATGTTCACTCAACAAATGATGGTTATTCGATCAGCAGGTTTACGTGTGATTCTCTTGCTCCCGTGTATCGTGATCGGCCTCGTCGTTTCCTGTATATACGTCATAACAGCGCTCGTTAATGCGCGCCTATTCGTAGAGTTACTAGGCGAAAGAGATACAACGCGAATCATCTGGTTCGTGTGTATCGTGTCAGTGTTACTTCTGATTCGCCCACTGATAGATGTTGTTGGGCAGCTTGCACAGAACCGTGCCGGGTTAATCGTGAAGCGCAATCTTCGTCAAACATTGTTGAATAAAGTTGAGCAACAAGGGCCGATGCGAATTGGGCTTGATAGGGCGGGCGTTGTTCAATCTGTGATAACAGATGGCGTTGAAGCGGTTGAAACCTACTTTGTTAAATATTTTACCCAGCTGGTTGTTACAGTAGTAACAGCAATAGGACTCGCATTTGGGCTTGCGATGATATCGCCGTTAATTTCCGTTGTGTTATTGACGTGTGGGATTGCTGTGGTGGCTATTCCTCGACTATGGGACAAAGCTTTAGCGGAGCGAGGTCAATCCCACTGGGCAGCTTACGAAGAATTGAACGCAGATTTTATTGACGCGATGTTCGGTATGACTACCTTGAAATCTTTTGGCGCAGCGGGTGCGTACGGAGAACGACTTGAACGTCAGTCACGTGATTTATTGGCGACGACGCTCGGGCAGTTACGTCTTTCTTTAGGGGAGACGGGGCTCAGTACGTTAATGAAAGGCCTAGGGCCTGCTGTAGCATTGATCATTGCTTTTATTCAGGTTCGGTCGGGGAGCCTTAAAATTGGCGACGTATTTACAGTGACCTTGGTATCGGTTGAGATGTTCCGGCCGTTCAACCAACTGTCAGCATCCTGGCATGAGGCATTCTTTGGCATTTCTGCATTGCCGTCGATGAACAGCATCTTATCTATGTCCGCCACAGAAAACTGTAAAAAAGAGCCAGAAACTCACAAGGACGTGCCTTTGACTATCACGTTCCAGAACGTAACTTACACGTATGTGGGGTCCGATACTCCAACGCTTCCTTGCCTCAACCTCACCATTGCAGAAAAGCAAACGACTGCCTTAGTAGGATCATCAGGTTCAGGAAAATCCACGGCACTCGGATTACTTATGGGGTTCGATCAGCCAGAATCAGGCTCTGTACTGGTGGGAGAGAACAATCCTGCAGATATTGATATATCTCAGTTAGTGACGTTAGTTCCTCAAGATCCACTTATTTTCCCAGGAACTGTGCGAGAAATTCTCCACATGGCTAAACCGGACGCGAACGACGACGACATGATGGGTGCGCTTCGGCTAGCCCAGGCAGATATGTTGCAGATGGAAATGGAGGACACCTGTTCGCACAATCATGTGTTGGATCTGTTTATAAACGAACATGCAACGAATCTATCAGGTGGACAAAAGCAACGTCTTGCGATTGCGCGAGCACTCATCAGGAACACTGACGTGTTGATCTTGGATGAATCCACATCTGCACTTGATACGCATACGGAAGAACTACTCCTTACCGGAATAAGAACGGCTCGTCCTGATCTGACCTTGATACTCGTAACGCACAGAATTGATACTGCTGCGAAAGCGGATCACATTATCGTGATGGCTCATGGAGAGCTGGCGTGTTCTGGTAATGCACATCTCTTAGCTCAAGATCCAGAATCAGCATGGTCGCGCCTCCTTGAAATGCAGAAAGGACAGTAGCAGATATGAAGAACACCATGAACAATATCGTGCAACTGATGGTGCGGTTACACGAATGTCTCCCACTTTTTATAGCATCCACGATCGTCACGATGCTAGCGCAATTAGCAGTCGTTGGCGCGGGGATAACATCAGTGTGGATTTCCACGTCTTTTCTCCTCGATACGCACGCAGAACTCACTGGTTTTGTGGCTCTCTTGGGGACTTTGGTTCTTACGCAGGCCGTAGCAACCCTATGCGAAGTGTGGTGGTCCCATGAAGTTGCCTACCGGATTCTTCACACACTCAGGCGCCATATATATGCTGCTATTAGCCGCATTGCGCCTTTAGGCCTTCACGGACGCCGCACGGCAGATGTCGCATCGGCAGCCATGGACGATGCAGAAAAACTTGAATGGTTTTACGCCCACACCGCCTCCACAGCTGTCTGTGCGGTGGTAACTCCAAGCATTCTTATATCCATTTTATACGTGCTTATCGGACCTCTCGCTCTTGTCATGATCATTCCGATTGCCTTGATGATAGTTTTTCCATTACTTCTTATGCCGATTCAACGCCAGCAAGGGAAGATTTTACGATTCGGGCTCGTGGATTTACGAGCAACTGTGCTTGATTCTATCCAAGGACAACGCGAATTACGTTCTTTGGGAATGAACGAGCATCAGCATGCCCACATCGGAGAAATCGCCGATAGAGTCCAACATATATACGCTCGCCAAATGCTGCGCAGAACCTGGGAAAGTACATTTGCCTCGGTCATCACTGCAGTAGGGACAACCATCATTCTGATCATCCTCACTGGCCGCGTTCTTGATGGGCATAGTGATGGACAAATATTGCCAATCGCCATCGTTACGGCAAATATGTGTGTGATGCCAACAATGACGTTCGTTGCCATGATGGGACGAATCGGAGAAATTGGCGCCTGCGCAGAACGTATTAACACTATCATCGCTGCTCCAGATCCAATACCTGCTGCTATAGAGATGCAATCACTCACACGAGAACATGAAGAAGGAACGTTAGTCAGCGAGAACGTTGTTTTCTCCTACGCAAACGAACCTGTTGTCAACGGCGTCAGTCTTGTTGCAAAGCCAAACCAGACAATAGCTCTGGTGGGGCGATCCGGTGCCGGAAAAACGACGTTCGCCAACCTAGTCATGCGATTCTTAGATCCGCAACACGGCGAACTCAGGTTTAATGGAACCAACCTACGATCGTATGGTCCTGATGGCTACCGGAAACAACTCGCGCTCGTTCCACAAGATTGCCATATATTCGCGGGAACTGTACGGCATAATCTCGCATTAGCCGCTCCGAACGCCTCCGATGAGGAGATATGGGAATCCCTTCGTGCTGCCCACATCGATCATTTAGTCACCCAACTTGGCGGTTTAGACGCTCACATTGGCGACCGTGGGACAACACTATCTGGAGGAGAACGCCAACGTATCGGTATTGCCCGCGCCTTCTTGCGCAATCCGGAGATACTCCTACTCGACGAACCCCTAGCGAATATCGATCCGATCCTAGAATCGAGTATCACTCACAATGTCAGGACTCTACGAAACAACCGAACAACGATCGTCATCGCACATCGATTGACGTCCATATTGATGGCAGACCATATAATCCTACTCGAAAAGGGCCAGATATGTGCACAAGGTACTCACGAACAACTCATGCACGAACCCTCATATCAGGAATTATTAGGAGACCAGCTATCCTAGGGTCGTGCTAGCACGTATTCAAGGCTCCGCGTGTTATTCGTTTAATTGTTGTTCGATATTTTTGACGAGGATATTATCATCAATTTCTGCGATGTTATAGGTGTTTGCATAATCTTTAAACGCAGAACAAGCTTCTTGAATTTGGGAATAATGTGCGGCTGCTTGTTAAGTTGTAAGGCCAAAACAATGGGCGGCTTGGATTAGTTCTTTCTTATTACGTTGAAAACCTGTGCTGTTATGAAGAATGGATGTTCCTGCAATCCTTTGAGAACGAAAATCTGGCGAGACATCGAAAAGTGGAGCCAAACTCCATCCTTTATCATTGCGAATGAAACCATAGTTTCGCATGTGGTCATCAACATTATTCAAAATGATTGATAGAGCGATCCGATCAAAAAGGGACGCCTTATCTTCACAGGGAGAGACACAGAAAGAATCCATATAGCTCGCCAGCATTTCGAAGGAATACGGTTGAGAAAGATTGTGAAGATGAAGAAGATAGGCAGCAGAAATATATCCGATCCGTTCGTCTCCAATTCGATCAAACCTTTTAGCGATCAATGCTGAACCATAGGTGTCAATCCGAACATGGCGGAATTCTGGAACAGGCAGTCCTGCATCACGTGCACATGAGAGTGCAACAGCTTCCCACGCTTCAACGTCATCATCATCTGATTTATATGAAAATTTGACCAAGCTCAGCCCGAAAGTGAATCAATTATGTTAATTTTGGGACGCGCGCCACCGAGAGACGATCCTGCGAAAGCAATATGTGAAATATCTTCTTCGCTAAGATGAGTGAGATTTTGAGCCTTACCTGCAATAGAAAGAACGTCATTTTCTGTTGGGAGAAGAGAAGTGTGCTCTGCAAGTAACTCACCATTGCTGAAAAACCGTAGGTTTCCCATCCGGCTTCTATCGTCTACAAGGCTTATATAATCAAAAATAGCTAGCTCTTGAGGACCTTGCTGGATGCGAATAAGTTTTTGCCCCAAGAATCTGGTCCTGCATCATCAATTGCACCAGGTAAGGACGGGTTTCCGAAAAATGGCAGAGTTTTATTAGTGAGCGGTAGATCTGGACTAATTGCGTAAGAATCTCTGCGATGAAGCCATTCTGAATCATAGGCAAACTCGCTTGAAACAAATTTGCCAGTTGCGGAGGTGTTTACCGAATTCTAGGAGATTCTGACGAGTAACAAAGTCATTACTTTTCATGAGCTCCCCATTTCTTTCATCTTCTATAATGTTCTTAATACATAACAATATATATCTTTATGTTATGTGAAGTGAACATTAAATCATGTAGTTGACTGCTGACGCACCCGATAGCCCGTTCCGCGCACCGTCTCAATCAGATTCTCCCGCACCCCAAGAGCCTTCAAATGCGCACGCAACCGATGCACCGTAATCCGCACCATTTCACGCCCACCCACACTCTCATCCGTATTCCATACGTGAAGCAACAGATCATGGAAACTCACCGTGCGATTGTTATTATGCAAGAGTTGCTCCAAGACGCGAGACTCCATCGCCGGCAACACTGTCGTCGATCCGGCAAAACTCAATTCACCGGTGTCTGAATCAATTCGGATGCCTTCGGCCTCGCTCCACGAAGTTTCACCACGTCTCCGTAGAATCGCCTCAATGCGCAAGCCAACTTCACGCGGAGAAAAGGGCTTAACGATGTAGTCGTCTGCGCCAGCCTCCAAACCTCGGATACGATCTTCTTCTTCGCCCAGAGCTGACAGGAGGATAACAGGTGTTGAGCTTGTTCGGATGGAACGGCATAATTCAATTCCGCTCGCTCCTGGTAACATGACATCAAGTAAAACGAGCTCAACATTATGTGTCTTCAGTATTTCTTGTGCTTCTTCTGCACTCTGCGCGCCAATCCATTCCCGCCCGGTAGATTCCACAACATACCCGATAATGGCTCGAATTTGGGGTTCATCGTCAACTACAAGGACAACGTTCATACTGTTTCTTCCGTTCTAGCAGAAAAAGCTGTGTGTGTCCCGTGGATCGGGAGCTGGACAAGTACCTGGGTTCCGCAGCCAAGCACAGTATCAACAATAAGCCTACCGCGATGTGCAGCGATAATATGCTCTACGACTTTCATTCCTATTCCGGAACCAGCTTGCGGTAAATCGCTATGTGTTTGTGCGTCCGTTGAAGAAATTTGAGGCAAAAATGTACGAGCCATGATGCCTTTTCCGTTGTCTTCAACAACAACGAGAGCTATTCCGTCGTCGGCGGAGACTCGAATATGAACTTGTGTGCCTTCGCCGCCATGGCGTATGGAATTCGTTAACAAATTCCATACAACTTGTTTTAGCATACGTGGATCTGCGTCAACAAAAGTTGGGGCTCCGTGATTGTCGAGGCGAATATCGCACGGGTGCATAATTCGAAATTCGTGGACAGCCTCGCGGATGAGTTGCCGAAGGTCGACATTAATTAAATTCAGAGTTGCAAGAGATTTTTCCATCCGAAATAACACCAAGAAATCTTCTGCTAGTGCGCAGGCAGTTGCTGAATTTTCAGCGATCGTATTCAGGAATTGGCGTTGGACAGAACTGATCGGACCTAAATCTCCGGTAGTAAGGATTTCTGATGCGCCTTTAATAACTGTTAACGGCGTCCTAATCTCGTGCGAAAGGTATGCGGGAGATACTAGATTTGATAGGACTCGTTGCTGCAGGACGTCATTTCTTCGCTTTGCTTTACACAGTAGACGACGATTCCAAACCCACATGATCACACTGATACAGCTCAGTGCAGCCAGTGCAATCAATACTATCTTTGTAAACATCAGCGGTGAATGATATTTTCGAGCTTCTCACCTGCAAGCAGATGACGGACTTGACGTTCGATCAATCTCTGTAACCGTGGAAGTAAAGCTCGTGAATAGCCCCCGTTATGTGCAGATATAAGCACATGCGGATGAGTATAAAGAGGATGTCCGGTTGGTAATGGTTCAGGATCGACAACGTCGAACGCAAATCTAAGCCGGTCAGCATGCTTGACCATCGCGGCGGTATCAACGATGACGCCACGCGCCATATTGACTAGCAGTGCTCCGTCTTTCATTAGGCTGAGGAACTCGTCATCAACGAGCCCTCGAGTTTCATCAGTCGCGGGAACTATCAAAATAACGACGTCGGCCTCCGGCAAAAGCTGCGGAAGTTGCGTCGTCGAATAGATGTGCCCTTCGGCGTCGTCGCGTTCGCTGCGTGCTACCCGTATCAGGTCTACCTCGAATGGTGCTAGCCGCTGAGCGATCGCTGAGCCTACTCCGCCGACGCCCACCATGACCACTCGTTGATCTGCTAAACCGGGCGAAAAGAATGTATCCCACCTTCCCTCAGCTTGGGAAATGATTGAGCGCTTAATATTGCGTTGCATAGCCAAGATGAGAGATAGAGTGAGCTCTGCCGTCGAGGTCTCATGAACCGTTTTTGCATTTGCAAGAATATGATGGCTGCGAAGGTGCGGAATAAGTGGTTCATAGCCCAGTGTGGAACACTGAACGTACGTGAAGTCGAGCCCATCTAAATGCTGATAGTCTGGATTTTTGGTCAGCAGTGGGGTGATAACCATGTCTATGTGGGACACCGGTGCTGGGCCGCAAATGTCCCAATCAATAATCTCTATATCAGAACCAAACTTTTCGAGAATGTGCCGAATATTCTCATCTGGGGAAGAAATAGTAAGAGTCATATTTTTAGACTAGCCTACGAAGCGATTTCAGTCGCATTCTGATACCAGTCGGCGTGCCATCCGTAGGTAGATGTTCTTTCGTTCTAGGCTAACTGTCAGCTATGCCCGTTGCATAGCTATGAGGAGGAAACATAGTGGCACGCTCTGGATCAGCCGAGAATTCACAACATAAGCCAAAGAAAAAGTCTGCGCCTGCCGTAGCAGAAACGGATAATCATACATCAAGCGTGAGTGACCGTATCCTCGGCGGAAATGGTGGTCGGCTATTCATATTAATTAGCTTGGCTATTATTGTGGCTCTGCAAGAATGGTTCGGGCTTTCTGGCGCTGTTGGGCCAGTTATCCATCATGCGACTGCCGGAATCGTTGGCGTGCTTTCGGTTCTGGTACCGATTGTGTTACTCGGAATTGTGGTGCAATTGTTTCGCCGTTCTCATACAGAAACTACCCAACGAGTCGTTATTGGCTTGGCTTTAATTGTTGTGTCAGTGAGCGGACTTGTACATATCTTTATGGGACAGCCCACGCCTCAATCGGGTTTTGCTCATGTTGAAGCTGCAGGTGGTCTTGTCGGATTTCTTGTTGGCACTGGGCTGGCAAAGCTTTTGTCCGTTTGGGGTGCCGTTCCGGTCCTTGTTTTTATTATCCTGTACGCGATTCTCTATTCAACAGGAACAGCTATAAAAGATATCGCTGATTGGGTGTCGGCCAAGCGAGCTGAAAGAGCAGAATTTGAGCCTCACCATTCAGCTTCTGTGCCATTTGATCATCCGGAAGAAATTGACGACGACGCACCTGTTTCCCGCTTGCGTCGACCTCGCAAGAAACAAGAACATGCTGATGATTCCACTGTGGAAGAGGCTAAAAAGACGACGTCGAAGCCCCGCCAGCCAGCTGCGGATGCAACTCGGGTAATGCCAGCGAAACCTGTCAAAGTTCCGGCAAAAACTCAGACTGAGCCGGAACGTAAGGCTCCTAAGCCAGAGCCGATCCCGGAGCGCATTGAGCAACTTGAGTTGGCGTCGAATATTACTTATACATTGCCTTCGATGGATTTGTTGAAACAGGGCCCGCCGCATCTCGAGCGGTCTGAGGCTAACGATCGCGTCGTTGAAGCGTTGACCCGAGTGTTCTCTGAGTTTTCGATTAATGCTGAAGTGACTGGCTTTTCTCGAGGACCAACAGTTACCCAGTATGAGGTGGAACTTGGTCCGGGCGTTAAGGTCGATAAAATCGAGTCACTTTCGAAGAATATTGCGTATGCAGTAGCTTCATCTGACGTTCGCATTTTGTCGCCGATCCCTGGGAAATCGGCTGTCGGTATTGAAATTCCGAACGCAGATCGAGAAACAGTTCTCTTGGGTGATGTTTTACGGTCAGCGGTAGCTCGGAAACAGACGCATCCACTTGTTGTTGGCGTGGGCAAAAATGTTGGGGGACAGTACGTTGTCGCGAATTTGTCAAAGATGCCTCATCTTTTAGTTGCAGGAGCTACCGGTGCTGGTAAATCGTCGTTTATTAATTCGATGATTACCTCGATCATGGTGCGGTCAACGCCGGAACAAGTGCGTATGATTTTGGTTGACCCGAAGCGTGTTGAACTGACTATCTATGCCGGAATCCCGCATTTGATCACGCCTATTATTACCAACCCTAAAAAGGCTGCTGAGGCTCTGGAATGGGTTGTACGAGAGATGGATCAGCGATATGACGATCTGGCTGCATACGGATTTAAGCATATTGATGATTTCAATGAGGCGGTGCGTGAGGGCAAAGTCACTGCGCATGAGGGCTCACAACGCACGTTGCAACCGTACCCATACTTGCTTGTCGTAGTTGACGAGTTAGCTGACCTAATGATGGTGGCTCCGCGTGATGTCGAAGCGTCGATCCAGCGTATTACGCAGTTAGCTCGTGCGGCAGGTATCCATCTAGTGTTGGCGACCCAGCGACCTTCGGTTGATGTGGTGACGGGTCTGATTAAGGCGAATGTTCCATCGCGACTGGCGTTTTCGACGTCGTCGGCAACGGATTCGCGCACAATTCTAGATTCTGTAGGTGCTGAAAAACTCATTGGTATGGGTGATGCACTGTTTGCGCCAGCAGGTTCGATGAAGCCGATGCGTGTGCAGGGTGCGTGGGTTGATGAAGAGGAAATCGCTGCGACTGTTAAACATGTTAAGGCTCAGATGCAGCCAACGTATCGCGAGGATGTTATTCCTAAGCCTGGTGAGATGAAGAAGATCGACGACGATATCGGTGACGATCTCGACGTGCTTTTGCAGGCTGCGGAGTTAGTCGTTAACACACAGTTCGGTTCGACGTCGATGCTCCAGCGTAAGCTACGGATTGGTTTTGCTAAGGCTGGACGTATGATGGACCTATTGGAATCTCGAGAGATCGTTGGCCCTGGTACTGGTGGTAAAGCTCGTGATGTGCTTGTTACTCCGGAGCAACTTGGCGATGTTATTGCTTTGCTTAAAGGGGAGGACGTGGATTTAACCGCACCCAAGGATGATGATGAGAGTGACGTTGCTCCAACCCAGATCGTCGATTCAGCTGAGTATGCGAACGATGAGAGTGCGACTGTTGTCATGCCCGCTAATCGTTATGCAACAGATCCGCTTGAATCGAACGAGGGTGACGAAGCTCGCCAATGGTATGACGATGAAAATGACAATGAGGGCGAATCGGGCGAAGATGCATGGCAACTGACGGGTCGGTAAGGATTGACCGGAGAGTTGCCTCCACTTTGCTCATAAAACCTTTATGATATAAGGGTGAAGGAACAGCGCGTCTCAAATTTCAATATAGCTAATGTATTAACCGTTATGCGGTTAATCCTCGTACCAGTGTTCATTGTGTCGTTTTTAGAAGTGACTGATGGACATCTCTGGCTGGCATGGGGAGTCTTTGCCATTGCTGCTAGTACCGATAAGTTGGATGGACATTATGCGCGCAAGTATGGGCTGGTTACTGACTTCGGTAAACTTGCCGATTCGATTGCTGACAAAGCATTAATTATTTCCGGACTGATACTTCTGTCATGGCATGGCTATCTGTGGTGGTGGATGACTATCGTATTCATCGTCCGTGAATTGGGGATTACGCTAATGCGTATGTTCATGGTGAAGAAAAAGGTGATGGCAGCGGGGCTGGGTGGAAAAATTAAGATGGTTGCCCAGTCGTTTGGTATAGCTGGTCTTATCCTGCCGTGGCATACGTTTTTATCAGAAGGGCTGACTGAACTTCTTATCGGTGCTTCTTATGGGCTAATGGGAATTGCATTGGTCTTTGCTGTTAGCAGTGCGGTTGAGTACATTATTGAGGCTCGCAAGATTAACCATGAATCGGAAATACCTGCCGATCATCGGACTCATCTATGAAAAAGGAGCTCAATGAGCTGGCTAACCGGGTGCTCGAACTTTGCAGTTCGCGTCGGTTAACTCTCGCTGTTGCCGAGTCGCTTACTGGTGGGGCAGTTGCTAATTCGATCGTAAATATTCCGGGTGCTTCTGCTGTTTTTCGGGGAGGTGCGGTAACTTACGCTACTGACAGCAAATCTCGTGTTTTAGGGGTAAGTAAGGAACGCTTGGCATTAACAGGACCGGTTGATGAATTGGTCGCGCGTCAAATGGCTTCGGGTGTTGGTCAGTTATTCGATTCTGATATTGCGGTTGCAACGACTGGCGTGGCAGGACCAGGTCCAGCTGACGGGCATGAGGCAGGCACGGTTTGGATTGGAGTGTGGAGTAAATCTGCGGGTTCCTTGGCGTTTTCTTATCAGTTCGATGGCGACCGAGATTATGTGAGGTATCAAACAGTGGAAGCTGCTTTGCGCTGTATTTTGTTGAATTTTCAAAGTAACTGAGGTGTTCCGCAGAGTAATTTCAGTGAATTCACAGATTAACTTGGGAAGATATTTGCATCAAGAGGCGTTGAGCTAATTGATGAAAGCTAAAGCCGGGAGCTAAATAACTTGGCAAGAAGAGGTTGAATGAAGATGACTATGAATGACATGGCCCGCGAAACAGTCCTATTCCGTCGTGAACTAGGTGAAGTGCTTCGTGAGTATCGTCAACGGCAGGGGCGTACTCTCCGCGAAGTCTCATCTGATGCTCGAGTTTCACTTGGATATCTTTCTGAAGTTGAGCGCGGACAGAAAGAAGCCTCATCTGAGTTGCTACACTCTATTTCTGTCGCACTTAATGTTCCAATGAGTCATATCTTACGTCTCGTCGCTGATCGTATTGATATAGCTGAAGGACGTATTCCGCCAATGATGCGTAAGCCGCGAATTCCAGATTCTGTCCCTGAATCACTCGTTCGTGCAGAGCTTGCTGCTATGCGTGGCTAACAGTGAAATATACCGAGTTTTGGCAATGCGTTGAGCGTGCTTTTCCGGAGGGATTAGGGCGCGGATTGGTAATGGACTTAGTCCTGCCGGAACTTGGGTCAGTAACTGCAGCGCAAGCATTGAAGGATCGGGTTGATCCACAAGTTGTATGGACTGCACTTCGTCGTGCAATGGATCTTCCGGAGCGTTACGACTACCTACATAAAATTAACCCTCGGGATATAACCTAGATGGGGACGACGGGAGGCACTGGCCTCCCGTCGTCTTATGTATAAAGCGCGCATGATTTAGGATGCGGTGTGTCGACTAGAATTCGAACATCTGTTCGGTTAGAGTTTTCCACGGGACACGAAGCTTATTTTTCTATCCACAATGTTGAAAGTGACTTCGTTTTATGTCGGAGGTCGGTCATAAGCTGTTCCCATGAGGTGCTCGGAGAGAGATTTTCATGCTAGAGACCTGTTCTGTTCAAGAATTACAATCACGAATGTGAGGAGCTGTCATGGCTGCTAAGGATAAAGATGCGCGTACAAAAGCGCTAGAAACTGCACTAGGTCAAATTGATCGTCAGTTTGGTAAAGGATCTGCCATGCGGTTGGGGGATGCTCCACCGCAGCGTGTTGCGGTCATTCCTACCGGCTCACTCGCATTAGATGTTGCCCTCGGTATTGGTGGTCTGCCTCGGGGGCGCGTGGTTGAAATTTATGGTCCAGAATCATCGGGAAAAACCACGGTCGCGTTACATGCTGTAGCGAATGCTCAAAAGCTTGGAGGAATTGCCGCGTTTGTTGATGCGGAGCATGCATTAGATCCAGAGTATGCGCGCAAGCTTGGCGTTGATACGGATGCATTGATTGTCTCTCAGCCAGACACTGGCGAACAGGCGCTCGAAATTGCCGATATGCTGATTCGGTCTGGCGCACTTGATATTATCGTCATTGATTCCGTTGCGGCTCTCGTGCCGAAAGCCGAAATTGAAGGTGAAATGGGCGACTCTCACGTTGGCCTTCAAGCGCGATTGATGTCCCAAGCCCTTCGTAAGCTTACTGGAGCACTCTCAGCTGCTGGAACAACTGCGATTTTTATCAATCAGCTACGTGAAAAAATCGGCGTCTTTTACGGTAATCCAGAAACTACTACTGGAGGCAAGGCGCTTAAGTTTTATGCGTCAGTTCGTCTTGATGTACGGCGCATTGAAACCCTTAAAGAGGGCTCTAACCCAATTGGAAATAGAACGCGCGTTAAAGTTGTCAAGAATAAGATGGCGCCGCCATTTAAACAAGCTGAGTTCGATATTCTCTATGGTAAGGGCATATCTACTGAAAGTGGCATCATTGATCTAGCTGTCGATATGGGAATCGTCCGGCGGTCCGGTTCATGGTACACCTATGAAGGAGACCAGCTAGGACAAGGAAAAGAAAAAGCTCGTCAGTTCCTGCAGGATAATCCAGAGATATCAGAGGAGATCGAACGTAAAGTTCTCGCCTCTATTGGTATTAACAAAGATGGAACCCCCATTGAAGAACCTGAGGAAGCTCCGGAACTCTAGCACGTGAGCGGGGTGGTTAGGCATAGCTTGATCACCCTGCAAGGTATGTATTTTTATGGTTAATTACGCAGAAGATGCAGACGAAAGCATTCGTAGGAGAAAATATAGATCTGCCGCGGAAATTGCTCAGCGCAAACAAGAGCGGGCAGCAAGACGCAGCGAAGAAGAGTGGATCCAATATGCGAGAGACCTGTGCTATCGCCAATTGGGAATGATGGAACGATCCGTTTTTCAACTGCGACAATCAATGGAGCGTAATCTTGTTCCGCAGAACATTATCGACCAGACCATACAATCGTTTTGCGAAGCAGGCTTAGTCGATGATGAGCGGTTCGCATCGATGTACGTTAGATCAAAATTTGCCGAAAAAACTATTTCGCGTCGTGGTTTACACCAAGAACTGGTCCGCAAGGGCATCGCGCAAGAGATAATCAGCAGAGCTGTTAAACAGATTGACAGTGAGGCAGAACGTGATGCGGCGCTCGATTTTGCGTGCCGGCGAATCAGGTCAATGGCATCGTTAGAACCGCTAGTCATTCGGCGACGATTGTATGGTGCGCTTGCCCGGCGAGGCTTTTCGCCGGATCATGTTAGGTATGCCGTGGAGTCCGCGCTCGATTCTATCGATTCGGATTCGGCTAACTATTGATGCGTCTAATATCGCATTCGCTTGAGGTGCTTGCGTGTGTACCTTCTACTAAACTGACCGGTTGTAGGGCAGACAGACAGATAGGGCAGAAATGAACGATATACTGGATCCAACTGATGTGAAAACCTATGCTGTGCGTACCCTGGGGTGCCAGATGAACGTTCATGACTCAGAGCGGATGGCTGGCTTGTTAGACCAGGCCGGAATTGTTCCCGTTGAACTTGTTCCCGAAAAAGCCGCTCGTGCGACTGAAGCCGGTGATCAGGGCGCCGATATTCTCGTGATTAATACCTGCTCAGTTCGCGAAAATGCTGCCAATAAATTATTTGGGCAGCTTGGGCAGCTCAAATCTGTGAAAGACGCTCGTCCTGATATGCAAATTGCTGTTGGAGGTTGCCTTGCGCAGCAGTTGCGGGACGGTATCATCAAGCGAGCTCCGTGGGTAGATGTTGTCCTAGGAACACACAATCTTGATGTCCTTCCAACTTTATTAGAACGTGCGCGGCATAATAAAAAAGCCGCAGTTGAAATTGAAGAGTCCCTCAAGGTTTTCCCTTCGACTCTTCCGGCGCACCGAGAATCGGCCTATGCTGCGTGGGTTTCTATCGCTGTGGGCTGTAACAATACCTGTACTTTTTGTATCGTTCCGCATTTACGTGGAAAAGAACGCGATCGCAGGCCGGGAGAAATTTTAGCCGAAATAGAAGCAGTTGTTGCTCAGGGAGCAATTGAAGTTACGCTGTTGGGACAGAATGTCAATTCATACGGCGTTGGTTTTGGGGATCGTGGCGCATTTGCTAAACTGCTTCGCTCATGTGGCGATATTGAAGGTCTGGAGCGTGTTCGCTTTACCTCACCTCATCCGGCTGCCTTCACTGATGATGTTATCGATGCGATGGCAGAAACTCCTAATGTTATGCCATCGCTACATATGCCGTTGCAGTCCGGATCTGATCGCGTTTTGCGTGCGATGCGACGCTCATATCGTTCAGCGAAATTCCTAGGGATCCTAGATCGAGTTCGGGAGCAAATCCCGCACGCGGCAATCACCACCGATATTATTGTCGGTTTCCCTGGCGAAACCGAGGAAGACTTCCAGCAGACCCTTGACATAGTGGAACAATCGCGTTTCTCTTCGGCGTTCACATTCTTATACTCGCCTCGTCCAGGAACTCCAGCAGCGGATATGGACAATCAGGTTCCAGCCGAGGTTGCTTCGGAACGATATCAACGCCTCCTTGCATTACAGCAACGTATCACTTTAGAAGAGAACGAAAAATTAGTCAGCCAGCGCGTTGATGTTTTAGTCTCTCACGATGGAGGACGTAAGGACACTCAGACTGCTCGAATTACCGGACGTGCAGCTGATAACCGGCTCGTGCATATCGGGCTACCCGATCACAGTGCTCACAATATTCGCCCGGGGGACATGGTCTCTGCAGTCGTGACACACGCTGCTCCATCGCATTTGGTGGCTGATTCTGCTCTTAGTGGTGGTCTTTTTGAGGTGCGCCCCACTCGTGCCGGTGACGCATATGAAGCAAGCGAACGGCGCAAAGCACACCTTGCTGAAGAAGCTGCGGGGCGTGCTCCAGTCTCACTTGGTATTCCGAGCATTCCGGTACGGAAGAAATAGCCAGTATGGCATTGCCAGTCATAGCCGTCGTCGGACCAACTGCGTCCGGAAAAACAGCTCTATCTATCCGTCTAGCCCAGTTTCTTGGCGGATCTGATCGGGTAGAAATTATCTCGGCAGATGCCATGCAATTATATCGTGGCATGGATATCGGCACTGCGAAAGCTACCCTAGAAGAGCGTCAAGGAATTGTCCATCACCAACTAGATGTTCTTGATGTCTCGCAAGCTGCTTCGGTTGCTGCCTACCAACAATATGCTCGAGAAGATATAGCAACAATCCATCAAGCCGGTCGTATTCCTATCGTTGTTGGTGGTTCTGGGCTATATGTTAGTGCGCTCCTTGATGAGCTTGATTTTCCGGGTACTGATCCCCAGATTCGTGCAGAGCTAGAAGATCAGTGGAAACATGATCACGGTGCGTCGCTTATTGCAGAGCTACAAGAAAAAGATCCGGTCACTGCACAGACAATCAATCTTTTAAATCCGCGGAGAGTTATTCGTGCGCTAGAGGTAGTTCGGCTTACAGGGCAGTCGTACACGCCTGTGTTTCCTCGGCACACCAGCCACTATGAAGAAACTATTCATATCGGCGTCAGACGAGATAAAACAGAGTTAGAACAGGCCATTAGCTCACGTGCTCAAATGATGTTTGACTGTGGATTAATAGCAGAAACTGAACAACTATTAAAAAACGGCCTGCGGGAAAGCCCGACCGCTCATAAAGCAACTGGGTATGCTGAGGCAATCAGCGTGCTCGATCAACAGATGGATATTCCGCAAGCAGTGGAATCAGTGGCTTTCCATACTCGCCGGCTGGCGAAGAAACAGCGCACTTGGTTCCGGCGAGATCCGCGTATTAGCTGGGTTGACGTTGCTGAGAACAACGTCGAAGCTGCAGCCGATCAAGCTCTGCGACTTATCTCCGACGCGAGTGAAGAACTCTAAAGCCCTTTGCTGAACCAATCTTTTCAGTAGGGAAACCGGAATTATTGAGCCACTTGGCTAGCGAATCTGCGCCCAAGTTCTTCTGAACAACCCAGAATGCCTCCCCGGTAGGAGACAGCAAGCCCATCCAGGTCGCTAGCAACTCATGCAGGGCGTTTTTGCCTATGCGGATTGGCGGATTGGACCAGATAAGGTCGATACCTTTGTGCTGTCCTGCCGCAATTTCGCTCGTGAGCCGGGAAATCATATCGGGTGCTAGACCAACCTCAACGTTCCTAAAACCTGCGTCTACAACATTGCGTGAAGCCAAATCAAGAGCCCGTTCATTGACGTCACTAGCTAAAATTCTAGCCTGCGGGTATGTGTGCGCCAGCGCCAAGGTAACGGGGCCCCATCCACAACCTACATCGGCAACCAGTGCGTCGTCGGGAAGGTCAATAATCGGGACCTTATGCAGTAGTACGGCAGTGCCTTTATCTAACCCTGAAGGCGAAAAAACTCCGGCATCAGTGGTGACTGTCCATTGCTGCCCTAGCGCTGAATATGTGCGTTTGGTGGGAGCTGAGGCCACATGCGGAGAATCAGAAAAATAATGGTCATTCACCTACACAACGATACGTGGCACATGTGTGAATGTCCACGTTGGGCAAGGGGGAAAAGAAGTGAGATAATAGAGACCTAACTATAGTCATAAGGAGAACCCTATTTCTGCTAACAAGCCGTCACGTCCAGTTGGTTCTGACCAGCACGAAGAACCAATGAAAAAACACGTTGATCTATCCTCGTACGAAGGAACTGCGTTACAAGAGAATCCAGCTTACGAAGGGCAGTGGGCTGGCGAGTCTCTAGATCGTGAAGCGCGCTCTTCGCTGAAACGAGTATCAAGCCTAGCAACTCATGTGGACGATAAGGTTGATGTTGAGTACCGTCAGCTGAGGCTAGAACGCGTTGTGCTTGTTGGCTTATGGCAAGAAGGACCATACGAGGGAGCACAAGATTCGTTGCGCGAGCTCGCTGCATTGGCCGAGACAGCTGGTTCTACCGTTCTCGATGGCCTTATTCAACGCCGTCAGTTGCCGGATCCAGCAACCTATCTCGGCTCAGGTAAAGCGAAGGAGCTTGCCGAGATTGTACAAGTCCATGAAGCAGACACGGTGATTGTTGATTCTGAACTGGCTCCATCCCAGCGCCGTGCGCTAGAAGATGTCGTCAACGTGAAAGTTATTGACCGGACCGCATTGATCCTTGATATTTTTGCTCAACATGCCAAGTCTAAAGAGGGAAAGGCACAAGTTGAGCTTGCCCAATTAGAATACTTGCTACCTCGATTGCGTGGGTGGGGCGATTCGATGTCCCGGCAGGCAGGTGGTCGAGTTGCTGGTGGTGCTGGTATTGGTTCACGCGGTCCTGGCGAAACTCAGCTCGAACTTGACCGCCGTCGTATTCGTACCCGAATGGCAAAGCTTCGAGCAGATATTAAGGCGATGAAGCCGGCACGAGTGACTCGCCGGGCATCTCGAACAAAAAATGCAGTGCCAGCTGTCGTCGTCGTCGGGTACACCAACGCGGGGAAGTCGTCCCTACTTAACACGTTAACCGGTGCTGGCGTGCTTGTTGAGAACGCACTCTTTGCAACACTCGATCCTACTGTGCGGCGTACGGAAACAAAGGATGGGCGCCCGTATACGCTGACGGACACGGTAGGATTCGTGCGTAATCTTCCAACCCAATTGGTTGAGGCGTTTCGGTCTACACTGGAAGAGGTTGGTTCGGCAGATCTGCTATTACACGTCGTTGATGCCTCGCATCATGATCCTGTTGGGCAGATCCAGGCGGTGCGTAAGGTACTGGCCGATGTCCCCGGAGCGGAAAACGTTCGTGAGCTAATTGTATTGTCGAAAGCCGATCTTGCCGATCCGATCGACGTCGCTACGTTGCGTTCCCGATACCCAGAATCAGTTCTGGTCTCGGCGGTTACTGGCGAAGGTATCGACGAACTTTACGAGCGCATTGATCAGTTGTTACCTCGTCCAAATATTCTGATTGACGTGACGATTCCGTTCTCACGTGGGGATATCGTTTCCCGGATTCACGACGACGGCGAGATCTTCGCCGAGTCATTTACCGCAGACGGAACCCATCTTAATGCACATGTCACGGAGGAAATCGCTGGCATATTAGTCGATGCGGGATTGATGCACCGTGAGTGATGTCGAACCTTTGCTGTCGCAGGTTGTTGCTTCGGTAGGCGGCACTACACGCGAAGGGCAAGTGACGATGGCGCAACGGGTGGCACAAGCTCTTGAAGATGACGATCATCTCCTCATTCAGGCAGGAACTGGAACTGGAAAATCTTTTGGATATCTTGTCCCGGTCATGTCGTGGGCTGCTACCAGCGGCAAACGGGCGATTATTTCGACGGCAACCTTGGCTTTGCAACGTCAGATCATGTTGCATGATGCGCCACGTGTCAAAGATGCTTTGCATGGCGAATTGGGCCTGCACGTGGATATTGCGTTGCTCAAAGGGTGGAACAATTATGTGTGTTTACGCAAGGCTACCGGCGGTTACCCGGAAGAAGGAACGCTACTGTCACGTGCAGAGGGTGAAGTAGGAGCAACTGCGACGGGTGAGGAGATAGTCAGAGCGCGCGAATGGGCAATGAGTACAGATACCGGCGACCGGGACGATCTTGTCCCGGGAGTGTCTGATAAGGCATGGGCCCAAGTTTCCGTACCGAAACGAGAATGTATTGGAGAAAAATGTCCCGTCAGGCAGAGTTGCTTCCCTTATTTGGCTCGCGAAGCTGCAGATGAGGCTCCCGTCGTCGTAACTAATCACGCCATGTTGGGTATTGCAGCAACCGGTACACCGGTTTTGCCTGAAGCTCAAGCGTTCATTATCGATGAGGCTCATGAACTTGTTGATCGAGTTACTGGTCAGCTTACTCGGGTGTTATCAAAGTACGACATCACAAGTATCGCTCGACTCTTACGTAAATCAGGGCTAAGCGATTGTGATCTTGACGAATCTGCCGACGAATTAGTAGATCTTTTAGCAGATCTTCCTGAGGGACGAATCACTGCTTTTTCCCAAGATATGTTTGATGCAATTGCGCGTTTAACTGGGCGGATTCAAGAAGCTGGGGAGTACGCTACTGGCCTGTCTGGCAAGGTTGAGGATCAAGCAATTGCAAAACAGATTCTGCGCTCGCGGTTGAGTGAAATGGGGGACCTGTGTGATGATCTGCTTTCTGACGCGATTGCTAACGAAACACTTGTTGTCTGGAAAACTGAGTTTAGCGACGGCGTTGGGGTGTTGTATGCCGCGCCGCTAGAAGTTGCTGGCGCTATTGCCGATGAGTTGTTTGATAATCGAGCAACCGTTTTGACGTCGGCGACGCTGAAAATCAACGGTTCTTTCGATGTTATGGCAGTGCGAACAGGGCTAGATTTTCCGAGCCAAGGACCTTGGGAAGGTATAGACGTCGGCAGTCCGTTTACGCCAGAAAAGCAGGGCATTCTGTATGTTGCTAAGCATTTGCCTGTTCCTAGTAAGAACGGGTATGGGGACGAGCCGCTTGCGGAAATGGTAGAACTTATCCAAGCTTCGCATGGTGGTGCACTTGTTCTGTTTACCTCGCGAGCCGCTGCTGAGCGGGCTGCTGAGTATGTGCGGGATCGGGTAGATGTTCCAGTATTTGTTCAAGGCGAAGATCAGCTATCGACGTTGGTTAAAAATTTCGCGGACGATGAAGATGCGTGTTTATTTGGAACGATCTCCTTGTGGCAGGGGGTTGACGTTCCGGGCAGAACTTGCCGGTTGGTGATTATCGACCGGATTCCGTTTCCTCGTCCTAACGATCCGTTAATGCAGGCGCGTTCAGAAGCTGCCAACCATAATGGTGGCAATGGTTTTATGAGCGTTATGGCGACTCAAGCAGCTTTGTTACTGGCACAGGGAGCAGGGCGCTTGTTGCGTCGAACCACTGACCGCGGTGTTGTGGCGGTTCTTGATCCGCGGTTGCGAACGGCACGGTATTCGAGTTTCCTATTGGCGTCTATGCCGAAAATGTGGCCGACGACGGATCCGCGGATTGTTCGAGAGGTTCTACAACGTCTGGCGCAAGATAGTTGACGAACAAAGCTTCTCTCAGTGGAATCAGAGCGAACGTAGAACGGTGACGATCCGCCCAATAATTTGGGCGTTGTCTGCAGGAATTGGTGAGTAGTCAGGATTACGTGGAAGAAGCCACCGGTGGCCGTCGGTGCGAGATAGAACTTTCACAGTAGCTTCGCCATCGATCATTGCTGCCACGATTTCACCTTGCTCGGCATTTGGCTGGCGACGTACAACCACCCAGTCGCCGTCACAAATCGCAGCATCGATCATGGAGTCTCCACTGACTTGGAGCATGAAGAGCTCGCCGTATCCGGTTAGCTGACGGGGAAGTGGGAACGTATCCTCGATCAGTTGCTCCGCAAGAATAGGTGTTCCGGCTGCAATTCGTCCAACTAACGGAACGTTGACGAAGCTGATCGATGGTTCGGATGAAGGCTCCTCACCCCTGTTAAATGAAGCCGCAGCGTCAGGAAATGTTTCTGTACGAAACTCGCCAGTGCTGGTATCTAGCTGGCGACCAAGATCGGTGAGATCCAAAGTCCGCGATCGGTTGGGATCGTGGGAAATGATTCCGGCCTTTAGTAATGCATCAAGTTGATGTTTCACTGATGAAGGAGATTTCAGGCCGACAGCTTCGCCAATTTCTCGAACAGTCGGTGAATAGCCCTGTTGAGCTAGAAGGCTTTTGAGAGCATCAACGATGGCTAGCTGACGTTGAGTGAGTATTGGTAGCCGAGTCATTGGAGTTCTCTTTCTTGGCTTTCAGGGGACGTGGTTGAACAAACACAAAGCTAAGTCCTAACAGTGAATGATGATTCTGCTAGTGATCATCAAAGTATGTGGGAGGCTCATGTTTTGCTTATAACAAAGCCTAATGCAGATGCTGCAAAGAATCAAACATTTGTTCGGATGCTATCGAACAGATGTTCTAGACAAACTGCGGTACTTGTATTACCATTAGAACAGATGTTCGAACCAGGATTATGAGGAGCTGTTATGTCGGTTGTAGAGATGCGTGAATATGATGTCCGCGAAAAAGATGCTCGTCACCGCACAAAGCCATTATTAAAGGCAGTTCGTACACCAGTGCAGCCTATTTCCGATCGCGTGCGCACACCACGTCGCACCATTCGACCAGATCGGCCACAAAGTAATGGCTGTGGATTTTTATATGCCGTTCCTTCGGCTCAGACGCCTGCATATATTTCGGATGGAGACACGCAGTGGGTAGTGGCTAACCGCGCTCACGCGCTAGATGGAACTGGAAGGAATGTTGCTCGTACAAGTTCTTTGGAGATGGATTCGCTGTCTTTCCAGATGCAATCAGGTTATGAGCAATTGCGAGAGATGATCGTAAGTCTTCAGCTACGCAAAGTTTTTCAATTCATTGGGCTTATGGCTATGTCTGTGGTGGCGGGTCTTGCCGTTGTTGGGATTTTTGATTTAGCTCCTGATAGCGGACAAATTCGTGTTGTTCAGCCGGGGGAAACTGTAGCTTCTATCGCTTCTAGCCTCGACGCGCCGGTGGAGCCATCGCAGATCATTGCTGATATTTATGCTCTTAATGCCTTAGACGGGGGCTTAATTCAGCCTGGCCAGGAACTGGTTTTGCCACAATATTAATTTATATGAATTGTTTGATATGTAAAATGTGTCATGACGCGCTATTGTTGGAACATGCATTGTCCTTTCTGTCGCTACGCGGATTCGCGTGTTATTGATACTCGTACATCAGATGACGGTACAGTTATTCGTCGCCGTCGTGAATGCCCGCAGTGCAAACGGCGTTTTTCTACATCTGAAACCGCTACGCTTATGGTTATTAAGCGGTCGGGCACGTCAGAGGCATTTTCGCGGGAAAAAATTATTGCTGGCGTGGGCAAGGCATGCCAAGGTCGTCCAGTAACTGATGATCAACTTGCTGTTTTAGCACAGCAAGTTGAAGAGAGTATTCGTGCTCAGGGTCTTGCGCAGATCCATGCTCACGATATCGGCCGTGAGATCCTTAATCCACTCCGGCACCTTGATCAGATCGCGTACTTGAGGTTTGCCTCTGTTTATTCGAGCTTCGATACCTTGGAAGATTTTGAATCTGCTATTTCCCAGCTCCGTGCCGAAGAAGCACAATGATATAAGTAGCTTATAGTTCCCGTGTCCGAACACGATTAAAAAATGTGGGTGTAGCAACGTTATCGCTACACCCACATTTTCATATGAGGTCTAATGATAGTTAATCATTGTGTTGTTCTGGATCTACCTTGCTGTCTGAGTGACCGTCACGTTCATCCGATGTTTTCCCGGGATTGCCGTCCTTAGCGTTAAACAGACCTTGGCGATATTGTGACAACCACGCGGTGAAATTCTCCAGTGATAATCCTGTTTGACGTGCAGTCGAGTCGAGTTCTGCTTTGAGCTTCGTTTTATCAGAGGTATTTTGTACCAGCTCCGTGAACTTGGCTCGGACCATATCAAACTTATCTGAATTCTGCTCTGTCCAATCTTTCCAATCCTCTTTGGACGCCTGGGCTTTCTCGCGGATATTGGACCAGTATTCGTCAACCAACGATGATGCTGATGCTGATGCGTCTGATAGCTTCTCTCGCCACTGTCCCGAATTAAGCTCAAATGATGCAAGCTTCTCACGAACTGCGCGACGCATCACTTTCCCGATTTGCGAACGCGGAAGTTCGTCCAAAATAGCAATCGATTTCGGCATGGCATAATGTGATAGCTTATCCTCTGTCCACTGCCGCACTGCTTCGAGATCGACTTTTGAGCCCGGCTCAAGTACCAGAGCAGCAACAACTGATTCGGATAGTGAATCCGTTGGCATACCTACTACGGCGACATCTGCAACACCTGGCATCTGCCGTACTGCATCTTCAACCTGCGAAGGGTACACATTGAATCCGCCATTGATGATCATCTCTTTACGACGGTCAGCCATCACGACGAACCCATCATCCCAGCGTCCCAGATCTCCTGTGCGTAGCCAGCCGCCGTCCAGGAACGCATGAGCTGTTTCTTCATCATTGCCTAAATAGCCTTGGAAAATCTGTGGCCCACGCGCACAAACTTCGCCTACCTCATTTTCTTCGGTGATCTCACGGGTAGGATCTTCGGGATCTACAATTTTAATCTCTGTGGATGGGAACGGAACACCAAGAGTTGAAGGACGACGCGTGGGAGATATTGGAGAAGCGGCAATAACAGGTGATGCCTCGCTCATGCCGTAGCCTTCGATAAGATACCCGCCCGTCGCTTTTTCCCAACGTGTTGCTAGAGCAGGATCTAGAGCCATAGCACCAGAGACACAATACCGAATCGTAGACAGATCGGCTTTCTTTCCTGCGTCCAGTGCATCAAGAATGCGTTTATACATTGGCGGAACGCCTGCAAAAAATGTAATCGGATGACGTGAATGGCCAGCGAGCAGAATGTCGACGTCGAACGAAGGCGTCATGACGATAGTAGCTGCAGAATTAACACACACACTCAACGAAAGCTGAAGCCCGAAAGCATGGAAGAACGGCAGAACTGCACCAACTGTTTCGCGACCGCGGGCAAAATTGACTAGCCATTCTTCGTTTTGCTTCGCGTTTGCAACAATATTGCGGTGGGACAGTTTGACCGCTTTAGGAGTGCCGGTTGTTCCGCCAGTTTGTAGCAGAACTGCGATGGCGTCTGGAGAGACGTTGGAAGCCCGGGAAATATTTGATGGGTCTGCATACTTGACTTGGTTATCCCACGAATGCACTCCTGATGGTACATTGCCGCGAAGCTTCGCTCGCTGTTCGCGAGCTGCCTTAATCGGTAGTTTGAGTAGGAGCTGGGATTTTGTTGGCAATGCCTTCACAAGATTGACTGATAAATAGGTGCGATCGTGGAAATCTCCATCGCGCAACAGTTTTTCGATTGTTTGTTCCCACGCGATAACAACGGTGGAACCAACTAGGTCCAGCTGTGCATTCAACTGGGCAATCGGAGCTAGTGGGTTCAGCTCAGCAACCGTAGCACCCAACGCGATGACCGCATAAAATGCTGCGAAGTGCTGTGGGCAGTTAGGCAACATCAGTGATACGACATCGCCTTCGCGGACTCCGCACATTTTCAACACAGTGATGGAGCGTTCTACATCGTGAGCTATATCTTCATAGGTCCACTCACGTCCTAAAAAGTCAATAGCGACTCGTTTAGGGAAATCTGCGACAGCATCGACGAGCAAACGCTCCACTGTGATGTCTGGGATCTCGACAGTGGGGCTAACCCCTGCAGGGTAGTGCTGATGAGCACGTTGCAT
Organism: Arcanobacterium phocae; assembly: GCF_018913465.1. GTDB lineage: Bacteria > Actinomycetota > Actinomycetes > Actinomycetales > Actinomycetaceae > Arcanobacterium > Arcanobacterium phocae_A. Next base: position 170,897 of record NZ_JABAPM010000002.1, on the reverse strand, counting down.
ATTATTCATATCCGATCTCCTTCAGAAGTCCGAGTGGATAACGTGGTAGTTACAATTGTAAACCTACCAGACCGTAAGTTATGTGGGAAGCTGAAATTTGGGCGTGTTATTTCAATGCGTTCGGGAGATCATCGTGGGAGACAACCGCAAGCCGTCGAGTTGCCCTTGTCATGGCAACGTAGAGATCGCCAGGCCCTTCATCTGCAATATCCAATGGATTGACGACGATTACCGTATCGAATTCGAGGCCTTTGGACTCACGAGCACTCAACACATGAATGCGTTGTGCAACATCGGCACCTGTTTTGTCGATACTCCACTGGGCTAGGCTCTCGTTACTGAATATAGCCTGCTGAGTCTCAGCTAGGAGAGCCGTTGGTGCGATTATCGCCAATGTTCCATGGTTCTGCCCGTATTGTTGATCGAGTAATTCTGATTCGGCTGTGACTCGTTGTGCCAATGTGGACTGTAACTGCGATGTGTCTACGACGTCGGCTGCGTATGTATCGGGGAGATCCCGCACTGCCTGAACGGGGCGAACTGGGTGACCAATATAAGCCATCATGTCAGCGGCGCGCTCCAGTAAAGATGACGGAGTGCGGTAGGACATGGTGAGCTCATCGATCCGGGTAAATTCTCCGAGCGCTCCCAACGCCTGTTTCCACCCGCCACTTGGTGCACCTTGAGGACGCTGATCAACGTCCCCGACGATAGTCATGGATCGTGACGGGTTGCGTCGCATAATCATTCGCCACTGCATATCAGACAGTTCTTGGGCCTCATCGACGACGACGTGGCCATACGTCCATGTTCTATCCGCAGCTGCACGTTCGGCTAGAGTATCTGCCGAGGTGTCGTCGTACAAACGATCGGCAACGTCTTGGGCCTGAACAATTCCGCCACCTAAGTCCATTGATTTCATCGTGTCTGAAACATAAGCGTCGTGGCGACGCCGTTGATTTTCTACAGCTCGTTCTTCAGCAATTTGTGCGCTGGAGGAAAATTCGCCTAAATGTTCTGCTAATTCGTCCAAAATCGGAATATCCGCGCGAGTAAAACCGTGGGAGCGATCGCGGTGAAGCATGGTGCGTTGCTCTTCGCTGAGCTCGGGGGCAATACGTTCCAGGAGCTCAGGGAAATGATAAATGCGTGCGAGGAGCGTAGGCGCCGACGTCGGAAGCCAATGTAGATTGATCTCTCGGCGAGCATCGATCGATTCAATAATATCGCCGTAAAGAAAGTCATTATGCTCGAGGTTGATATCGAGCGAATCGGCTAACTGCTGTGCTAATTGCTCAATAAGGTACTTGGCATATGTATCACGGGCTTGGTTGTGCGGTTTTGCAGTGCGTCGCGCCCGGCGTTGTGCAGTTTCGACCATACGCGGAGTTAGTCTGAGCTTCTTGCCGTTGATAGTGATCGTCGCAGTGTCTAGTCGAGGCTTCTCTACGATTAAACGGATCGCTCGTTCGGCGATTTCTACCCAACGGATGTCTCCCTTTAGCTTCGCAATTTCCGGATCCTCCTGAACTGTAGCTCGGACCTGAGGCAGGAGATCGTCAACCGTCGTCGATACGACGTTGGATTCACCTAAGGCTGGCAAAACCTGATCGATATAGCGCAAGAAAATAGGTGAAGGACCGATAACGAGAACGCCGGAGTGAGCGAGGCGCTCGCGATAGGTGTAGAGCAAATAGGCGGCGCGATGCAGAGCAACGGCTGTTTTTCCAGTACCAGGTCCGCCTTGGACAACGAGAATACCGTTAACATCAGAACGAATAATGCGATCTTGTTCTGTTTGGATAGTTGCCACGATATCGCCCATGTGGCCATCGCGTGCTTTGCTCATAGCCGCAAACAAGGCACCTTCTCCGGTGAGGTTGAGATCGGCCGAGCCGGCATCGGAATCAGTAAGCAGTTCGTCCTCAACGCCAATGACTTCACGCAACCGGCTTTGAATATGCCGACGTCGGCGAATATTTCCCGGGTGGGCAGCTGTTGCTTGGTAAAAAGGTTCGGACTGCGGGGCACGCCAATCGACAAGGATGATGTCGTCGTCGGCATTACGCAAGGTGGTACGACCAATGTGATATATTTGCCCGTCGTTGGTATCCAAGCGACCTAAAACCAGACGATTTTCGACGTTCCGTAACCGAGTAAGATTATCTTCGTAGTGACTTGCGAACGAATCACGTTCGGAGACCTGACCCGGAGTTCCGCCGCCACCTTGGGCGCGAACTCTCGTTAGCTGTGCACCGTAATAATCCACCTGAGCGTCGAGCGCATCATAAGCTTGGGAGACAAAATGTTGTTCTTCTGCAATAGCTTTATTCTGTGTGGTTTGATTTGTCACTGGGGCCCCTCCGATAAAATCAAGTCACATAATTATTCCCTATTTTGCGCCAGAATGCACTATGAAAACGATCTAGTTTCAGCGACGCGAAGTTAACTTCTCATTATTCGATACAGACACTGGCGGGCAACATGATTTAAGGTAGGAGGAGAAGAATGAAGAGGAGTACTGATGCCGAATTATGTGATGTACCCAGAGAGCATGGGGGAGCTTACTGTTCCAACCCTAGTGATCGGATTGGTCGATCATCTCGTCGATCCCGGGGCAATTAGTCAGGCAGTGCATGCGTGCATTGATTTGCTCGACTCTGTCGAGGTTTGCTCTTTCGACGCAGATCCTCTTTATGACTATCGTGCGCAGCGACCAATTGTTACTTATGAGGACGGGCATTTAACGTCTAGCGCAGAACCTGGGATATCACTTGATCTAGTGACTGATGTTAATGGTCAGACATTCCTGTTTCTACATGGTACCGAGCCTGATTTCCACTGGCCTCGGCTGGCTGAAGATGCCCTTGAAATAGTCCAGAAATTTGGGGTCAAACGGATTTTTTCGATTCACGGAATGCCTGCGCCAATTCCGCACACTCGCCCGGCAGATATGCTTATTAGGACGACGACGGAAGTCGAAAATCCGGCAGTTGTCAAAGGACATGTGAGTCATCCTGCCTCACTCGCAGATTATCTTGAACATCAACTAGGACAGAGTGGATACCAAGCAATCAATATTAGAGTTCGTGTCCCGCTATATATGTCTCGATCTGATATGCCGTTCTTCTCTGGAGCGCTCGCGGTAGTGCGGCAACTAGCTACTCTGGGTGGGCCAACTGTGCCGTTAGGCGATCTAGAACAACACGAAGACCACCAGGTTGCTGAGCTTGCTGGCATTATTCAGCAAGATGAACAGTTTGCGGCGATGGTGTCCCAGTTTGAAGAAGAATATGATTCGTCTGACCAAGCGTTTGTGAAGCCGCATGATGAAGCGGGTCCGTTGCCGACATCGGAGGAAATCGGTGCCGCAGTTGAAAAATTCTTGGCAATGCAGAACTCGAATCCGTTGGAAGGCATTGTTCCTGTTCAAGATGCGCCTGCGAAGACTAAGGCTAAGGATCCCCAGTCGCAAGATTTTCGTACGCATTTGAAGAATTCGATTGCACAGCTGTTCAATCGAAAGCAAGAGGGCTAAGGCATCGACCATCCGATATCGGCATCGGTGACGGCTCGTTCACCACTTGCTTGGCGGACCAGAAGCTCTCCAGAAATGAGCCGAGCTGGCATAGCCAGCATTCGTAGCGCACGATCAATATGGGCGATATTGAGCTCTTTGCGTGAGGCTAACAAGATAATGTTTCCGAAACGCCGATTTTTGAATATTGCTGGATCTGCGATGGCACACAGGTGTGGAAACTCAGTATTGGCTGCTTGAACTTCCCGATATAAGGACCTTAGGCCTCGTTCGCCAGCGATGTTAACGCAGTAGATGCCTTCGGGTTGTAGAAGCTGGGCGGCGCGGGCGTAGGCTTCTCGAGTAGCTAGGTGAGCGGGAACTTTGCCGTTGGCAAATGTATCACGCACAATCACATGCCAGGATCCCGAATTGGTATCCAAGGTTGTGCGTGCGTCTTGAGCGCGTATCCGAAGAGCAGGTGAAGTGGGCAAATCAAAATATGATCGTGAAAGCATAGCTAACTCTGGATCAATTTCGATTGCCAGCTGACGCGAACGCGGCCGTTCAGCATTGAAACATCGTGCCAACGCGCACCCGGCTCCACCTAAATGAAGAATGCGTAGCGCAGTGGCTGGAGGAAACGTTGCATCGACTGCCGCTCGAATGTGTTGCATATATTCGAACTCTATGTATGTAGGGTCAGATAAATCGATCGCGCTAGATTCAGCCTCATCGATAAAGAGTGTCCGTAGTTGGTCTCTAGTTTCGATGCGAAGCTTAGACATTGACGTGTCGATAGTTTCAACTAGGGTTCTGCGTGCCATTTCTTTAGCATAACGATCGGTCCCACGCTACGCTAATGGTAACTATCGTTCCAAGGAGGAGTTCATGTCTCGGGCACCGCGTTCCGAATCGGCACGTCGATTTTGGGGTGACGACGATTCGGCAACTCCAATTCTACATATGGATATGGATGCTTTTTATGTCTCGGTAGAGCTCCTTAATCGGCCAGAATTAATAGGTCGGCCGGTAGCCGTTGGGGGACAAGAACGAGGTGTTATTTCAGCTGCTTCTTATGAAGCTCGTCGTTATGGTGTCAACTCTGCAATGTCAGTGGCACAAGCCAAGCGCCGGTGTCCCCAATTGGTTATTTTGCCAGCCCATCATGATCAGTATGCCGCTATTTCTAGCCGGATAATGGCGTACTTGCGTACGATAACACCATTGGTGGAACAGCTGTCAGTCGATGAAGCTTTCTTGGATGTTTCGGGAGCCCGCAAACTCTTTGGGTCACCGGTAGAAATCGGGCAGGCTATTCGGCGTTATGTTAGATCCTCCGAAGGAGTTGTGGCTTCGATTGGTATTGCGTCCACTAAGCATGTTGCCAAAGTTGCTTCAGCCCACGCAAAGCCGGATGGATTGCTGTTAGTGCCACATGACCGAACTCTCGACTTTCTACATACCTTACCCGTAGGAGCCTTATGGGGTGTGGGGGAGAAGACCCGCGAGCTATTGGCTCGTAAAGGGATTATCAACGTCGCTGATATCGCTACGGTAGGCCAGCAGCGGTTGATTTCAATTGTTGGTCAAGCACAAGGACAGCATCTGTACCAGCTTGCGATGGGCCGTGACGATCGGGCTGTAGTCCCAGAGCGCGAAGAGAAGTCGATTTCTCGTGAGCAAACTTTTTTCGAATCGCTTTTCGACACTAACGAGGCGTTGCGGGTGTTGCTTTACCAATCACATGATGTTGCTCGTCGGCTTCGCGCTCATAATGTTTTTGCCCGAACAGTTTCCATTAAAGTGCGTTATGCAGATTTTTCAACGTTGACTCGCTCGGTTACTTTGGGTGCTCCCACTCATACCGGTGCTGAGATCTATGAGGCTGCACGGGGACTATTTATGAATCTGCCAGCGCAGAGTTTAGGGATTCGATTGCTGGGTGTGCGCGGTGGTCAGCTCTCGCGTCCGGATGATGGGGTGCAACTAGCACTTGACGACGACGGCAGACGTTCGCGAGCAGAAGAAGCAATGGATTTAGTAAGACAAAAGTACGGAAATCAAGTACTCAACCAGGGATCGTTACTCGAAAACGGGCATTCTGATCCGTTCACATCTTGACCCTAGCAGTTCTTCGGGTATTGTGAAGATATAACGTAAATAGAAGGGAACCGTCTATGGCTCTGTCGGATTATGAGCGTAACATGCTAGAACAGCTTGAAGCCCAACTCAAAGGTGAAGATCCGAAGTTGGCAGAGTCGCTAGCGCCTGAAGACCCACAGCAAACACGAATGGCAATGTCTGCGCGCCATTTGGTCCTAGGTCTTATTGCTGCAGTGAGTGGTTTGGGAATCGTTGCCGTTGGTGTGGCTACTGAACTCATTATTGTCGGCGTTGTGGGTGCAGTCGTAGTCTGGCTGGGACTGATGTACATCGCGCAAGGAATGTCGAAGGTGACTATCACCGCGGACGGTGTGTCTACGCCGTCGGCAAAGCGTGCACAAAGTTTTATGGAACGCCAAAAGGCGGCGTTTGATAAGCGGCGTGATGAAGGCAGAATGTAACTCTGATCTACTAACACATAACCTCATAATTTAAGGCTGAAGCTTGATAGCTTCAGCCTTATTTTATTGTGACGGCGACAGTTGGTCTCCACTTCCCTCCACTGTAGGAAAAAGACGTGTCTAGGTTTACACGATCTTCTTAAGTCAATGCCTCTATACCGGACATTACGTTAAAGTGTATCAATATTCACTCCACTGCAATTATTGTTGATTTCGCAGTACTTTGTGAAAACAATTCCATGTTTGGATAACAATAGTGGTGGGGTTTGGATAACAATAGTGGTGGGTTTTGGGGTAAAGTGGAGGCAACGTTGTGAGGATGGGGGTGAATGATGTTTCTTGGCACGTACGAGCCTCGGCTAGATGACAAGGGACGTCTGATCCTGCCCGCCAAATTTCGTGATCAACTAGCAAACGGTTTAGTTGTCACCCGAGGTCAAGAACACTGTCTGTATGTGTTCCCATTTGCGGAGTTCGAAAACATTTTGGATCGGCTCCGTCAAGCTCCGATGACATCTAAAGAGGCACGCACATATACGCGTGTTTTCTTATCGGGCGCGAACGACCAGGTTCCTGACAAACAAGGGCGCATCACGCTTCCAGCTGCGTTACGCACGTACGCCGGACTTGATCGTGAGCTTGCGGTTATCGGTTCGGGTGATCACGTAGAGATTTGGGATGCTTCTGCATGGGAGACCTTCTTGACAACGAGTGAAGACGAATTTGCAGATCGTGAAGATGAACTGATTCCAGGCATTTTCTAGCGCGTTCTAGTGGCCTTCTTCCAACCCCCTGAGATAATTCCCCAATTTCAGGTGGTTGGCGGGGGACCAGTAGAGCGCATTGAGTGGAAAGAAAGAAGGGGTGTGCTATGCCATCAACCGCAGATAACAATGCACTGCATGTCCCAGTGCTGCTCAAACCGATCGTGGATATTTTGAGTCCTGCGTTGCAGGCAGAGTCCTGCCTCATTGACTGCACGTTAGGAATGGGTGGTCATAGTGAAGCGTTCCTTCGAGCGTTTCCTCAGTTGACTGTTATCGGTATTGACCGTGACGAACAAGCCATTGAACTTGCCAGTAACCGGCTTGCATCATTTGGTACACGGTTTATTCCCGTTCACACCACGTATGACGACGTCGATAAAGTTGCGCAAACATATGGACACGATGGAAAAGTTGATGCAATTTTGATGGACCTTGGAGTGTCGTCACTCCAGCTGGATGAGACCGAACGCGGTTTTTCCTACGCGCATGATGCGCCACTAGATATGCGTATGGATACCAGCTGTGGAATAACCGTAGCACAGCTTTTGGCAACTGCGTCGCATAGTGAATTGGCACGTATTTTGCGGATATACGGCGAAGAAAAATTTGCTCCGCAAATCGCGCGGGCGATTATTCGGCGTCGTGAAACAGCTCCGTTAGAACGCACTAGCGAACTAGCTGATTTAGTACGAGAAACGATTCCTGCTCCAGCACGACGCAAAGGTGGCAACCCATCTAAACGAACGTTCCAAGCATTGCGGATTGCGGTGAATAACGAACTAGACGTGCTTGAAGCTGCAGTCCCGCGCGCGATTGAGTCGCTACGAGTTGGTGGACGAATAGCTGTTGAATCGTATCAATCGCTAGAAGATCGCATTGTCAAAGAAGCATTCAGCGTGGGATTAAAATCCACCTCACCGCCGGGGCTACCAATGGAACTAGCAGATCATGCGCCATATCTTAAAGCGCTAACTCGCGGTGCACAGAAAGCCGATCAAGCCGAGCAAGAAACCAATCCGCGTTCTGCATCAGTTCGATTGCGCGCCGTTGAACGATTACGCGCAACACCAGCCCACATTGCCCAGCCCTACCGTCGTCAAGGAAGTACCTCATGATTGCCTCATCACAAGCTCGTAAGCTTAATTTTGCGCCGTCATCTCGCCCGATTATCGAGGCACCAGGACTACGGGTTGTTCCTACTCCAGCGGCTGCTCGTGGCTTCGTTGGAACCGTCGTCGTATGCGCGCTTCTCTTCTTCGGGGCCCTCGCTACAGCTTTTTATCTCAATACTCTCATGGTAGCTGGTGCCTATGAGCTCAAAGATATTTCAGTCGAGCATAATGAGGCTGCAGCCCGAGTATCAACGTTGACAAGCGAAGTGATTGAAGTTTCTTCGCCGTCGAAACTACGTCAGTCTGCCCAACTGATCGGTATGGTTCCAGCTAAATCAATGTTCTACATTGATGCGGAAACCGGAGCTATCATTGGGCAACCCGAAGGTACTAAATAGTACCTCGAGGGGAGTAAAACATGGCGGACCGGCGCGAGTTCGAATCGCTTTCTGTACTGCAATGGCTAGCTAGTGCCCTCCAAGATGGCATGGGGCGGGGCGTAGGCGGTGGTATCGCAGCGCGAAAAGTGACAAACAAAAAATTGTCAAAGACTATATTTGTTGTTGTAATCGTGGCTGCAGTTCTAGCTGCGCGGTTGTTTTACTTACAGGTCATCAGTGGTCCACAACTATCAAAAACTGCTCGTGAGCTACGTAGCCAAGCGATTTCGTTGGAGGCAAAACGCGGCGATATCGTTGACGTGCACGGAGCAATTTTAGCGACGTCGATTGAACGCTATAACGTTCGTGTCAATCAGGTGGAGATAGCTAACTATCGAGAGTATAACGACGACGATACCTTGGTTGGAGCAGGAGCAGCCGCTGCAGCAAAACAGGTGGCTCCGTTGCTAGATATGGATGAGGCTGAGCTCGCTGGCATCTTCTTAGGAGGAGCGGAAAAGAACCAGTGGGAACTCGTTAAACGTGATGTTTCACCCGATAAATGGCGTGCAATTAGTAAGCTAGATATTCACGGTATATATCCTGAGCGGTATATGCAACGCTCGTATCCAAACGGCTATGTCGCAGGAAATATTCTGGGATATACCGGAGTTACTGCCGAAGACAACACTCTAGCCGGACGAGCCGGCATTGAGTCCACATACGATAAACTGCTGGCAGGTAAAAACGGGCAACTTTCGGTTGAAGTCGGGCCGGCAGGAACTGTTTTCCCGCAGGGCGCCCGAAAAGAAGTGCCTGCAGTCGATGGTGGAACTGTTAAGCTAACAATCGATCGCGATTTGCAGCTGGCTACACAAGAAGCACTAGATTCTGCAGTGCAGAAAAATCATGCTGAATGGGGTTCGGCAGTAGTTATTGAAATTGGCACTGGGCGTATCTTGGCGCTAGGAGATTCATCCGCACCAGATCCATCTAATTTGGAAAAAGTCAATCCAGAAGACTGGAATTCACGTGCTGTACAGGCAATTGTGGAACCTGGTTCAACGGGAAAAGTGATTACTCTTTCCGCGGCACTCGATAAAGGTGTCATCACCCCAACAGATACGTTCCTAGTTCCTGATCACCTTCAAATGCCAAACGGGCAGGTTATTTCGGACAATGATCACCATGCTACTGACACAATGACCGTAGCTGGAATCATCGGCAAATCATATAACACTGGTTTGGTTCAAATGGGAGACCGGGTCGATGATTCATACCGCTACAATATGCTGCATAAATTTGGAATTGGCCAAAAAACTGGTGTAGAACTTCCTGGTGAAGCGACTGGTATTCTTAATCCCTATGAGAGCTGGGATAATCGAACTCACTATACGACGATGATCGGCCAGGCTTGGGCTGCATCAACGCTACAGTTGGGGCAAATGATATCGATCATCGGAAATGATGGAGTTAAAATTCCGCTCCATATCGTGGACGGAATTTATGACAAAAAGGGTAATTTTGAGCCAACCGTTATCGGAGCTTCAGAACAAGTCGTCTCAGCTGACACAGCGAAAACAGCCAATACTATTTTGCAAGGTGTGACTAGGCCAGACTCTACCGGACGGCTGGCGTCGGTTCCGGGATACAATGTTGCTGGAAAAACTGGTACCGCAGAGGTTCCCGACGAAAACGGAAACTTAACAAAGCGAGTTGGAACCTTCGTCGGATTAATTCCTGCTGAAAAACCACAACTGGCAGTCGCAGTAGTTATATACAACGCTGCTGGAGCTGGATACGGAGCGACGACGGCGGCACCTGTTTTTGGAGACATCGGAAAGTTTGCCATGCGGTCGATGGGGGTTGCTCCATCGCAAGAGCCACTGGTGACCTATCCGTGGAGACAAAGTGAGATACCATGATTCGGCCAAAAAACGTCAAGCCCTGCCCCCTAGGGGAGGCTATTCCAGAATGTTCGGATCTAGCTACGGCTAGCCTTACTGTTACCGGTGTAACAACGGATAATCGCGCAGTACAAGCTGGCGATCTTTTTATTGGTGTTCCCGGAGTTCACAACCATGGCGCGCATTTTGCTGATGCAGCAGTTAGTGCTGGCGCTGTTGCAGTTGCTACAGACGAACTGGGTGCAGATCTGGTAGAAGCCGATATTCCCATCGTCGTCGTCCCAGATATCGCCAAAAAAGTTGGCGAGATTGCCGCTGCAATATATGGGTATCCAGCACGGAAGCTAACTACCTACGCCATTACCGGAACGAACGGCAAAACGACCACAGCATTTATGATTGATCATATTTTGCAGGCATTAGGCGAAACAACTGGCTTGATTGGGACTGTTGCGATCCGTATCGCCGGAGTAGAAGTCCCAGCCCAGCTGACAACTCCACAGCCCGCCGATTTACAAGCAATGCTGGCAGCGTTGGTTGAGGAAGGCGGGACTAGCCTCGTCATGGAGGCATCATCTCACGCGCTTGCCCAAGGTAGGATCAACCCAATCCGATTCTCCGTAGCAGGGTTTACCAATCTTACTCAAGATCATCTCGACTATCATAAGACGCTGGCTGATTATTTCGAAGCGAAAGCCCAGCTATTTGATAACAGGCATGCGCAGTCTGGGGTGGTGATAGCCGATACACGATGGGGGCAGATACTTGCTGAACGTGAAGCTGACCGAATGGATCAATTCTATACGGAGACTCGAGTGCCAGGGGCGTGGTCGGTACGCTCTCATGCAGATCACTCATTTACAGTGACGAATCCCCACGGCGAAGAAATAACCACGTATACTGCAATGCCAGGAGCTTTCAATATCAGCAACGCGGCTCTCGCAATCGCGATGGTTGCTAAAGCTGGCTATGCGCTCGATGATATTGCGAACGCACTGACTGAGAACAATGGTGTTAGTCCTACGGTTCCAGGAAGAATGGAACTAGTGGGAAAACGCCCTCGCGTCGTTGTGGATTTTGCCCATAATGAGGACGCTCTTGTTCAGGCGATCACTGCATTACAGCCAGAAACTGACGGGCGTTTGATTGTTATTACCGGATCCGCAGGAGATCGAGACAAAGAGAAAAGACCAGCGATGGCTAACGCTGTTGCTACCCGTGCTGATGTTTTAGTTATCACAGATGACGATCCGCATTCCGAAGACCCAGCTGTTATTAGATCTGAACTAATTGCTGGAATTCCGGGACAAACTAACTGGATTGAAATTGCTGATCGCACACAGGCAATTGAACAAACCATTCAGGAAGCGCAACCGGAAGATACTATACTTATTGCCGGACGAGGCCACGAACGTTTCCAAGATATGAATGGGACGCTAATTGAGCTTGACGATCGTGACGTTGCCCGCGCTGCACTCGCCAGACGAAAGGCACAAGGATGATCAAGACGACTCTCGAACAGATCGCGAACGTCGTCGATGGTAATTTCCCATCGTCAGCAGAATCTGCGGCACTACCAGTTAGTGCAGTTGCAACTGATAATCGCCAGATAACTGGCGGTGAGTTATTTGTTGCGATCGCTGGCGAACGCGTTGACGGAAATCGCTTTGCCGCTACTGCTTTAACAGCTGGCGCTAGCGGAGTGTTAACTGCAGATCGAGCAGCTGCACAAGCTAGTGGGGCTCCTGCAGAGCGGATTATTACTGTAGTAGATCCAATTCTTGCTTTAGGGAAAATCGCGCATGACCAAGAACAAGCCGTGCGGAAATCTGGTCAACCCAATTTTAAAGTCATCGGTGTAACTGGATCGGTTGGTAAAACAACCACTAAAGATCTTCTTGCTGATCTCCTTAGTTGGCGCGGACCAATAATTGCTCCACCAGGCTCATTTAACAATGAACTTGGCCTTCCTTTAACGGTATTACGTGCCAATGAAAATACTGCTACTTTGGTGCTCGAGATGGGCGCTGACCATATTGGTAACTTGGACTACCTCACGGGCATCGCCGCTCCAGACATTTCGGTAGTTTTAGCCGTTGCCCGCGCTCATCTTGGCGAATTTGGTGGTATCGAAAACGTTGCCAAGGCCAAATCAGAATTAGTAACCGGAACGCGAAGTGATGGGGTTGTCGTCTTAAATTATGACGATGAACGAGTACGAGCGATGGCTAGACTGGCTCCCGGAAAAGTGGTTTTCTTTTCGGTGTCGGGTCAATATCGCGAGGGCGTTTGGGCATCTAATATTGCAACTGATCCTACTGGCAAAGCAACGTTCACTCTGCATCACGCAGGCGAGGCGGCACAAGTAGCCTTGAATCTGGTAGGAACTCATCATGTTGCTAATGCACTTGCTGCCGCAACCGTAGCCATTGAGCTCGGGGCAACGGTCGCTGATTGCGCCACGCGGCTATCGCAAGCACGCGCAGATAGTCCGCATCGGATGGACGTCTGGGACTCGGCAGGTGTGAGAATTATTGACGATTCGTACAATGCGAATCCTGATTCGATGCGAGCAGGACTCCAGGCTCTCGCTCATATCGGTCAAGGCCAGCGGACTATCGCTGTGCTAGGGCAGATGCTGGAGCTTGGCGAAGCATCTGCTTCGGAGCATGAATCCATCGGGCATACGGTTGCTGATTTAGGAATAGACATACTTATTGCGCTAGGTGACGGCGTAGAAACGATGGCGCTTGCAGCTCAGAATGATGGCGTTGAAGTACATCAAGTCGCAGATATAAGCGAAGCTCGGCTTTTGCTTGATAGGCTAGTCTGTGACGGCGATGTCGTTTTACTAAAAGGTTCAAATGGTTCTGGGGTGTGGCAGCTCGCAGATGCGCTAAAGGAGAAAGATCGCTAAATGCTCGCGATTCTTATTGCACTTGGTACAGCACTAGTTGTTTCGTTGCTCGGCACGCCACTTTTTATCAGAGTGCTAGAACGCCGATCCTACGGTCAGTTCATTCGAGAGGACGGCCCGACGACTCATCTTGTCAAGCGTGGCACCCCGACTATGGGTGGAGTTGTCATTATTGGAGCCACCGTTATTGGTTGGGCAGTTGCAAACATTGTGATGCAACGAGTACCGCAAGTTTCAGGGTTCTTACTCTTAGGACTGATGATCGGCATGGGTCTGGTCGGATTTCTAGACGACTTTATTAAAGTCAGCAAGGAACGCTCGCTCGGGCTTACTCCGCGTGCAAAAATGATCGGGCTGGGAACAGTAGGAATCGCATTTTCGGTTCTGGCCCTGCAATTTCATAACGATATGAACCGGACTCCGGGATCAACTGCTGTTTCGCTAGTGCGTGATCTGCCAATTAACTTTGGTGTCTGGGGCCCGGTGGCAGGTCTCATCCTCTTCATTATCTGGGCTAACTTCCTCATCAGTGCTTGGTCTAATGCCGTTAATCTGACAGACGGATTGGATGGTCTTGCTGCTGGTGCTTCAATGCTCGCATTTGGAGCCTACACTGTCGTTGGAATCTGGCAGTATTACCAGACGTGTGAATCCCTCGTAGCTGCAAGCCCGGGATGCTATGACGTCAGAGATCCGCGTGAGATTGCTATTATTTGCGCCGCTATAGTTGGTGCATGCTTTGGTTTCCTTTGGCACAATACATCACCAGCCGCGATTTTTATGGGAGACACTGGTTCATTGGCTTTAGGCGGCGCATTCGCAGGAGTCTCTATCCTAACTCGCACTGAGATCCTTGCTGTTTTACTTGGCGGCCTCTTCGTTATCATCGTATTTTCTGATGTTATTCAAATCGGCATGTTTAAACTGACTGGCCGACGCGTATTCCGAATGGCTCCGTTACATCATCATTTCGAGCTTAAGGGCTGGAAAGAAGTCACAATCGTGGTACGGTTCTGGCTCATTCAAGGTTTGTTTATTTCTACCGGAATGTTTTTGTTTTACGCAGAATGGTTGGCTCAACAGTGACTCTTTCAATTCCAGGCGCGAGCACATTTGACGGCAAACGAATTGCCATCGTCGGCATGGGTTTATCTGGGCGGGCATCAATTCAAGCGTTGCACCAACACACCAGAGCCTTACTAGGTGCGTGGGATGCGCGGGCGCAGGCTTTAGAAACTCTGGACTCAGCAATGTTAGACATATGCATGGGCATCGCAGAACCTGAGCATCTCATCGAATCAGTTCTAGAATGGAACCCTGACATTGTCATCATTGCACCCGGATTTCGGCAAACAGGGGTCGAGTGGCGTCGCTTGCGCCAAGCTGGAATTCCAGTCTGGTCAGAAATCGAGCTTGCTTGGCACTTGCGAGCCTGTGACGAAAACGGTCAGTATGCTCCGTGGCTTTGTATCACTGGTACGAACGGCAAAACCACAACGGTAACAATGCTCGAAACCATACTCAACAGTGCTGGTCTACGGGCACTGGCAGTGGGAAATGTTGGGACGCCTGCAGTGACTGCTGTTAGTGATACGTCAAGCGAAGCTCCCAACGCATTTGCTTTTGAGCTGTCATCGTTCCAGCTAGCCGCCACCTACTCGATGGAACCAACTGCTTCAGTGGTGCTGAACGTTGCGGACGATCACCTCGAATGGCATGAAAATCGCGATGAGTATGCTGCTGCCAAAGCTTCGATCTACGAGCGTACTCATCGGGCCTGTGTCTTTCCACTTAATGATTCGATCGTGCAAGCTATGGTTGATAACGCAGATGTTATCGAAGGCGCACGCGCTATTGGTGTTTCACTAGGGGTACCGAGTATCGGTGAAATTGGCATAGTTGATGACATCGTCGTCGACCGTGCGTTTGGTGATCGACGTCAATCTCAGGCACAAGAACTGTTTACTATCGATGACATCATGCACTTGGCGCCGCAAGGATATGATCTGCCAGTACATATCGTAAAGGACGCAATGATGGCCGCTACCTTGGCACGTTCGATCGGCACCTCGCCGGCGGCTATCCGCGAAGGTTTGCGCCGTTTCCATCCAGATGCGCATCGTATCGAATTTGTTGCTCAGCGTGCTGGCGTAGCGTATATCGATGACTCGAAAGCGACGAACGCACATGCTGCGCAAGCATCGTTATTAGTACAAAAGCCAGCGAGTACAATTTGGATCGCAGGTGGGTTAGCAAAAGGCTCACAGTTCGAAAACCTCGTGGAACGTGTAGCGGATCGTTTAGCCGGTGTTATTGTGATCGGAACCGATCAAGAGCCATGGCGTGCCGCATTAGATAATCTGAGTGTTCCAGTAGTATTTATTGATACAACAAGTAATGAGCCGATGCATGAAGCTGTCGCTCATGCACATAGCCTAGCTCGTCCCGGACAAACAGTTTTGTTGGCCCCGGCGTGCGCATCCCAAGATCAGTTCACCAGTTACGCTGATCGAGGCAATAGGTTTGCTCAAGACGTTCGTGAATTGGTGGTAGCTGGCGAGGAGGAATAATGAATCATTACGAGCCAGCAGACACACTGTCTCCAACGGATCTGGCACGTCGCAATGTCATTCTTCAATCCTTGCTGTTAATGGTTGCATCGGCACTCATGTTGATGACCATCGGTGTATTCATGGTTTTTTCCGCGACTGCTCCGTCATCAATCTCGGCCGTGTCACGCGATCCTTCGACTCCGCTTTTTGCAGTGGCACTTCGGCAGTCTATTTATGCGGTCATCGGTATTATCGGGGCAGGCGTACTTACTGCTATTCCTTATAAGCTCCTGCAACGAGTAGCTATAATTCCTTTTATACTAGGTGTCATACTACAGACACTAGTCCTGCTACAGGGCGGCGAAGGAGTTGCTGGTAACAATAACTGGCTTCGGCTAGGAAGTTTTGCGTTGCAGCCGTCTGAGTTTTTGAAACTCGCCATGATTATCTGGCTTGCAATGATGCTTGCACGCCTGACCGTTCCGGAAATCCAAACATCAAAGACAATTGTTATTCCGACCATCGGCTTTTTGCTAGCTACTGGTGTGGTTGTTCTTGGTGGAGACGTCGGTACCGGACTGGTATTCGTCCTTATTGGTGGAGGCATGATTTGGCTGGCCGGGTTGCGTGGCAGACAGCTCATTCGGCCGGCTTATGGATTCATATTTTTGGCCACGATTCTTGTTGTTATACGGCCTTCGCGTCTATACCGTGTGGGTGATTATCTTACTAATCTGTTTACTCTGCCAGACCAGATTACCCCGACGCAGTCAGACTACGCACTATTTGCTTTTGGGTCTGGCGGGGTAACCGGTGCTGGTCTGGGAGCAGGCAAAGAAAAATGGCGTGACCTTGCTGAGGCGCATACCGATTTTATTTTTGCCGTTATTGGTGAAGAACTTGGAATGATCGGTGCATTCACCATTATTTTATTGTTCTTGGCATTGGGGTGGGCGTTGTTACGTATAGCTATGAACCACCATGATCGTTATGCGCAGCTCCTAGCTGTGGGAGCGTCGTTGTGGCTATGTGGGCAAGCGTTCGCAAATATGTGGGTTGTTACTGGTCTGCTTCCGGTGTTCGGAATTCCGTTGCCGTTTGTCTCCATGGGAGGCTCGTCGATGATGGCGACTGTATGGATGCTCGGGGTAGTGGCGGCGACAGCTTTAGATGTACCAGGTGTTCGGGAAAGTTTTACGACACGTCGTGGCTTAGTCCGGCATGCTCGGGCCCTTATTCGGAGGAAGAGATGAAACTTAGTGTTGTTTTATGCGGCGGGGGAACTGCTGGACACGTCAATCCTTTAATTGCTACTGCGCAGGCTATGCAACGGGTGGCTCCCGATGCTCGCATTACTGCGGTAGGCACTGCCGGCGGACTCGAAAACGAGTTAGTGCCATCAGCTGGTTTTGACTTACGACTTATCGAAAAAGTTCCGTTTCCACGGCGTCTGAATCGTGATGCTATCCGGTTTCCCGCTCGGTTCCGCTTAGCGGTGAAACAAGCTCGGGAAATTTTGGTGGAGACGCAAGCCACCTGCGTTGTTGGTTTCGGCGGCTATGCATCCTCACCTATGTACCGGGCGGCTCTCAAAGAGGGCGTGCCGTTTATCGTCCACGAGGCTAATGCGGTTCCGGGGCTGGCAAACAAGCTGGGAGCACGTTCAGCGAATCTCGTCGGGCTGACATTCCCGTCTACTCCGCTGGTCGCGACGAAGGGCGTAACAGTTACCGTAGGCTTGCCGTTGCGGCCAAAAATTGCCGAATTGGCGACTGCAGATGAGGCCAGCTTGCAGCGGCGACGTGCCGAGGTTGCACAGCGTTTTGGACTAGATCCAGCTAAGCCGATCGTCGTCGTCTCAGGTGGATCCTTGGGCGCCGTTCGCTTGAATGAAACAATGAGCGTAGCTGGGCCCCAGCTAGACGCACAGATATTACACATCACAGGTAAAGGTAAAGACGACGACGTGCGATCCGTCGTCGGCGATCACTCCGGTTACGTTGTCCTAGATTACTTAACCACGATGGAAGACGCATATGCCATCGCCGACGTTCTCGTGGCGAGAGCTGGAGCAGGTATGGTGTCGGAAGCCTCAACACTAGGGATCCCAACTGTTTTTGTTCCACTTCCGATCGGTAACGGGGAACAAGCCCGCAACGCTCGTGATGTGGTGGCTGCTGGCGGTGCAGTTCTGGTTGACAACCAAGATTTCACGCCCCAGTGGGTACTTGAGCATCTTCCTGCTCTTCTTGATAGTTCTCAGCGAGAGAAAATGAGTGTGGCTGCTCGATCTGTTGCGCCGTCAGATGCGGCATCAAAACTTGCTCAATTTGCTGCTGAAATTGTGGAGGCGTAATGAAGTTTCATCTTATTGGCATTGGCGGAGCCGGTATGAACGTGGTAGCTCGATTGTTACGTTCTGAAGGCCACGACGTGAGCGGTAGCGATCGTCAAAGCTCGGCAGTACTCGATGATTTGCAAGCGATGGGGATCACTACCTTTGTGGGACATGACCGCAAACATGTGCCACACGATGCCATCGTTGTTCGGTCCACTGCAGTCAAGCCATCTAATCCGGAGCTTGAAGTTGCGGTCGAACGCCATCAATCAATCTGGCACCGTTCAGAAGCACTCGCATTTGCTGCCGGTTCTCGCGATTTTATTGCAGTGGCGGGGGCACATGGAAAGACATCTACCTCGGCTATGATTTCAGTTGCGCTGACTGAGCTAGGAGCAGATCCGTCACGCGCGATTGGTGGGCACCTTGCCGGCGGAGAACCCGGGGGATACTTAGGATCGGGACCTGCGATAGTTGCCGAAGCTGACGAATCCGATGGATCTTTCTTGAACTACCAGCCGCGGGTCGCATTAGTAACTAATGTTGAACCTGATCATTTGGATCACTACGGAACTCCAGCAGCGTTCGCGCAGGCTTTTGTGGACTTTGCACAGCGAATAGTTCCTGGTGGCTTGCTGGTGTGTTGTACTGATGACCCTGGTGCTGCCGATCTTGCGCATCGGGCGTGTGAACTCGGTATTCGGGTGGCAACGTATGGGACGAAGCCCCACGAGGGGGACCACACTTTGATCCGGGAGCTTCATTCAGGTTTGGCTGGCGGACGAGCCGTTGTGAACCGAGCAGATCAACAGACGACGATCGAACTAGCTGTGCCTGGCGAACATATGGTGCTCAACGCTGTAGGTGCTTGGCTAGTTTGTTGTGATCTTGGATTTGATGGGCAACAAATAGCGGAGGCGTTAAAGCATTTTTACGGCACTGGCCGTCGTTTTGAGCTTGCTGGGGAAGTACGTGGGATTCGGGTTATTGATGATTACGCGCATCATCCGACCGAAGTCGCGGCCACGTTACAGACGGCGAAGTCGGTTACCTCTGGGCGGGTAAAAGTAGTGTTCCAGCCGCATTTGTATTCGCGTACACGAAATTTTGCGGCAGAATTTGCGCAGGCATTGGATATTGCCGACGACGTTATCGTGACTTCGGTATATGCTGCTCGTGAGGTTCCTGAGGATGGTTCACAGGCTGACGTCATCACCGCCCATTCTGCTAAAGCTCAGTTTGTGCCAGATAAGAGCGATGCGGCACGGATGATTGTTGCCGATGCTGGTCCCGGAGATCTTATTATGACGATGGGAGCCGGTGATATCTACACTATGGCGCCATTGATTATTAGCGAGCTGGAAAGATGAGAACGCCAGGGAAACCACGCAAACCGAGGAAGTTGGCAAACTCGAAGTCAGAACAAGCTCAGGGCGGAGTAGCGCCAATCAACGAGATGCGAGATTTTGCGCAGGATGTTGTTCCTACTGCATTAGTTGATACTGAGGATTATATCGACGTCGAGGATGACATCGAGCCGATTATCGATGAGCATTCGAATGTCGAAGATCTAAAACCAGCTGTGCGGCCAGTCGAGTTAAGCGAACGACGTCAAGAGCGTCGTGCGGAGCGTCGTCGTATTCGCCTCAAACAATCTGGATACGTGCTAGGCGCAGTGAGTGGATTTCTGCTTATTTTGTGGATAATTTTGTTTTCGCCATTGTTTGCCTATGAATATCATGTGGGAGACATTCGCGGTTTAGCTGACAATTCCATTGTCGATAAGAACAAACTAGCTGATGTGCTGAAATCGCACAATGGTGAGCATGTTCTGTTATTTGATGACGAGAAGCTTCAAGCAGATGTGGAGAACACTATTGCCGAAGTGGATAGGATTTCGTCGGTGTATCGCTTCCCCAATAGGCTAGCATTCGATGTGGTAGCCCATGTGCCAGTTGCATGCGTAGTTGATGGGGAGGAGTGCCAGGGAATTGCTCAAGATGGAACAAAGCTCACAGTTCCATCGGATCAATTGGCATCCTTACCGAAGATCAAAGGTTTTCCGGAAGATATTGATCGTAAGGACGCTATGACGGCGGTGATGAGTGTGCTTGACGCGTTACCAGATGATTTTCGGGCAACGATTTCTCAACTGAGTATCGACCAGCATCAGATGGTTCAGTTAACGCTAACTGATGGACGAACAGTGGCGTGGGGTAAATCTGAAGAAAATGAGCGCAAAGCCAAGATTTTAGCTTCATTACTCGGTTTAGAGGCAAAATTTATTGATATATCGGCACCAAATGCGCCAGTGACGAGTAACTAATTTTGCAACACACCGTCTAGGGTGTTGCAACTGGGTCGATAATTCTCTAACTTTTGCGCGAGGTTGGAAGCTTAAAACTTCAAGTTTGACTTGAGGTTTCCGATAAGGGAAATGAGAAATATGTTTAATAGCAACGCAAACATCAAAGTTGTTGGTGTTGGTGGAGGCGGAGTTAACGCTGTTGATCGCATGGTGCAAGACGGTCTTGTTGGCGTTGATTTTGTTGCAGTAAATACTGACAACCAGAGTCTGGCAAAATCCGAAGCTGAAACAAAACTCGATATCGGTCGTGATATTTCTAATGGTCTTGGCGCTGGTGCTGACCCGACGGTGGGACGCCGGGCTGCCGAAGAAAACGCCGATACCATCCAGGAGACGCTTAAAGACGCCGATATGGTTTTTGTGACGGCTGGTGAAGGCGGTGGCACCGGAACTGGTGCTGCTCCAGTTGTTGCACAGATCTCGCGTGATTTAGGTGCGCTGACCATCGGCGTTGTTACCCGGCCATTCACTTTTGAGGGCCGTCAGCGGGCAAATAATGCGGATTCGGGTATTGCTGCTCTCCGCGAAGCAGTTGATACTCTGATTGTTATCCCCAATGATCGACTCTTGCAGATTTCAGAAGAATCGTTGTCGATTATCGAAGCTTATCGCTTAGCTGATCAAGTCCTACGTTCCGGTGTTCAAGGAATTTCGGATCTCATTACTAAGCCGGGTCTGGTCAACCTCGATTTTGCTGATGTAAAAGCAATTATGAAGGACGCTGGCACCGCACTAATGGGAATTGGTGTCGCTACTGGCGAAGATCGTGCAATGCGTGCCGCGGAGATGGCTATTTCTTCGCCACTACTTGAAGCCCGGATTGATGGCGCCCGCGGTGTTCTGTTGGCTTACACCGTTTCAGAAAGCTTCGGCCTATACGAGCTAGCACAAGCCTCCGACCTGATCAAAGAATCCGTAGCTGATGACGCCAACATCATTGTGGGTGTCACGATTGATGACAACGTTGGCGATGAAGTCCGGTTGACTGTCATTGCTGCTGGTTTCGATCAGGAAAACGATTATCTTCTTGCTCAAACACAGAAGCGTACTCCTGGCGAAGTGCAACAGGAAACGCGTGCAAAGCATGTTATGACCGAGCCAGTGGCGCATGTTGAGAAGCCTGCTACTCCGGTTGCTACGCCGGCGCCTGCTCCTGCTCCGCAAGAGCCAGTTGCTCCAGTCGTGCCGCAGGCGCCGACGTCGTTAGACGTCCCGCCAACTTTGGAAGAAGAAAAGTTTAACCGTCGTCCAGACCTTGATATTCCAGATTTCCTCGTAAACGGCAACTAAGCTGTTTCAAGTTTCCAACTGTGGAGGCTGCATTGCGTTGGGCGTAGTGCAGCCTCTTCCTCATATTCCTATGAATGAGCCAACTATGTTTGATGAGATAACATCCAATATTAAAGCGGGATTTACTACTGTGCATGGCGGAGTTTCATGCGGATCTTACCAGAGTGCGAATCTGGGATTTCATGTGGGAGACAATCCAGAACGAGTGGTGTGTAATCGTCATCGGCTCGAAGATTATATTGGGATGCCGCTGGTGTGGATGGAGCAAGTGCATGGCAGCCATATTCACTCTATAGGGGGCTGCGATCCTGTGGAGCTGGCGGTAGACGAGTATGGTTTTCTTACTGTGGGGAAAGCCGATGGAATTTTCTTAGAGCCGGAAGCTGTTCCGGCAACTGGTCTTGCGTTG
This sequence comes from Arcanobacterium phocae, assembly GCF_018913465.1. GTDB lineage: Bacteria > Actinomycetota > Actinomycetes > Actinomycetales > Actinomycetaceae > Arcanobacterium > Arcanobacterium phocae_A. The sequence continues at coordinate 148,773 of NZ_JABAPM010000002.1, read as the reverse complement.
GCTGTGATGGTGGCTGACTGTGTTCCGGTCCTCATAGCCGATCGTCAGGAAGAACGGATTGCCGCCGTCCATATGGGACGAAGAGGGATGGAGAGGCAGATCCTTGCTAAAGCATTAAAGATGTTTCTTGATCGAGGATCACGTGCCGAAAATATTGATGTTCGATTTGGCCCGCATATCTGTGCGCGCTGTTACGAAGTGTCTCAAGACGTTTATCAATCGTCGATACCTGAAGCTCAGTGCGATACACGCTGGGGTACTCGTGGGATAGACATGACTGCTGGAGGTGTAGCGCAAGCACATCAGCTGGGGATTAACAGTGTACTAGTGGATAGTGAGTGCACTTATGAGAATGATCTGTATTTTTCGCATCGAGTTGCTTCCAAGCGTGGGGAACAGGCTGGTCGGTTTGCGGGAGTGATCTCATATAAACCACACGACACACCTACAAAATACTAGGTTTTTGAAGTATTTAAGCATAGCTTTAGGGAAGAAGCGGAACAAAGGAGAGCAACATGGGAATCTTTGAGCGGATCACAGCTAAGGCAACGCCCTATGAAGAAGATGGCGAATTTGAAGCGTACGATCAGTATTCGGATGACAACTACTATGAAGAAGATGATTCGCAGTTAGCTCCGGTGCATTCGATTCCTTCTGTTCCTGAAGTTGCTCGTATTGTTACAGTGTGGGTGACTGATTTTAAGGGCGTTAAAGATTTTGCTACTGAATATCGTCAAGGTCTGCCGGTAATCTTAAACCTTTCTGATGCCAACAATGACGATCGTAAGCGAATCGTTGATTTTGCTCTTGGTCTCGTTTTTGGGCTTGAGGGAGCTTTCTCGAGAATTTCAGAAGATGTTTTCCTGCTAACTCCGCATTCAGTCAAGCTGGATTCAATGGGTGCTGACGAACCACATAACTTCGGGTGATAATGTCGTATTTCCTTCTCTCCATTATCTACCTTTGTAGTATCTATACCTTTGTCCTCTTTGGACGCGTCATCGTTGATCTAGGTCTGACGTTAGTGCGCGATTGGCGTCCAGAAGGAGTGGTGCTCCTGGTTGTCAATGCCATCTACTTCTTAACAGATCCTCCGTTGCGGGCAGTTAACCGAATAATACCTCCGCTTCGGCTAGGCGGGATAGCCCTAGATTTAGGATTCATCCTGGTGTTTGTTGCAGTGCGACTTATTCAAAATATCGCGATTAGCTTATTATGATCAGGATCTTGGGTATTTCTACCTATATTTAAAGTTTTTTATGGGGGGAATGACCTATTTCTTTATGAAAAAGTTATGAAATTGATTCTAAATTACCCTCTAGGCAGGTTCCTCTAGTAATCTATCGTGGTAGATACTCAATACGGAGTACGTGAATTTATAAACGAGGTGAATAATGGCTCAGCTTACTGAACAGGATGTTGTGAACAAGCAGTTCAAGGAGCCCGCTTCCGTCGCGGAAGGCTACGATCAGGATGATGTCGACTTTTTCCTTGATGAAGTCGCCGAGACGATCGCAAAGCTCACTGCTGAGAAAGCAGAACTGGAAGAGAAGCTAGCTCGCGCTCAGGCTCGAGTGACTGAACTTGAAAATGCTCAAGGACTTGCTCAGCCACAGGCTGCAGCTGCAGCACCATCTGACGCTACTGCCACCGCCGCATTAGCTCCGATTAGTGCAAACGATGAGGCTTCGCAGGCAACATCTGTTTTGGCTATGGCAAAGCAATTGCATGATAAGTTCGTTGCTGATGGCAAGGCAGAAAATGAACGGTTGATCGCTGAAGGCGAAGCTGAGAAGGTTCGTATCGTCACTGAAGCTGAGGACATTCACAACCGTACTCTTACCAAGCTTGAAGAAGAGCGTTCTCTTATTGAACGCAAGATTGCTGAACTCCGCGATTTCGAGCGCGACTACCGCACTCGTCTCAAGAGCTACTTGGAGTCGTTGCTACACAACGTCGATTCCAACCAGCAGTAATCCTTTTGATATTAGTGGTGCCGGTGCGATTGTGCCGGCACCACTAATATATGCACTAATCCTTTGTTAGAATCACTAGGTGACGAAAAAGAATCTTGTGTTGGCAGCGTTTATCGCAGCAGTTGTTGTCCTTGTTGATCAGTTGTCTAAAATCTGGGCGCTTACCGCATTATCTGACGGACAAACGATTCCAGTTATCGGTGACTTTATTAGTTTGCATCTAGTCTTTAATCCCGGAGCAGCTTTCTCATTTCTTGATAATGCGACTTGGGTCTTCACCATACTCGGTACTATTTTCGTCGTAGGTGCACTGTTTTTTATCCGCCGGTTGCACACTGCGTCGCTTCTTTACACTGCCGCAGTTATCTGGGGTGGAGCTCTAGGTAACCTTATTGATCGTTTTGTGCGTCCGCCAGGATTCGCGCGAGGGCACGTCATTGATTTTATTCAGTATTCGGACTGGTTCATCGGTAACATTGCAGATATTGCGCTTGTGGCAGGTTTTGGTGTTCTCATCCTTATAGAGATAATTAAGACGGATACAGCACCGACTCTTACTGAGGATACGGAGCAGGAATGACGCATACCTACTTTATCCCCGATGGATTCGCGGGCGAGCGTCTTGATGCTGCGCTAGCAAAGATGACCGGACTTTCGCGGTCAAAAATAGTGGACCTTATTCTTTCTGGCGACGTACTAGTTGATGGCAAAGCTCCTGGAAAATCAGATCGTGCTATAGCTGGCACGATAGCTGAAGTCTCTATTCCGGCTCCGCCATCGACAGAGCCCGAGCTTACGCCAGTAGAGGGTATGGGGATCCTGTACGAAGATGAGGACATTATCATCGTCGATAAACCAGCTGGTGTGGCTGCTCATGCATCGCACAACTTTGACGGACCAAACGTGTTGGGAGCCCTATTAGCTAGTGGAGTTCGCTTGTCAACGTCAGGTCCGCAAGAGCGGATGGGGATTGTACATCGGCTCGATGTAGGTACAACGGGAGCAATGGTAGTTGCTAAATCCGAGCTTGCTTATACTATGCTCAAGCGAGCTTTTCGGGATCGGACAGTTACAAAAATCTACCATGCTTTAGTACAGGGCCATCCGGATCCCATGCGCGGAACTGTGGAGGCTCCAATTGCACGAGACCATCGTCATCAGTGGAAGATGAGTGTGCGTGCTGATGGTAAGCACTCGGTCACGCATTATGACACTATCGAAGCAATGGCTGGCGCGAGCCTGTTAGAAGTTCATCTTGAAACGGGACGTACCCATCAAATTAGGGTGCATATGAGTGCGTTGAAGCATCCATGTGTGGGTGATGATATGTACGGTGCTGATCCGAGGTTATCTGAACGACTGGGCTTGGATCGGCAGTGGCTCCACGCTGTTCGGCTCGGGTTTGATCATCCGCGTACTGGACACTACGTAGAGGTTGAATCTCGGTATCCAGCAGATCTGCAATCCGCCCTCAACCAGATGAGGAACGGCACCCTGTGACCGTGATTAAGCATTTGAGTGGCAATGACGATTTGTCTTCGGTGCTTGCGTTGCGCCTCGAAGTATTCGTTTGTGAACAGAATGTGCCAGTTGAGCTCGAAAAAGATCAGATAGACACAGCAAGCGGAACGTTTCATGTGGCAGTGCTAGACGACGAACAGCGCGTCATTGGAACGGGACGGATTTTCCGGGATGACGACGGACGAGTACACATCGGTAGAGTGGCGGTTAAACGTGAATTCCGTGGTGGCGGAATTGGCGAAGCAGTCATGTCTGAGCTCGCTGGGCTGGCGTTATCTGAGTTTAGCTCTCAGGGTTTGGTGACGATTTATTTGTTTGCTCAGCGTGCGGCTATTGGTTTCTATGAGCATTTAGGTTATGTTATTGAGTCTGATGACATTGTTCTGGATGCTGGAATTGAGCATAAACTGATGAGCCGTGTTTTTAGCGTGTGCGAATTTCAACGTCAATGAACCAGACATGTGGTGGATGCAGTCATTAGACTAGATGCCATGGCTGGAAAAGATTTTGCGCACCTACACGTTCACACTGATTATTCGCTGCTTGATGGTGCAGCAAAAATCAATAAACTGGTAGCTGAAGTTGCGCGGTTAGAACAGCCGGCTGTGGCTATTACCGATCACGGCTATTTGTTTGGCGCTTACGAAATGTACAAAGCGGCTACGGCAGCTGGTATTAAGCCGATTATTGGTTTGGAAGCATACATGACGCCGGGAACGTCACGTTTTGATCAGTCCCGTCAGCTGTGGGGCACGCCGGCACAACGCTCAGATGATGTCTCTGCTCGTGGTGCCTATACCCATATGACTCTGCTTTCCGAGAACAATACCGGAATGCATAACTTGTTTCGGATGAATTCCTTAGCATCGTTGGAAGGCCAGATGGGGAAATGGCCGCGCATGGATCGTGAGCTTCTGGAAACGTATCATGATGGCCTGATAGGTACGGCTGGATGCCCTTCTGGAGAGATTCAGACGCGATTACGGCTGGGGCAGTGGGATGAAGCTCTCAAGGCTGCAGGGGAGCTCCAAGACATTTTTGGCAAAGACCATTTCTTTGTCGAAGTCATGGATCACGGCTTGGAAATCGAACGTCGGGTGCAAAACGATCTGTTAAAGATTGCTCGGATGATTGGCGCTCCACTTATCGCAACGAATGATTCGCATTATGTTAAGCGCGAAGATCGAGACATTCAGGACGCGATGCTCTGTATTAATTCTGGCTCAACCTTGATGGATCCTGATCGCTTCAAATTTGATGGCGACGGCTATTACATTAAGTCTTCCGAAGAAATGTGGCGTCAGTTCGAGGACTTGCCCGAAGCTGTTGAAAATACTTTGCTTGTTGCTGAGCGTTGTAATGTATCTTTCCAGACTACTGCCGATGGCATTAGCTATATGCCTGCTTTCCCTGTCCCGGCGGGCGAGGATGAGACGTCGTGGTTTATTAACCAAGTTGAAGCTGGCCTATTAAAGCGTTACAACGGATCAGTTCCTGCACACGTGCGAGAGCGAGCTGATTACGAGGTTGGCGTCATCACTTCGATGGGATTTCCGGGATACTTCCTGGTTGTTTCCGACTACATCAAGTGGGCTAAAGAACACGGCATTCGAGTTGGACCGGGCCGAGGCTCTGGAGCTGGCTCGATGGTCGCTTATGCGTTGGAAATTACGCAGCTTGATCCGATCAAACACGATCTTCTCTTCGAACGATTCTTGAACCCGGAACGTGTTTCTCTTCCGGATATCGACGTCGACTTCGACGATCGTCGTCGTGATGAAGTCATCCGGTACGTGGAAGAAAAATATGGTGCGGACAAAGTCGCCCAGGTGGTCACGTACGGCACTATTAAAACGAAGCAAGCGTTGAAGGACGCAGCGCGGGTTTTAGGCATGCCCTTCCAGATGGGAGACCAACTTACTAAGGCGCTGCCACCGGACGTCCAAGGAAAGTCGATTGCGGTCAAGGATATTTATAATCCGCAGGCGGCTAGGTATAACGAAGCCGGAGAGTTCCGTGAATTCGTGGATTCTAATGCGGAAGCCAAGCGAGTCTTTGATTTTGCATTGGGCTTAGAAGGTATGACGCGGCAAACGGGTGTGCATGCCTGTGCTGTGATTATGTCGTCGATAGCGCTAACGGACGTTATTCCTATCATGAAGCGATTGCAAGACGGTGCGATCATTACTCAGTTCGAGTACCCACAATGTGAGGAACTAGGACTGGTCAAGATGGACTTCTTGGGGCTATCGAACTTGACCGTGATCGAAGGAGCGCTCACCAATATCCGCAACAACGGTAAGGAAGCTCCGGATATTGATGCTATTCCACTCGATGATAAAGAAACCTATGATCTCCTTGCACGTGCTGAAACATTAGGTATCTTCCAGTTGGATTCTCCGGGCATGAGGCAATTGCTGAAACAGATGAAGCCAGACACCTTTGCCGATATTTCGGCTGTTTCGGCACTATATCGTCCAGGTCCAATGGGTGCTAATTCGCACACGAACTATGCGTTGCGTAAGAACGGACTACAAGAAAAGACACCGATCCATCCTGAACTTGCTGAAGCACTTGAGGACATTTTGGGTAAGACACATGGTCTGATTGTGTTCCAAGAACAGGTTATGCGTATTGCTCAGAAACTTGCGGGCTTTACGCTAGGCCAGGCAGATCTTTTGCGTAAGGCAATGGGTAAGAAGAAAGCCGATGTGCTGCAAAAGCAGTTTAAGAGTTTTGCTCAGGGTATGCGTGATAATGGGTACTCCGACAACGCGATCAACACCTTGTGGGATATTTTGGTGCCATTCGCGCAGTATGCGTTCAATAAATCGCATTCTGAAGCATACGCTTTAGTTACCTATCAAACTGCGTATCTTAAGGCTCATTATCCCAGTGAGTACATGGCGTCGTTGCTGACATCTAACCAGAACAATAAAACAAAGGTTGCAACTTATCTGGCAGATACTCGGCGCATGGGGATTCGGGTGAATGTGCCAGATGTCAATAAATCGATGGACGTGTATTCTGCAGTCGGCAACGAAGTCCGAGTGGGGCTTAGTTCAGTGCGCAACGTCGGAAAACTCGTCGTCGAAGGAATTATTTCTGCACGCCAAGAAAAGGGAGAGTACACGTCATTCCAGGATTTCCTTGATAAAGTTCCGGCTGCTGTACTCAACAAGCGTGCTATTGAATGTTTGATTAAAGCAGGAGCTTTCGACTCGCTGGGCTACTCCCGCAGGGCTTTGGTGGCAATTTATGAAGAAGCTATCGAGGCAGTGCTACCAGTGAAACGGAACGAAGCTGGCGGACAGTTTGATCTGTTTGGCGGTCTGGGCGAAGATAACCCAATCGCACAATCATTTAGCGTAGAGATTCCGGATCTGCCTGAATGGGATAAGAAAGAAAAACTCAATATCGAGCGGGACATGCTTGGTCTTTACGTTTCTGATCACCCGCTTTCCGGCTTAGAAGCATTCCTTGATCGGGTCGCTGATCATACTATTTTGGGAATCCAGAATGAGGAGAATCCGGTCGATGGCCAGACAGTGACTGTCGCTGGCCTGATCACGTCGGTACAGACTCGGATCTCGCAAAAGAACGGCAAGACGTGGGCTACCGCAACCATCGAAGATTTCACGGGATCTATCGAGGTGAACTTCTTCCCGGCAACGTATTCGTCAGTATCGCAATTCCTGATGCCGGACACCGTTGTTACGGTTAAAGCACGTATGTCTGTTCGCGACAGCGGCATTCAGCTGAATGCAATGGATATGAAAGTTCCACAGCTTGCTGGGATAGCTGAGGACACTCCACTAGATATTCAAATTCCAGAGCGCATGCTTACTCAGGAGTTAATGAGCAAGTTGGCCGATCTCCTCAAACAGTATCCAGGCAAGGCCCCGATTCGAGTTCATGTGCGCCAGCTAGGCAAAACTACTGTTGTCCAGCTACATGATAGTTTCAAAGTAAATGCTAATCCAGCACTGCTTTCTAACCTGCGAGTGTTGCTGGGTAAGAACGCATTAGTAACTGAATAAAACAGAAGCGGAGTTGATTCGATGAGAAAATCAACTCCGCTTAACTGCCACTATTTTTAGGCTCCGCGGACTACCGCACGCAGTCGAGGCCCACCTGGAAACGATACTTCGACAAGGTCACCATCGTTTAATTTTGCTGCACGATGGGTATTAACAGCTCCATTTACCCGGACGAAACCTTCTTGAATAACTTCGCGGGCTTGTCCGCCGGTTTCGGTTAAACCTGAAAGCTTAACAAATTGGCCCAGCTGAATGGGGAGCCGGACGGTGAATTCTTCAGTCATTTTTACTCCGTTTGTTTGGAAGGTTCGAGCTGATCTTCGGCAAGAGCATCAGCCAAGTTGCCTAGAGAACTGGGGGTGCTATCGTTGTCAGCGGCTGTTTCGTCAATCATGTCATCACCCGCACGTTTGCGTCGGATAATGAAGACGCCGTACATACCCAGAATAGCAACGACGACGATGACTCCCCATGGTGACCCTGCTGCTGATGCCATGGCTGCTTTCCATACTGTCCAGCCAATTGTTGCATAAATAGTAGCCCATGCAGCCCCGCCAGGGATCATAGCTGCGGTGTATAACATCCACGGCATTCGCAAAATACCAGCTGACATATTAGCGATTGTTTGAAAGCCTACGGTTAGAAAAGAAACTGTAACAACAGGCCATCCGCGTCGTTGGACAGTATCGATTCCGCGGACAATGCGTTCTGACGTTAACCAGGCTTCGAAACGTTTAGTTAGCATCGTTTTGTGTTCGTGACCCACGATACGGTCATAAACTATATGTGCGATGTAACGACCTAACCAGTATGTTCCTTGAGCTCGGAAGAAAATAACAACACACAGAAATGAAAATACGATGAGGAGTGGTCCGTGTGAGAGGAAATAAGAAATGTCAGCGATAAGATTCGTCATTTAGCTATTTTCTTTTCTAGAGCACCGGTCACACAACCCGAAAATTTCGAATGAGTGGGATAGACGGGTAAAACCGTGTTCGGCAGCAATACCTTCAGCCCAGCTCTCAATTCCTGCTCCAGAAATCTCAACTGTTTTTCCGCACGATCGACATACCATGTGATGATGGTGAACTGATTCAGCACAGTAACGGAATAGTTGGGTCTCAGAGTTTTCTAAGCGCAACACATCGACAGAACCATTGGCCGCTAACGCTTGTAAATTACGGTATACAGTGGCTAAGCCGATGGCTTCACCAGACTTTTCTAAAGCATCATGGACTTCTTGTGCTGACAGAAAATTCTTTTCGCTACGTAAAAGTTCCCAAATAGCTTGACGTTGTTTCGTCATGCGTTGCATTGTTTCCCCTTTAACTGCCAGGCACACGCTTTGTAGTTATGTGTAAAAGACTGATTATCGTGCCGTTTTCCACCTTAACACAACCAGTATAGCTGGACGGAAGGCAGCTACAAGGACGTAGAGGCTGACAGCGTATAAAACGATAGTTGCGCCGGGGGACCACGGGTAAAAGTACGTTGTTATGAGTCCGGTGATAGCGACTATCACTCCAATGCCCATGGCCAGATTCATTGTTGACCGAAATGAACGCATGACTATCTGCGAGATCGCTACCGGGATAATCATGAGTGCAGATACTAAAAGAGCTCCTACCACTCGCATTGCAACGGACACTGTTAAGGCGGCGGTTACCGCAATAACCGCCGATAAGAAAACGGTTGGAAGACCGGAAGCACGGGCGTGCTCTTCGTCGTGGCATAATACAAATAAAGCTGGTCTTAAGCCCAAACCGATTGCCAAAATGACAATGCATAAAAGTACCGTAAGTGCTACGTCCAGCTCGGTTACTGTAGAAATTGAGCCAAACAAATAGGACGTGAGAGTCGATGTTGTGCCACCGGCAATCCCGATCAGAATAACGCCACCAGCAATGCCACCATAGAAAACTAGAGCTAGGGCAACATCTGCTGAGGAACGTCCGCGGTTACGCATCCACTCGATCAGCAGTGCTCCAAGAACTGATGCAACTATTGCGCCAGGAACAGCCCAAGCATCACGGTTGGCAGCGTTGGCAGCATTGGCGGCAAGCCATCCCATCGCGACTCCAGTTAGAGCAATATGACCAATCCCGTCTCCCAGCAGGGTCAGTTGTCGCTGAACCAGATATGTTCCGACGACGGGGGCAGACAGTCCAACAAGAACCGCCACTATCAAAGCGCGAACCATCAGCGGGGAGGCTAAGAACTCAAGCATGAATATCTCCGTAGCGTATAGATGGAGAGGTGGTTTCAGAGGGAAGCGGAACTATAGAAGAGCGATCGAATCGGCCGTTGTCAACGACATAGGTTTGGTCGATAATGGAGTCGAGGCTGTAAAGATCGTGAAGAACCATCACAATAGTTTTTCCTTGATTCCGTAGCATGGTCAGCGCTTCAATGATATGTTCGCGCGATTGGGGATCAATTCCGGCGAACGGTTCGTCTAATATGAGTAGATCAGGATTACGAACAAGCGCTCGTGCAATCAGAACACGCTGTTGCTGTCCGCCTGAAAAAGTTTGAACTGATTCATGTGCTCGGGCTGCTAGACCAACTGTAGCTAGAGCTGATAGTGCTTGAGCCTTGCTGTCTTTTGGTAGTTTGAAATGCCAGCCGTATATGAGTCCTGACATAACCGTTTCGAGTGCGGTAGCAGGGACCTTCGATGATTGGCTTACGCGTTGCGGAGCATATCCAATCCGTTGCCAGGGTGCCTTTCTTCCTAGCGCATGGCCGAACAGGCAAACAGTCCCTTCGTGCGGAATTATTCCAACAAGCGCGCGTATAAGAGTGGACTTTCCCGAGCCGTTAGCGCCTAGTATCGCAACCGTAGAGCCAGCATCAATGTCCATATCAATGCCGTGAAGAATTTTCGTTCCATCTAAAGTCACGTGTAAATTACGGACGCTAACGGCCGGGGAAGTTGTCATGTTACTTGGCGCACCTCATTGAGTCAGAAAGAGCAGTCAGATTATGTTCCATCATATCGATATAGTCGGCAGATTCGTCACCAGCTGTTGCAGCCACGTTCAAGACGGCAAATTGTGCGCCGGTTTCTTGTGCGACTGTTTGCGCAACTTTTGCCTCACCATTAGTCGGAGTGAAAATCGTGTTGATATGCTCTTCGTCAACAAGCTTCTTTACTTCGGCAATGCGTGCTGGTGATGGCTCAAACTCAGGATCAATTCCAGCAACGCCGATCTGCTTTAAGCCGTATTCGTGTGCCAGGTATCCAAAAGCTGCATGGGTGACAACGAAAGACTTTGTTTCACAAGTTCCGGCAAAAGCTTGTTCAAACTTCTTATCGAGATCTAACAAGCGCTGTGCTACTTTGTCGGCATTCTCCTCATAGTCGGCGGCGTGCTTGGGATCCTTTTCGCTGAGCTGTTTGGCGATGGCGTGAGCTGCTTGAGCCATGCGTGCTGGGTCAGTCCAGAAATGAGGGTCGTAGATACCGTGGTCGTGATGTGCGTGTTCGTCGTCGTGGTCAGCATGTTCGCCGTCGTGGTCGTCATGCTCGGCGTGGTCGTCATGCTCGGCGTGCTCATCATGGTCGGCGTGCTCGTCGTGGTCGGCGTGCTCGTCGTGGTCGTCATGCTCGTCGTGGTCGGCATGTTCGCCGTCGTGGTCGTGATGTGCGTGTTCATCATGCTCGTCATGATCAGCGTGCTCATGCTCGCCGCCAGTTTCTTCGTTCTTTAGAAGCTCCACCGAATCGCCGATATTAATAGCATTCACTTTAGCTGCGGCTACTGCATCATCAATTGCTGGTGAGAGTTTAGCTAGGTAGAAAACTACATCGGATTTCTGCATATCCGAAATCTCTTTTGGCGATAATTCGACGCCATGAGCATCGGCGCCAGGTGGAGTTAGATCCGTTACGGCGACGTGGTCTTGTCCTACTTCATTGACAAGATAAGTCAGCGGATAAAAGCTAGTAGTAACAGATACTTTGGTATCCGAAGCTGACTTATCAGGTGTTGCGTCTGAGCATCCAGCGAGCGCGAATGCAGAGGCACTCACAATTGCGGTGATTTTACTAAGGTACGATAGTCGTTTATTTTTCATAGTCATATCTCCATCAAACCCTAAATGAGAATGATTGTCATGTAAGGGTTGCCTGAATGCTTTTAGTGTGTCCGCTTTAACTAGAGTGACCATCCTTTATGTGGGATGTAGCGAGAGTTTGTACTCTGTCCCACGTAGAATAGAGAAACAAACTTATTACTGCATCATCCAGATGCAGACGTCTGAAAGGAGTAGCCGCATGGCCAAGAAGGCCCCATCGCGACTCGATAATGTTATTTCCCTAGCGAAACGTCGTGGATTCGTGTTCCCATCCGGCGATATTTACGGTGGCACACGTTCCGCGTGGGATTACGGCCCGCTAGGTGTCGAGCTGAAAGAAAACATCAAGCGTCAATGGTGGAAAACTAACGTTACCGGACGCGAAGATATGGTGGGTTTGGATTCTTCTATCATTCTGCCACGTGAGGTGTGGGTAGCCTCTGGTCACGTCGCTACATTCTCAGATCCGCTTATCGAGTGCCAGCATTGTCATAAGCGTCTTCGAGAAGATGATCTGATCGAACAGTACGCAGAAAAGAAGGGCATAGCTGAATCAGACGTATCGATGTCAGATATCGCGTGCCCGAACTGCGGCACTCGTGGTGAATGGACTGAATCCAAGCCGTTCTCAGGACTTCTCAAAACATTCTTGGGTCCGGTGGATAACGAAGAAGGTCTACACTACCTACGTCCAGAAACAGCACAGGGTATCTTTGTTAACTTCTTGAATGTTGTTACCGCTTCTCGTAAGAAGCCGCCATTTGGTATTGGCCAAGTAGGTAAGTCATTCCGTAACGAAATCACTCCGGGTAACTTTATCTTCCGTACCCGCGAATTTGAGCAGATGGAAATTGAATTCTTCGTCAAACCAGGTGAAGATGAGGAATGGCATCAATCATGGATCGATGCCCGTTTAGCTTGGTATGAGGATCTGGGTATTTCTCGTGAAAACCTGCGCCTGTACGAGCATCCAAAGGAAAAGCTCTCCCATTACTCCAAGCGCACCGTTGACATCGAATACCGATTCGGATTCCAAGGCTCAGACTGGGGCGAACTTGAGGGTATCGCGAATCGTACTGATTTTGATCTTTCTTCGCACAGCGAGGCCTCTGGTAAGAAGCTTGAATACTTCGATCAAGCTTCAGGTGAGCGCTACACGCCATACGTTGTTGAACCTTCAGCGGGATTGACCCGTTCATTGATGGCATTCTTGACCGAAGCTTATACTGAGGATGAAGCTCCAAACACCAAGGGTGGAGTAGACAAGCGTATCGTTTTGAAACTCGATCCACGGTTAGCGCCAGTCAAGGTTGCTGTTTTGCCATTGTCGCGTTCCGCTGATCTATCACCTATGGCACGAGAGCTTGCGGCTAGCCTGCGTAAGCACTGGAATGTTGATTTTGATGATGCTGGAGCGGTTGGTCGCCGCTACCGTCGCCAAGATGAAATCGGTACGCCATTCTGTATCACCGTCGATTTTGATTCACTAGAGGATCAGGCTGTTACGATTCGAGATCGTGACACGATGGAACAAATCCGTATTCCAATTGATGAAGTTGAAGCCTATCTGGCAGGTAAACTCATTGGTTGCTAACAAAGTTGCACCGACTGGCGGGGAGAATATCCCCGCCAGTCATTCCCACACCCATTCCCACTCGGCGCCATTGGCACTGTCACCAGCAGATCGGCGCCGAGTTAGCGTCGCATTGGCATGCGTCGTCGTCCCGTTAGCTCTGCTAACCATTATCGGACTAATCCTCATGTGGCCGTCTGGACAAACACCAGTAGGATCGCGTCCAGAATTTAATGTTGGTTCGCAACAAGCAATTGGAGAAATTAGTGCCATCGGAGAAACCGATGCGAGCATGCAAACTCCAGTGAAAATGCTCGTTGATGGAACTGAAGTCGGTATCCATGTTCCATATGAGTACGTTAAAAATGGCCTTGATGTAGGAGATCGCGTTAAAGCAATTTTTTCTCCTGATCTTGTAGGTACTGATGCTCCATATATTTTCGTTGATTTCGTGCGTTCAGTTCCGTTATGGGTTCTGATTGCGCTATATGTTGGAGTTGTTGTTTTAGTTGCTCGACTCAAAGGTGCTGCTGCGCTAGCAGGATTGGGTGTTTCCTTAGCAGTCGTCGGGTTCTTTATGTTGCCAGCACTGATGGCTGGCGAATCGCCATTACTGGTAGTGCTGATTGGTGCTGCCGCCATGATGTTTACCTCTATCTATCTGGCACACGGCATCTCAATCCGTACTACCACTGCCGTGTTAGGCACTCTTGGCGGGCTGATTATTACTGGGCTTGTTGCATGGTTAGCAATTGGTAGCGCTAACCTTACTGGTGTCTCAAGTGAAGATTCGATCGCAATCTTCAGCCAGTTAGGAACGTTGCGCATGAACCAGATCCTCTTGTGCGGAATGATTCTGGCAGGCTTAGGCGCGTTAAACGACGTGACTATTACTCAGGTGTCCACGGTTTGGGAGCTACATGCTGCAAACCCGACAGCTATGCGCCGGAGAATCTTCGGGCAAGCTATGGTAATCGGACGAGATCATATCGCCTCAACGGTGTATACACTTGCTTTCGCCTATGTTGGCTCCGCGCTCCCATTACTTATGAGTGCTGCGCTAGTTGATCGTGGATTTGTCGACTTCTTGATGATAGGTCAAGTAGCGGAAGAAATAGTCCGCACCCTAGTTGCCTCAATCGGTTTGGTTCTAGCTATCCCTATGACGACGGCGATTGCCTGTCTCTTTGCCCCAGTAGCCCCATCTCATTCAAGGAATAGTAGTATTTCATGAGCGTTCGCATTGGCGATGTTTTGTTAGATTCTCCGGTGATCCTTGCGCCAATGGCAGGGGTTACTAACCCGCCTTTCCGCCAGCTATGCCGTGAGTTCGGTGAGGCCGGTGCGCGCGCTGCTGGGGTTGAGATCCCAAAGGTCGATCATCGCGGGGGAAACCGCAGTTATGCTGGATTGTATGTTTGCGAGATGGTCACTTCTCGTGCTCTGATAGAGCGTAATCCGGAAACAATGACGATGATCAAGCCAGATCCGGCAGACCCGGTACGTTCCATACAACTATACGGTGTTGAACCAACAACTATAGCCCGCGCTGTTGACATATTAGTGCGAGAAAATCGAGCCGATCATATTGATCTGAACTTCGGTTGCCCAGTTCCAAAAGTAACTCGTAAGGGTGGTGGGTCTGCATTACCGTGGAAGCATTCACTGTTTTCCCAGATAGTGACTGGTGCAGTCGAAGCTGCCCGCCGAGCGTCCCTAGAGTCTGGACGAGACTTCGTCGTTCCAGTTACTGCCAAGTGCCGTATTGGTATCGATGAAGATCATATGACGTTCAAGGATGTAGCTAGAATGAGTGAGGATGCTGGAATCTCTGGACTCACTTTACATGCGCGTACTACAGAACAGCACTATTCTGGCCGTGCCCGTTGGGAATTTATTGGCGAGTTGAAGCAAATGACCTCCCTACCAGTCTTTGGTAACGGTGACGTATTCGAGGTGGGCGATGCTCGCGCGATGCTCGCGCAAACAGGGGCAGATGGGATTAGCGTGGGCCGTGGATGCCAAGGAAGACCATGGTTATTTTTCGATCTCGTGGCGGCCTCGTACGGTTCTACGCAGCGTTATCGGCCAGCTTTGCGAGAAGTCGCGGATATCATTGTTCGTCACGGTGAGCTGTCAGTTGCACATTTCGCGGACGAACACCGTGCAATGCGAGAACTCCGCAAGCATGTTGGCTGGTACTTGCGCGGGTTTGCAGTAGGGGGTCAGATGCGTCATCAACTGGGGTTGATCGAATCAGTTGGGCAGCTACGTGAGCTTCTCAATACGCTTGACCTTGACCAGCCTTTCCCGGAAGCCGCAGAAGGTCCACGCGGTAGAGCTGGTGGAGCAAAACGTCCGCATCTGCCTGAGTTCTGGTTGGACTCCCACGATTTGTCACCGGTGCAACAAGTGAAAATTCATGAGGCGGAAGTCAACGTTTCTGGAGGCTGAAGCGCTATTCTACTTTGAGCCAAGCAACGTCTCCTGACGGTAACAGAAGATTCTCGTCATCGGCACGAGGTAACTCAATTTGCGAAGTCGTTAAAACTCGGCCATCATTCGCAATCAGATCTGGTTGCCCAGAAAAATTAGCGCGTATCTCAATTTTTCCGGCATACAAGATGACGATGCCTTCTGCTAGCCGTGAACGATCAAGGACTAGGTTGGCCGTGGCCATCTGGTAGGTTTGGCGGATGCGCAAAATATGCCTAATCGACGGCGGGATATGACTGGCTTCGTCGTCGATATGGACGAGACCCGGTAACGCTAGCGCTAAAGTCATGACGCCAGCAGGCGATAACTCACCCGATGCTGCATGGACCGATCCGGCGCTCAAATCCCACGCAGGTAGCGTTCCTGCAGAGTCGAAGAGCCGGTATAACTGAATTATTTCAGAACTAAAACTAGCGCTGGTTATCGGCAAATTGAGCGGCCGACTACGTACAATATGGACGTAGGCATCGTGGACTTGGTTTGAGAATTCATCGAACTGGTCTAGGGTATCTCCCCATAGTCCTAATGACAGAACCGATTCGGGGTGAGCCAGGGAAACCTGGGCTTGGAGTTCTCCGAGCGTCATGCCACCAATACGGCTACTAAGCTCGGTTAAATGATGAAAACCAAGTTCTATGCCCCAACCGCCGTGATTTAGCCACTGTTGAAGTGTGCTCGGCGGAGTACTAAGCGAACTAATATCAGGAAGCAATCGGATTGAGCGTTTCTCGGCCTTCGACATAATGAGGTCGAGCTCTAGATCTGAGCATCCGGCCGGGATTGTTAGGGTGTTTGCTCCTAGACGAGCAATCCGTGAAATCAGATTAATAGCGTCATTGGTAGTAGAGACTTCATGCTCTGAAGCGTGATACCAGACGGAATGCCTGTCCCACGAGTGAATTGTACCGTTGTCTCGATAGACCACTGCAGCAATATCTTTGCGATGCGTGGTGGGAGTCTCACCTGCGTCTATTTCTGTGTTCCCCATAGTCTTTTTGTTGTCCTGAAAGGTAGGGTAGTTGTGTGATTCAAGCCTACACTGCATTAGACAAAGAACGCTGGGTGAACGAAGGTATTAAAAGTTCCGCCCGGACAGATTTTGAACGCGACCGGGCACGTGTCCTACATTCCGCCGCGCTACGGCGTCTGGGTGCAAAAACTCAAGTGATGGGGCCAGAATCTGACGATTTTATTCGTACCCGCCTTACGCATTCGCTTGAAGTAGCACAAGTAGGCCGTTCCTTGGCTAAGAATCTCGGTGCTGACGAAGACGTGGTAGAGACCGCTTGCTTGTGTCACGATTTGGGTCATCCGCCGTACGGGCACAACGGCGAGAACGCACTTGATGAGATTGCTCAATCGTTTGGCGGATTCGAAGGCAACGCTCAGACTTTGCGGATTCTAACTAGGCTTGAGCCAAAACGTTTCCATAGTGATGGGCGTTCGGCGGGTTTGAACCTTACCCGGGCCACGGTTGACGCAACAGTGAAATATCCCTGGACACGTTTCGCTGGGCCGCGTGGGAATTCTTCGCCTAAATTTGGTTCCTATGACGACGACGTCGCTGCTTTTTCTTGGGCTCACGAAAATCACGGCGAGAGCCGTTCCGCGGAAGCCCAAATGATGGATCTTGCTGACGATATCGGTTATTCGGTCCATGACGTTGAGGATGGCGTTTTTTCTGGCTATATTCATCCTGCGCTTTTGGCACCCAACAATGAGGCTGAGATTCGCGCCGTCGTTGAATCAACGCTCGCATGGTACAAACCGAAGTGTACTGAAGACGAGCTTGGTGCCGCTGGAGAACGCGTGCTAGCAATGAACGCTTGGCCTCGAGAATACCGTGGCTCTCAGCGGGATATGGCTGGATTAAAAGACTACACGTCTGATCTGATTGGGCGTTTTATCTCGTCAGTCACTGATGCGACGAAAGAGCAGTGTCCTGATCCGCTCGTCCGATACTGTGGAAATGTCATTGTGCCACGTGAGACTGAACTAGAAATAATGTTTGTCAAAGGCATCGCAGTGCACTATGTGATGGCACCACGCGAGCTTGAGGCACCATATTTCGAGCAACGTACTATTTTATTCGATCTTATGGATGCGCTAGTTGAAGATCCAGTAGAGCGTATGGAGCCAATGTTTGTGGAATGGTGGCGTCAGGCCGCGGACGAAAATGCACGGCTGCGAGTCATCGTAGACCAAATCGCTTCGCTGACCGATCAGTCTGCACGGCAATGGCATTCACGATATTGCGGCATGCTTCGAAACTAATTGCGTTTCACCTTGCTGTGAGAAGAATCAAAATGTATTCTTTGAACAGCTGGCTGATCAGTGGATACGAGGGTGTATCGCTATAGCCAGATTTGTCAATGGAGACACAGAGAAGGTTCGAAATGAAGAATGTGAAAAAAGCTGTTGCTTTGTCTGTCGGTGTACTTTTGTCGCTGTCCGCCTGCGCTGGTGGCTCAGCGGATTCTGGTAGTTCATCGAATGGCGCTAATAACCAAAAGCCGCTGGTTTGGTTTAACCGGCAGCCATCTAATTCCTCAACAGGCGATCTCGACAAAGATGCTCTTAACTTTAATGAGAACACATATTATGTTGGCTTCGATGCGTCCCAAGGAGCAGAACTTCAGGGCCAAATGGTTGCTGAATATATTGAAAAGCATAAGGACACTATTGACCGTAACGGTGATGGAAAGATCGGATACGTCCTGGCTATTGGCGACGTAGGCCATAATGATTCGATTGCTCGTACCCGTGGTGTCCGTAAGGCACTCGATACCGCAGTTGAAGAAGGCGGAAACATTCTGTCAGATCCTACTGAGACCAATGCCAATGCGGTGAAAGAAGGATCTCTTGGTAGCTTTAAGGTTGTTGAGCTAGCTTCTAAGGAAATGAAGACTGGTGCAGGCGCTACCTGGGATGCAGGAACCGCAGGCGATACGATTACTGCATGGAGCGGTAAGTTCGGCGATGATATTGATCTTGTTATTTCTAACAACGACGGCATGGGCATGGCCATGTTTAACAAGTGGTCCAAGGCTCAGAAAGTCCCGACATTCGGTTACGATGCAAATTCTGACGCAGTCGCCGCCATTGCTGACGGATACGGTGGAACAATTTCGCAGCATGCTGATGTTCAGGCGTACCTTACGTTGCGTGTCCTACGCAACGCTCTTGACGGTAAAGATGTTATGGAAGGCATCGCCAAAGCTGATGAGGCCGGAAACGTTCTCTCTGACGCTGACTACAAGTATGTTGAGGACGAGCGTTCGTTCTATGCCTTGAACGTTGCAGTCACGGCTGATAACTACAAGGATTTCCTCGATTCGACGGTTACCTACGAACCTGTCAGCAAGCAAGTTAATGGCGAAACGAAGAAAGTGTGGCTCGATATCTACAATTCCGCAGATAACTTCCTCGGATCGACCTACCAGCCATTGCTTCAGAAGTACGACAAACTCCTTAACCTCGATGTGGAATACATCGGTGGTGACGGTCAGACCGAATCGAATATTACCAACCGACTTGGTAACCCAGGCGCATATGACGCATTCGCTATCAACATGGTGAAGACAGACAACGCTGTTTCATACACGTCGCTGCTTAACCAGTAGTTTTTAGCACGCCGTAGACGTAGCTACAAGTCGATGGGATGGGGCGATTGAGGGTGAGCCTCAATCGCCCCATTTCAGAAAGAAATTATGTCATGACAGACAACAACCAAGATGTGGTGCTAACAATCCGCGGAATGTCAAAATCTTTTGGACGTAACAGAGTCCTTGACCATATTGATTTTGATGTTAAACGTGGATCGATCATAGGCCTTATGGGTGAAAATGGCGCCGGTAAATCGACAATGATGAAGTGCTTGTTTGGCACCTATCAAAAAGACGAAGGTGAGATTACTCTTGATGGTCACCCGGTTGCATTCTCTGGACCTAAAGAAGCCTTGGAAAATGGGATTGCGATGGTTCATCAAGAGCTCAACCAGGCATTGGAGCGTTCCGTCGTCGATAATCTGTTTTTAGGGCGGTATCCAAAAACAGCTCTAGGTACTATCGACGAAAAGCGTATGCGAACCGAGGCTTCGGATCTATTCCGACAACTTGGAATGACCGTGAATTTGACGCAACCGATGCGGAAAATGTCCGTTTCGCAACGGCAAATGTGTGAAATTGCGAAAGCGATTTCCTATCATTCCCAAGTTATCGTTTTAGACGAGCCAACATCATCTCTCACCGAGCCGGAAGTTCGGAAACTATTCGAGATGATGCGCAAGCTACGCGATAACGGGATATCTCTCGTTTATATTTCACACAAAATGGATGAGATTTTTGAGATCTGTGACCAAGTCTCAGTCCTGCGCGATGGAAAGTTGGTGATGACGAAAGATACGTCAGATACCAACATGAACGAACTCATCACTGCAATGGTAGGTCGATCGCTGGAAAACCGTTATCCTGATGTTGATAATGATCCTGGCCAGCCAATTTTGCAAATTAGCCATCTATCAACAAAGTTCGCACCTTATATCAAAGACATCTCGTTTGAAGTCAAAGAAGGCGAGATATTTGGACTTTATGGTCTGGTAGGAGCTGGTCGTACTGAACTATTGGAAACAATTTTTGGTATCCGAACTCGAGCTACCGGGCGTGTCTACTATCGCGATAAATTGATGAATTTCAATAAACCGCGTGAAGCAATCGACTCTGGATTTGCGCTGATTACGGAAGAACGAAAGGCTGATGGTTTATTCCTCAAGGGAGATCTCACGTTCAACACAACTATCGCAAACCTACCGTCGTACAAGAAGAGAGTCGCTCTCTCGGATCGCAAAATGCAGGCTGCAACTGTCGGCGAAATCCGCACGATGCATACGAAAACCACTGGACCGGAGGAACTGATCTCGGCGCTTTCTGGCGGCAACCAGCAGAAAGTAATTTTCGGTCGGTGGCTAGAACGTGAACCCAAAGTGTTTATGATGGACGAACCAACTCGTGGTATCGACGTCGGCGCTAAGTATGAGATCTATGAACTTATTATCGAGATGGCAAAACGTGGCAAGACAGTCCTTCTGGTCAGCTCCGAGATGCCTGAAATCCTCGGAATCACTAACCGTATCGGAGTTATGTCTGCCGGACGTCTAGCTGGCATTGTCAATACCCAAGAAACCAACCAAGAAGAACTACTCAGACTTAGCGCAAAGTATCTATAAGAAAGGAAATGCCATGAGTGTCCTAACTTATGAAAAAGAAGAACAACTCCTCGCGCCTATCAAAGAATATGTTGGAAATATTCAAGCTGAAATAGATGTTTTGCGTGAAGATGGAACAACAAAGGTAACTCGATTACAACATCAGCTTCGTAACATGAAAGCTGATCGCACGCTTTCAAAGGAAGAACGTGCTGAACTTCGCCGTCGTGATGAGAAAGAACTCGCTGAGGCGCGACGTGTTCAAACCGCTAACCGACCTCGTATTAACAAGTTGGTAGCTCGTGCTGAAAAATATATCGACGATAACTTCGATAAAACCTATCTCAGCAAGGTTGAATCTAGTGTAGAAGAAGAAAAGCGCCAGGCGAAAGAAGAATATGAGCGTCAGCTCCGTGCTGTTAAAAAAGAGCATGAAGACGCGATTGCTGAACTGCATAAAAAGGGTGGCAATGATCTTAAGCAGGAGCTGAAAGACGAAGATGTTGTCTACAAAAACAAGCAGTACGATGCAAAAATCTCGTTACAGCATCGGATGCAAGCGGCGAAAGATCGTCGGCATGCGGCAGTAGCAGAGAAATATCATATGATCGATCTGCTTCGAAACTCCGACTTTACGTTCAAGCAGACTTTTGCCCAGAAGATTGAAAATTATCGGTATTCGTTTAACCGTCGTCAGTTCTTGCTGAAAAACGGCTTGTATATCGTTATCGTTTTGATCTTCATTGCTATGGCGGTTCTGGCTCCGATTACTAAGGGCGTTGACCTCTTTACAACGCAGAATATTTTGAATATTTTGCAGCAGGCTTCACCGCGCATGTTCTTAGCGCTAGGTGTCGCGGGATTGATTCTGCTCACTGGCACTGATTTGTCGATCGGTCGAATGGTCGGCATGGGCATGGTGATTGCAACGGTCGTTATGCACAAGGGGCCCAATACTGGAAGCGTATTCGGACACGCTTTTGACTTCACTGGAATCCCAGTTGGAGGACGTGTGGTCTTGGCATTGATTGCGTGTATAATCGCCACGACCGCCTTCACGATGATTGCAGGATTTTTTACCGCACGATTTAAAATGCACCCATTCGTTTCCACAATGGCAAACATGCTCATCATCTTTGGACTTGTAACGTATGCGACCAAGGGCGTGAGCTTCGGAGCTATCGAATCCGAAATTCCGCGAATGATCGTGCCAAATATCTCTGGCTTCCCAACGATTATTCTCTGGGCAGTGGCCGCCACAATTGTTGTGTGGTTCATCTGGAACAAGACAACGTTTGGAAAGAATCTCTACGCTGTTGGTGGCAATCCAGAAGCTGCCGCGGTTTCCGGAATCTCCGTGTTTAAAGTGACTATGGGAGCTTTCATCCTTGCAGGTGTCCTCTACGGTTTCGGCTCTTGGTTGGAAGCTGCGCGAATGTTCGGTTCTGGATCCGCGGCATACGGCCAAGGCTGGGACATGGATGCAATCGCTGCTTGCGTGGTTGGTGGCGTGTCGTTCACCGGTGGTATCGGAAAGATCTCTGGTGTTGTGACCGGTGTGATGATCTTTACCGGTCTGACATATTCGTTAACAATCCTAGGCATCGACACGAACCTCCAGTTCGTCTTCGAAGGAATTATTATTCTTGCGGCAGTAACGTTGGATTCGTTGAAGTACGTTCAGAAGAAGTAACGACGACGATAAAAATGGCCCAAACGAGATTGTTTGGGCCATTTTTCTCTTTGCTCACCGATAGTGAATTGGGTATCCGGATCGTTTCCAACTGTCAAAACCACCATGAATAGAAGTGGCGTTGTATCCTTCTTGAACAAGTTTGTGAGCCACCGATAGAGAGATAGTGCCAGTGTTGCATACCAGTATTAGCCGATCATCTTTATCGATGCCGGCACCTGGACGTAATAATTTTGCTTGCGGGATATGAAAACTATTAAGTACATGACCTTTATTCCATTCGATAATGTCTCGAATGTCGATAATCCGAGCGCCATCTTGTTGCTCTTGAAATGCTTGTGCAGTAGTGAGCTGTGGGGAAGACCCAGCCGGATAGATAAAATCAAAAAATCCCATACGCCTAGTGTAATAGTGACGCGCTATTTATTTCCGCACTTGACATAGCCAGCTAACATAGATGTATGGGTGGAATGATTAAACGATCAGTAATCGATGATGTGCGGGACAAGACGCGCATCGAAGATGTCGTTGGGGAATATGTAACGTTGAAAACAGCTGGCGTCGGATCCATGAAAGGCCTATGTCCTTTCCATGATGAAAAGACCCCGTCATTCCATGTGCGTCCTCACGTTAACCGTTGGCATTGTTTTGGCTGTGGCGAGGGCGGCGACGCGATTTCGTTCATTGAACGAATTGAACATGTGTCTTTCGTTGAAGCAGTCGAGCTTTTGGCTCGCAAAGCGGGTGTTGCTATCGAGTATGAGGAGAACGGGCGAAATAGTCGAGACGATTCTCGGCCTCGTGATGTGACGCGTGCTCGACTCATCGATGCTCATCGTGTTGCGGAAGAATTTTATGTACAACAGTTGGCGACGGAAGCTGGTAAACCAGCACGGGATCTTTTGGCTGCCCGTGGCTTCAGTTCGCAAGCGATTGCAGATTTCCGGGTTGGTTATTCTCCTGATTCCTGGGATGGGTTACTGACGGAGCTTCGTCGGCGTGGCTTTACTGATAAAGAAATTTCGGCATCTGGTTTGGCTTCACAAAAAACTCGGGGGTTGTATGATCGTTTTCGAGGCCGCGTGATGTGGCCGATTCATTCGATTACTGGGGAGCCTATTGGTTTTGGCGCGCGAAAATTGCTTGACTCAGATCAAGGACCTAAATACTTAAACACTCCAGAAACAATGATTTATAAAAAATCAGGTGTGTTGTATGGACTCGATGTTGCGAAAAAGGCAATATCTTCGGAACGCGCAATCGTCGTCGTCGAAGGATATACCGATGTGATGGCAGCCCATCTAGCGGGCGTGACAAATGCTGTTGCTACGTGTGGTACTGCTTTCGGTACGGAGCATGTAAAAATAGTACGTCGGCTTATGGGCGATTCTGCAAATCCTGCTGCTGGCGTAATGATGAGTAACGGGCACGCTTTCGGTGGGGAAGTCATCTTCACATTCGACGGCGATGCAGCCGGCCAGAAGGCCGCGTTGCGGGCGTTCCAAGAGGATCAGAGTTTTGCGGCTCAAACCTTCGTCGCCGTGTCAGAAAATGGTATGGATCCATGTGAGTTACGGATGGCAGGGGGAGATGAAGCTGTGCGCCAATTGGTAGCACAACGTAAACCGCTTTTTGAATTCGCGATTCGATCCATGCTACGCGAGTTGCCATTGCATTCTGTTGAGGGAAGAACTGCTGGTTTGCGCGCAGCTGCGCCGATCGTGGCGCAAATTCGCGACCGGGTGTTGCAATCAGAATATTCACGTCAGCTTGCAGGCTGGCTGGGAATGGATGAAGCACTAGTCCGCGATAGTGTCTGCCAGGCAGCACGCTCTGGGAACGCGCCACAGCGGCACAGTGCCGAAAACGAAGGACCGCTTCCGCAGCCAGTGCTTGCATCCCGCGATAGCTTACGGGACCCAGTAACACGGGTTGAACGGCAAGCCTTAGAAGTCATGCTGCAACTACCTGGGATGGCGCATACAGCTCATGCAGATCAAATTCCAGTTCGAACCTTCCGCACCCCGATTCATCAGAGCATATTCGATGCTATTAGCGCTGCGGGTACAGTGAGTGCATATGATGACAAATTTACTCAGCTGAAGCATTCCGGGGTGGATGAGAGCACGGCGTCGATTCGGGCGAGCGCATGGTTCATTGAACAAGTTGAAAATAATGCCGATGACCTCGTCCGAGGCGCGATTCGCCAGCTTACGGTTGCGCCGTTGCCGGAAAATGGGGGAGAAGAGTCCTGGCGCTATGTGCGCGGCATTATAGTTTCGCTTATTCGGCAAGGCATTACGCAGCAGATTGCCGATGTGCGGCGTGAGATGCAGACTTTAGCTGTCGATTCGCCTAAACAAGATCAGCTATTTGAAATACTTATGCGGCTGGAAGCAACACGACGAGCATATGATGAAGATGACGGTTTGTGAGATGTGCTGTGATTAAACGCTAGATTTTTGGATAGCGTGACTTTTCGGTACGATTGTTTTCGTCGCCCCTGTAGCTCAGCTGGTTAGAGCAGGGAACTCATAATTCTTTGGTCGCGGGTTCAAGTCCTGCCGGGGGCACGTTTTCCCGCGGTATAGCATGCGCTATGTCGCGGGATTTTTATACCTGTGGATAACTTTTTCTTGGGAAACAGCGAAACTGCTACGTTGGAAGAACCTGAAGTAGCAGGCTGGTAAACCATATCGGAATGGGCAGAGAAAATGAATCGCAGATATGTGAAGCTACGAAAAACTAGCATAATAGCTATCTGTGCTTGTGTGAGCACAGTGTTTTCTTCGTGTGCAGATGTTCAGCAGAGTTCGCCGAACCTTGACTCTACAGTGGTAAAGGCGCGCCAGGAACATACCATACCGCCGCGTCCGGTGCTTGAAGCTCCAGCTGCCCCCGAGCTTTCCGGCGAGGCTCGGGTCGATGCGGTTGCAGTGGCGGAACACTTCGTTATGTTTTACCCGTATATGCTCAAAACTGGGGATACCTCCTACTGGGAAAAGCATTCTGGTCCCGAATGTAAATTCTGCCAAGAAGTGTTGGCGGAGGAGCGCAATAAGAAAGATGAAACCTGGATTGACAGTACTATCTTGATACTAGATCAAGTTAATGGGATCGTTAGTGAGAATGAGAACCAGTATGAGATCCAGTTTTTGGTGGAAAGACGAGACGTCGTAATTCATGGCCGATACTCTGATGAAGAACAAAGTCCAGACAAGTATCACGTTGTAGTTTCTCTCGAAAAGAAATCAACATGGCAGATCACTAATTTCCAGATAGGCGACGGTGCAGGTTTTACTGGAAGGATTGGCTGACTATGTTTGGGCTTTTGGCGTACCAGTGGATTTTAATCGGATTATTGCGTGCGGGAGGTGATATTTGGAGTAGCTCAGCAGATGGGAATACGGTTACTATCCACGCAACTAGAGAATTCGTTCTGCCTTCTGCAGTGCAAGGTGTAACCGAGGGCATGCCAAGAAATGGTTCTACTCTCACCTTTCCTGACCCCACCTACACAATGGCGGATTTTTGTGCGAATAAACCTATCTCGTCGACTATGCACATTGGGCGCGGTTTGGGCAATGTTATTGAGCTGGAAAAACACCGGAAAGCTCTATGCGATAGTGAAATGTCTTCTGATTTGGATATTGCTGATATTGCGCAAGCTGTTCATGACCAAGCTTCAACCATAATCGACCGCGGAGACCTCGAAATACAGCCCAGTGGAAGTGAAGTTTTAGTTAACAAAGATGTCTATTATCTGAGTACTGCGCACGAACACCGCTCCAGCGTTACAGTTGCAGGGCATCAGATTGGCATTCATCTAGTTCCACAGATGTACAAGTGGAATTTTGGCGACGGTAATTTGATGGATACGTTGTCGCCAGGCGGCATGTGGCCAAACGGTGATGTCCAACACTCTTATGAATATGGTGGGCATGTCCAGCCTGATGTGACCGTCGTGTGGAAGGTTGAAGCACAGCTACCGAGCGGTGCGTGGATAAAAGTTCCTGGGGATGCGAAGACGAAAGCTTTTGGAAAAGAGCTGACCGTTGTTGAGGCTCATTCAGCTCTTACGTACAGGTCACGATAGACTACAAGCGTGAACAGTGAAGAAAAAGACTTAAAAGCTACTGCAGATGTCTCCCAGAAACTAACTGATGAGGAAGTTGCAAAGCTCAAAGCAAAGCAGAAACAATATTTTTTGATAGCTATAGTTGCTGGCGTCATCCTTGCATTTATGGGATTTTTCGCAGGGCAGAATGCGGCGCATCATGATGCCGCTACTAGTAGAGCTATCTCCGGTTTCGTTGTTGCTGCAGAGTGGGAAGGTAATAATGTTTCGCAAGTCCTCTAGAATCCCTACTTTTCTGAAGAATAAGCATAACGGATATCCGACAACAGCTTCAGAAATCGTAGAGCCACAAGAATCGTGGATTGCAGTATGGCCTAGTGAACTAGCGATCGTGAGTAACACTGGCGACTGGCGGGTGCATGAATGGTTTGAGATTGAAGCTGCTTCGTGGGATTCTGCTCTACGGGAGTTGACTATTGCATTTGTTGATCCGGCTATCGAAACTTTGAGAGTCCGGTTCGCGGCAGATGCAAATGAGCAATTATTAACGATGGTTCATGAGCGAGTGGAGCGCTCTATTGTTTGCCGTAATTATGTGGATTTACCTTCTGGGAGTATGGCCTACGGTCAGATACGACGGCGGGCAGATGAGTCATTATTCGTGCAAATACTAGTTAGTGCTCAACCAACACAGGCAGACGTGAAGGAGATCGCGAAACTTGAATCTGAGCTACGCGATATGGTTGGTTTAGATTTTTGAAACCTTGAGTTACCAACGTTTCAAGACCTGCAGAATGTGATGCCGACAACAAAAAGGGGAAAAATGTTAAAACGAGTTTGCATCTGGCGTGAAGTCGTTCTATAGTTTTTTAAGTCGCTTTCCCGCATAGCTCAATGGCAGAGCATTCGACTGTTAATCGAAGGGTTGCTGGTTCGAGTCCAGCTGCGGGAGCCAGTAAATGTCCGGCCTAGTTAAGGTCGGACATTTTTTATATATGCCTATCACTGAGTTGTCTCTTGTGTCTGTGGCAGCTCGTGTGGGTTTTGTTAAACGTTCATGATGTCGTTTCGACTTAGATCCTTTCTGTAGGAGTGTCCTAAGTCCTAGGAAAGGATCGATAGCTCACATTAGGGGCTGGTGGCTGGGAATAAAAGTTGGTCAGGAGTACTTTAATTACGTACAAAGAAAATTCCAGGAGGTGAAAAATGAAGAAGTTCAAGGATATGTTCCGTTCACGCGAAACAGTTAACGCATTAATCGTTGAAGCTCGTGCAAAGGATGTTGATTTCGCAATCGATTCTCGCATGTGGTGAAAAGTAACGAAGATAGAAGAAGCGCACAACGGGGTGCGCCTTTTTTATGCCCTTTTGCGAGCCGTAAACGCCTCTGTTCGTCATAATGTTGCCCCATTGTTCATATTGCCTTTATTGCTGTGCTTCTGTACGTGCTGTGCATGCTTCTAACGTACTTTTAGCGGCTGACTGTGTTTCGGGGTAGGGGAATGGCTTAATAGACCTTCGAGGGGCTATAAAACGTTAATTTGAAAGCTCGAATTGCGGATAGGAAGTTATTAGTTCCAGGCTTCGTGATTGGCGTTGAGTATTTCATTTCTAGGGTGTGATAAATATATAAAGATGCCGCACATCATCTAGAATGCGCGGCATCTTTCTTATCAGTCTATGTCTTAGTTTGATGGGAAATGTTTGTTGGGTTTTGCTTAGTGCATGGACTCTACCAGTGCTTCTGGGTCAGGTCGATCACGCCACGTTCGAATAGCGCCAGCAACTAGTAGCCATAGGCCAGAGATCCACCACGGGATAAGGATCCACAGAGGTGTAACTGGATATATGATCACCCAAAGCGCGGTGATAGCTACCCAAGTGATAGCCGCAAGCGCATTAAAAATTCTTAGGTGCTTGACGCGGAATGGGTGTACCCACTTCCACGGAATGACAGCAAGAATAGTAAATGCTATAACCGCAATCCAATTAAAGAAGGCTGGTGTGCCAAACAACCACAAAATGACGATAACGATGTTCCACGCTGCGGGGAACCCCACGAAGTACCAGTCGGATGATTTCATCTTAGTATTGGCGTAACAGAACATCGAGGATGTGGCTGCGAGGCTAGCGGCGCCAATAGCAAAATACTCGCCGCCAAAGGGGAGTACTTCTGCCATGAAAACCACTGGAACCATAGTCCACGTCATATAGTCAACGATATTATCCATCATCGTACCCGAGAACCACGGCACTACTTCGATAACTTTCGCTTTACGAGCCATTGGCCCATCCGCAGCATCGACAACTAATGCGATGCCTAGCCAAAGCCACATCATCTTATAGTCATTAAGCATTAGAGCACGGGTTGCCAAGATTACCCATATGACGCCTGTCATAGTGAAGGCATGCACTGCCCAAGCTTTTATATAGCGCGAGAGCGGGTAGGGCCGTTGAACTGTATCTTTCACGATTACTCCGTCTAATTGTCTACGGGTCACGCAGGTAATCCTACCGGACGATTTTAGAAAACCGTACGATATTTTGGCGTCAATTAGTACAAACAATGTCGCATATTGTCAGGACAAGAGTTGCAGACACGGTGCGTTATTCTCTATGTTGCGCCAATGTGCAAGAATAGAAGGTATGAGTTACCGAGAAATCCGAATAATTGGCGATCCAGTCCTGCGGAGCGTATGTGATCCGATTACGCGCATCACGCCAGGTATTGAGCAGCTTGTTCGCGACTTGATGGAGAATGTTCAGGAGCCCGGCAGAGCTGGGTTGGCTGCGAATCAAATTGGTGTATCTTATCGTGCATTTTCGTGGAATATCGATGGGAATACAGGCTACATACTCAACCCGATGATTGTGGAAACATCTGACGAAACGCAAGATGGCGATGAAGGCTGTCTATCCGTTCCAGACTTATGGTATCCGTGTCGACGTCCATGGTATGCACGAGCTGAAGGCATCGATTTACAGGGAAATAAAGTTGTTGTTGAAGGTGAAGAAATCTGGGGCCGCCTTATCCAGCACGAATGTGATCATTTAGATGGTCACATATACGTTGACCGCCTAGAACGGCACTTAAGAAAAGAAGCATTGACAGCATTAAGGTCTAGCAAATGAATACATCACGACCAACTCTCGTTATCGCCGGGGCAACTGGTTTTATCGGATCACATTTAGTGAAAGCTGCAGTGTCTGCTGGTTATCACGTGACGCGTTTAGTGCGCTCGCTGCCTTCTGAGACTCCGTCATACTGCACTGATGTTGTCTGGGATCCGTCAGCGCACAAAGTCGATGAGACTGTCATGGCGGGTGCTACTGGCGTCATTTGTCTTAACGGTGCTCCACTGATTGGCAAAGCATGGACTAAATCCTACAAAAAACTATTATGGAATTCGCGAATCGATTCTGTTCAGACTCTTGTAGAAGGAATCAAACGGCTTTCCGACGAGGAACGCCCGGAGTGTTTCATTTCTGGCAGTGCTATTGGTTTTTATGAATCGGATTCAGGGGATTTGGTTCTTAATGAAGGTATGCCGAGTGGGACTGGATTTCTCGCTGACTTGTGTTCGTCATGGGAATCTTGTGCACAACGTTGTGAAGATGAAGCCGGTGTGCGAACCGTGATGATTCGAACGGGTTTGGTAATGGGAGCCGACGGCGGTATGCTCGGAATTCTTCAGCACCTCTATCGCGCCGGTTTAGGTGGTCCGCTTTCCGATGGATCAGCATGGATGTCCACTATCTCGTTGATTGACCATGTGCGCGCAATTCTGTATGCCGTGGTCCATCCGGTGTTACACGGGCCGATCAATGCAGTGTGTCCGCAACCAGTTCGAAACCAAGAATGGAATGCGCTGTTAGCTCGGCATCTCCATCGTCCGGCTGTTATTCGGATACCATTAAAACCGCTTTCGTGGCTGTTTCCACATGCGATCGGGGAGACTGTTATGGCTTCGCAACGAGTGGTGCCAGTTGCACTATTGGATGCGGGTTTTACATTCACGGCTCCAACTGTGGCGGATATTTTTCGACAGGCTTTGCCACAGCGATAGTAAAGGAAGCGTTTTGTTCTTCCAAGTTTTGCTGAACTGTGGCATAGTGTAAGTATCTAATGACCTCATTTTGTTAGGTGTTACGGGGAATCTCACCTAATTCAGGAGGTCATGGTGAAACAAAAATATACTACTCGTGGAGTTATTTTCATCCACTCAGTCACACCGGCTGTTCAACCTCACGTTGAATGGGCGGTTGGAAGTTTGCTCGGATATCCTGTTCATTTCGAATGGACTGCGCAGCCAGCAGTACCATCAATGAACCGTGGTGAAGTGTCATGGACTGGCGAAGTTGGTACTGGTGCCGCTATCGCATCTGCGCTGGGCGGTTGGGAGCACCTTCGTTTCGAAATTACCGAAGAAGCATCGCCCATATCTGATGGTGGCCGGTGGTCGTGTACTCCTGGTCTCGGAATTTTTTATGCGCAGACCGACCTACTAGGGAACGTCGTCGTTCCAGAAAATCGAGTGCGAGCAGCGCTGGAACAAGCCGGGGATGATCCGCAGGAGATGCGCCGGATGCTCGATATCGCTTTGGGTACTGCGTGGGATGATGAATTAGAAGTCTTTCGTTATGCAGGTGCTGGAGCGCCGGTGCGATGGCTACACCGAGTTGGTTAGCGCTGGCTAAATAACGACGCCAAATCAGCAACTGCTGATGCTACATCGCGTGTGTCTTCCTCCGCGGCACGCTTAGGTTCATCAGCAATCGCTTCAATAACGTCCGCTACCGTGCCAAAATGCTGTGCTACGGTGTCGGAAATATGCTTCTTAGACAACATTTCTACATTAGTCACTAGTGCCCATACGCTAACTTCGTCCAGACGCAAATCTTGTCGTAATCGAGCGCTGGGAATAATTTCGCTATCTGGAATTTCTGGGGCAATCTCATCAAGTGCCACCCTAATACGTGCCAATGCTAGATCTTGTGGCTTGGTGTCTTCCATAATTTTCCCCGATTCATCACATCTCAATACTCTAAATACTATAGGCTGTAAGTATGGCTTTTATAGATCTTATAGAACAACTTGCAGAAGAATCATCACCGCTGGTGGATCGGGCTGGACAGCTGCGTGTTGATCTTGACTCAGATCCTAACAATCAAGAGGCTTTCGAAGAACTCATCTCTCTTATTCGTAAGTTAGGACAGTCAAGTCCTACTGCAGATCCGCTAACTGCTGATGATGTTCAGCATCGGAAAACTCCAGTGAAGCTAGTCTTGTTGGCCTTATCTGAAGATCTTGCTTCTGATTCCCGGGCGTGGTATCCGTTAATTCAGTTAGCAAAGATCACGATCGACGACGATCCAGCTGCTGCGGTTCATCAAATTGAGGTAGCTGCTGCCCGCGAGGAATCTGGAAGAGCGCTCGCTGAAGGAATCCACCTCTTAGTGGAAGCTGACCAGCCCGACACTGCGATGCAGGTGGGAATGGGACGTTGGAATCCGGAAAACGATATCCCGGATGTTGGCATAGAACTTATTAAAGCTGCAGTGGAAACGGGGAAAATCTCAGATGCACAGCGTTTCTTGACAGTGCTAGAGGAGCATCATCCAGGGAACCAGGACGTGTTGGATTTGCACGCTTTCATTGCTGAAGCAGAGTGAAGAAAGAAGATAACCATGGCATGGTACGTTGATATTCATCCGGAAGATCCACAGCAGCGTCTGGTTGACAAGGTAGTTGATCGGCTCCGCCGTGGCGAAGTGATTGCCCTGCCTACGGATTCGGGATATGCGATCGCATGTACATTGGCGAACAAAGATGGTTTAGATAGAATACGACGAATTCGTCAGGTGGGGGATAAGCATCATTTTACGTTGCTATGCCATAACTTTGCGCAACTGGGCCAGCTGGTTATCGTTGACAATGCAACGTTCCGGCTTGTGAAGTCACTGACCCCTGGGCCTTATACTTTCATCCTCAAGGGGACAAAAGAAGTACCGCGGATGACCCTCAATGCTAAAAAAGCAACAGTTGGTGTGCGCATCCCTGACCATAAGATCACTCAAGCTATTGTTGATACGCTTGGCGAGCCCCTATTATCGTCAACGCTGATTCTGCCGGGTGAGTCGGAACCAATGAGTCAAGGATGGGAAATTGCTGATACTCTAGGCAATGCACTTGATGTCGTTGTTGAAGGCCCAGTGGGAGAAGACGGACCTACTACGGTTCTCGATATGAGCGATGGTCAAGTCACTATTGCCCGGTATGGTGCCGGCGATACCACGATGTTTGATTAACGAAAGACTTTATAACCTATGAATTCTTCGCTACGTGCGGTTTTATTCGATATTGACGGCACGCTTACTGATTCTGCGCCACTGATCCGGACTACGTTGGCATACGTCATGCGAGAAAAATCCGGCTTAGACCTTCCGGAATCATCGTATTCCCGCTTTGTGGGGCCACCGCTTGAAGACACGTTCGTCGAACTCGATGTTCCTGCTTCGGAAGTTTCGTCTTATATTGACAAGTACCGTGAGTATTACGATGTCTATATGGATGATACGCCGCTTTTCCCTGGCGTTGCCGATATGCTTACGGCGGTTAGAGATAGCGGATTGCGATCCGCCACTGCTACATCCAAATTGCGTAGGTCCGCAAAACATGTGTGCGAAGTGACCGGGATAGCGTCGTCGTTCGATATCATTTGCGGATCGGAACCTGAACTGGGGCGTACCCATAAGCATCACGTCGTCGGTACCGCGATAACTGAGCTGGAACAACTCGGAATTCTTGATGGACAGGACCGGCTTCCGGAAATGCCACTAGGAACCGAATGGTTTGACCGTCCGGTGCGCACAGACGTGGTGATGGTTGGCGATCGGAACTTCGACACTTATGGGGCTGCGGTGCACGGCATCCGAACAATCCTCGTGGATTGGGGAGAGGGCGACGACGCCGAGAAGAAACATGCTTGGCGGCATGTGTCAACCGTCGAAGAGCTTACTCAGCTTCTGACGAGCCTGTAAATTGCGCTTGATATAGATCGTAGTAAGCGCCGCGGCTTGCCATAAGTTGGTGGTGGTCTCCCTGCTCAACGACATTTCCATTAACCATAACAAGGATGATATCTGCGTCACGAATTGTTGATAAACGATGGGCGATCACAAATGAGGTCCGTCCCTGACGAAGCTCACCCATTGCGTGTTGAACAAGCATTTCCGTGCGGGTATCAACTGATGACGTTGCTTCGTCCAAGATCAGGATATCTGGATCAGCAAGATACGCGCGGGCGATCGTGACTAGCTGTTTTTCTCCGGTGGACAACGTTCCGTCATTATCGTCAATGTGAGTGTTGTATCCATCCGGTAGCTGGCGGATCAGATGATCGACTCCGGTTGCTTGTGCAGCAGCGACGACGTCGTCAAACGTCGCGTTTTTGGCACCGAAACCGATATTCTCAGCAATCGTTCCATCAAAAAGCCATGTATCTTGCAAAACCATTCCAGTTCGGGCGCGTAGTGATTGGCGTGAGTAGGAACGAATGTCGACGTCGTCTATGCAGATGGCGCCAGAATCAATGTTATAGAAGCGCATAAGCAGATTAACAAGTGTTGTTTTCCCAGCTCCCGTCGGGCCAACAATAGCCACCTGACTGCCACGTTCTACCTTGAGATTCAGATTCTGAATCACAGGTTTTCCAGGTTCATAGCTGAAATCAACGCCTCGGAATTCAATAGTGCCGCGCTCGCCAAAAGGTGGCAACTGTTCAGAAACATCAGCGGAAATATCCGCTGTATCCAGAAAATCAAAGAGTCGCTCGCTCGATGCTGCCGCCGACTGCAACATATTAGCCATCGATGCAATCATTGCCACCGGATTATTTAGTTGCCGTGAGTATTGAATGAAGGCCTGAATACCGCCAATAGTGAGCGTGCCATGCAGAACCTGGATACCGCCAACTACAGCAATAACTACAAAGGATAAATTTGATACTAAGCCCATAAGTGGTTGAGCAAGCATCGAGAGGAAATAGCCGCGGAATCCAGCAGCAAACAACTTCTCGTTGGCATCATCAAACGCCACATTGATGTCATCTTCCATACCATAGATGGCTACCACATCATGCCCGGTAAAAGTCTGTTCAATAATGGTTGATACATCGCCGGTGCGCTTCCACTGTTCCCGGAAGGCTGGTTTAGAACGCTTGAGAATACGTGTAATTGCGAGCAAACCAAAAGGAACCACGAATAGTGACCACAGAGCTAACGACCACGATAGATAGAACATCATTGATAGCACACCGATTACCATGTACAACGCATAGAATGACTGTCCCAGAGTCTGCATGAGTGTTTGAACGATGTTGTCGATATCGTTTGTTACCCGGGAGAGCAGATCTCCGCGGGCTTGTTTATCTATATAGGCCAGCGGAAGACGATCGATTTTTTCTTGCGCGTCACGGCGTAAACGTGATCCGAGATTCTGCACGGAAATACGCGCTAGTGCGCCGCCCGAAAAATTTGCAACGGCGTGCAGAGCGTACAAACCGATAATAATTAAGGCGAGTCGTCCGAGACTGCTAAAATCAACTCCCGAGCCGCTGGCGATACCATCAACAACCATATTTGTTGCGTCGCCGAGCAGTTTAGGAGTCAGTAGCATCGCTAAAGTTCCCACTAGTGTCAAAACTAGCACACCTATAATCCGTAACAATTCGGATCGGAACATACGAGCTAGACGCCTGAGAGCACCTTTCATGTCCTTCGTCGGTTCCTCAAAAGAGCCAAAGCGCGCCATTAGTATGCCTCCTCTTCACTCATTTGGGATGCGAGAATTTCTTGATACGTTTCGTTCGATTCGCGCAGGTGATCATGAGTTCCAGATCCAACGATCTGACCTTCATCCAGAACATGGATGACATCAGCATGGCGAATAGATGATACCCGCTGTCCGACAATGAGGATAGCAATATCCCCAACATATGAGCGCAACGCAGATCTCAGACGGGAGTCAGTGGCGTTGTCTAGTGCAGAGAAAGAATCATCGAACACTAATAGATCGGCTTGACGCTGCCCATTCTGATCTGGCAGGCAACGATAGAGCGCCCGCGCGATTGCAAGGCGCTGGCGTTGCCCTCCGGAGAAATTGACTCCGCCAGATTCGACGGCGGCATCAATTGTCTTATCAAGATCGGCGACGAACTCCCATGCTTGTGCTGCTTGTAGCGCGGTACGTACCCGTTCGGCATCGATATCCTCGGTTGGACGTGCCTGTCCAGCAACATTAGACGCAATCGTCCCGGCAAATAGGAATGACTTTTGGGGTACAAACGCAATGATGGAACGTAACTGAGTAAGGTCTAGATCTCTGATGTCTGTTCCGTTGAGTGTTACCGAACCACTGGTCGGGTCCATAAGACGCGGGATGAGCTTGAGAATTGAAGATTTCCCTGAGCCAGTAGAGCCGATCAACGCAACTGTTTTCCCTGGAGACAGATCGATAGTGATGTGCGATAGTACGCCTCGCTCAGCTCCGGGGTACTTCAGTGATACGTTGTTCAGCTGGAACGTACGCGGGCGGGCCGGAATTGCTGCCGGCTGTGAGCTGTTCGCAATAGATGATGTGGTACTAAATATCTCGGCTAGGCGTCCGGCAGAGACTTGCCCGCGAGGAAAGAGCATGACCATGAACCCGGACATCATAACTGCGCCCATAATCATCATGAGATATGAGATGTAGGCAGTCAACGCGCCAACATTCATCAAACCGGCGGCGATGCGATGTCCACCAAACCAGACCACACCAACCGAGGAAATTCCGACGACGAGTTGCGCGGTTGGCATCAGGAATGCCCACAGTAAACCGATCTCTAGCCAAACTTTGCGTAGATTGAGGTTGGCCTGCTCGAATTTGTGAGCAACTGTTTTTTCTTGCGTAAAAGCTCGGATGACACGGACACCGATGAGTTGCTCACGAAGTAGGGTATTAATTTTGTCTATTCGCTGTTGTTGCAATACGGATCGTGGAACGAGCATGCGCATCGTTCCAATAATCAAAACTGATAGTAACGGAACGACGACGAGCAACAGCAAAGAGAGTGGAGGATCTTCTAGGACTGCCATGACTACGCCGCCAATGCCTAGTAGCGGCGCCATGATCAGGATTGCAAAACTGTTAAGAAGGATGCTTTGGATTTGGGTGATATCGTTGGTGGCTCGGGTGATGAGCGTTGAGGCTCCGAAGCGGTGTTGTTCAGTTGCAGAAAAGGTCTGGACGTGGCGGAATGCATCGGCTCGCAATTCTTTTCCAACGCCTATGGCTGTTCGTGCACTGACGTACATTGCCGCTGAGATACAAAGAATCTGGGCAAGGGAAACCCCAAGCATCAGAAGCCCAGTAGTCCAGATATATGTGGTGTCACCGGCGATGATTCCATCATCAATAATATGAGCGTTGAGGTTTGGTAGCCATAAGCTCAGTAAGACTTGGGCAAATTGCAACGTGACAATGAGTGCCAGCACGGACTTTTTGCTACGTAAATATTTCCAAACGAGCCGAATCAGTGTCACAAATCCCCCTATTTTCAACTATCTCTCCTAAGGCTACTCTGCAGTATCTGCGAGAGCATCCTGAAATGAGGGTGGGGCTATCAGCTGGTAGCTGATAGCCCCACCCCTCAGAAGAAGAGATCAAGCAACTTCGTGTGGATCTGAAATACCAGAGGTTCCCGCATTCGGGTTGAACAGATCATACTTATCGATTGCCTGCTTGATAACAGAGCGGTCGATCTCGCCACGATCAGCAAGAGCTTGCAGGGCGCGAACAACGACTGATGCGGAATCGATCTTGAAGTCACGTCGTGCCGCTGCTCGCATATCGGAGAAGCCGAAGCCATTTGCGCCAAGGACGTAATAGTCGTTCGGAACCCATGGGCGAATAGAGTCTTGAACCTGCTTTTCAAAATCAGAGGTTGCGATAACTGGACCATTCGTATTCTTGAGAACCGAGGTCAGATAGGCTTCACGAGGAGCTTCTTCTGGATGGAGGAAGTTATGTTCGTCTACTGCTAGACCGTCCTTGCGGAGTTCGTAGAAGGAAGTCACTGACCATGTGGTCGCCTTGACACCCCAGTCATCGCGGAGCATTTCGCGAGCTTCACGAATCCAAGGAACGCCAACGCCTGAAGCAAAGAGTTGAACTTCTGGTCCATCGCCTTCGCCAGCGTCGAGCTTGTACAGACCTTTCAGCAGCCCATCAATGTCCAAGCCTTCTGGCTCTGCCGGCTGGTGGATTGGCTCGTTGTAGACCGTGATGTAGTACATGACGTTTTGATCACGGCCGTCTGAACCGTCGCCGTACATGCGCTTGATGCCGTCTTTAACGATGTGGCTTATTTCGTATGCGTAAGCTGGATCATATTGGACGATAGCGGGGTTGGTGGATGCGATAACGTGCGAGTGGCCATCCAAGTGCTGTAGGCCTTCGCCAGTAAGTGTGGTTCGGCCAGCCGTAGCACCCATGATGAAACCGCGGGTGAGCTGATCAGCAGCAGCCCAGAACTGATCAGCAGTGCGCTGGAAACCAAACATCGAATAGAAGATATAGACCGGAATCATCGGAATGCCGTGAGTGGCGTAAGATGTTCCTACGGCAGTGAATGCTGCAGTGGAACCCGCTTCGGTAATGCCGGTGTGCAGAATCTGTCCGGATTCAGATTCCTTATACGAGAGCAAGAGTTCGGAATCAACGGCAGTGTAGTTCTGTCCTTGGATGTTGAAAATCTTTGCTGACGGGAAGATTGCATCAAGACCGAATGTGCGTGCTTCGTCTGGAATAATCGGAACAATATGCTTGCCGAATTCCTTGTCGCGCAGGAGATCCTTGAGCATTCGGACGAATGCCATGGTGGTTGCAACCTTTTGCTTGCCTGAGCCGGCGCGGATACCATCGAACGGCTTTTCCGGCGGTAGGGCAATGCCTTGTTCGACGACGCGACGTTGCGGCACGAATCCACCGAGTTGACGACGACGATCGAGCACATACTCTAGTGCTGGATGGTGCGGATCCGGCTTGTAATATGGCGCGTTGTAAGGATCGTCGAGCTGCGAATCTGGGATTTCAAGGTGCAAGGTGTCGCGTAGTAACTTAAGGTCATCAGAATTAAGCTTCTTCATCTGGTGAGTGGAGTTACGACCGGCGAAGTTGGAGCCGAGGACATATCCCTTGACCGTGTGGGCGAGGATAACTGTTGGCGCACCCTTATGTTCGGTTGCTGCCTTATATGCGGCGTAAACCTTGTGGTAATCGTGTCCGCCACGCTTGAGTCGCCAAATCTTTTCGTCACTCCAGTCCGCAACCATTGCTTTAGTCCGTGGATCTCGACCAAAGAAGTGCTCTCTGATGTATGAACCATCGTTAGCCTTGAATGTCTGGTAGTCGCCGTCAACGGTGTCATTCATGATGTTGACCAGTGCGTTATCTTTATCGGCGGCGAGGAGTTCGTCCCATTCACGGCCCCAGATAACCTTAATCACATTCCAGCCCGCTCCCTTGAACGAGGCCTCTAGCTCCTGGATGATCTTGCCATTTCCGCGAACTGGACCATCGAGACGTTGCAGGTTACAGTTCACAACGAAGGTTAGGTTATCGAGTTGCTGTGATGCGGCCAGGTGAAGAACGCCACGGGATTCGACTTCGTCCATTTCGCCGTCGCCCATGAATGCCCAGACGTGTTGCTTGGACGTGTCTTTTATTCCACGGCCTTCAAGATAGCGGTTATACCATGCTTGGTAAATGGCTGAGATGGGTCCCAAGCCGAGTGAAACGGTTGGGAACTCCCAGAAATCATCCATTTGACGGGGGTGCGGATAGGAAGGGATCCCGCGTCCACCTGACTGGCGTGAGGCTTGCTGACGGAATGAATCGAGATCAGCTTCGGACAAACGGCCCTCAAGATATGCGCGTGCGTAGTTTCCGGGGGAGGAGTGGCCTTGGAAATAAATCTGGTCTCCGCCACCTTCGGCATTCTTGCCACGGAAAAACCAGTTATGGCCGACTTCGTACAAGGTGGCTTGGGCTGCATAAGAGGAAATATGGCCACCAACGCCGATACCAGCACGTTGTTGCCGAGTTACTTGGACGGCTGCGTTCCAGCGGGTCCAACGCCGGAATTCGCGTTCGAGTTTTTCATCGCCTGGGTAGAAAGGCTCATCTTCAGACGCGATGGTATTGATGTACGGGGTAACGATGTTGTGTGGAACCTGGATACCGCGTTCGTGAGCGCGGCGTTTTAATTCCATGAGCAAGTAGCGGGTTCGCGGACCGCCCTTTTCGTCAATTAAACCATCGAGTGAATCGAGCCATTCGCGGGTTTCTTCCGGGTCTATATCAGGAATGCGGTTGTAAATGCCGTTCAAAAGCGGCTTGGTGGGCTGTGAGCTCATGCCATCTCCCTCGCTAGTTGTTAACTTGCATCTTCGCAGTAGACATTTGCGAGTCCTAGTGCTTCGATGCGCTACTTTTAATCTACCGCGAAATAGGCATTCAGTCCTATGTATGAACGATAATTGTGGTTCGAATACCACACTTAGGTCAGATGGTAGCCCGATTAGTCGGAACTTACGCCCTTAATTCCTGTGTGTGTGGAGATGCGCTGAGGGTAAAGACTTGCCTAGAATGGTGACTGGACATACATCTGTATGTTTTTCCCAGGCTTTACAGCCACCACATGAAAGGAAGGTCCGGTGTCCGGGTCTACTGCCGGCAAGGCATACGGTTTTGGTCAAGGAGCGATTGTTCAAGAGTTCGGTTATGACGACGACGTCGCATTCGAACTACGTGAAGCTATCGAAACCGCCACAGGTATTGAGCTTGAAGATGAAGATTATCGAGGTGTAGCCGACGGTGTCCTGGCATGGTGGCGTTCCGATGATGGTGATGTAGATGATCTGACTGATTATCTCGTTGATGCAGCTGCGTCGCTAGATTCCGACCTTTCTGTTGTGTGGCTCGTGGTTCCAGCTCCCCGGGAAAAGCTACATGTGCCAACAGATATTGTTAATGATGCGGCCACGACTGCGGGCATGTCCGTTACTAGTTCAATGGGAATTGGCTCTCACTGGACTGCGTACCGCATCACAGTTTCGCGTTCTCGTTGATTTTGATTTTGACATAGGTCCATATCCGGGCTAAGCTATCTCTCGGACTCTTAGCTCAGTTGGTAGAGCAACGCGTTTACACCGCGTGTGTCATCGGTTCGAGTCCGGTAGGGTCCACCAACAAGAGGAGGCTCACCCAAACGGGTGAGCCTCCTCTTTATTTATACGATTACATTTGATCGAATGGGACAAAATCAGCGAACAACGAAGTGGCGTCATCAGTGTCATCTGATGTTGTCGCTTTCGGCTTAGCACTGATATCCGCCAACCTGGCCAGTTCTTGTCCAGTCCGATTGATACGGCGTTCGAGCGCAGAGCCATCATGACCATCTGAATCGTACGCCGCCACGCCAAAGTCTTCAGTGGCGGCATATACTGCTGTTGGCACAACAACGGCGTGTAGATAGCTAAATAGCGGCCGAACTGCATGTTCTGTCACCAATGAATGGCGTGGTGTACCACCGGTGACTCCAATCGCCACGGGCTTACCTTGTAGCGTA
This sequence comes from Arcanobacterium phocae, assembly GCF_018913465.1. Taxonomy (GTDB): domain Bacteria; phylum Actinomycetota; class Actinomycetes; order Actinomycetales; family Actinomycetaceae; genus Arcanobacterium; species Arcanobacterium phocae_A. Next base: position 107,441 of record NZ_JABAPM010000002.1, on the reverse strand, counting down.
TCCTCCGGTAACACATCGAAAAACAGTTTAAATAGTCCAGAATACGATGCGTTATAAGCTGGAGTTACTGCGATGATTGCATCTGCCTGGGCGACGTCGTCGAACACTGCTTCCAGCTCAGGCGATGGGAATCCAGTGAGCACGGCGTTCGTTACCGCGACTGCCACATGGCGTAGCTCGATAATCGAAAATGTTGCATTCGTCGCGGCGTTGACAGTGGCTTGCGCGAGTTTTCGCCCAAGTGTGCTTGTAGTTGAAGACTCTGAGAGCGAAGCTGAAACGACAACAACTTTCACGAGTATTCCTTCTTACTTTTGGGGGTTAATGAGGTTGTCCGCATGGCGAACCGCAGCGTCGTCGTTAGCTTGTTGCTCATAAAATGAGCCACCGGTAACGTCGTCAACTATTGCCTGACCGGTACCGTCAAGCTTGATCGGACCGCGTGCTGCTACTCGAGCGGCATGTGTTGGTGCATCTGGTACGCCTGGCTTGCGCATTGCGTCGAATTCTTTGCGCAGCACTGGGACAATTTCACCGAGATAGTCGATCTGCTCATGGACCTTTGCTAATGGTAAACCAGCGTGATCAATGAGGAAGAGTTGACGTTGATAATCGCCAACATGTTCTCGGAAGCCCAGCGTGCGATCGATGACTTCTTGTGGCGAGCCAACGGTGAGCGGGGTCTGCGATGTGAATTCTTCCATCGTCGGGCCGTGGCCGTACACCGGAGCATTGTCAAAGTATGGACGGAATTCCCGCTTAGCAGTTTGGGAATCTTTCGCCATATAGAACTGTCCGCCCAAGCCGACGATTGCTTGCTCTGCGGTACCGTGCCCGTAGTGTGCATAGCGCTGACGATATAGCGCGATCATGCGCTTGGTGTGGCTCATTGGCCAGAAGATATTGTTATGGAAGAAGCCATCGCCATAATATGCTGCGAGTTCGGCGATTTCGGGGGAACGAATGGAGCCATGCCAGACGAACGGAGCAACATTGTCTAGAGGGCGCGGGGTAGAGGTGAATCCGCGTAGCGGAGTGCGGAATTTTCCTTCCCAGTTCACTTCGTAGTTGTCCCATAGCTGGCGCAGAAGACCGTAGTTCTCCACGGCGAGTGGAATACCTTGCCGGATATCTTGGCCGAACCAGGGATAGACCGGACCTGTGTTACCACGGCCCATCATCAGATCAACACGGCCATCGGCAAGGTGCTGCAACATTGCGTAATCTTCAGCGATTTTGACCGGATCGTTAGTGGTGATCAAGGTTGTCGACGTCGATAACGTAATTTTCTTCGTTGAAGCAGCAATATAGCCGAGAATAGTTGTTGGAGAAGAAGAGAAGAACGGCGGATTATGGTGTTCGCCGATGGCATAAACGTCCAGGCCAGCGTCTTCGACGTGCTGGGCAATTTCTACTGCTGCTTTAATTCGCTCGTCTTCGGATGGAGTGTTGCCGGTTGTAGGATCAGTTGTGATATCAGAAACGGAGAATACGCCGAATTGCATAGACATGACGATGAGACCTTTCGAAGGACGTACTAAACGAGTGGGGCGCCGTGATGGCGCCCCAACGTCGTCATTTTCGTATTTTTAAAACAGTAGCTCAGGCTTCTTTAACCAAAGCGAGCTCAAGCTCAAGCTTGATCTTGTCGGAAACCATGACGCCGCCAGCTTCGAGTGCGCCGTTCCAGGTGATGCCGAACTCTTTGCGGGAGATGTCTGTGGCGCCTTCGAAACCAACACGGAGCTTGCCCTCGTGGTCAATAATTGCGCCGCCGAATTCGAATGGAATGGTGATTGACTTTGTTGTGCCGCGGATGGTGAAATCACCAGTAATTTCAACGGTTTCTTCGTCAACTACTTTGATGTCGGTTGAACGGAAAGTAATAGTTGGGTAGGTGTCAGAACCGAAGAAGTCATCGGAGCGAAGGTGATTGTCGCGCATCGAGTTGGAGGTGTTGATTGAGTCTGACTTAATGGTGACTTCAATGACACCGTTTTCGGGTGCGGCAGCGTCACCCTCCGCAAATCCTTCGAACTCGTCGAAGTTGCCACGGACTTTGGTTACCATTGCGTGGCGTGCCACGAAGCCAAGGCGGGAGTGAACGGAATCGATGATGAACTTGCCGTTGAGGTCTTTAAGAGCGGTCATATGTTGTCCTTAATGAGAATCGAGTTTACTATTCGAAAGTTTTGTTTCGTACCAACAAGATATAATTTAATACATGACTATTGAAAAGTCAACTAATATAATTGAGATGAGCGGAAATCGTGCTATTTCGCCAAAGTTCCATCGCTCCGTGGCGCGATTTCGTCTTACTTTTGGGGCGAAGTGTAATTGAACTGAGTGAAATGTGGCTTAGGGACGTAGTGAGGTCAGGTAAACTCGGAAAACTCGATTCCGTATAATAGCAGAGTCAAGTTTACGTAAAAGACTTATGGTTGTATGGTTAGAGGTGACCGAGGCAACACTGATTTGGAGGTAAAGATGGCAAAGATCGTTGTACTTGGCGCTGGCGTTTCGGGGCACACTGCTGCGCTCCATCTAAAACGACTAGTCGGAAAGAAGCATTCTATCCACGTAGTTTCACCCAATTCGCTGTGGAATTGGATCCCATCAAATATTTGGGTCGGAACAGGGGAAATGCCAAAGAGTAAAGTTCTTTTCCCGCTCGCCAAGGTGTACAAGAAGCAGAAGATTGAGTTTACGCAGGCACGGGCAACCGAATTGCACCCTGATGGGAAAGGCGAAGATCCGCGTCCATTTGTTACCGTAGAGCACACATCTGACCAGCGTCGTGGGCAAACTGAAAACATTTACTACGACTTCGTTATTAACGCAACGGGTCCGAAGCTGAATTTCGGCGCTACTGAAGGTTTAGGGCCAGATGCTGGCAATACTGTTTCAGTATGCACTGCAGACCACGCAGATCATGCTTCTAAAGAGCTCGAGAAAGCCATTGCAAAAATGAAGGCGGGGCAGCGGCAAACACTCGTCATCGGAACTGGACACGGTACATGTACCTGTGAAGGAGCAGCTTTCGAATACACGTTCAACGTTGAACACACTGTCCGCCAAGCTGGTGTTCGAGATAAGGCAGACATCATTTACTTCACTAATGAAGCTGAACTAGGTGATTTCGGTATTGGTGGCATGACTTTCTTGGAGAACGGTTATAAGACTGACGCACGAATCCTTACTGAATCTCTGTATCGTGAGCGCGGGGTGCTACCGATTACCGGTGCACATCCGCACAAGATTGATGAAGATACCATTTATTATGAAACGCTTGATGGCGAGCGTCATGAACTTCATTATGATTTTGCGATGCTGTTGCCACCGTTCGGCGGTGCAGGTCTGAAAGCTTATGGGCGTAACGGCGAAGACAAGACATCAGAGATGTTCTTGCCAAATGGCTTTATGAAAGTCGATGCAGACTACACCAAGAAACCATACGAAGAGTGGAAAGCATCTGATTGGCCATCAACGTATCAAGTTCCTGGTTATGACAACATCTTCGCTGTTGGCATTGCGTTTGCGCCCCCGCATCAGCTCTCGAAGCCTCGTACGACGAAGAACGGCACACTAATCGCTCCAGCCCCACCGCGTACCGGAATGCCATCTGGGGCGATGGGTAAGGCAGTTGCAGTGACAATCGCCAACCGGTTGAAAGACCCGAAGGCCCCAGCACAACGCGCCTCTATGGCAGATATGGGTGCAGCCTGTGTTGCGTCAGCTGGAACCGGTCTCTTCAAGGGTTCTGCCGCCGCGATGACCCAGCGTCCAATTGTGCCAGACTTCGATCGTTACCCAACCGGGCGCGATTTGAAACATACCAAGGGCGAAATTGGTTTGCACGGGCATTGGGTAAAACTCATGCTCCACTATCTGTTCATTTATAAAGCAAAGGCCAAGTTTGGCTGGTCATTTATCCCGGAGTAACCACTATGAATAACACACCAGAAAAAAGCGTCTCAGCTCAACCAATCCTTGACGTTTCCAAAGCGCCCATGCCAGATCGGAAGGTTCTCAGTTTTCGACAGAGCGTGTTGCGCCAGATCCCACGCTTCATCGCATTCAACGCAAGAATTATGGGAATGGTGATTAAGGGCCACAATCCGCAACATTAAAAGAACCTATAGGGGGAACTGCCTACCTGGTAGTTCCCCCATTTTTTCTTAACCAGTTTTTACGATAATGTGGAGTTATGTCGATCACTGTTGCAGATGTTATGGCCACGATGGAGTGTGCTTTCCCCGCTCGGCTAGCTGAAGATTGGGATCGTGTTGGATTAGTTGTTGGAGACCCTCAGGAACCCGTGTCTCGCATTGGATTTGCAGTAGATCCATGCCAAGCAACAGTAGACGAAGCTATTGAGCGTGGCGCAGATATGCTTATCACTCACCATCCACTTTATCTGCGTGGCACATCGACCGTAGCGACGTCGACGGCGAAGGGATCGTGGGTACATAAGCTTATTAAAAGCAACTGTGCGTTATTTGCTGCCCACACTAATGCAGATGCAGCTGCTACCGGTTCGGCCGTAGCTTTTGGCTCACTGCTAAATTTGGAAAATATGCGCCCGCTCCAGCCCTACGATAACCAGCCAGAATTGGGTATTGGCCGAGTAGGCGAATTGCCGATGACGATGTCAGTTCGCGAGCTTGCCGAACGAATTAAAGCCCTAATTCCAGAGACTGCGCCAGGCATCCTCGTTGGCGGAGACCCGGAAAAAATTGTCCGTACGGTTGCGGTCTCCCCAGGATCGGGAGATTCATTTTTGACGACGGCAAACCAAGCCAAAGCTGATGTTTATATTTGTGCGGATCTTCGCCATCATCCGGCATCTGATCATTTATGGGCTGGCGGATGTTCACTTATTGGATTGACACATTTTGCTTCCGAATGGCCGGTACTGCCGGCAATGGTCCAGGCAATATCTGGTATTGATGGCATTGAGACATATATTTCTACTCTCGTGACCGATCCATGGTCACTTCGTCTATAACTAGTTACCGATAGGATCTCATCATGTACTACGCGCCTCGAGCAGACCAATTATCACTCCTTGACGTAGTGACCCTCGATTCTCAGCTCACGCGGCTTCGCCGTGAGGATAGCCAGCACCCGTTGCGATCTGAGATCAGCGAATTGATGAACATGATCGCAGCAGTGGGGCGAGAGATCCTCGATGTTGAGCGCAATACAACTCAAATCCAGCAAGCACTCGAAGAAGCCAGTGCGCGTAGTGAGGAACTGCGTATCGTCGTCGTCGATAAGGAATCCCGTCTCAACGCCGGCATTGGTATGGATTCACGTCAGCTTCTGACGTTACAAAGCGAAATCGATACTAATAAACAGCAACTAGCACAACGCGAAGAGACTGAATTCGGCTATCTCGAACAGCTAGAAGACGCCGAAAATACGCGTGCTGATGCACTCGGCCGTCGAGAATTTCTAAATAAAACGCTGGTGGAAAAACGATCTCAGCTCGAAGAAGAAGTCGCTCTTATTCAACGCGACATAACCGATCTTGAACTACGCCGTGACTCGATCTACCGGCCACTGGCAAAAGAACTTAAGCAAGCCTATGAGCGTGCACAGCACAGTGGTGGTCTAACTGTTATCGCGTTGCGCCCAGACGGAACAACGAGCGGGGGAGTAGCACTGTCACCTATCGAAATAGCTCAGATTCGCCAGGCAGAACCAGACCAGTTCCATATCTCCGAAGATTACGATTGCATCATAATCAGAGATCGAGATTTTCCACTAGAGTAAGGGCCCGAGTCTTGCCCGGCGGGTCTAGCTCAACACCGGTGATGAGCCCACGGTCGATCAGAATATGAGCGAAATCGGCCAATTCTTCGGCGTCTTTCGGCATTTCTTCATTACGAATGAGCTCGCCAGCGAGCAGACCACGGTAGTGCTTAGCATTATGTGAGACTACGACACGTTTTCCGTTTTTGATTCGAACTGCATTGACGACGACGTGGTCGGCCTGCGTGGGTGGATCCCACACTCGGTACGCGCCAGACCGTGCATCAATAACTAAATCTTGCTCGCCAAAATCTGCATCCGCTAACGCCTTTTTCCATAGCGTTTTCGTATTTCCTGACTGCGGCAACGAGATGCCCATGGCTAGCCGATAAGCTGGAATCATGTCAGCAGGTCGATTAACGCCGAATAGCCCCGAAAAAATAAGGACATGCTGATTAGCTCGGTTCAAGTCTGCCGTATGGGCATGAGACATATCCATCGCGTTAAAGAGCACCCCAGAATAGACCTCGTATGCTGGTGCACAAGGTACGTTCCGCAAGTCAGCTTGGCGGGCTACGTCGTCGGCTACTCGTACGCCAACTTTCAAAATATCGAGAGCGTCTTCGCGTTGTGACACGGCTATCAGTTCATCAACAAGTACCGACCGGGTAGCGTTAAACTTCGGAAAGCTCAGTGAATCTAGCTCAAGTGAGGGTCCGGCTGCTGGTGATGATTTGCCTTCAGAAGGCGGTAAAAGAATAAGCACGTACCCAGTTTATGCAAAGCTGAGGTAAGATGCAGATGCGAATAAGTTGGCTAGGCGGCCGCGTGAGCGTCAAGCTCCCGAGGAACGTCCGGGCTCTACAGGGAACGGTGGTGGATAACATCCACTCGGGGTGACCCGCAGGCTAGTGCCACAGAAAGTAAACCGCCGCGGTAACGCGGTAAGGGTGAAAGGGCGAGGTAAGAGCTCACCGCGCAGCGAGTGATCGTTGCGGCATGGTAAACCCCACCGAGAGCAAGACCGAGCAGCGTGCGTTAAGGCGTCCCGTTGAGCACGCGGGTAGGTTGCTTGAGCTTATTGGTAACGATAAGCCTAGATGGATGGTCGCCACGCTTGTTTTTCAAGCGGACAAAACCCGGCGTATCGGCCAACTCATTCGCCTTTTATGAAGAAACGTGGGATAGCGAGCTGATGCTCGCTATCCCACGCGTCTAACTAGTTTTTCTTTAGTCTTGCGCTTCTTGCGATGCTACGAGCGCAGCTCCCGCAATCCCCGCAGTATTAAACAACCGAGCTGGTTCAAGATCAGCACGAGTAGACAGGAATCCGGAGAACTCTGCAAAACGCGTTGAAATTCCACCACCTAAGATGAGTGTATCGGGGGAGAAGAGCATCTCGACCATATCAAGTACATCTTGCAACCTAGTGGCCCATTGCTCAAGCGACAGATTTTCCTTTGTACGAATGGACGAGGCTGCCCACTTTTCGGCTTCGAGGCCATTAGGTAACAGCAAATGCCCCATCTCAGTATTCGGCACAAGTACACCATCGCGCACCAGCGCTGAACCAATACCAGTTCCTAACGTCAACACAATAGTTGTGCCGTCTTGGCTGTGCGCTGCGCCGAATTCGGCTTCCGCAAGACCGGCAGCATCGGCGTCGTTCAGAACAACAACTGGGCGGCCAACATGTGTAGTCATCAGGTCTGAAACGTTCATGCCAACGAAATCTTGGTTAAGATTGGCAATCATCGGGCAGACGCCATTGATAACTGGAGCGGGAAATGTGACCCCAACCGGAGTGTCTACCGAGGTATCAAAATGCTCCACTACCTGGCGTACGATATCTGCGATTACCTCGGGTGCAGCGTTTTCTGGAGTTGGTATCCGGAACTCGTCTCCGATAAGTTCCCCGGTTTCGAGATTGACAACTGAACCTTTAATTCCAGAGCCGCCGATATCGACCCCGATAGCAACGTTTGCTAGCTTTTGATCCATGGTTTCTCCTTTGAAAACATTAATGAATTATACGGTTGGCATTGCTGGTGAGGTCTGCCCTTGGGTGGGGAGCGTCAAAATCTCAGCACCAGTTTCCGTGACAACGATTGTATGCTCCCATTGTGCGGTCCGCTTACGATCCGCAGTTACTACTGTCCAGCCGTCATCCCACTGATCCCACTTTTGAGTTCCGAGAGTAAGCATAGGCTCTACTGTAAAAACCATGCCAACTTTTATTTCGTCGTCAAAATTTGGTGCGGAATCGTAATGCGGAATAATCAGACCCGAGTGGAAAGCTTCGCCGACGCCGTGGCCAGTGAAATCTTCAACGTCACCGTATCCAAAGCGTTTCGCATAAGATTCGATGACACGTCCAATCACATTAACGCGGCGGCCGGGTTTAACGGCTTTAATACCTCGCATCATGGCGTTGTAGGTGCGCTCGCACAAGTCACGTGATTCTTGGTCTACTTCGCCGGCGTAAAACATCGCATTTGTATCACCGTGAACGCCGTTCTTGTAGGCAGTGACATCTAGATTGATGATATCGCCTTCGCGTAGCTCGGTTGAGTCGGGGATACCGTGGCAAATGACTTCATTAATGGAGGTACAAATTGATTTAGAAAAACCCATATAGCCTAGACAAGATGGATATGCTCCCATGTCACACATGTATTCGTGCGCAATACGATCAAGCTCATCAGTTGTCACTCCAGGGCGAACTGCTGCGCCAGCCAAGTAGAGGGCGTCAGCTGCAATTTGCGAAGAAATACGAATTTTTTCAATAGTTTCGGCATCCTTGACATCAGATGCGGTGACGACTTCGGGGCCATCATGGAACATGTATTCCGGGCGTTCGATTGATTCAGGAACGTGCCGTTGTGGGGAGAGAGTACCTGGGGTGAGGAAATGTTGATCGTGCATATCTCGTATTCTAATCTTTATTTGCTGTTGATGAGGTTTAACAATGAGCTATTCGGCCTAGTGATTGAACCGGTGGTCATCATCTGGGAAAGAGCGCGAGCGAACAGCCACATTGTAGGCTTCAGCCGCATTTTTGAGAGCAGCACCAACTTTGCCAAACACTTTCACAAACGATGGTTGCCAGTCAGTCATGCCAGCCATGTCAGTCCAGACTAAAACCTGTCCATCAGTGTTTTCCCCAGCACCAATTCCAATTGTAGGGATCGTTAGTTCGCGAGTGATTTCAGTGGCAATGGGCGCCGGGACCAATTCGAGAACGACGGCGATCGCGCCGGCTTCTTCAACAGCTCGCGCATCACGCCGTATCTGTTCTGCTGCATCACCACGGCCTTGTACTCGCGGTCCGCCGAGAGCGTTTTCAGATTGCGGCGTGTATCCAACATGAGCTACCACGTTGATGCCAGCATTAACAATTGCACGGATAGTGGAGGCCATCCGTACGCCACCTTCAAGTTTGACCGCAGACGCGCCTGCACGAATTAACTTGACCGAATTGGCGATGGCATCTGCCGGAGAAGTTTCGTATGCACCAAACGGAAGATCGGCAACTACGAACGCACGTTTTGCATTCCGAGCAACCGCTCCGGTAGCTAAGACCATGTCATCGATGGTCACCTGGGTTGTTGAATCGTATCCGAGCATCACGTTCGCGTAGGAATCGCCAACGAGCAACATGTCAGTGCCAGCTTCGTCAAAGATCCGAGTAGTTATCGCATCATAGGATGTGAGCATTGTTATTGGCGTACCTTCAGCCTTCATCTGAGCGAGATGATGAGCACGCACACGCTTAATCGCCATAAGTAGAACCTTTCCTTTTAATAGGTACTATTCTAGTCCATTACGGTTAAGTTCTATAGCTTGTTGGGTCTATGCAATGGCACAATATAGAAAGATGTATGTAACGCGGGAGGCACCGATGGATCAGCAACAAGAGCATGTCATTTCCATAATTGAAGATAATCATATTAAGTTTATCCGCTTGTGGTTTACTGACGTCTCAGGAACATTGAAATCGGTTGCGATTCCGCCTGCCGAAGTTGAGGGTGCTTTCACTCAAGGGATTGGATTCGATGGGTCAGCAGTCGAAGGGCTGTCACGTATCCATGAGGCAGATATGGTGATAAAACCAGATGCCTCAACATTCCACATTTTGCCGTGGGACGAATCAGGTGAGAAATGTGCCCGCATGTTTTGCGATATCCATACTCCAGATGATCAGCCAGCTCGCTCTGACCCGCGTGGAGTTCTACGGCGAGCAATCGACCGGGCAGCAAAACTAGGTTTCACCTTTCATGTTCACCCAGAAGTAGAATTCTATTTGTTCCAACACGAACAAGACCAGAATGGGGAACCAGTACCTATCGACCACGGATCGTATTTTGACCATGTCTCGCGCCCATTGGCACAAAGTTTCCGTGCCCAGGCCATTCATGAACTTGAACAGCTTGGAATCCCGGTAGAGTTTTCGCACCATGAAGCCGGCCCGGGACAAAACGAAATTGATTTGCGGGTAGCTGACTCCCTAACAATGGCGGATAATCTGATGAGTCTGCGCGCCGTCGTCGAACACGTCGCAATAACACAAGGTGTCGAAGCATCTTTTATGCCGAAACCACTTATTCATCATCCTGGCAATGGCTTACATATTCATATGTCACTTTTTGAAGGCAATACGAATGCTTTCTACGATCCACTGCGTGACTATCACTTATCAGAAACAGGGACAAAATTTGTTGCTGGAATCCTCCGTCACTCCCGGGAAATCTCAGCAATCACTAACCAACATGTCAATTCCTATAAGCGGTTATGGGCAGGGGACGAGGCACCGGCATATATTGCCTGGGGAAAAACTAATCGCAGTGCACTCGTGCGCGTTCCAACATTTTCCGCCAAAGAAGGCCATAGTGCACGTATCGAATATCGGGCGTTAGACTCCGCAGCAAACCCGTATTTGGCGTTCGCTGTCATCCTCAATGCTGGACTATCGGGCATCGAAAACGATTACGAGGTGCCTGAGTCTGTCGATACAAATATCAACGCCTTGTCCGATCAAGAACGTCATATCATGGGCATAGGTGAATTGCCGTCGTCGTTACACTCAGCGATAACACTCGCTCGAGAATCAGAACTTGTTGCGACCACGCTTGGCGAGGACGCTTTCGACTTCTTTTTACGAAATAAAGAACGCGAATGGCATGAATATCGGCAACAAATTACCGATTTTGAACGCAGGCTCTATTACTAATGCCCGACTTGAGTCCAGAATTCTTTCAGTACGCAGCAGATTCGGGGTTAGCCGAGGCTAGCCTCTTGCGGCTGATTGAATCACTAACACCGGCTAACCAAGCACTGTGGTCACAAATCTTAGCTGATCCAGTCTCGTGCCACCGTCTCGGTGCGATTATGGGATTTTCCAGCGCGCTCGCGGATTTACTCATCGTACATCCGCATCTGCTTGACGCACTTCACGAGCAACCTGACGCTCCGTTGTCGGTATCATATAGTCCGACAGAGAAAAATCAGATTGAGGAACTGAGATTAGCCTATTACCGTCGGCTCATAACGATTGCCGCGTATGATCTGACCGCTGACGATCCAGTGGCTTTTGTTTCTACCGCCAGTGAACTGATAACACAACTAGTAGACCAGACGCTCCAAGCTGCCCTTAACCTCGCTAATCGGTTCGTTCCTAGTGCCAATCTTATTGATTTTTCCATCATCACAATGGGCAAAACAGGTGCCCGTGAGCTTAACTATGTTTCTGATGTTGATGTTATCTACATTGCCGAACCGGCTCAGCCAGAAGTGTCTGACGCTGAAGTAATCCGGATCGGAACGGCAATCGCATCCTGGCTTACCCACGCCATTAGTAGTCCTGGACCAATCCCGGCTCTTTGGGAACTCGACACAAACTTACGGCCAGAAGGGAAAAATGGACCGCTAGTGCGAACTGTGGAGTCTCATAAAGCCTACTATGAACGATGGGCTCAGCCTTGGGAATTCCAAGCTCTTCTTAAAGCGCGACCACTTGATCCTGATGATGAAGCATCGCGGCGATATATGGCTGTCGTAAACCCGTTGGTCTGGGAGGTAGCTAATAGAGGGGGCTTCGTAGATAGTGTGCGACATATGCGGCAACGTGTCGAAGCACATTTGCGTCGGGAAATTGCAGATCGACAGTTAAAGTTAGGACCGGGAGGCTTACGCGATATTGAATTTACGGTACAACTACTGCAACTAGTACATGGCCGTACCGATCCATCGCTACGAGTAGCGAAAACACTCGACGCTATCAGTGCCTTAGTTGAGGGCGGATATATAGGCCGAGAAACAGGTGGTAAACTCGACCATCACTATCGTTTCTTGCGGGTGCTAGAGCATCGAATCCAGCTCCAGCGTTTGCGACGAAGCCACGATATTCCACCGTTATCGCGGTTAGGCCGTGTTGCGGCTGCTATGGGCTATGATTCGGAAGAGCTTGAAAACCAATGGCAACGTATCCGCCATGAAGTGCGGCAACTGCACACCGCAATGTTCTATCATCCGTTGCTGCCATCGCTTGCGTCGCTTGACCCAGATAATGTTGTGCTCGAAGAACACGCAGCGCGAGAACGGTTATCTGCAATTGGATTTAAAGATCCGCATTCTGCCCTCCGGAATCTACGTGCGCTGACCCAAGGACTATCACGTACTGCTAGTATCCAACGGCATGTCTTGCCAGCTATGATCGGTTGGATGGCGGAAGCAACCGAACCAGATCACGGGCTGAATGCCTTCCGTGATGTATCTGAGAAACTCGGTTCGACATCATGGTATATGCGTTTGTTGAGAGATAGCGCACTCGTTGCTCCCCGCCTAGCGTACCTACTCGCTACCTCGCGTTATATAGCTCAGATGTTGCCCACATTGCCAGAAGCTATTGTTTGGCTTGACGACGATGGGCTGCTAAGCCCTCGCAGTCCCGCCGATTTAACCGACGAGCTACATGCGCTTCTCAAACGCCGAAACACTCCGCTCAGTAAAGCGATGGCCGGACGATACCTCCGCCGTCGGGAAATACTACGTATGGCTATCGGACAGACACTTGGCATAATAACTCCGCAGCAGGTTCGTGTCGCATTAAGTGACATCACTGATCTAGCGATTTCTGCAGCCTTAATTGCTGCACAACACGACACTGCCCATGACGCCCGTTATGCGATCATTGCGTTGGGACGCTTAGGCGGCCAAGAAATTGGATACGTTTCGGACGCAGACGTGATTTTTGTCTATGAGCCTGCGTCAGGGGCTACCGACGACGATGCGCTCGCGGAAGCTACAAGGGTTGCCGCTGAGACGTTAGCTTTGTTAAAGAACGCTGGCAGCGAGCCGGCGATTGTCACCGATATCCAGTTGAGACCAGAAGGAAAACAGGGCGCTATCGCCCGGTCTGTTGAATCGTATCGCGCTTATTACGAGCGCTGGGGTAGCGCTTGGGAACGTCAAGCCCTACTACGCGCACGATACTGTTGTGGCGACAAAGAAGTAGCCAGCGCTTGGTTTGCATCTATAAACAGTTTCCGTTACCCGGCAAATGGTGTAAGCCCACATGATATACGTGAGATTCAGATGTTGAAAATACGGATGGAGAAGGAACGAATTCCACGTGGAATTGACCCGAGCCGACATGTAAAACTCGGGCGTGGCGGACTAGCTGATGTCGAATGGACGGCGCAACTTATTCAGCTGATGAATGCCGGACGCTATCCCGAGCTACGATGCCCATCAACTATCAAAACAATCCGAGAAGCTTCTAGATGCGGGTTACTGCATCCTGATGATGCTCGTGTACTGATCGAAGCTTGGGATCGCGCGTCATTGATTCGTGATCTCAACGTATTAGCAACCGGGAAGACTGGACTAAATGTCGATGTCGTCCCAGACGATCCTGCTGTGTTGCAGCTTATAGCAGCAATTATTCGGCTACCTCAGCAACAAAGTCACGATTTTTCTGAGCAATACCTGCGCGCCTCTAGACGCGCACGAACTGTGACGAATAAGATATTTTATGACGAAAAATAGCAGACGATAATGGGAGAAATAATGAAGCTTATACTTGTTAGGCACGGACAGACTCATGCTAACGAACGGGGCGCTATTGACACAGTAGTGCCGGGACAGGCACTAACTGAACTTGGTTGGGCACAAGCGAACGACGTCGTTGCTGAGCTAGTGAAATATCAGCCTGACGCGATCTGGCGTTCAGATACGTTACGGACTGAACAGACGGCTACACCGTTAGCTACGCAGCTGAATCTTACTCCCATAGCGCGCGCCGGCTTACGCGAAGTTGCCGCAGGGTCCTTAGAAGGGAAAACTGATCCAGCAGCCATGCAGGAATATATCGGAACAATGATGGCGTGGGGGAAAGGACAACTTGATGTTCCTCTAGGTGGTGGCGACACCGGTCGGCAAACGCTTGAACGTTTCGATGCAGTTGTGCGAGAGATCGAAGAATCGGGTGCAAAGCGGCCAGTCATTGTGGCGCACGCTGCGATGATCACTTATTGGGTTGGCATGCGGGCTAAAGGCATCACTCAACAAATGCGCCAGACCCGCCTCCAGAACACGGGAATTGCCGTGGTAGAGGGGAGCCTGGCGCAGGGTTTTGAAATCGAGCGTTGGATGGATATTTACAGGCCGTAATACAACTGGTATTCAAATGGGTGAGGACGCTGGCGAAGCGGCTCAATTTCCATCTTCATCTTGTAGTCGATCCAGGTACGAATAATATCCTCACTGAAGACACCACCTTCAGTGAGGTAGTCGTGATCTGCTTCGAGAGCGCGCAAGGCGTCGTCAAGCGTAGCCGGAAGTTGCGGGATCTGTGCGTGTTCTTCTGGTGGAAGTTCGTACAAATCTTTGTCAATTGGCGCTGCAGGTTCAATACGTCGTTTGATTCCGTCGATACCAGCCTTGACTTGGGCCGCGAAGGCCAGATACGGGTTGGCGGATGGATCCGGGGTGCGGTATTCGATTCGCTTTGCTTTAGCTGAGGTCCCACCAGAAACCGGGATACGGATGCAGGCTGATCGATTACGAGCTGAGTAGACTAAGTTCACCGGTGCTTCGAAGCCAGGGACTAGCCGGTGGAATGAATTAACCGAAGGGTTAGTAAACGCTAGCAGCGATGGGGCGTGCTCTAACAAGCCACCAATGTACCACCGAGCAAGGTCAGACAGGCCGCCGTATCCGCGTTCGTCGGCAAAAAGTGGTTCACCGTTCTTCCACAACGACTGGTGACAGTGCATACCAGATCCGTTGTCTCCAAATAGCGGTTTCGGCATGAAGGTTGCCGTTTTTCCAGCGTTCACGGCAGCATTCTTAATGACGTACTTGAATTTCATTAAATCGTCACCTGCGGTCAACAAAGTGTCAAAGCGGTAATTGATTTCTTGCTGTCCGCCAGACCCTACTTCGTGATGGGCGCGTTCGATTTTCAGGCCAACCTGCTGGCATAGCTTTGTCATTGTATCTCGTAGATCTGCCATTTGATCGTGCGGTCCAACTGGGAAGTAGCCGGCTTTTTGTTCTGTCTTATAGCCAAGGTTGTGACCGTCTTCATCGCGTCCGGTATTCCAGAACGCTTCGCTAGAATCAATAGAGTAGAAGGAACGCTGTGGGAGGTTCTCGAAGCGGATATCGTCAAAGACGAAGAACTCTGCTTCCGCACCGATGTAGACAGTGTCAGCAATACCAGTACTGCGCACATAGTCCTCGGCACGCTGAGCAATTACTCGCGGATCACGATCGTATGGTTCGTTGGTGAAAGGATCAACAACAAAGTGATTGATAACGAGAGTTTTAGCTTGGCGGAAAGGATCAATAAAAGCTGATGATAGATCAGGTAGAAGCTTCATATCAGATTCATGTATTTCGGTAAAACCACGAATTGACGAGCCATCAAACATGATACCTTCGTCCAAAGAATCCGGATTGAAAGTATCTACTGGGATCGTGAAATGTTGCATCATTCCCGGTAAATCACAAAATCGAATATCTACGAATTCAATATGTTCGTTCTTAATATATTCGCGTGCTTGATCTGTTGATGAAAACATCAAAAAGTCCTTCCAAAACCAATGACTTTACGTCTTAAGTCTAATGTGGGGGTAGCTGCCATAGGCAACTACCCCCACATAGTGAGATAAAAAAGATGTTTACCGACCACGCATTCCACGGCGATCTGGACGCGCCTTATATGGATCGATTCCCTTAGGAATACCCATGTTGTTAACCTTAACCATGTCAATCCGCTGGAAAACCTTCTGTACTTCCTGATTGCTCAGCGCCTTCGGCAACTTGCGCATTGCTCGCTGTAGTTTGAGCAACGGAGTTTGGCCTTCGTCATTTCCTACTGAAATAACATGTACAGGTACGCCTGGAGCCACACGGTTAAGCCAACGCTTCTCTTCTTCAGCAAGTTTTGCGGTTCGACTACGATCGCCGTCGGTTACCAGAACTACGCCAGGACGGCCAATCGCGCGGAATAGCATATCTTGCGTGTGCGCATTAAAGCGGACCGGCTCTTCTTTGATAATCCAGCCCCTCTTGATCTGCCCCATGACAGCAGCTGCAGCGCCGGGGATTCCGTCGATCTTGGCGTATGAAGCTCGCTTGACCAGCTCAACCAGAATGAGCATCGTGACCGTGACGGAAACCAAGGTGAATAGTAGTGGCCAGATAATCCAACTACCAGTTACCAAGCCTAGAATAACGCCGATGGCAATGCCACCGAAAAGTGGTCCAAAAATAGCAAAAGGAGTCCACGAGTACGTTTCCCGAGAGATCTTGTACGCTTCAGCGAGATACGAATACCAGCGCTTCTTCTTTGGCTTCTTGGCTTTGACGTCGTTGCGCTTTTTTACCATGATCGTCCTTTTTCTAATTCGTAGGGCACTAGTGCTGATTTTACGTCACCAGCGCGTAAAGCTCCAAAGTTAATTCTTCAGATTCTGTTTATCAGTAGCAATCGCCGCTATAGCGATGAGAGCTGCACATAGCGAACAAATCAAAAAACCGTAGCTGGCAGAATGCCCAACGATTTGGCCAGTGACAGAAGCAGAGGTTGCAACACCTAAGACGTTAACCGAACCCAAAGCTGTTACTGCCACCGCATCTCCGCCTTGTGGCGCGCGAGCACCTGCCAAGGTGAAGATGGCGACCGAGACTGGCCCTATTGCGAGTCCTGACAAAAATACTGCAAGAGATAGAAATACTGGGGTCGGTGCGAACACGCAAATTATAGAACCGATAGTTAAACCAACTCCGCCCAAAACGATGCGGCTGGTGTGGGTCAATTTATCTGGTAGCCCGACCGAGCCCAATGCTGTTATTGCAGCACCGAGGCCCATAGTTGCATATATCAATCCGGCTGAACTTGGTGTCCCGTGATATTGCGCAAATGCTGTTACCGAAGTCTGGGCTGCTCCGAAAAACATCCCTAGGGCGAGCATAGCTAACAGTGGTGTTCGGACGTTGAGTATAACTTTGGTGATTGACGGAGCCTTTTCACCGGTGCCGTGTAGTGCAGGGCCTACTGAAAATTGTGATAGCGCGAATGGTATGACACACGTTGCAACGATCAGAGCAGCAACAATGAGCGGAGCCCTTGGATTAAGAGCGGTAGCTAAAACTCCTACGATTGCCGGACCAAAAACAAATCCCATTTCATCTGCAACTGATTCCCACGATAGTGCAGCAGCTAGCTCACGCTGCTCACGCGTAATGGGATACCATCGCACACGAGCCAGCGCGCCTAACGGAATAGTTGTTAGCCCAACAAAAACTGCACATGTAATGATGATCCAAAGTGGTGTGTTTGAGCTAATGAGGAACGCAAGCGAACATAGAGCGATAATGTTTGCAGGTGCTATGACAAGTAACGGTAATCGTTGGCCATAATTATCGGTTAACCGACCAATTAACGGACTGGAAATACCAGTTGCAATTGCTAAACCAGCGGACGCTAGCGAGGCATGAGCAACTGATTGCGTAACAGATGTAACAAGAGTTAGCACGCCTATTACCGTCATAGATATGGGAAAACGTCCGATAAAAGAAATAATAATATAGCCGATTCCGGTTAAGCGGGGAAGCTCACGGTAGCCGGAAAAACTACTCACAGTACTCCAATCAGAGATATGAAGGCTAAGGTGACGGATTAAAAGGCCGTCGCAGAGCCATCTACATCATACGTCCCCGTATCTCGTGCTGCACACTGGCGTAAAAGACTGGTGGGGGCTACATCTCGATGTAGCCCCCACCAGCTTGCGGTTATATTCCAGTTATATATGGATTACAATCCAAGTTCGCCAGCGAAATCCGCTTCTTCTAGGCGCATCTTCACATCGCGTAGGTAGCGTGATGCATCTGCACCATCAACGATTCGGTGATCGTAGGAAATCGAGAGGTAGCACTTCGAGCGGATAGAGATGACTTCGTTTCCGTCCTGATCCTTCACTACGGCTGGTGCCTTGAAGATCGCTCCGGTACCCATGATGGCAACGTTTGGCTGGTTAATAATTGGGGTATCGAACAGAGCCCCAATAGAACCGGTGTTAGTGATTGTAAACGTTGATCCAGTTAGCTCATCAGCACCGATCTTGCCGTCACGTGTGCGAGCAGCTAGATCGCCAACAGCCTTGGAAATACCAGCGATGTTCAGATCGCCTGCATTCTTAATGACCGGGACAAAGAGGCCCTTCGGGGTATCAACTGCAATGCCAACATGCTCGACGTTGTGGTAAACGATCTCATTACCTTCAACTGAAGCGTTGATAATCGGGTGAGCCTTGAGAGCCTCGGTGGCTGCTTGGATAAAGAACGGCAAGAATGTTAGCTTGACGCCTTCGCGAGTCAAGAACGCATCCTTTGCGGCAGCACGGAGCTTAACGATCCGGGTAACATCGACTTCCATAACGGTGGTTAGTTGTGCCGATGTCTGCAGAGATTCGACCATGCGCTTGGCAACAGTCTTGCGCAAGCCAGTCATCTTCTGGCGCGTGCCACGCATCGACGCAGCTTCCTGCGCCTTCGAAGCAAGAGCAGACTTAACTGATTCAGTAGCTGGCGTGATGACTGGGGTAGAGGCTGCAGCTGGTGCGTCTGCAGTAGCTTGTGCTGCTTTCTTAGCAGCTTCGGCGGCGGCTTCGATGTCTTGCCGGCGGATCCGGCCGCCAACGCCAGTGCCTTCGACGCTTGCGAGTTCAACGCCGAGTTCCTTGGCAAGCTTGCGCACGATTGGCGTCACGTAAGATGACTTGCCGCTGTCGCCAGTAGTCGAAACAGGAGTCGGCTCTGTTGCTGGAACTTCAGCCGGCTTCGACTCAGTTGATTCTGGTTCAGCTGAAACAGATGCCTCTGTAGCAGGTGCTTCTTCAGCAGATTTGCCAATAACTGCAAGTGCAGTACCAACCTCAACTGTTTCGTCTTCGTTAACAATAATCTTTGTCAAGACGCCGGCTGCTGGAGCTGGAACTTCGGTATCTACCTTATCGGTCGATACTTCGACAATTGGTTCGTCCTCTTCAACAGTATCGCCCACCTGCTTAAGCCACGTGGTTACGGTACCCTCGTTGACGGATTCACCAAGGGCAGGCATTATGACATCAACGCCACCTCCATTACCTGCTGGGGCAGGGGTTTCACGTGCTGGTGCAGATGCTTCTGCTTCGGCTTGTGGCAGAGGCTGAGAGCCTTCACCTGATCCATCATTGGTGGCCGGTTGCTGATCAGACTGAGCCTGTGTGCCGGAACCATCGCCAATGTAACCAAGTACTGTGCCAACGTCTACTGTTTCATCCTCATTAACGACGATTCGTTCCAAGATTCCAGCTGCTGGAGCCGGAACTTCGGTGTCAACCTTATCGGTAGACACTTCAACAATCGGTTCGTCAACTTCGACAGAATCGCCTACCTGCTTAAGCCAGGTGGTGACTGTTCCTTCATTAACAGATTCGCCCAATGCGGGCATCTTAATTTCTTCAGACATATGCAGAAACTCCCTTGTCTCAGTTGTGGGTGTGGAGCGGCTTGCCGGCGAGAGCAAGAATTGCTTCGCCTACTGCTTCATTTTGGGTTGGATGGGCGTGGATAAGACCCTCGAAGTCCTCAGGGAATGCTTCCCATGACACCATGAGTTGGCCTTCGCCAGCTTGTTCGCCCATACGAGCACCGATAGCATGGAAGCCAACGATCGGACCGTTCTTCTCACGGACGAGTTTCACGAAACCAGTTGTGCCAAGCATTTGGGACTTGCCATTGCCAGCAAGGTTGAACTCAACGACTTCGACGTTTTCTTTGCCATATTTCTCTTCTGCCTTGGGCTGGGTGAGCCCAACAGAGGAGATCTCTGGATCTGAGTAGGTCACCTTAGGAATAAGGTTTTCGTCAATGGCCTTCGGGTTCATTCCGGCGATTTCCTCAGCGACGAAAATGCCTTGTAGGAATCCACGATGTGCAAGCTGTACGCCAGGAACGATATCACCGACGGCATAGATGTTGCCGACGCCGGTATGCAACCGATCGTTAGTAATAACGAAGTCGCGCTCCATCTTAATGCCTTGTTCTTCATACCCGAGGTTCTGAGTAGCTGGACCGCGACCAATAGCGATCAGCATCATATCTGCGTCGTACTGTTTGCCATCTTGGGTAAAGACATGAACGCCGTTTTCATCCTCTTCGACATGATCAAACATAGTCTTTGTCTTGAATGCGATCTTCCGCTTGCGGAATTGACGCTCAAGCATCTTAGAAATTGCTGGGTCCTCATTCGGGACAAGCCGATCGAGACCCTCAATGATGGTTACGTTTGCACCGAAAGATGCCCAAACAGAAGCAAATTCCACACCGATAACGCCGCCGCCAAGGACGACGACGGAGTTTGGAACGTGCTCAAGCTTGAGTGCTTGCTCTGAGGTGATAACTCGATCTGTAATAGTCTGACCAATTGTCTTGGAATAAGAGCCAGAGGCGAGGACAATATTCTTGCCCTTGAGATGGCGTCCGTTAACTTCGACAGTATCTTGAGAGATCAACCGCCCCCATCCGTGGACAGTTTCGATGCCTCGTGAATCGATGAGACCGGTAAGACCTTTAAACATTTTTTCAATGACGCCGTCTTTATAAGCGTTAAGAGCATTCATATCAATGCCCTCAAAGTTTCCTCTAACGCCGATATTTGCGCTTTCGCGCATTTCATTGGCGACTTCGGCAACGTGGAGTAAAGCTTTGGTTGGGATACAGCCACGGTGCAAACATGTTCCGCCGACTTTATCGCCTTCTACTAAAGCAACCGAAAGTCCTAGTTGTGCGGCGCGCATAGCCGTAGCGTATCCGCCGGATCCGGCGCCGAGAATAACAACGTCGTATTCTTGAGTGTCTGACACTTACCTCTCCCTCGAGTTGGCATTTAGGTGCTGGTTTCCCAGACCCCTTAGGTACATTGTCCCACTTTGAACGAGAGATTGCTCATTCTTGTGAAGAAAATCTGCGTTATCAACATTACGTTATAGACGACGTGCGCCGACCTTGCTTTAGATGTATTGCAGATATGATGTGCGTACAATGAGCTCCATGGCATGGTTTTTTAAGAGCTCAAAAAAGAACAACTCACGTCACGCACGTCGGGAAACAACTGCTTATCTAAAGGATTTTTGTGTTACGCGGGAAGAGGTTGAGGCATATTATGAGGCTGAAACCCCGCGGGATCCATCATCGATTGTTCTCGTCGCGCATGATGGCGAATGGACTCGTCGAAAAGTTCCTAGCTGGAAAGACGCAATAGCGTTAGCTCAAGAACTTGATATCCCGCTATATGACGTTGCTCGTACTGGCTATCCCCGGTCAATGAGAGAATGGAACTTAAACAATCCGGGAGCCTCGAGGCGCTAAGCAGTTGATATTGCTGATGAATATTGAGTTTTTCTAAAAGATGGTGGCTATCAAATTTCTGATAGCCACCATCTTTTACCTCAATAAGTTGGGCACTCAGCGAGCAAGATGCTCAACCAAAGTACGAAGCATGACACCGGTGGCACCCTTTGGCTGGTAACCCCAAGCTGCCTCGTGGTTGAACGACGGGCCAGCAATATCGATATGTGCCCATGGCGTATCACCAACGAATTCCTTCAGGAATAGGCCAGCAACAAGCATTCCACCAGGGCGTGAACCAGAGTTCTTCATATCTGCGCAATCGGAGTCAAGTGACGAGCGCAATTCAGCCGGTAACGGCATAGGCCAAGCAGGTTCGCCAGCTTCATTAGCCGCAGCAACGATTGCATCCCGGACGGTTTCTGTTCCCATAATGCCAGTAGTACGATTGCCAAGTGCTACGATTTGTGCGCCAGTAAGGGTGGCAATGTCGATGATTTCATCTGGGTTTTCTTCGCAGCCCATGATAAGTCCATCCGCCATGACAAGGCGTCCCTCAGCGTCCGTATTATTAATCTCTACAGACAAGCCGTTACGATAGACAATGACGTCATCTGGCCGTCCAGCTGTCCCAGAGACCATGTTTTCAGCCAAGCACAACCACGCAACAACATGTCGCTTAATGCCAAGGTTTGCGGCTGCAATTGCTGCATGAAGCACGGTAGCTGCACCGGTCATGTCAGTCTTCATATCGGTGATAACTGACGATGGCTTTAAGCTGTAGCCACCGGTATCAAAAGTAATACCTTTTCCGACAAGAGCGGTGAAACCTTCAGCATTTTCCGGCTTATATTCGACGCGCACAAGACGTGGAGCTGATGCTGAGCCGCGACCCACTTGGAGCAGACCAGCAAGCTTTTCGGTTTCGAGCTCTTCGTCCGCGTAAACCCTAACATTTAAGCCAGCTGCTTGGGCAACTTTCACAGCATGATCGGCAAAGGTCACTGGATTCAAGAAATTAGGTGTGGTGTTTTCGAGATCTCGTACCGCGTTCACAGCCTCTGCAAGTACTAGAGCATGATCCCGAATAGTTTCGTCAGTATGATCAGAAACGACGACGATGGATTCTACGGGCTCTTTAGCAGGCTTCTTGTAAGCGTCGAAAACGTATGCTCCTAGAGCAGCGCCTTCAACAATTGCACCAGCTTGCTGAGCGGTTCCATGCGGGAAACTGATTGTCAGGGAACCGTAGCCTGCAGCGGCACGTGTTGCTGCACCTGCCATGTGTCGCAACGATTCAGTTGCATGCTCCTCGCACAGACCAACAGCCAAAACAACCTTCGAAGGGTTGGCTGGGTTAACGATCGTCGTCGTCGACAACGCCTTTGCGTCAAAACCAAGTGTGGTCAAAGACTGAACAACGTTGGCCGCGAAATCGTCCGGTACCGGAGACACGATTACGAGCGAATCGTCTTTCTTTGCCACGGCGAGCGCTAAATTAGCGTGAATATCAAGATGTGCTGAAATTTCAAAATTAGTCATGTCTATATGTTAACGGGGCTAGGCCAGAAAAACCTCTGACTTAGCCCCGTTTTACTTAGATGTGAGAAACTAGCGTCCCTTCTTAGCAGCTTTGGCAGCTTTCAGATCAGCAGCAGTTGAACCTGAGGGATACTCGCCGCGCTTAACCTGCGGTGAAGGCAGACGCCACCGTGGCATGTACATACCTCGAGAAAACATCTGCATTGAGAAACCCGATGGAATCTCATCTTTGCCGAACTTGTACGCGGCCAGAATCTTTGCGTTGCGGACGATCCATACGAGCTGAATCACCATAATGAGGAAAATGGCGTAAACTCCGATGGTTGCCCAGAAGGCAGCTACCGGCCAGTAAGACATAAAAGCTGCGAGCAGTAGCAACGGGATAACCATTGGCATAAACCATTGGCCCAGTGGGTTCGCGGCGTCGATATAATCGCGGCCCCAACGACGGACTTTTCCGCGGTGGGCAGGAGGCATATTTCTTTCGTCACCGGTACGCATAGCCGTTTGTTGCTTGTAGTACAGCTCATTGCTCTTTGCGCGATTCTCAGCCTTGAGCTTGCGCTTTTCTTCCTTTGTTAAGGCAGCGCTTGCAGCGACAAGTGGCCGACGATGAGCACGCTCAACGTCTTTCCGGCGTGGAGTCGGAGTACCTTTGCTTGGTACATGGCCTTTTGCTAGGGTCTCCGATGCGACGTTAGTCGGCTCTTGAACAGAGTCTTTTTTCTGACCGAACACAAAACTTCCTTCACAATTAATGAAATTCCATTGCTAGTTTACCGGGTAACAGGCAAATACGCGCTAGGCTAGTGGGTATGAATACTCAATTAATTAGTTCTCGCGTCGATGACGCTATGCCTGAAATCCTTAACGAATTGACAGAATTTGTTGCTATTCCGTCGATTTCTTCATCCTCTTTTGACCAAGCTCCGATGCTTGAATCGGCTCAATGGATAGCACAACGAGCGAAAAAAATAGGGCTGGATACCGAGGTGATTCAGCTACATACTGAATCCGGACTGGTAGGAAGACCAGCGATTCTGGCTTCACGTCCAGCTCAGGAAGGCAAGCCTACCGTTTTGCTTTACGCACATCACGATGTGCAGCCGGTTGGCGATTTGGCTGAATGGAAGTCGGAGCCATTTGTCGCAGTAGAGCGCGATGGCAGATTGTATGGTCGTGGCACAGCCGACGACAAGGCTGGAGTTTTGGTCCATTTAGCTGCTATCGAAGCTGCGGATCCGGGCGTCGGTATTCGGCTATTTATTGAAGGCGAAGAAGAAGTTGGTTCCCCAACTTTCGTTGATTTTCTCAATACCTATCGGGAACAACTTGCCGCAGACGTGATCGTCGTCGCGGATTCTTCTAACTGGAAGGCAGGAGCTCCAGCGTTAACGACGTCGTTGCGTGGTGTTGTCCAGATGCAGGTTGAAGTTAAGGTGCTTGACCACGCCGTACATTCTGGTTTCTTCGGCGGCCCAGTTCTTGATGCGGTTACCGTTGCATCGCGGCTGATTTCTACACTGCACGACGCGGACGGGAATGTTGCAGTAGCAGGTCTTGTTCAGGAAGATAACACTGATGTTGACTATCCAGAAGCAGATTTCCGGCGAGATGCCGGAGTTCTGGAAGGCGTGAAATTAGCGGGTTCCGGATCGTTTACTTCTCGGTTGTGGACCAAGCCAGCTATCTCGGTGATTGGAATGGATGTTCCTTCAGTCGCGGCAGTTTCAAATACGATTCTCCCGTCAGTCAAATTTGTGTTGTCCATGCGAGTAACTCCTGGCCAGGATTCACACGAAGCTGCGCAGATGCTTGCCGATCACTTGCGCAAGCACGCTCCATTTGGCGCCCATGTTGACGTCACGTTGTCCGAAGCAGGATCAGCTTTCCTCGCTGGTGCAGAAACCGAAGCAACCGAGATCGCGCGTAAAGCTCTGGCAGAAGCATGGGGTGTTGAACCTGTCAGCATTGGTCAAGGAGGGTCTATTCCGTTTATCGCTGACTTAGCAAAGGCATTCCCACAGGCACAGATCCTAGTAACCGGAATCGAAGATCCGGATACTCGTGCTCATTCAGCTAATGAGTCATTGCATATTCAAGATTTCCGCCATGCAATTGTGGCGGAGGCCTTGACACTTTCACGCCTAGGGAAGTAAGTGCGAATTTTGTGTGTTGCCACGGCGCTTCCGGGAAATGAACCGGACGCCGTGGCACAGGCATTCGCATCGGGTTGGAATCAGTCTAGGCCAACAGATGAGATAGACATATGCTTGAACTCTGATGGTGAAAATGTTGCGCATGTTGGTACTGGGCTAGCCAATGTTTTTTGCCACCGTATTGGCGAGGCAGAAGCTGTTGAACGCCGTCATGGATCTGGTCCCGGCCGGATAATTTGGATTTCTAAGACCAGTAATCGCGCGCTCATTGACCTTGCTGAAGCTGCGACATGGAATGGAGACGGGGATCCTCGGGGATCTTCAGCTTTCTTGGCAGAGGACCTATTGTGGTTAGCGGAGCGCCATGTATCGAATGTGCATATTCATCTTCCTGCATTAATGACGCACAGCGACCTAGGCTTAGGAATGCTGAGTGCATTGTCTGGCGTCAGCCTGGATAATAATATGAACGAAAGTACTCTAAAGCAGGTCCTTATTTTAGCCCGATCCCGTCTAGAGAACATGAGTCTCTATATTACATATCCCCATGATCAGTTTTTGCATGGGCCAGATGGGATTGGAAGGATATGGCAACAGCGCGGTTTTGATGCGTGTACGGCTCAAGATTTTAATTCGACAGCCACGGACCTAGCGCACCGGCTAGACCGGGCAATGAGTCAACATAATCTCACTATGTCGAGTAGCCAGATGAGACACCAACAAGTTTTTGATGGCGTTGGTGGTGGCTTAGGTAAGATGTTCCATACGTTGAATGCCAAGCTCGATTTATTGGGACAAGATCTTCCCATCCCCACCCAACCGGCTGATCTTTATGTATATATAACAAACAGTTTAGAGCTTCATGTGCCGCGCGGTTTAGTCCAAGTATCTGAATATGCGCAACGGGTAGGGGCGCCGTTCATTGTAGTAACTGCACGTACACAAATTGTGCGGGGTGAGCTTCCTGGCTTAGGCATACATGGTTTATATCGACTTTCTGACATTGATTTAACTGGGATTACCGAATTAACTGTTCGATTGGCAACAACATGGGGATGGGACGCATAGCTCTCAGCGTATCCAGTGGAACGAGATAGCTAGAGCCGTTAGTCTTGAGCTTGTCTATGTGTTAGATGGAGGAAACGATGAGCGAAATTGCAACACATGCTGTAAGCCTTACTGATGTGGCCGCAGCGAAAGTCAAGTCTTTACTGGAACAAGAGGGTCGTGATGATCTCCGGTTACGAGTGGCAGTGCAGCCTGGTGGTTGCTCGGGGCTAATGTATCAGCTCTATTTTGATGAGCGGCTACTAGACGGCGATGCCATTGCTAATTTTGATGGTGTTGAAGTAGTTGTTGACCGGATGTCGGTTCCTTATCTTGAAGGAGCAACAATCGATTTTGCTGATTCAATTGAACGCCAGGGATTTACAATCGATAACCCTAATGCGCAAGGTTCTTGTGCATGCGGTGAGTCTTTCCACTGACAAGTGCTCGTGTGTGGACGTCCTTTGAGGCGTCCACACACTATATTTATATAAAGGAGAAAAATACGTGAAACGATCCATTATCGCTCTTTGTGCAGCGGTACTACTGGGACTGACTGGATGCTCTGACTCGGCAGCTAATTCAGCGTCGAAAACTGAACAGCAGGCAGCTGGAACTGAAATGCCAACAGTTAAAATAGATGGCAAGGATACCCACTTGGAGTTTCCAGATTCTAACCCGCCCAAAGGACTACAAAAAACTGTCTTAGATGAGGGGAAAGGACGAGTTATCGAAGAAACTGACTTTGTTGTTGCGCATTATGTGGGACAGGTCTGGGGCAATGAAAAGCCGTTCGATTCTTCTTTTTCACGTGGTAGCGGAGCAGGGTTTTCGCTCCAGGGAGTTATCCCGGGGTGGACTCAGGGACTGTCTGGACTGAAATCTGGAGCCAAGGTTATTCTCTCGATTCCGTCCGAACTGGGGTATGGACCAGCTGGAGGAAATGCTCAGGCGGGTATCGGTAAAGACGATACGATTGCTTTCTATGTAGAGATTCTCGATGCTTTCGGCGGGGATCAAGCTGGCGATCCAAATGCAACTCCAGAAGCAGATCCGGCTTCTCTTCCCGTGGAAATTGAAGGAGAGCTAGGCCAACCTGTAACTGTCAAAGTTAAAGAGGGGACTGCGAATCCGACTGAAATTTCCACAACCGTTATCGCACGCGGTAGCGGTCCAGAAGTTGGCGGAGAAGGCTCAAGACTTTATATGCAATATTCGATGTCACTAATTGATAATTCAAAGTCGGAAACCAGTTACGGTAAAGCAGGCCCGTTCCTATCCACTATTGGTGGTGGCTCTATCTTTGATGGACTAACGGGTATCCCGGTGGGATCGCGTGTTTTAGTTATGGCACCGCCACAGGGTCCACAAGGTGACGATAACAAGCAAGGTTTGGCTGTCGTCGTAGATATTCTAGGTATCGATAAGTAATCCGATACAAAAAGGTTGGCTCGACATTGTTAGTCGAGCCAACCTTTTTAAAAGCTTTCCCTTAGCCAAGAATGAGCTTTGCTGCGTGCTCTTGAGCACGGGTCAATCGAGCGGCAACATCTTCCCAGTTAGCGATGTTCCAAATCGCCTTGAGGTAGTCTGCCTTGACATTTAGATAGTCGAGGTAGAAAGCGTGCTCCCACATATCGACCATAAATAATGGCACGATGAATGATGGGATGTTGGCCTGGTGATCGAACATTTGGAAAACATTAAGCTTGACTGCCAACGTATCGTAGGCTAGAACAGCCCAGCCGGATCCTTGGATTCCGAGAGCTACAGCTGTGAAGTGCTTCTGGAAGTTAGCGAACGAGCCAAAGGAATCTTTGATAGCTTCGAGGAGTTCGCCTTCTGGTTCGCCACCACCATTGGGGGAGAGGTTTTGCCAGAACATAGTGTGGTTGGTGTGACCACCTAGATTGAATGCGAGATCCTTTGATAGCTGATTGATTTTCGATAAGTCACCAGCTTCGCGCGCTGCTTTGATGTTCTCTACTGCCGTGTTAGCGCCGGCCACGTACGTTGCATGATGCTTATCGTGATGAAGCTCCATGATCTTTCCTGAAATATGTGGCTCAAGGGCTGCATAATCGTAAGGAAGCTCAGGAAGAGTATAAATTGTCATTTCGACCTCCGGTAATTTCGTGAGGGACTTAAGTCCGATGTACACATTCTATTATGCATATTTTCAGCCTATATTGGTGGGCTTTATTCCTATGAGTGAAATACTCGGTGCCTCACTCGATTAGTTCGGAGCCCAGAAACGACGTAGACTTAAGAGAGAATTAAAGATAGTAATCTCCCCGGAGGTGGACATGGGCTCGCACGTTAGAGTATTGGTCTATTCAGATAATCGTGATGTGCGTGAATCTGTTAAACGCGCAGTAGGTCGCAAGGTGCGTGGCCAAGAGACGCTGATTGAATGGACAGAGGGCGCAACTCCGGACGGAACTATTCTGAAAATTAAAGATGCAGAAGACGCTGGTCAGCCCTTTGATTTGCTCATACTAGATGCGGAGACGCCAAAGCTTGGTGGGATCGGTTTAGGAAAAATGGTACGGGATGAAATCAACGAAAACATTCCGTATATTGTCCTCATAGCCCGGCCACAAGATGAGTGGCTAGCACGAGTTGCGCGTCCAGAAGCTATTTTACCTTATCCAATCAACGCGACTGAGCTATCCGCGGCAGTGAAAGAATTAGTTTCATAGCGTGCATTGAGTTTAACTTCTTTTATGCTTCCCATATCGCCTGGTCTACGCCAGCGATATCGGGGAGCATAATTTTTTGTGAACTCGAGACTCGCGTAGCTAATTTCTCGGGCTGAGATACGTACACAATCCGAACCAAATCGCGCCACAGCCATGAAGAAAGACAATGTAATTCATCAGTGGTTACCTCAGTGAACGGTCGTTCAGGCGGCTCAGATAACGGATGCTGGCTGTTGTATGAATCAGCGTAGGTGTGAACTTCATTAGCTCCGCACACGATATTTGAATCAACTAGTTGACCATAATCAGCTATAACTATCTCCCATGCATCTGGTTGTTGATAATGGGGCGTTGCAGCAATAATACGGCCCGACTGAATGAGTGGTTTCATGAGCGCTTGCGCACGTGCACCGCCAACGAGAGCGTATATTCGATCGCGCTCCCGCTGAGCATACTCAAACCGTTCGTTTGCTGATAGTTCCTTCATTCGCTTGAGACTATGGAGATAGATATCATCGACATCCCCGCGCAAAATTCGTTCTACTTTTTCGTAGCTCATCTTTTGTTCTATACCGGTCTGGCACGGCGCATCGCACAACTTTAACTCCGCTTGATGACATGCAGGTCTGCCATCTGGTTGGCTAGGCAAAACCTGTGCACATGTGCGTAGGTTGGTGTACGAATTAACCAGCTCCAGAGCGGCTTTTGCATTTCCCATTTTGGTGAAAGGACCTAATGAAACATCAAGATTATCGAAGGTAGCAACTCTAGACGCCGTTAGTCGAGGATGCTTTTCGTCAGTAAGTTTCAGCCAATATCGAGCTCGTGGTTTCGACCTCCTGTTGTAGGGTGGTTCTAAGTCCCGTATTAATCTGATTTCAAGGATTTGCGCTTCAATAACAGTCTTCGTGACAATAGTGTCAACCCGGACAGCAAGATCCACCATTTCGCCAATTCGGCGTCGCTTTTCGGCCGCAGTGAAATAGGACCGAACACGCTTATATAAGTTCTTGGATGTCCCAATATATAAAATCTCGTTGTTGGGTCCAATAAATTTATATACTCCTGGGAGCGCTGGAATCTGGTCAGCTAGATGAGCTTTTAACCGGCGTTTTCCCGGTACCCGTGAGTGAGCCACCAACAAGTCATCGAGATGTGTGACACCAAGCGAGCCCAACCGGGCCAAAATAGCATGAAAGACATCAACCGTAGCGCGGGCGTCGTCAAGAGCACGATGAGACGGGGAAGTGGTAGCTTGGACGAAACGAGCAAGTGATGAGAGTTTATGATTTGGTACCTCATCACGGGTGAAAACCCGCCGGCTTAATTTCACCGTATCAACAACTTTGCGTTTTGGAAAAGAAAGCTCTAAAGCTTCAGCAGCACCTCGTAACTGTCCCATATCAAAAGCGGCGTTGTGCGCAACAAATACTAGGTCTGGGTCAGAACCGATAAAGTTGATAAATAGTGGCAAAACAACATCGAGATTTGGTGCGGTGGCTACGGTAGCATTCGTGATACCAGTGAGTCGCGAAATAAATGCCGGAATGGGAACTTGCGGGTTGATAAGTGAACTAAACTCGCCGACGACCTCACCGCCGCGTACTTTTACCGCGCCTATTTCAGTTAGTGCGTGTAATCCTGGTTTTTCGCCAGTAGTTTCGACGTCGACAACCAAGAATGTGACCTTAGAAAGAGGCAGACCCAAATCATCGAAACTCAGCTGTTCGCAGGTAGATAATTTTTCCCCGCGACGATGGATAACGCCGCGGTCAGTGTCAATACGTTGTCCAGTAACCGGCATGATCTTCATAGTATGTACTTTAGGTCGAGCCTCCACCATATTTTCAGGTGCACTATAGCCGTGCTCCGTCGTCGTCAAAATCTCGTTCGTTCGGAGCATGCGCGATTACCCCACCAGCTGCACAAACGCACGCCAGGACTGCCGCGCTAATAAATACAGTACGCGGAAGGAAAATAATATCGAAGAAACCGGCACAACAGATCAGTATTGCCAGCGTACATAAAACCCATAAAGCCATGGCTAGTCGAGGAAAGCTCGCGGGTGCTTGCGGTAATGCAGGTGGCAAATCGGTAACGTCAAACTCGCTATCGTCTTCTGACGGGGACCAATCACGTGGGTTGCGTCGACTGGTTCCATTATCGAGTGAAATAAAGTTTTGCCACTCTCCGTCGGCATCCCAACCAGAAAGGTTGCCCAAATCATTATCTTCACGTTCCATGGTCCTACCTTACAACCGGTAGACTATAGGAGGAGAAGCGGGAGTAGCCCGCCCCACACATGAGAGGAAGGATACGGATGTCTATCCGTCGCGTCGCGATTCTTACCGCAGGCGGTTTCGCACCATGCCTGTCCACCGCAGTAGGCGGTCTAATTGAGCACTACACCAAGGAAATGCCGGAAGTTGAAATTATTGGCTACCAGTATGGATACCACGGTCTGCTCACCGGAAACTTCATTGTTTTCGACGACGAAGCACGTGCTAATGCAGCCACACTGAAGAAGTTTGGTGGATCGCCGATTGGTAATTCACGCGTTAAGCTCACCAATTCCCAGAATCTTGTGGAACGCGGTTTGATTAAGCCAGGCGAAAATGCGCTCGAAGTTGCTGCTGAACAGCTCCGCAAAGATGGTGTGGACGTTCTGCACACAATTGGTGGCGATGATACAAACACCACTGCTGCTGATCTGGCAGCTTACCTGCATGAAAACGATTACGAGCTGACTGTTGTTGGTCTACCAAAGACCATCGATAACGATATTGTCCCAATTCGTCAGTCTCTTGGTGCCTACACAGCGGCTGAACAAGCATCGAAGTTTGCCCAGAATGTTATTGGTGAGCACCGCTCCAACCCACGCATGCTGATCATCCACGAAGTTATGGGACGCGCATGTGGTTACCTTACTGCACAAACTGCACAGTATTACCGCCAGTGGCTCAATGAGCAAGAATGGGTTCCATCAGCAGGACTGTCCAAAGAACGTTGGGATGTCCACGCTCTCTACATTCCGGAAATTACTTTCGACCTTGATGTTGAAGGATCCCGTTTGCGTAAGATCATGGATGAGCAAGGCAATGTTAATATCTTCTTGTCCGAAGGCGCGGGCGTAGATGAAATTATTGAAGAGCTACTAGAAGACGGTATTGAGGTAGAACGCGACCCATTCGGTCACGTTAAGCTTGACACCATTAATCCTGGTCAGTGGTTCGCCAACCAGTTTGCTAAGATTATTGGCGCAGAAAAGGTTATGGTTCAGAAGTCTGGATACTTCTCACGTTCAGCTGCATCGAACCCGAAGGATCTCGAACTTATCGAGTCCATGGTTGATCTTGCTGTCAAGTCTGCTCAAGAAGGCGTCTCCGGTGTGATCGGCCACGATGAGGAAGACAATGACACCCTGAAGGCAATTGATTTCAAGCGGATTGCTGGACACAAGGCATTCGATGTTTCCCAGCCATGGTTCCATGAAGTCATGGATGCTATTGGTCAGGAATGGGAATCAAAGCCAGCTAAGTAATAGCTGCACATTTTATGTTGGCCGGCCTTCTCCGCAGTGAAGGCTGGCCAACATTCATTCTGAGAAACACTAGAACGTAGAATAGATAGGCGAATGGGAAAACAGGCTAAACACGACGACTTCCTGCCGGTGTACCCTGATCCTGTCCAAGTTACGGCAGCCATTGAGCATATTCAGCGATTTCCTCGTATTGTTGACCCGCACGACGTTGAGTCGCTAAAGATTCAGCTCGCACGCGCTTCTCGCGGAGAAGCTTTTGTGATACAAGGCGGCGATTGTGCCGAACGTTTTTCAGATGCTACTAGATACCATGTCCGTGCAAAAATCGGATCGCTGATACAGACAAGCTACATTATTAGTCAGCTGAGCCATCGCGTCGTTATCCCGATCGGCAGGATCGCAGGGCAGTATGCCAAACCACGTTCGCATGCTTATGAAGAGCGAGAAGGTCTCACACTTCCTTCATATCGTGGGGACGCCGTCAATTCGCATGTTTTTACCACCCAAGGCCGTACGCCTGACCCACAGCGTCTTATTCAAGCTGTTGAGTCAGCACAGACGGCTTATCGCTATGTGCGCGAATTAGAATCAGAAAACTTTTTGAGTCTTGACCAAGCACATAATTGGAACAGCTCCGCCTACCAAACTCCAGAATATAAGGAATTTAGTGCTCTTGTTAGAACGTCAGAGTTTACTTCGCTCTCTGACCGGATATATGTATCGCACGAGGCGTTGCTTCCGTTTTTCGAGCAGGCACTGACCGATTCCTCTCGTTGGAATACCGGGACACACATGCTTTGGATTGGAGAACGAACCAGGCATACAGATAGTGCGCAGATGCGTTATGCGGCTTCTGTTAAAAATCCAATCGGCGTTAAACTCGGCCCTGCCACCACGGCAGATGATGTTCGAAACATCGTTGACCAGTTAAACCCAGAAGGCCATGCTGGAAGACTAACATTTATTCCGCGCATGGGTGCTTCACGCATTGAGGAATCCTTGCCACCGCTATTTGCAGCAATACGCGACGACGGCAGGCCAGTTTCGTGGATGCTGGATCCAATGCACGGCAATACCCGAACAATCCGAGGACACAAGATTCGTTTTATGACCGATATTCTCGCAGAGATCAACAAATTCTTTGATATCTGTGAAGAATCGGCGGCTATCCCTGGCGGACTCCATATCGAATTCTCAGGGTATAACGTAACTGAGATTGCAGACAGTCAGGAGAATGCTGGCTGGGATCATATTGTGGATGAACCGTTAGTAGATCCGCGACTGAATCCACGTCAACTTTTGCACGTGGCATTTACTGCAGGCCAAGCGCTAGCTAGACAACACTGATTGTGATTGTGGCGCCGCGCTTAGCTTGGGTGCCTTCTCCGGGGTCTTGGAGGCGTACTGTTCCGAAAATGCCGCCTAGGATTTTTTCTACTCGGACCTTGAATTGTGCACTTTCTAAAATTTGTTTTGCCTGGTTTACCTGTTTGCCAATAACATTCGGAACAGCGACAAGTTCTGGCCCGCGCGAAACTACTACGTGTACTTCATCTAGTCGGAACGCATCGGTGTCCGCAGCTGGCGATTGAGAGATTACCTTTCCTTCTTCAACAGTGTCGGAGTATTCTTCTGTCAGGATGAGCTTTAGACCAAGCTCATCCAGAGTGCTCTCTAGCTCTGACTTATTCACGGCGCTTAGATCTGGGATCTTGACTGGTGCGCGACCATCCGATAGCACATAGGTAATCACAGAGTTGTGAGGTACAGACGAGTCAGCTTCTGGAGATTGGGAGATAACGTTTCCCTTTTCTACGGTGTCAGAATAGTCCGAGGTATGTTCGATTTTCTCAAACCCAATAGTCTTGATAGCTGCTTCAGCTTCAGATGCCGTAAGGCCCTCAACTTTAGGGACGACCAGATGCTTTATACCGTCAGACACATTGATTGTGACAATAGAATCTGGGTGGATGCGCGTCCCGGCAGCTGGCTTTGTTCCGATAATACTATCTTTGGCAACAGTATCTGAGAACTGATGATCAATCTTTACTGAGAATCCTTGTTTTTTAAGAGCGCTCTGTGCTTGAGATATGGTCAGGTTCGATACATTAGCAATAGTTACTCGTAAGCCAGGGCCATAAAGGAAATACCATCCAACAGACGCCCCGACCATTGCTAGGACGAGCAGAATGCCAACTAATATTGGCCATTTCCGACGACGGCGGGGTTCCGGCGTCGTCGAAGGTTCCGGATCTGGCTGGGTAAGAGTCACAATTTTTTGCGTCGTAGCAACCGGTTCAGGCAAGATTTGCGCAGATAGATGTTGTGTTGACTGAGGAGACGGTTCGTGCTCTCGTTCTGGAAAAACTGGGATTCTCCGAATAGCGGTATCCGATGGAATCGACTCAACCACATCTTCAAGCGCGTCGAGCGCAGCCTGCCCGTTCTGAGGACGTTTCTGAGGATCTTTGGCAGTGAACAGCCGAATAACGGAATCGATACTTGCTGGCATCCAGTCAGCTAAATCACTCAGTGCCGGAACATCATCATTCAAATGTTGGAGTGCGATCGCCATTGGCGTCTCTCCAACAAACGGTAGTTGTCCAGCAATAAGCTCATAGAGCATAATGCCAGTTGCGTATATGTCGGTTGCTGGATAAGCGGTGCGGGCTGAAATAAGTTCTGGAGCCAGGTAAGCAACTGTACCCAGGACTGTCGACGTCTGTGTGGAACTGGAAGCCGCACGGGCTAATCCGAAGTCAGCGACTTGTGCGTGAATCGAGGGCTGAGACAAGACAGCAGTGGTATCTAGCGGCTGATTCAGCAAGATATTTTCCGGTTTTACATCACGGTGAACTACATCTGCATGATGAGCGGTGGCTAGAGCTTGTAAAACTTGTCGTACAATTTCTAGCGCCATACCAATAGGCAGTGAACCATGAGCTGACAATTGGGAACGCAAATCTGGACCAGAAACAAGTTGCATGACAAGATAGGGCAGATCTCCGAGCGGAGTTTCTGCAACACCTTGGTCATAAACATTCACAACATGCGGGCTGGAAAGCTTAGCTGCTGAGCGAGCCTCTCGAATAAAGCGTTCAACGAAATCTGTTTGCTCGGCCAAATGCGAATGAATAATCTTCACTGCTACATTGCGGTCAAGGCGTTTATCGTAGGCACGATAAACGCTCGCCATGCCACCACGGGCGAGACGAGAAATGATCTGATAGCGGTCCTCGATGAGGATGTTAAGCAGTGGGTCTTGGTTCACATCTTTTAGAATATCGGCAAAAGCCGGTCACGTGGGTGGCCGGCTTTTGCGTGTCGGTGTGGCAATGCTCTTAGAAACGCTCCATTGCTGCTTTGAGTTTAGCTACATACGCTACTGTGTCAGGCCGCATTCCGTACCGTTTCACCCCGCCGAGACCCTGATAGTAGCCAGCTACGGCTTGGTCAAAATTATCCGCGGAGTTATGCAGGTAGCGGATAATTGCAATGCCAGCAACAACATTGTCACGTGGATCAAGCAGATTGAGTTTTCGTCCCACTAGAGTGCCTGCCCATTCTCCAGACGACGGAATGACTTGCATGACTCCGATTGCGTTTGCTGGTGATACAGCGCTGGCATCAAAACCAGATTCAATGTAAGCATGAGCAAGTGCCAGCCGTGGATCCACACCCATCTGAGTAGCAGTTTCACGGATTATTTGTTGCATTTCGGCACGAGACGGAAGCTGCTGAGTTACTAAGGTATTTTTGTTGCTATTGGCCGCGTCAACAACTTCATCGGCGTATGTGTAGCCTGGGAAATTATTTTCCACTAAACGCTTTTGAGGAGTTTTTTGAGCAATTGGGGCTGGCGCAGGTGCAGGCGCTGGCGCTGGGGCTGGTGCAGGCGCTGGGGCTGGTGCAGGCGCTGGGGTCAGCGAATCTGCTGAAATAACTAGTTTTTGCCCGGGAAAGATCAAATTTGGGTTACTGATGCTGTTCTTAGTTACTAGGTCGGTAACAGTTGTACCGAACCTCTGAGCGATGGCGCCCAAAGTGTCACCGGCCTGAACAACATAGTTGGATGCTGATGGCGATGGAGTAGAGGTAGCGTGAGTCGTTGTCGGCGTGACGTCACGAATCACGGGAGTTTGTGCCGGAAGTTGGAGGCGTTGACCAATACGGATTAGCGCTGTAGGCCCAAGATTGTTTGCCTGGATGATTTCGGCCATCGGAATGCCAGTGCGTCGTGAAATACCCCAGACCGTATCGCCCGGTCGCACTTGGTAGGTCATAGTCAATGGTTTCGCTGGAACATGAGTCTTTACTGGGTTTAAACGTGTTGTTTCGTTAAGCGGTGTGCTAGCTGCATGCGCAACTGTCGGGGCAAGAAGAGTAACAGCAGTAGCTGTCGCTAGCGCGGCGTTCGAGCGCGCCTTCCATGTGGACATAGATCCTCCAGGAGAGTTACATCTGTTAAATATGTTAATCGTGATGTAGTTGATGAAATTGTTATAATTGAGATTATCGGATTTTCCTGCGTGTCGCCACTCATTTTTCCATTTTGTTAGCTAACATAGGCGCGTGTTTAATGAACCTGTATATGATAAATGGTTGTCTATCCCGGAAACAGCTGATCTACTTGGCGTTCCTCAAAGGGAAGTGAGATCAGCTATTGAGCGCCGCGAACTTATTGCAATTCGTCGCGGAGAGAATCGTGCATGGGCAATTAACTCTGCACTGCTCACTCAGGAACACGGCCAAGCAGCTGTTCTTCCGTCTCTGCGCGGAACACTTGTATCTTTGCATGATGCTGGTTTTTCTAATGAAGAATCATTAGAATGGCTACTCCGCGTAAATCAGGAGTTGGAAGTTGCCCCGTTGCAGGCACTTCACGACGGTAAAATTCACGCAGTACGGCGTGCTATTCAGAGCCTTGCTTTTTAGTGCTACCAACGTCTTCCAACGAGACTTGTAGCAAGCGTGTGAAGGATTTTCGCTTCGGTAGGTAGTGCACTCATAGCCTGGTCTTCTCGTTGCTTAATAAGCTGTTCGTGCGCATAGAATGCCCCAGAAGAGGTCATAATTGCTTTTATCTTACGGACATCTTGTTCAGATAAACACGAACCAAGGCAAGCGTCAATATAAGCACGCTCATGCTCCGCACACATGCTTCGAGTCAAGGCTAGCAGAACAGTGCGTTTACCTTCTTGAATGTCACTACCGGCTGGTTTTCCTGTTCGCTCGGGATTCCCAAAGATTCCTAGCTCATCATCTCGAAGCTGAAACGCTTCGCCCAACGGACGTGCAAAAGCAGAGAGCTGGGAAAGCTCTGCCTCGTCAGCGCCAGCGAGAGCGGCTCCCAGCAGTACCGGTAGTTCGACTGAATACCGTGCGGACTTGTGTAAAAGAACTAAGAACGCATCGTTGACTGCGTCAGTATTATCACCGGAGAGCTCAGTGTATTCTGCCCGCATATCCATGTATTGTCCGAAAGCGGTCTCAGCGGTCATCGCGTGAAAAATAGTGGAAGCTGTACGATATGCCTGTGGAGAAGCGTTTTGATGAGCGAACTCCTCTCCAGCAAGGGATAATAGATAGTCGCCTAGCAAGAGAGCTGCGTGTTTACCAAATAGCTCCGCATTACCCTTAAAGGAATGCCGAGCATGGAGCGACTGGAACAGACGGTGAGTTGCAGGAAGACCGCGACGGAGATCCGCTGAATCAATGATATCGTCATGTATTAAAGCAGAAAGTTGGTATAACTCAACAGCGACTCCGGCTGCAAGTGGTAGATCGTCGTCGGTCCTGCTAATGGCTTCAAAGCCGCCTGCAACGCACAAAGCACGAGTGCGTTTTCCATGGGTACTTAGTAACTGTGCTGAATGTATGAACTCGTCAAATAGTGATTGGTCACGGTTGTCAGTTATAAAACTAGGAGTAGCGGACAGTAGTGTATGCAATCGTGCTGAGACATTAGCTCGGAAGTCAGTGTAAGCCATAAAACTAGATTACCGGGTTGTCCACAAATGCGCCTGACAACAAAACTATCCACAGATTCGAATCTGTCGGCTACGTTCGGTCGGATAATTGGTTGACTTGTATTCATGAAAACGCATATGATTACTGACCCATCTCAATGTTTGCTTTTAGCACCACACATGCTTCATACGGATGTCACTAACGCTGTTCTGGTGTGTCACTTGATACGACATCAGGATGATTACGTGTTATCGGCAATTGCACGACTAGACTTGGACGCAAATTCATGGCCTCCTAGCGTTTGCAACGATCTAGTTGAATTTGCAGTCGATGCGAACCCAGACGCCCTATGTTTATGCTGGTTTACTCAGAACCTAGATGAACTTAACTCAAGTTCTGATTTAGAAAGCCTATTCCTTGCTCTACTGACAAAGTTACAGGAGGCCATGGACGCATTGAAGCCATCGCGCGAAGCCCATATTCATTTCCTATGCACGGATAAAAATATCTGGGGACAAGTGCGATACATGGATGGGCATGTAATCATTGAAAATACTTTGCCGTATCGGAAATTACTCGAAACGCCATTTGCGTGTGAGCTTCTTCTAGATGATTCATACCGTATTGGGGGCATGTGGGCGCGGGTCGCGTTGCGACGACGACAAAAATGTATCGACATCGAAAAATACTACTGTGATAACTCTCAGGAATTGAATGGGCAACGGCTATGGACTAATTCACTGGCTAAAATAGCTGATAATCCGCAAGCGTTGTCTCCGAGTACTGCAGTTAAAATTTTGGGTGGAATGGTGCGGATAGGGAAACTAAATGCGGCGCTTCATGATGCCCAAACTCGAGATCGTATATTGCTGTGGGTAATAACCGGACGTAAAGTTTCAGATCCGGTGGCGTGGGCAGATTGCTATTCGCTAATGCGTGATGCACCAATGAGTTGCGACTTGCCGTTCCGAGCGCGGGTTGCCATTGATATCCTCAATGCGTGCGGCAGTTTTTCAGCGGATGATTCCCCATGCGCATATGGAACAATCGCTTATATCTATTGGTGGATAGGGGAAACGGAACACGCGTTGACTGCTGCTCAGTTATCTCTTAAGTCCGATCCTTCATACAGAATGGCTCAACTGATAACAGCAATTATTAGTGCGCGCATTATGCCTCCGTGGACGAATAGGTGATCCAGATAATCCTGGAAATTGTGATTCGTTTCAAATAAAGGTAGATTCTGACATGTAGATATTTGTCACCATGCCGTAAAAGTGGAGGAGTCCGTGTATGAGCATCGTTGTGCCCGTTGGCCGGGGAGACCGGTTTAACCCTATTCTTCGACGGGGAATCACCTTAGCCCAGAATCACGACACGTCACTTGTGGTACTTTTTTCCTGCGTCCTGGATGAATGCTCGCAGGACGAGATTGACATAAATGTCGATTTAATCACAGATGAATTAGAGCAAGTCGATATTGCATTCGATATCGTTACCCGGCTAGATGGAGTCGATTTAGCGACTCAGATCCGTGAAACTGCACTAGCTCACGATGCTAGCCTGATCATTATCTCGCTTGCTCCCAAGCCTTCCCATGGGTCGTACCAGCTTGGATCGCAAATCCAAAAGCTACTGGTGGACGCGCCTTGCGAATTGCTTATTATGCGTGATGCCGTGAGTGAATAATGATTGTTAAATGTAACGTTTTCCTGGTATTTGTGAGATTTTAGGAATAAAATCTGTCGATTTAGTGTTCTATGTGTGTGCTCGATGCGGTTCTATTACGATAGTCGGGCTATAATGTAAAGGCTTATTGGCTTTTGCCTCTATACGAAAGGTACCACGTGGCTGTTTCTTCCCGTCCCTCTGAAAAACTCCAAATGTATTTAGATACTAAGGAGCTTGCTAAGCATCGGGTGTCAGAACTGAAAACTATCGCATCAGATCTAGGCCTGTCCATACCTTCTAAAGCTGTTAAAGCGACTTATATCAAAGAGATCTCTGAGTTTGTTTCTGCGACACTATCGAAATCACCTGCTGGGGGCAAGCTCGACGTTGCGTTGAAAGATGACGACACTAGTAGATCTGGTTCCAAGAAAACTAAAGAAGACGTTGTGGGTTCTCCGGAAGAAGCCGAGGACTCGGTACAAACTCCTGATGAGCCAGTTTCTCTTGATGACGAGGAAGAGGTAGACCTCGAAGTAGAAGATCTCGATGTCGCCGATGATGATTCAGAGGATGATGCTGACGAGGACGTCGACGAAACTGAGGCAAGTGCTGATGACGC
Organism: Arcanobacterium phocae; assembly: GCF_018913465.1. GTDB lineage: Bacteria > Actinomycetota > Actinomycetes > Actinomycetales > Actinomycetaceae > Arcanobacterium > Arcanobacterium phocae_A. Next base: position 66,536 of record NZ_JABAPM010000002.1, on the reverse strand, counting down.
TGATGATGAGCAAGAGCACGTCAAGGAAACTGTTGCTAAGCGATCGGGTGTTTATATAGTCCGTGATTCTGATGAAACCGATGAGCCAGTGCAACGAGTGCATGTTGCAGGGGCCACGGCAGACCCAGTCAAGGATTATCTCAAGCAAATCGGTAAAGTCGCGTTGCTGAACGCAGAAGAAGAAGTAGAGCTAGCAAAACGTATTGAAGCGGGTTTGTTTGCTCAACATATTCTTGATACAACATCGATTGAAGATGCTCGTCATCGGCGTGAGCTGGAAATTATTTCGCGTGATGGGCATAAAGCAAAGAACCACTTGCTTGAGGCTAACCTCCGTCTGGTCGTTTCACTTGCGAAACGGTACACCGGTCGCGGAATGCTCTTCCTTGATCTTATTCAAGAAGGTAACCTCGGCTTAGTACGCGCTGTCGAAAAGTTCGATTATGCCAAGGGATATAAGTTTTCCACGTATGCTACCTGGTGGATTCGTCAGGCTATCACGCGTGCTATGGCAGACCAAGCTCGTACAATCCGTATTCCTGTTCATATGGTGGAAGTCATCAATAAATTGGCTCGTGTTCAACGACAGATGCTACAGGACCTGGGGCGCGAACCAACAGTTGAAGAACTTGCTCACGAACTCGATATGACTGAAGATAAGGTGATCGAAGTCCAGAAGTATGGACGTGAGCCGATTTCGCTCCATACTCCGCTGGGTGAAGATGGCGATTCTGAATTCGGCGATCTCATCGAGGACTCAGAAGCTGTTGTTCCGGCAGATGCGGTTGGATTTACGTTGTTACAAGAGCAGCTCCATCAGGTACTAGACACTCTGTCTGAGCGTGAAGCTGGAGTAGTCTCGATGCGGTTTGGTTTGACTGATGGGCAACCGAAAACATTGGACGAAATTGGAAAAGTTTATGGGGTGACGCGCGAGCGTATCCGACAAATTGAGTCGAAGACGATGTCGAAGCTTCGACATCCGTCACGCTCGCAAGTCTTGCGAGATTACCTAGACTAATTTCTGATCGGAGCGAGCATTCCATGGAGTTGCTCGCTCCCACTCGCATGGCAGCACGGTTTCACCCTGGCGATTGCAGGCGTGAGATGTGAAGCGGTGCCCTCGTTTTTCTTGGAAAAAATAATGCTTGAAAAGATATGAGCAGGTTAAAGCATCAGCCAATGCTCTATGACTGATCGGAACCTCTATACCTAATCTGGCAGCTAATCCAACTAGTGAATGGGAACCAGGCGCACAATAAATCCGAGATTGGTCCATGGTGCAAACTGCATTTTCCCGTTGAAACAACGTTAAATTAGTGGCACGTGAAAACTCTGCATTTAAAAATCCGAGATCAAATCGAGCGTTATGCGCAACTAAAATCCTTCCATCGAGAACGCTGATTATGTCCTGATGCAGATCTAAAAAAGTCGGTACCTCTTCTAACATTGCGTCGCTAATATGGTGAATGTGTTGCGCTGAGACAGCGCGACCGGGCTGGACGAGGCTATGGAACGTACTTTCTTGTCTCAATTCGTTATCTAAAAGTACTACGCCAATCTCGATGATATTGTCAGTTTCTGGATCCAGGCCTGTCGTTTCAACGTCTAATACTGCGTATGTCATCGATACCTCCGTAACAGGCTCAACGATACGTTGATTTTGCCGGACGCGAAAGTTAATGGCTGTGAGTTCCATATACAATGCAGTCATGACAGTATAGAGAACATGACAACACTAACTGAAGAAACAACACGCTCAACTTTCACAGCTGCTGATCGTTGCGATGCCTGTGGAGCACAAGCATATGTACGTGTTGATATGGCATCTGGGCAATTAATGTTCTGTGCACATCATGCGCGTAAATACAATGCCAAACTCAGCGAAGTAGCATTATCTATTGTTGATGAATCTGAAAAGATTAGCTAACACAACCTAACTTTGCCAAGGCACGTGCGAGCAACCTCGCACGTGCCTTGCCGTATCACTTTGCTAATAGACGATAGAATGATGAACGTGCCGCAGATCAAAGAAGAATACACAGCTCGCCATTTATCCGTGCTCGAGGGTCTCGAAGCTGTCCGCAAACGCCCTGGGATGTATATCGGTTCTACCGATTCTCGTGGGTTGATGCATTGTGCCTGGGAAATCATTGACAACGCCGTGGATGAAGCTACCGAAGGCTACGCCTCGACTATCTCGATTATTCTCCACCCCGATTCATCGGTTGAAGTTAGTGATGACGGACGTGGAATCCCAGTAGACGAAGTACCTGGCACTGGGGCATCAGGAGTAGAAGTGGTCTACACCAAATTGCATGCGGGTGGAAAATTTGGCGGTGGCTCTTATTCGTCATCTGGAGGCCTGCACGGTGTTGGCGCGTCGGTTGTTAATGCGTTGTCTCAACGGTTGGACGTAGCGGTTAACCGTAATGGCAAAACGTATGAGATTTCGTTCCAGCGCGGTGAGCCCGGAACGTTTGCCGACGGAGCTGTCCGTAGCCCGGATGCACCCTTTACCGTGGCGACCAGCGCATCAAATCTGCGAGTTACCGGCAAGGTTGCAAAAAAAGTTACCGGCACGCGTGTGCGCTACTGGTATGATCCACAAATTTTTCCGGCAGACTCGACATTCTCTTATGAGGCTCTCATTGAACGTGTACGGGAAAAAGCGTTCCTGGTTCCTGGCTTAACTATTACGGTACGAGATGCTCGTAGTGACACACCTCAAGAAGAGGAATTCCGATACGACGGCGGGGTTGTAGATTTTGTTGACTATCTTGCTACGGATCCAGCCGTCACATCGACAATGCATCTCACTGGTAACGGGACTTTCAACGAAACTGTCCAAGTTTTGGATAAAAAGTCAGGTCATCTGAAAGCAACCGATGTGGAGCGCTCGTGCACTGTGGATATTGCTCTTAGATGGGGAAGTGGCTACGACACTACCGAAGAGTCATTTGTCAATATTATTGCTACTCCGAAAGGTGGTAGCCATATTGTTGGCTTTGAGCAGGGGCTAGTTAAAGTTGTGCGAGCTGCTATTGAGCAAAAGGCTCGCCAGCTCAAAATATCTGCACGGGACCCGCGTATCGAAAAAGACGATATTCTCGCCGGGCTGACCGCCGTTGTTGCTGTGCGATTCCCAGAGCCTCAGTTTGAAGGACAGACAAAGGAAATCCTGGGTACTGCTCCTATCAGAGGCATTGTAGCTAAAGTCGTCGATACTGAATTATCGAGACTTTTGGCGTCGACTAAGCGTGACCAAAAAACAGAAAATTCTAGGCTGCTGGAAAAAATTGTCGCAGAAATGCGGGCGCGTGTTGCCGCTCGTACCCAGAAGGAAATATCTCGTAGAAAGAACGCTCTGGAGACGTCGTCGTTGCCAGCGAAACTCGCTGACTGTCGCAGTGAAGACGTAGAACGCTCAGAACTTTTTATTGTGGAGGGTGACTCCGCATTAGGAACCGCTAAGCTAGCTCGTAACTCTGAGTTCCAAGCATTGCTACCAATTCGCGGCAAAATTCTCAATGTACAAAAAGCTTCTCCGGCCGATATCTTAAAAAACCAGGAAGTATCTTCGATCATCCAAGTTATCGGTGCTGGTTCGGGACGCACCTTTGACATCGAGGCAGCTCGATACGGCAAAGTTATTTTTATGACTGATGCGGATGTCGACGGTGCCCATATTCGGACTCTGCTTTTGACGCTATTTTTCCGGTATATGCGTCCGTTGGTCGAAGCCGGACGAGTATACGCTGCTGTTCCGCCACTTCATCGAATCGAAGTATCTGGTCAAGGGCGTCGCAAAGGGGAGTATATCTATACCTATTCTGATGCCCAACTCCAACAGGAGCTTAAGAAACTCGAACGTGCAAGAAGAACATATAAAGAACCAATCCAGCGGTACAAGGGATTGGGTGAGATGGACGCTGACCAGTTAGCAGAAACTACAATGGACCCGAAGCATCGCTCGTTACGGCGTATATCGATGGCGGATGAAGCAGCGTTACGATACGCGGAAGAAACATTTGAACTACTGATGGGATCTGATGTTGCACCACGTAAAGAGTTTATTATCGATGGAGCATCACAGATTTCTCGTGACCAGATAGATATTTAAGAAGGTAAGCTAGAGCCTATGCAGCATCCAGAAATACCACCGTTACGAAGCCGGTCATTTGTCGAACGGCTAGGAGCCCCCGCTGTTGTTCGTCTACCTGGACCGCATCTAGGGCTGACGTGGCGAGAATTGGTGCGAGCAGATTTATCCGATGTTGTGGACTTGATGTCTAGTCTTTCAGAATCCCCGTTTGGATTTGCGCGGCCATCGTCTAGAGCGGTTAGTCACTGGTTCGACGAAATCACCGCGCAGCCTGGCACATATGATCTGCTAAGTGGCTGGGACCGACAAGGGAAACTTCAAGCTGTTGCTACGGTCTTGGTTAATGATAAGCCGCTTTCGGAACTGCAAGCTGAAGTATCTGCTGTGGTTCGTCCCGATTGGGTTGGACGCGGTATCGGACGTTCGCTACTGGAGTGGCAAGATGACCGCGCACGTCAGCTCATGTCACAGTACCCCTCAGATCTTCCGGTTTCCATTCGTGCCTTAGTCGCTGAAAACAACGTGGGACGACGGCGACTCTTGGCTGCTGGCGGTTACGCTCCAATTAGCTATATTACTCATGTGTCTACCAAAATTTCGGACAAGCACCGCGATGTTTCGCTAAAAGCCTGTGAGCGGTTAGAGACGCAGGGTTTTCAGCTAGAAGGTTATAATCCTAGCGTTGAGATCGAACTGCGTAAATTGCATAACCGGCTCATTCTCGAGTTAGAACGGTATCAACCAATCTCGGCGCCTGCTTGGCAAGCAAAGTTATCACGAGCAGACCACGATTTTTCGACTCTGCTTATTAAAGATCACCAACTAGTGGGGTATATGCTCGCTGAACAGGTTCCTGAGGTATCCGCGCTTCGCATTTACTATTACGGCATTGAAAGGACCTTGCGGCGCAACGGTATTGGCACAGACCTTATGCTAAGTGTTTTAGGACAAGCTCACGAGGCTGGCATCGAAACAGTTGCTGCACCGGTTGTTAGTCGTTACGAAAAAATACCACAGTCATTGGTCTCCGCTGGCTTTGAATTTGCCTACCGCGAGATTGTCTACTCAATCGATATCTGATGAAAAACACTAAGCCTTGGGTTTGGTCAGAACTCCTTCCATCGCATCTCGAACAGTTGATTACCCTTATTTCCTCAACTGAAACATTCGACAATAATCCTATCCGCACGTCTCGTGGCGAGATTGAATCCTATTTTGGTGCAAGCCATGTATGGCGTGCGCAAGGAGCGTGGGTTGGCACTACTCTGGTGGCCTTCGGGCTGGCCAGGTTAGCCAACGATGGGTCAGCTACTAATACGATTACTTTATCTGGAGCAGTACATTCCCAGTGGCGTTCCCATGGTCTCGGGGCGGAGCTGTTACAACGCCAGATTTCGGTGGCACAGGAGCTATCTGAACACCTCGGTGCCGATAATGCACATGCGTTGCTATACGTGGAAGCTGATCACGATAATGTTGCGCAACTTGCACGAAATTTTGGATTCGTAAGACGAGCAACATTTGTACAAGTTCGAGGGAAGACAACAGCGAAACTGCCACGGCATAAGCTGTCTAATTACGTCTCAATCGAAGAACTATCAGATGAGATGCTGGAAGACGTGCGGCGGATGCATAACATGGTTGTACGCGAATCAGCACTCTTCGATATCCAAACTGCCGAATCATGGACATTAGTTTTAGCCGACGTCGATCGAGAATGGTGCTTGGTCGCCGTCGACCGCTTCGGTGATCGACCACGTGTCGTTGGCTATTTACTGGCTTCAGTATTTGTGAGCGTAGTCGACGGACACGAAAAACCTGAGGCTTACATTGATGAAGTTGTTGTGAGCGCGCAGTGGCGCAACTCAGGTGTAGGGTCAGCTTTGGTCAGTACAGTTTTAGAGCGTTTTGCACAGGCTGGATATGACTCAGTTGTTGCTGATGTTGCAGTAACAGACCCAGATGGTTCCGCCTTTATTGACGTTTTTGATGAAACTGGATTTTCGGAAGTGGGACGAACTCACGTTATGTCATTAACGTTGTGAGTTCGCCTCAGCCGAGTGCTTCAACAATATCGCTTAGTGGTGAACCAGAGGCATCACGTCGTTCATTAATCTCCGGTAGCTCAACGGGTTTGCCCTCGATACCAACAGCTCGAGCTGGAAGTTGCCCCACCCATGCCATAGACAAAACATCTTCACCACGAAGGAAACGCTGCGCTCGTACGCCACCAGTGCCACGGCCTTTCGCAGGGTAGCGGTCAAGTGGTGTGACCTTTGCAGTCCCTGGCATAGTGCCAGGAAGCGCATCGGAAGCGCTGGCAATGGTGACAACACCGTGAGCAGCTAAGTCGTTCTCTGGCACGATTCCCAAAGCGATAACGCTGGCCTTATCGTTAACTCTAATTCCCGCGATTCCTTGCCCACTTCGACCTTGAGGGCGCACAGCGCTAGCGTCGAAGCGTAACAATTGAGCGTCAGATGTTACCAGTACGATCACATCTGTGTCGCTCGATACTTGAGCGCCAATGACCTCATCGTTCTCAAGCAACGTGATAGCTTCGAATTGACTCTTATTCGGAGGATCAAGAGTAACTCGTTTAATCTTTCCTTGTGCCGTAGCCAAGGTAAGAACGGCTTCTTGTTCTGCGAAGCTGATCAAGGCAAGAGGACGTTCACCTGGCTGGAGTAAAAGCAACTCAGTTAGAACGGTGCCAGCAGCCAAACTTGGTGCGTTTTCCGTATCCGGAATAGAAGGAACATCAACCACATTGAGACGGTGTACATTACCGGTGCTGGTAACAACTCCTATCTCGCTTAAATTAGTCGTCTCAACAATCGAGGCAAGAGCATCATGCGCCGCACGAGGTCCCTCGCGACGGAGTGGCTCGCCATCAACAATGCGCGCAATTCGTCCAGTTGCGGATAAGATAACCCGGCAAGGGTCATCTTCGATCTTGAGTTTAGGAGCCTTAGACTTTGTCGATTGCGTTGAAGCATCAGACTCTAACAGCACTGTGCGACGTGGCGTCCCATACTTACGTGCTACATCAGCTAACTCACTGGAGATAAGAGTGCGCATCCGTTCGTCAGAACCGAGAATAGCCAGCAATTCGTCGATTGTGTCTTGTAGTGAGTTTTGTTCAGACTCAAGCTCAATCTGAGAGAACTTAGTAAGCCGACGTAAACGTAGCTCAAGGATGTAGTCGGCCTGCGCCTGCGATAAATCAAATACACTCATCAAGCGAGTAGCAGCTGTAGCCGAATCTTCAGAGGAACGGATGACGGCTATGACCTCATCGATATCGACGATGGCTATGAGCAAACCTTCAACTAGATGTAGCCGCTCTTGTGCTTTTCGCAGACGGTACTCACACCGACGTTTTGTTACAGACCGGCGGTGATCAAGGAAAACTGTGAGGATCTCTTTCAACCCCATCAAGCGCGGCTGACCATCGACCAAGGCAACGTTGTTGATTCCAAACGAATCTTCTAACGGTGTGTGTTGATATAGAGCAGCCAGAACTGCCTCTGGATTAAAAGCGTTCTTGACTTCAACCACGAGCCGTGTACCGTGATGACGGTCAGTAAGATTTTGCACTCCAGAGATTCCTTGGAGCTTTTTGGAAGATACGCCGTCTTTAATCTTCTCAATGACTTTCTCTGGGCCAGTGAGGTAGGGCAATTCGGTAAAAATAATGCCTTTTTTGCGTGGTGTTACATTCTCAATATGTGCGGTAGCACGAGTACGGAAAATACCACGGCCAGTTTCGTAAGCTTGCCTAATACCTTCTAGACCAACAATTTTTCCACCGTCTGGCAAGTCAGGCCCGGGAATATAACGCATCAGCTCTTCGAGCGTGGCTTGCGGATTATCAAGCAAAAATCTTGCTCCAGCAATAACCTCATTAAGGTTGTGCGGAGCCATATTTGTTGCCATACCGACGGCGATTCCGGACGAACCGTTCACTAATAAGCTTGGGATTGCTGCCGGTAGGACTTCTGGTTCTTGGTAGGTGTTGTCATAGTTAGGGACCATGTCAACGACGTCTTCGCCCAACGATGCGGTCATCGCGAGGGCAGCTGGTGCCATCCGGACTTCGGTATAGCGGGGAGCTGCTGGTCCGTCGTCGGGAGAACCGAAGTTTCCGTGACCGTCAACGAACGGGATGCGCAACGAAAAATCTTGAGCTAATCGCACCATAGCGTCATAGATGGCGGAATCGCCATGTGGGTGCAGGCGTCCCATGACGTCACCCACAACACGTGAAGATTTAACATGCCCGCGGTCTGGTTTCAATCCCATTTGGTCCATCTGGAAGAGGATTCGGCGCTGAACAGGTTTGAGTCCGTCACGAGCGTCCGGTAACGCACGCGCGTAAATCACCGAATACGAGTATTCGAGGAACGAGTTTCGCATTTCCTCCGAGACGTCAATATTCGTAATATGTTCAGTTTGGGTATGTGCCATTCCTCTATTATCCCTATAAACTATTTATTTTTGTTGGTACAACGCGGGTGGAAGCGGGTGAGAAAGGCAACCTCACTTATAACCGTGCAGGCCAATATGGGACAATGAGAGCGATGAATAATGATCGTATGTCTGAATTGGTGGCCGCGCTTGAGCGGTTGCTTCCGCCGGATTCGCCCGTCTTTGATGACCTTGCTCAAGCTCTCGGCGACACTGAGATTCGTACTTTTTACGTGCGTCCCGAAACAATTTTTGATGCTGATTCAGTCTATGAACGAGTAGTCGTATTTGCAGCGTCAGTCCGCCGACTATTTTTGATTTATACCGACACGAGTTATGAAATGAATTCGAGCGGTGAGCTCGTAACTACCGTACAATCGGTTGATTTACAATCAATTAAGGAACACCATGTCGTTCGTCGTCGGCAACTAGACGGGGACGTAGCTGGTCAGCTGAACTCGGTTCTGCTTCGGCTTCGTTGGGGCGCAGCTTTCTCTGCAGATTTGCAGCCTGGTGCCTGTGAGGACCCGATGTGCACTAACGACCATGGTTATCTCGGTGTGCTGACAAATGAGGATTTCCAGATCTATCTTGAAGCAGCTCATGACGGAGCATATTTCCAATCGGGAGTCGACTTTATTAATGAACTTGTGCTTATGCTAGGACAGCGATGAAAGATCTTTTTGCAGGGGCTTTTTTGCCCGGTCAGGAACGTTTGGACCAAGTTTTACCAGCGTTATGTTCGAGTGTGGGGCTAACTGACGACGACGCAGCACGCCATACCCTCCAGTTACCGATAGCTCCCCGGGCATGCATAGTGATGGCTGACGGTCTTGGTTTTTATAATCTACTTGAGCGCCGTGGACATGCTCCCAACATGAGAGCTATGGGGATTGAAAAATCCATCTCCACCGTTGTCCCGTCGACGACGGCGGCCGGCATTACTGCATTTGGAACCGGACATCAGCCGGGCATGACAGCGATGACAGGCTATTCATTGCGTGTCCCGCACACGTCCCGGACTTTTTCGTTGATTACGTGGCCGGACCACGCAGTTGATGTGACTACATGGCAAACGCAGCCTACATGTTTCGAAGAGCTTGGCACGCTGGCATCTGAAACAGTCGTGATTCAGCCGAAAAAGTTCCATGGTTCAGGATTATCCGCGGCGGCCTTGCGCGGTGCGCGTACTCGTTATGCTGAGTCTTTACCAGATCGGGTTCAAGCAGCGGTGCATGCGTTGACGACTGATGCGCGACTAGCCTACCTTTACTGGGGAGATATTGACGCCGCAGGTCATAAGAACGGCTGGGGATCAGATGCTTGGATCGGAGAACTAGAACAGTTTGATGCCGGAATCGGATTATTACGTCGATCGTTACCGAGCGGAACACTGCTAGTTATTACGGCAGACCACGGTATGATCGACGTCGAGCATAGAGTAGACATTGCCGATCATAAGTCGCTGCATTCCGGGGTAGACGTAGTTGCTGGTGAACCGCGCGCAGTCCATCTTTACACTAAGAATCCACAAGCAGTTGCGCAGCGCTGGCGGGAGTCTGTCGCGGATCATGCATGGGTGGTAACACGTGACGAAGTTATCGACTCTGGACTTATAGGGCCAGTTCGCGATTTGACCCGCCAGACTATGGGAGATGTATTGGTGTTTGCGCGTGACACACACGTTTTCGTTGATTCCCGAGTACAGTCGAGTAATGCGATTGGGCTTATTGGGGTCCACGGATCCTTAACTCGTACTGAAATGTCTATTCCGTTGATTGTGGAGGTTATCTGATGGCTGAGCTGGTGTTTTTCTCCGGCACAATGGATTGCGGTAAGTCTACGTTAGCTTTACAAACCGCCCACAATTATCAACAACGCGGCCTAGCTGGCATAATTTTTGCAATGAACGATCGCGCTGGCAAAGGAAAACTGTCATCGCGGTTGGGCCTTGTCACGGATGCGGTCGAAGTTACGGAACAGACTGATTTTTGGAACGTCGTCGTCACCGCACGCCAACGAGGAGAACGCGTTGATTTCATCATTTGTGACGAGGTTCAGTTCTACAGCCGAGAACAAGTAAATCAGCTGGCGCGGATCGTAGACGAAATGCAGATCAGTGTGTGGGGCTTTGGCATTACCACCGATTTTTTAACTAACTTATTCCCCGGCTCAGCTCGAATGCTTGAGCTGGCAGATCGAGTCGAACGACTGCAGGTTGAGACGTTGTGCTGGTGCGGAAAACGTGCAACGCATAATGCTCGAACGATTAATGGTGTGATGGTCACCGAAGGCGAACAAGTCATGGTGGGTGATACCAAACGCCACGAGGTAGTTGGTTATGAGGTTTTGTGTCGCGAACACCATATGAAAGGCATGACGGCTAAGACCGCGCATGCCTCAGAAATATCGCACGGGACACTTAACTTGAGCTCCCGTAGCTAACGACTAGTCTTTTGGTGCGCCAAAAACTATTTCGTCCCATGACGGCATCGATGGACGATTACGTCGCTTAGCAGACCGTTTTGCTTTCTTTTCAACAGCGTTCTTGCCTAGCGGCAGAGTGTTCTCATCTGCTGAATCCGCAGTCGGGGCAGTTGAAGGAGTCCGATCTTGAGTTTGCTTTTCCTTGCGTTCGGCGCGCGAAGGTAACTCGACGACGGTGGCATCGGTAGCATTCTCAACATCAGAATCAGCAGGATGTGCGCCGTCGAAGAAATCGGTTCCGGGCATTCGTCGAGACTTCCCGCGTTGAGAATCCAATGAAGCTAGCATGTCATCGATAGAGGGGGTTCCAGCTGAGGCAGGTTGCGCGTCTAATGCAGTAATAATTGGCCGCTCATGCTCTTCATCTACCGTAGGCGTATTCAACGGGCGCCATGGCGATGACGGTGCAGGAATCTGGGTTTCAGTCAACCATGTAGCCTCATCATTAGTAGCCTCTACTGTCTGACTACGGGTATTGATGATCCAAGAGGCTTCATAATCGGTATTGGCTACTGTATAGCGTGCGATAAGCATCCACGGACCACCCGAATTACGAGTTGCGTCCCAACTGATATCATTCGCGATAACCCCGCGCGGGACCAAACGGGAAACGACGAGCTCTTCGATGGTCATACTGCCAGCATCAGAACTCTGCCGGAAGTTACGGGCACGGGAGGCGGTATATTCGCGTTCAGCGAAAATTGGGTGAGCAAAGATAGCAACTTGCGACGCAGGTAGAGAAGACAATTCACTAACGTCAGCCACGCTCATGCCTGCTCGAATATGCGCCTGGATTTCACGCGGCGACATGGGCTTCGGAGCTTCGTCTGAGTCCTTGGCTACAGGGGTATCTTTGCGCAGTGCAGCCCGCAGAGAATCAGTGATTGGAAGCAAATACCTATTGCCATCCGCATCATTCAAAGATAGTTGTTGCCCATCGGGGTGCACGCCCAATAGTTCAAGCTCGATCATTAGTCCTCCTCATACAGCACTAGAGTGCCATTCTTTCACAGTTTTTGGCAGACAAGTGCGGTGTGTTTGAAAAATGCCATGAACTACCTCTTGTCAAATACTCGGTAAAGTGGTACAACATGGAGGACAGAACGCGTTATTTCATGTTAGGACACGATTCATGGCAACTGATTACGACGCTCCTCGTAAACAAGACGAGGAACTCAAGGAGGACTCCCTTGAGCAGCTAGGTGCTCGCCGGTCAGACCACCAGTCTAACTCGGTAGACGAGGACGAAACCGAAGCCGCCGAAGGTTTTGAACTGCCTGGGGCTGATTTATCGAATGTTGAACTCTCGGTTGCTGTGGTTCCTCCACAGGACGATGAATTCACATGTTCGGAATGCTTCCTAGTACATCATCGCTCGCAATTAGCATACGAAGAGAACGGTTTACCTGTTTGCACGGAGTGTGCTTCCTGAGCCCTGATAGAATAAACTCGCCGATTTTTAATCGGCGAGTTTTTCTATCGAAAAAAGCTTATTGAAGGAGTGCAACTATGGGGTGGTTTTCTCGTCGCAAAGAGAAAGAGTCCAGCACGTCTGGACCAATCGATCAATCGAGTTCGCAAGCAGCGACAACCGGCCCATACGATTACGTTGATCATCCGGATCGCGGTGACCTGTTAGACGCTGGCGCGTTATGGATTCCGGTAGTTCGCGATGCCTCGATTCAGTTTTCTGTGGATCATTCGCAGAAAACAGTTTATGGAATTGTCTATGTCATCGATGACGCGGCAATGCAACTGCAAGTGTTCGCAGCCCCACGTTCTGCTGGGATTTGGAATGATGTGCGACGAGACATGATCACGTCAATTGCCCAGCAGGGTGGCTCATCAATTGAAGTTGAAGGAACCTACGGTACCGAGTTGCATGCGCAGGTTCCCGTCGCCGATACCCAACATGTGGCTCCTCACAGGTTCATCGGAATTGACGGACCACGATGGCTTTTGCGCATCACGTTATATGGGCGGGCTGGGTCTGACGATCAGTTGGCAGCGCGAATGTTGCGCATTGCAAAGCATATCGTCGTCGTACGTGGCAACACACCTCACCCGCCACGTGAACTACTCGAACTACAGATCCCACACGTTGACAAAACTCGTGAGGCCTAAGTGCAGCGACGCCTCCTCACCGTAACCGGTGTGATCACAGCAATAACATATCCTGGGCAAGGAACTAGACCGGAAGTGACCGTGACTATGGACGTTAACGGGGTAGTACTTCAGCTTGTATTCCAGTCACGGCGAGTATTGCATGCTATCGATATCGGCCAATATCTTCGCGTTAGTGGGGCGGTAGTAAAGCGTCACGGTGTACCTTGTATATACAATCCGATCTACACAATAGTGAAAGGCCATGATGGTTAAAAAAGAAACATCATTATCGGCAATTACAGCCACTGATTTTGACGCAATGAAAGCTGTTGGCGGCTGGCGTGGAATAGTCGAATCCGTTGTTCCCACCGTAGTCTTTCTTATTATCTTCGCGGCGAGTCATCAGATCGGTTGGGCCGCGTGGGTCTCACTAGGGACTGCAGCCATCGCGATCGCTGGGCGGCTCATCTCACGTGTTGACCCGTCACCAGCTGTCGGTGGCTTAGGCGCGGTGCTCATTTCCGCTTTCATGGCGTGGAAGACTGGTCAAGCAGCAGATTTTTTCGTCTGGGGATTAATCGTCAATGTTGCATATCTAGTAGCTTTTTTACTCTCGATCCTAGTGCGATGGCCGTTAATGGGGGTGCTCATTGGAGCCATGCGAGGCGAAGGTACTACTTGGCGGCACCATAAAACAACAGTCAGAAGATATTACTCAGTCACATGGATGTGGGTAGCACTGTTTGCGATGCGTGCGGCAGTTCAGCTACCGATGTATTTTGCCGGTGCAACTAATGCACTAGGCATTGCAAAACTTGTTATGGGAATACCGTTATTTGCCTTGGTATGCTGGCTCTCGTGGCTTATGATTCGAGCGCTTGACCCGATTCCGGCTCCGGATCAGACGGCGCAGGTTTAGTAGCAATAAGCTCATTAATTTCAGTCAACGTTAACTCATCGTTAACGTTGCCGATGAGGACAAGCTGATCTCCGACGTCGAAAGTTAAATCTGGATCAGCCACTAGTGCTGTTCCGTCGCGCAACACGGAAGCGAGGATGAAATCTGGTGGCAATACAAGATCTTCAACAAGCGTTCCTACGATTGGTGCATCAGGCGCGACTTGTCCTTGGAACATCGAGGCTTGTGTCTCAATAAAATCGAGTTTGCGGACGAAATTGCCATCTCCAACTGCGTCTTCGATGAGGTTGGTCATTATCCGCGGCGTGGATACTGCTACATCGACACCCCACGACTCATCAAACAGCCACTCATTAGCAGGATTGTTGACGCGCGCGATAACACGCGGGATTCCATACTCAGTTTTCGCTAGCAATGATAAGACAAGATTAGCTTTATCGTCACCGGTTGCCGCGACAACGATATCAGTTGTTTCCATGCCTATATGCTCTAATGTGTCTAATTCGCAGACGTCTCCAAGTATCCAATCTGCTGCCGGCACTGATGCAACACGCATAGCTTGGGCCGAGCGATCTACAATGAAAATTTCGTGACCGCGCGCAGCTAGTTCGCGTGCAATCGAGCGGCCTACCGATCCGGCACCGCCAATGAGCATTTTCATTAGAAATCCTCCTGGACATGATGGTTCATAATTCGTTGCACAGTATGTGTGCGTTGCTGCTGGACTAGAAGCCACAAGTCATCGCCATCTTGAAGCACGGTATCTGGCTGCGGCAACAGAGCTTGGCCATATCGACCGATGTATGCAACGCGCGATTCAGTTATACGCTGAATATTTGCGACGTCCATCCCATACCAAGATTCATCGATATCAACCCAGATCAGTGTTACGCCGTACTGCGAATCTGTGTAGTCCACATGAGGACCGTGCGCGATGAGCTCGCGGAGCATCTGATCAGCGCTCCACGTAACTGGAGTTACGGTATCAATCCCTAACCGGTTAAACACCTCTGCGCGCTCTGGATCGTAGATTCGAGCTACGACATTTTGCACTCCGAACGTATCGCGCACTACACGTGCTGCAATAATATTGGAATTATCTCCGGATGAGGTCGCAGCAAACCCTTGAGCATCCTCAATTCCAGCTTGGCGTAGGGCATCCCGGTCAAACCCTAAACCAGTAACTAGTTGACCGGTAAATTCTTCGGGTAGCCGCCGGAATGCATCGGCATTTGAATCGATAATGGACACTGAATGCCCGCGATTTTCTAAATTCACAGCGAGCGTGGATCCAACTCGACCACACCCCATAATGACAAAATGCACGATGAGAACGCCACCTTACTCTACTTTTCCGCGTAACCTATTGACGTGATGAAACATTCTACTGAAAGTTCCCAGGCTATCGCTAAGACTGCCTCCATTACCTTGATCGGGCTGGTAGTTCTAGCAACTCCTATGCTTATTCTACGTTCTGCATCGCTAGCAATCACTAGCGCAGAGATTTCTCTTGCCTTTTCGCTTGGATTGGTTGGCTTTGGGCTGACCCTGTATACTTTGAGAGCTTTGACTCGTGCGGTTCCACGGCGTTCGTTCCACCAGATTGCGCACGTTTACATCGGCGGTTGGGCTGGTGTGCTTTTGGCTGCCGCAAAGATTCTGGCTTATGCGGTACTGATCATGATGGGGGTAGACCTCGTCACGATTGGAATCGTAGCTATCACTGGACCTGGTTGGTGGTCAGTGGCGCTGCCTCCGGTGATTATTATTTTGCTGGCGATTCCTAGCTTGTATGCGCGTTTGGAAACGCCAGTTGTGTGGGCACGCTGGTTGACATTCTTAGGCATCGCGGGGTTAATCATAGTCCTTGGTGCAGGATTGGCCCGAGAAGCCTTTGGGCATATTGATTATGCAACGATTAATGAGGCCCGTCAGGAGGCTTTTGAATCAGCTCCTCTCATTAGCCGCTATTTCCCACGTATCGATAGTGCATTAGGTGCTCTCTTCCCAGCTGCGTTGCTTGTGATTACATCGGAACGAGTAATGGTTTCGCCAGAAGACCGTAGGGTCAATACGGAAGAGCAGTTACGTATTTTCGTTCCTGCATTCTTCTTGATTGCACTGACACTCTACTTTTCTGTTGTTCTGTATTTGCCCGGGCGGCGGTTGTCAGTGCCTGCGATCCCGATTGCGACTGCAATTTTCGGCGTCGTCGGCACTGTGTCGATGGCTGTGTTGTTGACGTTCGTGGGCTTAGCTGCCGCGTATGCTTCTTATCGCCAGCTCCCGCGTCTTTTGCGCGACTTGGCGATTGATACGTTACTGCCACGGCGATTAGCTGCGCGTGACTCGATTAGGCCCCGCAAAGCAATTGTTCTGGTCATTGCTTTTTTGGCTACTACTGCCACAGCTTTTCTAGATTCAGCGAGTGCTTTAGCTAGCGTTTTTGTCTTCATGGTCGGCGTGATCATGCTTGTTACATCGGTAGCTATGATCTATCGCTCGCGTTCGATCCTACGTGATTCGACTCACGCTGAAGATCGCTATGACGCTTATTTCTTGCAGTGGTTGTTTACAGTTTATGGAATTTTCATCGCCGGAGTTTTAGCACTAATATCGTGGGTTCATCCACAGTGGAGTGTGTCTGCGTTAGTTTTACTGGTGGTACCCGGGGTGTTTTTATGGGGGCATCGTCGCGGCCAATCAAGAGTTTCGGATGCGTTAGCGGTTGACGACGACGTCGTGGCTCGTCGGCTACCAACACGCGTCCATGGTTTAGTCCTTATCGAACATTGCGACCAACCAGCTATGAAAGCTGTTTCATGGGCCCGGGCGACTAGGCTGTCCTCTTTGTCGGCAGTGCTGATAGATATCGATCCGATCGTTACTCGGAATGTACGCGAGCAGTGGGCTGCAGCTCGTATTCCAGTTTCACTAACTATTTTGGGAACTCCACGTGGTGCTATTCGGGGACCGTTTATCGAACATATTCGTGCTTTACGCAAGTTTCATCCGCACGACGTTATCGAAGTCTTCATTCCCCGTGTAGTGTCTACTGGGTGGTGGGATAGATTCTACGTTCGGCATTTGACGCCTAAGCTCATCACGGAATTGAAGTTAGAACCAGGGGTAATGGTCACTGAAGTGCCTTATCTCATTGATGTTTCTGGCTGGAACGTGGATGATAGCTATGAAGAGAACTACGGACGCGGGGAACATGATGTCTAACCTTAACCTTGAAATTACCGATATTGCGCACGGCGGGCTGGGGGTGGCCCGCGATGACGAACGTGTCGTTTTCGTTCGTGGCGCTTTGCCAGGTGAGACTGTTGAGGTAGAACTAACAAAAGAGCGGGCTAAGTGGGCACGTGGAATCGTCCGTGACGTTATAGTTCCGAGTAACCACCGGATCCTGCCAACTTGGAGTGAAGGTGTAGCTGGGGCTACTGGTGCTGCTGATTTTTCACATGTTGAGCTCGAGTATCAACGTGAATTAAAGACGTCGGTGTTACGTACTGCAATTCGGCGTGTTGGCGGGATTGAGCTACAAGAGCATCTTGCGGAAGCAAGGGTTGAACCAGCAATTACTGGTATCGACAGCACTGATGGGTGGCAGACCCGTACCCGGGTTGATTTGATTAAGATGGCGCACGGCTTCGGCATGCATAAAGAGCAATCTCACGATCTTATTCCTATCGATACATTGCCGTTAGTGGTACCTGATTTAGCTGAGCTGATTTTTAGTCATAATTGGGATTCGACTTTTAAACCAGGTAAACGAGTGCGCTTTGTTGCTCCGTCAACGGGTGAGAACGTCGCAGTGTGTGACGGCAAGGTGTACTCCTCGCCACGGGTCCGAACTGACTATCATGTTTCAGAAACAGTTGCTGGCAAGCGTGACTTTTATGAGTACAACGTAGCTGCAGACGGATTTTGGCAGGTGCATTTCCGAGCTCCCGGGGTATTGCAACGTGAAGTGGTTGCGCGTTCAGCAGTGCAGCCTGGACATCGTGTGTTAGAACTTTTTTCTGGGTCCGGCTTGTTTTCTGTCCCGCTTGCTCGGGCTGCAACAAAGCAAGGCAAATTCTTAGGTATCGAGGGGTCGGCGCAGGCAACGTCAGATGCCAAGAAGAATCTTGCAGGCATGCCGTGGGCTGAGGCGCGTGCACAGCAATTAGGCAACGAATTGCCTGATTTCAACGCTGATGTGATTGTTGCAGATCCGCCTCGCCATGGTTTAGGAATCGGACTGGCAGATCAGATTGGGCATAGCGGTGCTCGTCGCATTGTGCTGGTTTCGTGTGATCCGGCCTCAGCTGCACGCGACGTGGCGACGCTAATGAATACTGGGCGACGTGTACTATCTATGAACGGTTTTGATATCTTTCCTCATACCCATCATATGGAAATTGTTACGTTGCTGGCATAACTGTGATACGAAGCTGAAGCCCTGCCGGTAGACTATCTGAAAACCGATAGAAAAGATGGCTAAGTGATGGCAAGGGTTGTTCTGGTAACTGGGGCTAGCTCCGGATTTGGCAAGCTGGCAGTAGAGAAATTGTTGAGCCGTGGATATGTGGTGTATGCGGCTGCGCGTCGCGTAGAACGGATGGCCAGCTTGGAAAAGCAGGGCGCGCATCTGTTGCGTATAGACGTTACTAGTGATGACGACGTCGAACAAGGTATTCGCACGATTATTGAAGCTCATGGCGGTATCTATGGCTTAGTTAATAATGCTGGGTATGGCGGCTTCGGTATGCTGGAAAACGTGAGCCTGGATGAAGCTCAACGGCAATTCCAGGTAAATGTGTTTGGGCTTATGAGAGTGACAAAAGCTGTCCTACCGTACATGCGCGATGCGGGTGAAGGCCGCATTGTCAATGTTGCTTCGGTAGTCGGTAAGGTGGCGTTGCCGATGGGTGGCTGGTATTCGGCGTCGAAGCATGCCGTGGAAGCGTTGAGCGATTCTTTGCGGAACGAAGTGAAACGCTTTGATATCAACGTATCTATTATTGAGCCTGGCCCGGTGCAAACCGAGTTTTTAGATCGTGCTATGGAAGTCGTTGATCGTGTTAAACATGGCGATGCCTACCTTGACCAGGTGGAGGGTTTTAAATCTGCGTTCGTGAAAAGTTACGAGCATGCCGATGGGCCAGATCGCACTGCAAACGCGATTGTTGCTGCCGTGGATAGTGCACGCCCGAAAATACGATATGCGGTCAGTGGGGCCCGCCCTATTTTAATGCTTCGGTCGATATTGCCAACCACACTTTTTGACTATTTTCTCAATAAGAGTCTTAGACAAACCCGAGGGTAATGTTTCAGTATATGAAACATTTATGAGACTTTTCGTTCCATTATATGAGAGACTTTAGAGTTTTTCTGGACGGTCATGTGGTTCCGTTGTTAAGGTGAAACCACCTTGGTAACTGGCGGTTTTAAGTTGAATTAACAACATGGAGCCAAGGGATCGTGATCGTCCGTCTGGGTACATTCTTTGTAGGAATGTGCCCATTTTTAATATCTGGAGGGCTCGTGAGAAAAATTGCTCTGGTCATGGGAAGTGACAGTGATCTACCGATCATCGAAAAAGCAATCCTTTATCTCAAACAAACCCCAGTTGATTTCACAGTCAACGTTTTATCTGCTCATCGTACTCCTCAAGAGGCTATTGAATTTGCTCAAACAGCCAAAGATAACGGCTATGGGGTAATCATCGCAGCAGCTGGTATGGCTGCACATCTTGCTGGTGTTATCGCAGCAAACACGGTCTTACCAGTTATTGGTATCCCGTGTGCATCAGCAAAT
Organism: Arcanobacterium phocae; assembly: GCF_018913465.1. Taxonomy (GTDB): domain Bacteria; phylum Actinomycetota; class Actinomycetes; order Actinomycetales; family Actinomycetaceae; genus Arcanobacterium; species Arcanobacterium phocae_A. The sequence continues at coordinate 46,641 of NZ_JABAPM010000002.1, read as the reverse complement.
CTTGACGGCATGGACGCATTGCTTTCCACCGTCCAGATGCCTCCCGGCATTCCGGTTGCGACTGTTGCGATTAACGGTGCGAAGAATGCAGCGATTCTGGCATGCCAGATTTTAGCTGTCGAAAATGACACTCTTACCCAGCATCTGCGTACTCAACGTGCGGAAGATAGTCAGAAAGTTCTCGAAAAAAACTCTGCGATATCGCATACCTATTCAGTCACCCACCACAACTAAAACTAAGGAAAACAGATGACAAATAAACTGGTCTACTCTGGCAAGACAAAGAACGTTTATGAGCTAGAAAACGGTCATTATGAACTGAAATTCAAAGATGACGTTACTGGCAAAGACGGTGTATTTGATCCGGGCGAAAACGCGGTTGGTCTATCTATCGCGGGCGTCGGCGCGATCAATCTAAAAATGACAACTTTGTTTTTCAAGATTTTGCAGGAAAAAGGGATCAAGACGCATTTTGTTTCCAGCAATTTTGACGAGACAACAATGGAAGTTATTCCTGCCACTCCTTTCGGCAAAGGCCTAGAAGTAATTTGCCGATACAAGGCCGTAGGCAGCTTCTATCGTCGTTATTCCGAATACGTTGAACCTGGTGCTGACCTTCCAGCCTACGTTGAAATGACTTTTAAGAACGATGAGAAGGGCGATCCTTTGGTAACAAAGGACGCCCTTGTTGCATTAGAAGTTATGAGTGCCGAACAATACGATGCAGTCAAGCAAATGACGCAGGATATTACCCGCGTCGTCGCTGATGAAATGGCTGATCGTGGCTTGGACTTGTACGATATCAAGTTCGAATTCGGTTACGATGCGAACGGTGAAGTCATTCTTATTGATGAGATTGCTTCCGGGAATATGCGCGTATACAAAAATGGCGAATATATCGCACCGCTTGAGTTGAATAAGCTGTTCTTCGCAGGTATCGAAGGCTAAGCTCATGGGCGGTCTGTTTGCTTCGACGTCGATACGAGATGTGCAAGAAGATATTTTCTTCGGCACCGATTACCACAGTCATTTGGGTAATTATCGTGCCGGAATGGTGTTGTGGAATACCCACGACGGATTCCAGCGCGAGATTCATAATATTCAAAAAGATTCGTTTCGGTCGCGATTTGCACAATTCTTGGAACACGTGCGAGGACAGGCAGGAATCGGCTGTATTGCTGATGATGCTCCGTCGCCGCTCATTATGTCTTCCCATCTTGGTACATATGCTTTGTGCGTTGTTGGGGCAATCACGAATATTGACGAGTTGAGTGCTGAACTTTTGGCTGAAAAAGGTCCGATGTTTAACGCCTTGAGTGGCGGTCGGATCAACCCTACCGAGGTGGTCTCTGCACTTATCAATACGAAAGATACGTTCCACGACGGCATCAACTATGTCCAGAGTCGAGTACAAGGGTCATGCAATCTAATCGTATTGTTAGATGACGGTTCCTTGATCATCGGTCGTGACAGACTAGGGCGTTTGCCAATGATTATTGGCAAGGACGACGACGGTTACGCCGTTAGTTTTGAGTCATTCTCATTTGAAAAACTGGGCTATCACTATGTGAGTGAGCTTGGACCAAATGAGGTTGTCAAGATTCTTCCACACGGCGTTGAGCAACTCATACCGCCTCAAAACGAGATGAAGATTTGTTCGTTCTTGTGGAACTATTACGGTTACCCAACATCGACATACGAAAACATCAATGTCGAAATGATGCGGAACCGTAATGGAGAAATCCTTGCAGATAACGAATCTGATCCGCATCTGTTTGATCGTCTCGATTATGTGTGTGGGGTGCCAGATTCAGGTACCCCGCACGCAATGGGCTATTCGTATAAATCAAACGTAAGATTTGCCCGCTGCTATATCAAATACACTCCTACGTGGTCTCGTAGTTTTCTGCCGCACCTGCAAGGTTCGCGTAACGAGATAGCAAAAATGAAGCAGGTACCGATCAAGGAACTCATCAATGGCAAGAATATTTTGTTTGTCGATGATTCAATCGTCCGGGGCACCCAGCTACGGGAGACAGTGGAATTTCTCAAAGGAAACGGTGCCAAAGAAGTACATATGCGAAGTGCGTGCCCGCCCATGATGCACACGTGTAAATATCTGAACTTCTCCGTTAGTACCAGCGAAAATGACCTCATTACGCGTCGGATCATCAACCAGCTCGAAGGACCCGAAGGGTTAGAACATATTGACGAATACGCTGATCCAACTTCCGAACGTGGCAAACGATTACGTGCTGAGTTAGCGGAGCGCTTCAACTTTGACACAATCGAGTTTCAAACCCTAGACGGAATCATCAAAGCTATTGGCTTACACCCAGACAAACTTTGTACCTACTGCTGGAGCGGAAAAGAATAACCATGCGCGATTCACAATCAGAACGATATAAAGATGCCGGAGTCGATATTGAAGCCGGATACGAGGTTGTAGAAAGAATCCACAAACATATAGAACAAACGATGAAGGGCCAAGGGAGCTTCGACCATATGGGCTTTGGCGGCTTACTGCCACTGGGCGGCTTGGATATGGAAAACCCAGTTCTCGTTTCCGCTACTGATGGCGTTGGAACCAAACTTAAGCTTGCTTTCTTACTGGATAAACATGACACAGTTGGCATCGACTGCGTAGCGATGTGCGTCAACGACGTGCTGTGCGTTGGAGGGCGCCCAATCAACTTCCTCGATTACATTGCCTGCGGAAAGAACGAACCAGCCAAGATCGAAAAGATTGTTGCCGGAATCGCCGAAGGGTGCATACAAGCGGATATCCCACTGGTAGGCGGTGAAACTGCGGAGATGCCAGGATTCTATCCAGTAGACGAATACGATCTTGCGGGTTCTTGCAACGGGATCGTTGACCAGGAAGAGATTCTTGATAAATCCAACGTGCAAGAAAACGATGTTGTTATCGCGATCGCGAGTTCCGGTGTGCACTCCAATGGTTTTTCGCTCATCCGCAAAGTGTTTCAGATCGATAATGCGCAGGCACTACAGGAAACCTACGATGAACTATTAGGGCAAAGCCTGGGCGAAGTGTTATTGACTCCCACGAAAATCTATGTCAAACCAGTTACTGAGCTACTTGAGAAAAAACTTGTAAAGTCATTAGCTCATATCACTGGTGGCGGGTTTTACGAGAATATTCCGCGGAGTCTACCGAACGGTTTGGGCGTTGCTATCAACTATAACGACGTCGAAATACTTCCGATCTTCTCTCTGATTCAGCGCATTGGGAAGATCAATAACCACGATATGTTCAATACGTTCAATATGGGCGTTGGGATGACGTGCGTCGTCGATCCACGCAACGTCCAAGAAACTATAGAAATCCTCGGCGAACACGGCGAACACGCCTATGTTTTAGGGAAGGTAGTCCGGTCCAACACGCTGGTAGAGATAGACGGAGCCGGCTATGACTCATAACAAAGCGCGCATAGCGGTTCTCATCTCTGGTAACGGCAGTAACCTTCAAGCAATTCTTGATGCAGCAGCAACTGGCGCTCTAGCCCACGGCACAGTAGCACTTGTTATCAGTAGCAGTTCTCAGGCGTACGGAATAACTCGCGCTCGCGAAGCAGGTGTGCCGGTAGACGTCATACGGCGTCAAGATTTTGCAACCCAAGCAGAGTTTGACGATGCATTGAGCCGAATAATTGATCAATATCAGATCGATCTGATTGTTCTTGCCGGATACATGAATATTCTGAGTAAACAGGTTGTAGACCGATACCCGAATCGAATTGTCAACATTCATCCCTCTCTTATCCCGGCGTTTTCCGGACCAGGATTCTACGGGCTGAAAGTCCACGAAGCCGTGGTAGCAGCCGGGGTGAAGGTTTCTGGTGCAACCGTCCATTACGTCACCGAGGTTTGCGACGGCGGTCAGATTTTGGCGCAAGAAACAGTTCCGGTTTACGAAACTGATACTCCACAGGACGTGCAAAAGCGGGTCCTGACAGAAGTTGAGCACATCATATATCCGCGTGTCATCGAACAACTATCCAAAGAAATTGCAGGTAACTGATATGACAACTAGATCTATTGTTTCTTACCTAGGAAACAAAACATATCCGGGGCGTACTCTTGTCCTTGCTGCTTCGCCGGATGGAAAGACCGCAACGATCGTTTATTTCATCATGGGTAGGAGCATGAATAGCCAGAACCGGATTTTTGTTGACGACGGCGATGTAGTGCGTACCCAGGCTTACGATGAGTCACAGATGGCAGATCCTAGCCTGATTATTTATCCTATCTATCGCTATTCTGGAACCACACATATTTTCACTAATGGTGACCAAACCGCGACGATTTACAGTGGTTTAATTGATGGCTTATTACCGGCGGAGTCTCTTAGCGAACGCGAATGCGAACCAGATGCACCAAATTTCACTCCGCGTATTTCCCTCGTTACACAACCAGATGCGTATTCGATGCACGTTATTAAGGCAGCGGATCGTACTGGCCAGCAATCGGTACATTTTGATTTTCACTATCCGTACGTGCGTGGCATCGGGCACTGTATTCATACGTACCACGACGACGGTCAGCCGCTCCCAAGCTTTTCTGGCGAGCCAGTCGAGTTTGACTATGAAGATGGGCTGGGGCGAAAGATCTGGGATGCGATCAATCCGGAATTCAAAGTCTCATTGCTAGAAGCCACTCTTGATTTAGAAACACACACCATTACCACGATGTCGATAATCAATAAGCACGAGGTCCACGCATGAATCGGTTAGAACTAAAATACGGAAATAATCCTCATCAAAAGCCGGCACACATCGCCATGAAGGACGGACAAGAGCTACCGCTGCGGGTGCTCAACGGTAAGGCCGGGTATATCAATCTGCTTGATGCTCTCAACGGCTGGCAACTAGTTCGCGAGTTGAAAGTAGCAACTGGTTTGCCGGCGGCGACGTCGTTCAAACATGTTTCTCCGACGTCGGCCGCTGTTGGCCAGCCGTTATCTGAAACCCTGAAAAAGGTGTGCTTCGTTGATGACGTCGATGGGCTCGACGAATCGCCACTCGCGTGTGCTTATGTTCGGGCACGTGGTACTGACCGGATGTGCTCATTCGGTGATTTCGTAGCCTTGAGTGACGTGTGTGATGTAGTTACGGCACGCTGCATCAAACGCGAAGTATCGGACGGCGTGATTGCCCCTGGATACGAGCCTGAGGCTCTGGAAATCTTGTCAAGTAAGCGCAACGGTAACTATACCGTGATTGAGATAGATCCAGATTACGAACCAGCGCCGCTTGAGACCAAAGATGTTTTTGGTATTACTTTCTCCCAGCATCGCAACAACCTCACAGTAGACGAATCGTTATTAGCGAACGTTGTCACAACGAATAAGGATCTTCCAGCAGCAAACAGGATTGACCTGTTGATTGGCATAATTACCCTCAAGTACACTCAATCGAACTCGGTATGTTACGCATACCAAGGTCAAGCAATTGGCGTGGGGGCAGGTCAACAATCTCGGATTCACTGCACACGACTCGCTGGCGATAAAGCCGATACATGGTTTTTGCGGCAGCATCCAAAAGTGCTCGGGTTGCAGTTTAAACCAGACCTTGGGCGAGCTACGCGAGATAACGTGATTGACAGCTATATCAATCACAATGAAGAAGATGTGTGCGCTGTGGGCATCTGGGAAAACTATTTCGTCACCCGTCCACAGCCGTTAACGGAGACCGAAAAACGCGAATTTTTAGCCGCACAATCCGGGGTAAGCCTAGCATCCGATGCGTTCTTCCCATTCTCCGACAACATTAAGCGAGCCGTGCGTAGCGGTGTCTCCTATGTAGTCCAGCCTGGTGGCTCAATCCGCGACGATGAAGTTATTGACTCATGTAACGACCACAACATCGTCATGGTCTGTAATGGCGTTCGGTTCTTCCATCACTGAGAAAGGGACGATGTGAAAGTTTGCCTGATCGGAAGCGGTGGGCGGGAATACGCTATTGGCGCCCGGCTTATCGAAGATAACCCAGATATTGTGTTGGACGTTATCCCTGGTAACGATGCCATGACATTTGCAACTACTCATCCTGATATTGTTGCAACAGATATTCCAGCTATTGTTGAGTTTTGCTCTGCCAATGATATTGAGCTATGTGTAGTAGCCCCCGATAACCCACTTGTGGCGGGTTTGGTGGACGCGCTGGAGGATGCTGGAATAGCATGCTTTGGTCCACGTCAGCGTGGTGCCATGCTGGAAGGGTCGAAGAGTTTCGCGAAGCAATTTATGTTTCGGCATGGCATTCCAACCGCTAGCTACGCCGAGTTCCGCGACGTCCAACAGGCCAAAGAATACGCCCAACGTGCATCCTATCCGCTAGTTATCAAAGCTGACGGACTGGCTTTGGGTAAAGGTGTGGTTATTGTCGACGACGTAGCACAGGCACACAGCGTGCTGGCTGATTTTATGGTCGGGCGGAAGTTTGGGGAGAGTTCGGCAGCGGTCATTATTGAAGAATTTCTTTCTGGACCGGAAATCTCAGTACTCGCATTGTGTGATGGCAAAACTATTAAGCCCCTCGTCTCAAGTATGGACCACAAGAAAATTTTCGACGGCGATCGCGGGCCAAACACTGGCGGAATGGGGTGTGTCGCTCCTAACCCTGTTTTCACTGCACAGATTGCAACTGAGTTCGAACAAAAAATTATGCAGCCAACCTTAACTGGTTTGATTAAGGATGGAATTGATTTTCGAGGCTGTTTGTATTTTGGATTGATGCTCACTGATGACGGGCTAAAAGTGATAGAATATAACGCTCGTTTTGGCGATCCGGAAACTCAGGTGGTTTTGCCTTTACTCAAAGGCAATCTGCTCTCTATTTTCCAGGCCACAAGCCAAGGTCGATTAGCAGATGCTGCCGTTGGATGCCAAAACCGTCACGCGGCTTGCGTGGTCATGGCTGCTGAAGGCTATCCGGAGCACCCGGTGACCGGCAATGTGATATCGTTCCCAGCCGACGTCGAACCATATCTCATATTCGCTGGTGTTAAGCGCAACGGCAACGGTGAACTAGAAAGCGCTTCTGGTCGCGTGCTTAATGTTCTGGGATTTGGTGCTTCGCTCGGTGAAGCCATTGACTCTGCCTACGATCACGTGAGCGCTATTTCCTTCGCTCATAGTCATTACCGTAATGATATTGGAACCACAGCTCGAGAAATTGAGGATCACTATGATCTCTAGAATTTATGTTGAAGCTAAGCCAGGAACGAATCCTGCTGCCGATAATCTTGCTGACGATCTTCGCTCATTTTTACATATTGATTCTGTTACCGGTGTGCGGATTATTAATCGCTACGATTGTGAAAATATATCGGCACAGGTGTTTGACCGTGCAGTCACTCAGGTTTTTGCCCAGCCCCCAGTAGATAACTATTTTGCGGAGCTGACGACGAATCCTAGCGATCGAGTCTTTGCCGTTAGCTACTTGCCTGGGCAGTTTGACCAGCGTGCAGATAGCGCGGCGGTGTGTATCCAAATGATGGCTCAAGTGGATAAACCGCGTATCGGTTACGCTCGGGTTTACATTATCAGTGGTGGAGTAACTGATGGCGAACTAGCTAGGATCAAAACATATCTTATTAACCCGGTTGACTCTCATGAAGTATCACTAGAACTGCCACAGTCTCTCGCGTTGCGGACTACTCCAGCACAAGCCGTCCCTGAGGTAGCGAACTTTACGGCGATGAGCAAGGAAGAACTTCGTACCTACCTTGACGATAATGCCGCGGCGATGGATCTAGCAGATCTGACTCTTGTCCAAGACTATTTCACTCGAATTGGCCGTAACCCGACGGAAACCGAACTAAAAGTTATTGATACCTATTGGTCAGACCATTGTCGGCATACGACGTTTACCACGGAGCTGGCTAAAGTCGATATTGACGATGAGCGTGTTGCCCGCACATATGACTCCTACCTGCGGATCAAATCCGACATAGCTCCAGGAAAACCTGTGACGTTGATGAACATTGCGACGATGTCTATGAAATATCTGCGCGCCCACGGCAAGCTAGATCAGCTCGATATCAGCGATGAAATCAATGCCTGCACGATTAAGGTCGACGTCGACGTCGAAGGTGAAAACGAAGAGTGGCTATTGCTGTTTAAGAACGAAACACATAATCATCCAACCGAAATCGAGCCGTTTGGCGGCGCCGCAACCTGCATCGGTGGTGCAATCCGCGATCCGTTATCTGGCCGAGCATATGTGTATGCTGCTATGCGCGTGACTGGAGCGGGCGATCCGCTCCAACCGCTGGAAGAAACCTTGCCTGGTAAACTGCCACAACGCCAAATTGTCACTGTTTCAGCTGACGGCTATTCCTCATACGGCAACCAGATTGGGTTAGCAACCTCGTATATTGATGAGTTTTATGATGTCTCTTATAGTGCCAAACGCTTGGAAATCGGCGCAGTATTGGGAGCAGTGAAAGCCGACAATATCCAGCGTGCGACTCCGCAGCCCGGCGATCTTGTTGTTCTTATTGGTGGCCCAACGGGTAGGGACGGCGTCGGCGGCGCAACTGGTTCTTCCCGACCACACGATGTGGCTTCAGTCCGGGATTGCGGGGCACAGGTCCAAAAAGGCAATGCGCTAGAAGAACGTAAACTTCAGCGTCTGTTCCGCCACCCAGAGGTTACTAAGTGCATTAAGAAATGTAATGATTTTGGTGCCGGCGGAGTAGCTGTTGCAATTGGAGAGCTTGCTGACGGACTGCGGATTAACCTTGACCGTGTCCACACCAAATATGCTGGTTTGAATGCGACCGAAATTGCGGTCAGCGAGTCACAAGAGCGAATGGCGGTAGTTATTGCACCCGCTGATCTGGCACGTCTGGCTCAACACTGCCATGCGGAAAATGTGGAGATGGCGGTGGTTGCCGAAGTGACTGCTGAACCGGTACTGTCGATGTCCTATATGGGGCAGGAAGTTGTTCGACTGGAGCGTTCATTCCTCGACACAAATGGTGCGCCCAAAACAGCTAACGTCGTCGTGCATCCAGGCAAGCAGCTACCGGAGTATCAGGTTTCTGACTGGGTAAGCGGGCTGCGCGAGCTCATGGCGGATCTGAACCACTGTAGCAAAGAAGGACTGATTCAACGCTTTGACTCAACTATTGGCGCACATACAGTACTGATGCCACTAGGTGGCCGATACCAAAAGACTCCTATCCAGGCGATGGTTCATAAACTGCCAGTTCCCAATGGCAACACGACGACATGTTCTGTCATGGGGTATGGATTTAACCCTGTTTTGAGCGGAGCGGACCCGTATCAGGGCGCATACGATGCAGTTATTGATTCAGTGGCGAAAGTAATCGCCGTCGGGGCAGATCCGAATCAGGTTCATCTCAGCTTCCAAGAATATTTCCCCTCATTGCACAAGGATCCAGAGAAATGGGGACTTCCGCTAGCAAGTTTGATGGGAGCATTCCAAGCCCAGCTTGACCTTGGTGTGGCAGCTATTGGCGGCAAGGATTCTATGAGCGGTACGTTTGAATCTCTTGATGTGATTCCTACCTTGGTATCGTTCGCGGTAAGCCTTGGGTCTACTGAGTCGATTATTTCGCCCGAATTTAAGAAGGCAGGTAACAAGCTCTATCTGCTTCGCCCGCAAGATATTTCGCGGGACTATTTCGCTAGGGTCGCACAGCATATTCACCGTGGCGAGATCGTTAGTGCCTATAGTTTGACCGGGACTTCGGTTGCGGAAGCTAGCGTAAAAATGGCGTTAGGGAACCGCTTAGGAGTTCGTTTCGTAGATCATTTCGATCCGCACACCAGTTTTGTGCCGGTTCGCGGAGGATTTTTGTGTGAGACGACGACGGATCTCGACGATGGTATCTATCTGGGAGATATCAGCGACGAATTTGCATTTGTACATGCACAGACTCGCATAGACCTCGCTGCGGTTCAGCGTTCTTATGAAGCGAAGCTTGAGCCGGTGTATCCGGTGCGTTCGGGGCAACCAGACGAACATGTTTCAGCCGTTGAAACTGCCGGCGAAGCAACAACATATTCTGGGCCGCGTATTGAAAAACCGCGCGTACTCATCCCAGTTTTCCCCGGTACAAACTGCGAATACGACACCGCAGCGGCATGGCAAAAAGCTGGGGCAGAACCTGAGGTTATTGTCATTAACAATTTGTCCGTGGCAGATATCGAAACGAGTATCGATACGTTTGCAGATCGGTTGGCTGATGCCCAGATTTTGTTTATCCCGGGCGGATTCTCCGGCGGTGATGAACCAGACGGGTCAGCAAAATTTATTACGTCGTTTATGCGCAATGCTAAGGTTGCTACGGCTATCACTGACTTATTGGACAACCGTGGCGGATTGATTGGCGGTATCTGTAACGGTTTCCAAGCCTTAATTAAATTGGGTTTGCTTCCGTATGGAAAAATCATGGATCCGACAGCTGACATGCCTACTTTGACCTATAATTCGATCAAGCGTCATCAGTCATCAATTGTTAATGTTCGAGTGGCGAATACCGCGAGCCCGTGGTTACGTCAGGTTAAAGCGGGGGATATCTTCCAGGTTCCGATTTCGCACGGTGAGGGTCGCATCGTTGGCAATGTTCCGGTTAAGAATATCGCTACGCAGTATGTGGATTTTGCCGGCGAGCCAACGACGGCCATCGAATTTAACCCAAATAATTCGGTGAACGCTATTGAAGGAATGGTCTCTGATGATGGTCGAGTCTTCGGTAAGATGGGGCATACCGAACGGTACTCCGATGGGTGCTATCTCAATGTTCCGGGCCAGTATGACATGAAGATCTTTGCATCGGCCGTTGCGTATTTCGCTAACTAGGAAAGCAAAAACTATGGCATATCCATCAGATATAGACATTGCCCAGCAAGCGCATATGCTTCCGATCGATGAAATAACTAAACGGTTGGGCATAGCCCCGGATCTCGTTGATCATTACGGTAGATATAAAGCCAAGATCGATATCAGCGCAATCGACGAGTCCCGAATCGAGACGAATAAACTCGTTCTGGTTACAGCGATGTCGCCAACACCTGCAGGTGAAGGAAAAACGACGACGACGGTGGGTCTAGCCGATGCCTTGAATAGACTCGGGAAAAGTGTGTCGATGGCATTGCGGGAACCGTCACTTGGCCCCGTTTTTGGGCTTAAAGGCGGGGCCTGCGGTGGAGGATATGCTCAAGTAGTGCCGATGGAAGATATCAATCTACATTTCACTGGCGATTTTCATGCGATTTCGGCGGCCAATAATTTGTTGGTTGCAATGCTCGATAACCATATTTATCAGGGTAATAAACTTGGGATAAATCCGAAGAATATTGTGATCAAACGATGTGTTGACATGAATGATCGGCAGCTACGTCATCTTGTTGATGGGCTAGGATCACCGGTAGACGGAGTGAGTAGAGAAGACAGCTTTGAAATGACGGTTGCTAGCGAAGTTATGGCTATCTTCTGTTTAGCTACGTCAATTAGTGATCTCAAAGAAAAACTCGGAAAGATCATCGTTGCCTACACTTACGATCGAAAGCCAGTTACAGCTCAAGATTTAGGAGCTGTTGGCGCGATGACGGCGTTACTCAAAGAAGCGATAAAACCAAATGTAGTTCAATCTCTAGAACATACTCCGGCTTTTATTCATGGTGGTCCATTCGCCAATATCGCGCATGGCTGTAATTCGGTTCTCGCTACTAAGCTATCTCGCAGTCTGACTGAATACACAGTTACTGAAGCCGGATTTGGTGCTGATCTAGGCGCTGAAAAATTCCTTGATATTATGTGTCGCATTACTGGCAACCGGCCTCATTGCACCGTGATAGTGGCAACCGTACGTGCGCTGAAAATGCATGGGGAAGTTTCGCAACATGATCTAGTTGCTGAGAATGTTGGGGCGGTTGCAGCTGGTTTACCTAATCTTATCAAGCATATCGAGAACATGATGCAGGTATACCAACTGCCAACGGTTGTTGCTCTGAACGTGTTTCCAACAGATACGGAAGCAGAAATAGAGCATGTTGTTTCGCGGTGTGCGGAATACGGCGTGCGTTGTGTTCGTTCAACGGTGTGGACGGATGGTGGTATAGGTGGTACCGAGCTAGCGCAGGAAGTTATTCGGTTATGCGAAACTGCGTCGGACATTGCTTTTCCATATGCCGATAATGATTCGTTATTAGAAAAGCTCCATAAACTTGTCACGAAGGTATATGGCGGTTGTGCAGTTGATGTTAGCTCACGAGCACAGCGAAGCATAGCGAATATTGCAAAACTTGGTTTGTCTCGCCTGCCGGTATGTGTGGCAAAGACGCAATATAGCTTCAGCGATAATCCTCATGAGCTTGGAAGTCCGCGAGGATTCACCCTTCATGTTAAAGACGTCAAAGTCAATGCGGGTGCAGGATTTATTGTTGTGTATACCGGAGATATTTTAACGATGCCGGGTTTACCAGCAGAGCCTGCGGCTGAGCGCATAGATGTTGACGATAACGGGAAGGTGTCCGGGCTGTTCTAGAGCGTGTGACAAGTCTAGAGCGTGTGACAAGCACCAAAATCTCTGCTATCTTGATATTAAGATAGTTCGAAGGGGAGCTCATGAGCCGAGATACGTTCCATGCCAAGTCATATCTTGATGTCGCCGGAAAAATGTACGCTATCTATCGGCTCGACACACTGCCAGAGCTCACCAAATTACCGTATTCGCTTAAAATTCTGGCAGAAAATCTGTTACGACACGAAGACGGCGTACATGTGACTGCTGATCACATCCGTGCGCTCGCTACCTGGAATCCAGTTGCTGAGCCACAGGTAGAAATCCAGTTCACCCCAGCACGAGTAGTTATGCAGGATTTTACGGGGGTGCCATGTATCGTCGATCTAGCCACCATGCGCGAAGCCGTAGTGCAGCTCGGCGGAAATCCAGATGCTATAAATCCGCTGAATCCCGCTGAAATGGTTATTGACCATTCAGTGCAGATTGACGTATTCGGTCAAGCTAATGCACTGCAACGCAATATGGATCTTGAGTATAGCCGTAACGAGGAACGATATCAGTTTTTGCGGTGGGGGCAAGGCGCGTTCAGCAACTTTACAGTTGTCCCGCCAGGAACAGGGATCGTCCATCAGGTAAATATCGAACGCCTTGCGCGCGTTACTATGGTTCGTGATGACGACGGCGAAGCTGTTGCTTACCCAGATACCTGTGTTGGTACTGATTCGCATACCACAATGGTAAACGGGCTGGGGGTGCTTGGCTGGGGAGTGGGTGGTATAGAAGCTGAGGCTGCTATGCTTGGGCAGCCTGTTTCCATGTTGATACCGCCCGTCGTTGGGTTCAAACTAACCGGTGAAATACCAGCCGGAGCGACGGCGACCGACGTCGTCCTAACAATTACTGACATGCTACGCAAGCATGGCGTTGTCGGTAAAATCGTGGAATTCTACGGACACGGAGTAAGCGCAGTGCCGTTGGCGAATCGGGCAACAATCGGGAATATGTCTCCTGAATTTGGTTCGACCGCTGCTGTGTTCCCGATCGATGATGTGACGCTTGAATACCTGCGGTTGACCGGCCGACCCGAAGAACAGGTTTCTTTGGTCGAAGCCTACAGCAAAGCTCAAGGTTTATGGCATGCCCCGGAACGAGAAGTAGCATATTCTGAGTACCTAGAACTAGACCTGGCAACAGTAGTACCGTCCATTGCGGGACCAAAGCGCCCACAAGATCGTATTGAATTGGCTTCGGCAAAAGCTCGTTTCCGAGATAATCTTTCTCACTACACTGACGATCCAGGATACGACCGACCCCACAAGGTAACTAAGATCCATCTTAACAACGCAGATATTGAAATCGATCATGGCTCTGTAGCAATCGCATCGATCACGTCATGCACGAATACGTCAAATCCATCTGTTATGATGGCTGCCGGTTTACTGGCTCAAAAAGCCGTTCAACGGGGTCTTAGAGTAAAACCGTGGGTGAAAACTTCATTGGCTCCGGGCTCTCAAGTGGTGACAGAATATTACAAGAAAGCAGGACTTTGGCCTGCCTTGGAAGCGCTCGGTTTTCATCTTGTTGGGTATGGGTGCGCAACATGTATCGGCAACTCTGGCCCACTACCAGAAGAAGTATCAGCTGCTATCAATGATGCCAATTTAGCAGTGGTATCCGTTCTTTCTGGAAATCGTAATTTTGAAGGACGAATAAATCCAGATATCAAGATGAACTACCTTGCGTCGCCGCCGCTTGTTATTGCATATGCGTTGGCTGGAACCATGGATATCGATTTCGCTCATGAACCACTAGGTCAAGACTCAGCTGGGCACGACGTTTTCTTAGCAGACATTTGGCCATCAGTTCGGGAAGTTCAAGAAACAATAGATAGATCTGTTAATCGGGAGATGTTTGAATCTTCATATGCGGACGTATTTGCCGGTGATGAGCGGTGGCAACGTTTAGAAACCCCCACAGGGTCAACATTTACATGGGACACTGACTCTACGTATGTGCGCAAAGCTCCGTTCTTTGACGGGATGACCATGGATCTTACTCCAGTGAGGGATATTTCCAACGCACGGGTATTGGCCAAACTTGGAGATTCAGTTACTACAGATCACATATCTCCGGCTGGCGCTATCAAGCCGGACTCACCTGCTGGCCAGTACCTGGCTCAGCATGGTATTGAACGACGGGATTTTAATTCTTATGGATCTCGGCGTGGCAACCACGAAGTAATGATTCGTGGAACATTCGCCAATATCCGGCTACGCAACCAATTACTTGACGGGGTAGAAGGTGGTTATACATACAATTTCCTTGCAGATAGGCAAGACACCATCTATAACGCAGCAATGGCGTACCAGAAGGCCAATATCCCATTGATTGTACTGGGAGGAAAAGAATACGGATCAGGTTCGTCACGGGACTGGGCTGCAAAGGGGACTGCGCTTCTAGGCGTCAAAGCAGTTCTTGCGGAATCGTTCGAACGCATCCACCGCTCTAATCTGATCGGAATGGGTGTGCTACCACTGCAATTTGTTACCGGAACGAATGCGCAGACCTTGGGGCTAGATGGAACGGAAACGGTGAGCATTTCTGGTATAGAAGCTTTAAACAGCGGAAATATACCGTGCCGGGTATCTGTTAGAGCTGTCCACCAGAGTCGCGGTGTCACTGAGTTTGAAGCAGACGTACGAATAGACACGCCTGGTGAAGCTGACTACTACTGCCACGGTGGAATACTGCAGTATGTATTACGTTCCCTTGTCCAGCGAACAGATGAAAGCGGGAATAAGTAGGGAGAAGACCAATAACGCTGGTAACCTAGATAGGTATGAGCTAAGGAGGCTATCAGCGAATGGGTATGCTAAGTTCCATTAATGGTCCACAAGATGTGAAGGCATTAACACCTGATCAATTACCTGTATTGGCCGCTGAGATTCGTTCATTCTTGGTCACAAATGTCGCTCGTACTGGTGGTCATCTCGGTCCTAATCTTGGAGTAGTAGAGCTAACAATCGCGCTACACCGTGTTTTCGATTCACCGAATGACGTTCTTGTCTTTGATACCGGGCATCAGTCCTACGTTCATAAATTGCTGACCGGTCGGCATGACTTCCATAATTTGCGTCAGGAAAATGGCCTCTCTGGATATCCATCTCGCACTGAATCACCACACGACGTCGTCGAAAACTCACACGCTTCTACCGCACTTTCGTGGGCAGACGGAATCGCGCGGGGTATGCAGCTTTCCGGTAAAGACCAACGAGCAGTAGCAATCATCGGTGACGGTGCGATGACTGGTGGCATGGCGTGGGAGGCTCTTAATAACATAGCTGAAGACCCAGATCGTCCCCTCGTTATTGTTATCAATGATAACGGCCGCTCCTATGCGCCAACTGTCGGTGGTATTGTCCGCCGAATCGATGCTGTGCGTAGAATGGATGCGATGCGCGTTAACCGCTCCTACGAACGGGCACTTGACTGGGGTAAACGGACCTTGCAAAACTCAGGATTGGCTGGACAACTAACCTATGATGCCTTGCACGGCCTGAAACGCGGAATGAAAGATGTGTTTGTCGATGCCGGTATTTTTGATTCTCTGAGCTTAAAGTATCTCGGCCCAGTCGACGGTCACGATATGGCCGAACTTGAAGAAGCTTTCACAATGGCACGTAAGTATGGCGGTCCCGTCGTCGTCCATTGCATCACCGAAAAAGGTCGTGGCTACAAGCCTGCGGAAGAACACGAAGCGGATCGGTTCCATGCAGTGGGAGTTATTCACCCAGAAACCGGGCTTCCAGTCGAACCGTCGCGATTCGGATGGACATCAGTGTTCGCACAAGAAATCGTTAAAATCGCTAAAGAAAATCCTAGGGTGGTTGGAATTACCGCCGCGATGATGCTTCCAGTTGGT
Source organism: Arcanobacterium phocae (assembly GCF_018913465.1). Lineage (GTDB taxonomy): Bacteria > Actinomycetota > Actinomycetes > Actinomycetales > Actinomycetaceae > Arcanobacterium > Arcanobacterium phocae_A. Next base: position 30,197 of record NZ_JABAPM010000002.1, on the reverse strand, counting down.
CTAGGACCGCTGAAGAAGCAGCTTCCAGAGCGTGTTATAGATGTGGGGATAGCAGAACAACATGCCATGACGATGGCTGCTGGCCTAGCCCATCAGGGATTCCATCCGGTGGTTGCCTTATATGCAACGTTCATGAATCGGGCATATGATCAGTTACTGATGGACGTTGCGCTCCATGGTGCGCCGGTAACAATTTGTTTGGATCGTTCCGGTGTCACTGGTGACGATGGTGCCTCGCACAATGGCATGTGGGATATGGCGATCGCGAATATGGTTCCGGGAATGGAAGTGGCAGTCCCGCGTGACGAGACACGTATGCGTGAGCTTCTGCATGAGGCTATTGCGAAACCTTCCCCAACGATTGTGCGCTATCCAAAAGGTGCTGTGCCATCGGATCTGGCTACCCTCCGGCGTATTGGCACGCTTGACGTTGTTTATGAAAAAGTGGGTGACGAAGACCCGATTGTTTTGATTGGATATGGGCCGTTGGTGCACACAATGGTCGAGGCAGCCCAGCAGCTTGAAGAGCCGGTTATTGTTATTGACCCACGATGGGCGATACCAGCTAATACTGATCTGGTGCAGGTCTGTAGCCGGGCACGCTGTATTGTGACGCTTGAAGACGGTCTGGTCGATGGCGGAGCCGGTGCGTGTATCCAGAAGTCTTTGAATGAAGCTAACGTCAGACAGCCACTAGCTTCGTTGGGTATCAGCAAACAGTTCTTAGCTCACGCTTCGCGTCAGTCGGTTCTCACTCACCAACATATGCAAGCAGAAGATGTGGTCGTAGCTGTTGCTAAACTTCTCCGCGGCTCACGTGATTAATTGACACTACGCTAGAGCTAGACAAACCTGTTCAATCTGCCATGGGCGCGCGCCATAAGACTCCAGTAAATTTGGAATCTGTTGTGGCGCTGTCCAGCCGTCCCATGCAAGTTGCTTTTGAATACGAGGCTTTAACAGGACCTCTTGGCGAATGCCGAGCTTATCAGCATGATCCAAAACCGCAGAACGAATAGTCGCCCAGCGTTCAGCTGCTTCGGGACGTAGTTTTTCCCATCGTTGAGTTGGTGGGAACGGGTCTTTAGAATACGTGAATTTTCGTGCTGGGAGCTCGTTTTGCGGAAGATCCCAGGCAGCATGGATGGCGCTCCACCACACAGCAGCGTCACGTTTGCGTCCGCGGGAGCGGAATAATGACGAGTTTTGAATATCCGCACGCGATCGTGGCTTGCGAGCTGCGAGGGCAGCAAGAATCTTGTTCGGTAATACCTTTCCTGGTGCGAGGTCGCGTTCACGTGCTACATTGTCGCGTACCTGCCACAGCTCACGGAGCATCGCTAGCGAACGCTGATCTGGGAACTTGGCATATTTGACAGCTTTTCGCCATGGTTGCGGATGCGGCTGGGGAAGAGGACGGTAACGGACTTCCTCGCACTCTTGGACGAACCATTCGAAGCGTCCAGCATCGTGCAATTTCCCAGTGAGTGATTCTCTGAGCTCAATGAGTAATTCAACGTCTAAAGCTGCATAAGCTCGTAGTTCCGGCCCTAGAGGACGCTGTGACCAATCAGCATTGGAATACTCCTTGTCCAGAGCAATTCCGAATTCTTCAGCAACCATACTCTGTAGCGAAACATGATCATATCCGAGGATAAGACCAGCCAATTCAGTATCGAATACGTGAGTTGGCTCGAGACCTAATTCTCGCAGGCATGGAAGATCTTGATCGGCAGCATGCAAAATCCATTCGTCTTCCATAATGGTGGCTAGTTCACTTAATTGGTCTTCAATACCTACCGGATCGATGAGAAAGATTCCAGCACCTGCGCGTTTAATCTGAACCAGATAAGCCCGATTGGAATATCGTAGTCCCATTGCTCGTTCTGTGTCGACGGCAAATGGTCCATGTCCCTTTTTGAGTGCGATCACCGCATCAGCAATATCATCATGTGTAATATCGGGTAAACCTGCCCGTGGTTCGTTGAGAGGGCGAAGATCAGGATTGTCGAGGATCATTAAACTCTTTCAATTCGCCGCGGCAGGCTCGCCACGGATTGTTCTGGCGGTAAACCAGCCATAGTAGTACAGAATCGTGCCCAGGCATGGAGGTGCTCAGTCAGATATTCGGTGGTAGGCGTCCACGATGCGCGTACTTCCAAGTCGATTCGCGAAGAGTCAATGTACAGTCCACCGAATGTTTCGTTAAAAACACGGGTAACGGTCCCATTGAGTGAATGGTAGCCGGCATTCGCCGATTCGAGAGCTTCGGGTAACCACGACCACGCTACTTCGCCAAGCAGAGGATCATCTCCTAAGTCCGATTCGACAGGCGCCTGTGCATGCATAACAATTCGAAAAGTGCCGTTCCACGCTGGCTGCCCAGCCGGATCATGTAGAACAACAAACTTTGCATTCCCGCGATATAATTCCGGATCTTTCACCGGAGATTCATTGATTTCAGCCTGTAACGCAACCGCCCATGGCGCGATCCGAGTAGGTGGCGGAATTTGCACAATATGGAAGCCAGCACGAAAAGTCTGCCCTTTAAGAGACTCAAGGGCAGTAAGAAACTCGGGTGTTGGCTGTTCATGTTCCACACAGCAGACTTTAGTCGGCTAAAGTGTGACGATTCTCAGGGCACGCCGATATTATTGCTTTGCGTTCGCCACAATTACGCCTGGCGACTCAAAGTAGATGCCGTCTTCGTTAATTTCCGAATCAGACCATGAAAGCAATACTTCTTGCAAAGCATGGGGCACAGGTACCTGTGTAGTGCCATCTCGCGAGAACACAATATATGTCGTCCCGCGTTGTAGCCAACCAGATCGTCTGTTTGCAGATAACTCACAATGAGTTGCAGATCTATCTCCAGACGCAATATCCGGAAGCGAGCTGCGAAGCTGAATTAGTTCGCGTACAAAGTTATATATACGTTGATGATCGCCGTGGTTCACTTCTTCCCAGCGCAATATTGATTGTGTGAAGGCCGCCTTATCCTGTGGATCGGTCATGGTTGCGCCTTCCGGATAGACGGAAGCTAGATCCCACGATTCGAATTCTTTCTCTCGCCCAGCCTTAATATATGGCCCAATATCCGGACCATGGTCGGTAAAGAACATAAACGGCGTAGAAGCTGCCCATTCTTCTCCCATAAAAAGCATCGGAGTAAACGGTGACATCAGAATAAGAGCACGAGATATAGCAACATCAGAAAGTGCTAAAGAATGAGAAGGACGATCACCGATGAGACGGTTACCTACCTGATCATGATTTTCATCAAACACAATAAACGCATGTCCACTGACGTGCTCGGGTACCGGATGCCCCCACGGCTTCCCTTCAAACTGAGAAAACTCACCGGTACGAGTCATTCCGGAAGTCAATGCCCTAGGCAGTGTATCTGGCTTCTTATGGTCAATATAGAACGCGTTAGTTTCACCAGTAAGCCACACATGGAGTGCATGATGCACATCGTCTACCCACTGCATGTCCATTCCCCAGCCATTTTCTGCTACGGGAGCGGTTGTCGTCGGTGAATTGGAATTATTTTCGGCAATTAAACTAACTTGACGCCCATGAGAAGATGCGTAGGAATGAACTGCCTGAGCTATCTCAGCAACAATATGCGTTGGAGAATCATCAATAAGGAAATCAGTTGCATCGAGCCGCAACGCATCGAAACGATAGTCACGGATCCACATGAGGGCATTATCGATAAAATACTGACGCACGAACGCACCTTGGTCAGCATCAAAATTAACCGCATCGCCCCACGGAGTATGATGCCGATCAGTAAAGTACGGTCCGAACTGACTGAGATAATTTCCGTCGGGACCAAAATGGTTATAAACCACGTCAAGACATACTGCGATCCCGCGTGAATGAGCAGCATCTATGAAAGTCACAAGATCGTCAGGCGTACCATAATTCGGGTTCAGTGCAAAGATAGAGACCGAATCGTAACCCCAACCACGAGTTCCAGGGATCGGATTAATAGGCATAAGCTCGATTGCGTCAATACCAAGATCAACAAGGTAATCGAGCTTTCCAATTGCGCTACGAAATGTACCTTCGGACGTGAAGGTACCGATATGTAATTCGTAAAACACCTTACCGGCCAAGTTGGGACACTCCCAGTTTGTAGCCGCAAAATGGAACTTATTCGGGTCGATGACACAGCTTGACCCGTGAGCGCCATCTGGTTGACACATTGAGCGTGGATCCGGCAACCGTAGATCGCTGTCGTCCAGCCGTAGAAAATATCGTGTTTCTGGGGCTAAATCAATGGTCCATAATCCGTTTTGACCGGCAGTAAGGTCGTGTTCGACGTCGTCCACGATAGCTCTGACTCTGCTGGCATGTGGTGCCCACACCGAAATATCCATCAGTCCTTCTTTACTAATATGGCCACTGGAAAACGATCAGTAACGCCTGACAATGGTTGCGTACCACCGGTAATCGTCGTGCCAGTGAGAATATCTATCCACTTCCCATCCGGAATGACGATAGTGTGTGCTGAATTTTGGAGTAATCCAACCGATCGAGTTGCCACGGTTATGAGGAATGGATCGTCATGGTTAGTTCTCGCAAAAGCAATCGCGTGCCCCGTAGATACCGGAAGAGCCTGGTATCCGGCATACGCCGAAGCAAGGAGCGGGTTTTCTTCGCGCAACCGTGCTAGTCGGGAGGTCAGCCACAATTTCTCTTCATCCAGTGTTGGATTACTCGGTAGCCCATTAGCATCGAGTTCCGCCAACATCGCAGAAAGCCGGGCAAAATCGATTGGGCGGCGGTTGTCCGGGTCCACCAAGGACGTCTGAGTGACTTCTTCACCCTGATAAATATCGGGAACGCCAACCATCGTCATATGCAAAGCACGTGCGCCGAGAATATTGGCTCGGACTGCAGGTTGGAGTTTCTCCCAGAAATCGTCGATAGCATCACGAGACGAAGGATCTGTAATAATGGCGTGTGCGTAGGCGAGCATCTCCTCCTCAGCGTCCGAGTCCTGTTCGGTCCATGTTGTCCATCGCTTTTGCTCCCGGGCAGCCTTCAACAGATAGGCATCTAGGCGGTCGCAGGAAATTGGCCCGGTTGCGCTCCAGGTGCCAATAATTGTTTGCCAAATCAAGTTTTCGAATTGACCGTCAAGTTGGGCGGGCCGATTATCTATGAGTGATGAGCGCAGTTGCGTGACCAGTTGTGTCCACTCACCTGGGAATTGGGTGAGCGCAGAGATATGCGCGCGAACATCTTCACCACGTTTAGTGTCATGGGTTGACGTTACGACACCACTAACTGGCCAGGCTTGATGCATATAACCCTGCCAGTTGTGGAACTCATCGAGACTGGTGACCATATGATTTGGGCTGCCACCAACTTCGTTTGCCGAAACTAGTGCCGTATACCGATAAAAAGTAGTATCCTCAACGCCCTTGGCCATGACTGCACCACAGACCTGCTGGAACCGGATAATTGCTTCGCGACGGCGATCTTCGAGTGTTCGCCCTGCGGAACCAATTTCATTTCCCAACAACAAATCGACGACGATATCAAGCGTTTCTTGGGAATCTTCATCAAGATTGACTCGGGAAGCTTCGGCTGCCTGCTGAATTATTGCTTCGTTATCCGGATCGGGGCGTTCACCTGGAACGACATAGGCACGGTAGCGGGGCATATGCACTACTAGTTCGCTGATAACCTCAAGAATCCTGCGGAAAGTGTGATCACGTAACCGAACATCCGAATGGCATACATCGGCAATTAGGGTGCCTAAGCGGTGGATTTCGGTATACAAGGATGTCGAGACTATTTGGCGTTTGGCGACTAACTCAGTGGTGGCTACGCTGTCAGTCTTTCCAGAAATCTCACTGTAGAGCTGGGTGAGTGGCCCAACTCCAGCTGGCTCGGTGAAAAGACCTTGGATACGGTAAAGCGCATCGTAGCCCGTTGTACCAGAGCATGGCCAGTCATCAGGTAGTTGTTCGTCGCCTTCGAGGATTTTTTCTGCTACCAGCCATGCTCCCTGTGTCGCTTCGTGGAGATGACGGAAATACTCACGCGGATCGGCGAGACCATCCGGATGGTCAATGCGGAACGCATCGATCAGGCCACGATGCATGAGATTTATCAGCAACGCATGCGAGGCGCGGAAAACTTCTGGCCGTTCCACCCGAATAGCAGCGAGCGTATCGACGTCGAAAAAACGGCGATAATTAAGCTCTTCGTTAGCCACTCGCCAATAAGCTAGCCGATAGAATTGTCGCTCCAGCAAGTCAACGAGTGGCAATGATTCTGTGCCAGTGCGCACTGGGAAGACATGATCGTAATAGCGAAGAACAGGCATCGGGCCATCTGATTCAAAACCTGGTACCACCATAGTGTCCAGTGTGAGTTCGCCGTCGGCAAGCACCCGGCCGATGCGCTGACCTAGCACCGGCAGCAAGAGCCCGTCTGAATCATCCGACACATCAAAATCGAACCAGTGCGCATAAGGAGATTCGCTACCATCCCGTAAGACGGACCACATCGCACGATTATGATAAAGCGGAGTAGGTACCGCCATGTGATTAGGAACTACATCGACGACTACATGCATGCCAGCATCATGGATTGCGGCTGATGCTCGTTCGAATCCAACAAGTCCGCCTAGTTCTGCCGATATTTTGTCATGATCGACGACGTCGTATCCGTGAGTCGAGCCGGGAGCAGCCTGTAAGATCGGTGAAAAGAAGACGTCAGTAACTCCTAATTCTTTCAAATACGGAACCGTCTGACATACGGCATCAAAATCAAACTCAGGGGTCAATTGCAACCGATAAGTTGTGACGGGCTGATGCTGGCTATCTGTTGGAACGTGGGAATGGGAACGTTGCAATGAAGCTACTGACATAATTCTCCTTATACCGCTTCTCTCAGTCTAGTCGTTAGCTACCGGTTCCTCAGATTCAGAAATCTTTTCCGCAATCAGCGAATGCCCGTTAGCGTTATGCGAATCCGGAGTGAGCGTCGAAATCTTGGTGGCGACAGAGGAAACATCAGTTGCTGCGTCTTGGATTAGAGAACGTACAAAGATGCGAACACTTCGGCTGGGCAGCGTGAACGTGTCACCAGGTTGGAGTTCCTCCGATCCTGTTGGCACTGCATTAGTAGAGTGCGAAACATGCCACGGATGTTCAATAGAGGCTTGCGGAATCGTAAAGTCAAGATCCTCTTCAGATGCGTTGAAGGCGATGAGGATATCGTCGTCGATAATCTTGTTTCCTCGTAGCCCTGGCTCTTGGATACCGTGGCCATTGAGCCACATCATGACCGAGCGAGCGAACCAGGTATCCCAGTCATCGTCTTGCATTTGTTCGCCGTCGTTACGAAGCCACAGAATATCGCCACGTTCTGAGGTTCCACCGTGAGTCGCCGCGCCTTGGAAGAAGCGGCGACGACGTAATGCTGGATGTTCTTTGCGGAAATGGATCATAGAACGAGCGAAATCCAAGATCTCTAATGCTTCCCGGTCAAGATCCCAGTCTATCCACGAAATGTCGTTATCCTGCGCATACGTATTATTGTTGCCACTTTGTGTGCGTCCAATCTCGTCTCCATGGCTGATCATAGGAACGCCTTGTGAAACAAGCATTGTGGTGAAGAAATTTTTGATCTGTCGAATGCGGAGTTCGCGAATCTCCGGATCATCTGTAGGCCCTTCAACACCGCTGTTCCAAGAACGGTTATGTGACTCGCCATCCATGGAGTTTTCCCCATTAGCTTCGTTATGTTTTTCGTTATACGTGACTAAATCACGCATGGTGAATCCGTCGTGGGCGGTAACGAAGTTGATTGAAGCAAACGGACGGCGACCCGAATGCTCATAGAGGTCAGAAGAACCAGACAAGCGTGAAGCAAACTCAGACAGTGTTGATGGCTCGCCACGCCAGAAGTCACGGATGGTGTCACGATACTTGCCATTCCACTCGGTCCACAGAGGTGGAAATTCGCCAACGTTATAGCCATTTTCGCCAATATCCCAAGGTTCAGCAATGAGCTTCACCTGCGAGATAATCGGATCTTGCTGAATGATGTCGAAGAAGGAAGAAAGTTTATCCACTTCGTGAAGCTCGCGCGCCAATGTAGAAGCAAGATCAAACCGGAAACCATCAACATGCATCTCTGTGATCCAGTAGCGAAGTGAATCCATAATGAGCTGCAGCGAATGCGGGGAGCGCATGTTTAGCGAGTTTCCGGTACCAGTTGTGTCGAAATAGGATTCTTTATTGTCTGGTACGAGACGATAATAAGATGCGTTATCTATGCCACGGAAAGACAGGGTAGGACCCATATGGTTACCCTCAGCGGTGTGGTTGTAAACGACATCCAAAATAATTTCGATATCAGCTTCATGATAGGCCTTCACTAAGGACTTAAACTCATCTACCTGCTCGCCACGGGTACCCGCGGCAGCGTACGTATTTTGCGGGGCAAAGAAACCGATGGTGTTGTATCCCCAGTAGTTAGATAGGCCTTTATCAATAAGGGAAGTGTCGTTGACAAACTGGTGGATCGGCATGAGCTCAAGAGCAGTGATGCCCAATTCCTTTAAATAAGAGACCATCGCAGGATGTGCCATGCCCATGTAAGTGCCACGTAGCTCTTCGGGAATGTCTGGATGAGTTTTCGTCATTCCTCTGAGGTGGGCTTCGTAAATAATTGATTCATGATATTCGTGGTTTGGTGGACGATCGTGTCCCCAGTCAAAGAACGGATTAATAACCACCGAGAGCATGGTATGCCCGAGGGAGTCTTCATCATGACGTCGAGTGGGATCCTCAAACGAATATGAAAAATTAGCTTGATGATTTTCTACTTGGCCATCGATGGCCTTGGCGTAAGGGTCAAGCAGAATTTTCGACGGGTCACAACGATGACCATTTTCCGGATCGTAAGGGCCATGTACTCGGTAGCCATAACGTTGGCCAGGGCGTATTCCGGGTATATAGCAATGCCACACGAATCCGTCTACCTCTTCTAACGGAATACGCTCTTCATGCAAGTTGTCATCTATCAGGCATAACTCAACTGAGTCTGCTACTGACGAAAAAAGTGCGAAGTTCGTTCCAGTGCCATCGTATGTAGCGCCTAGTGGGTAGGGTTGCCCGGGCCAAAATTCCATATCGAGATCGACTCCTTAGAGCTAATAGGTATGGGTTTAGGTTATCGCAGGAGAGAGCTTTCAGGTGAGGTTACCACGCATGTTGCATGATGATGGTCTCGCAAATTCTTTGCGAAAGTGACGATCGTTAGAAGAGCCAAAAGTCCGAACGCACTACTAATGAGCAGAAATGCAGCTGGAATTAAGGCATGCTGGTCAGCGAGTGGCTTGCTCGTACTTGGAGAAGGCTTGGACAAAATAGAATGAATATCGCCAGTATTGCCATATATCTCGTTTGCCCGTTGCAAGGCAACTGGCATACGAGAGATGTATAGCGGAGTTGGATCGGTATAGCTCACGGCATCTTGATTTTTATCGCTCGATACAGCGTCTGCCGTTGGTATAGGGAGTGATTGATGCTCTCCGATAATAGGTGCAGAGGGAATCAAAAAAACATACAAACAGGTGGCAAGTAGGCGTACAACACGGTTACCTATGAACAAAAATGATGCTTTCAATATATTCACCTCCACAGAAAAAGAATGTGGATACTTCATAACATCATATGGTGGGCGGTACTGGGTTCGAACCAGCGACCTCTTCGGTGTGAACGAAGCGCTCTACCACTGAGCTAACCGCCCGTAAGAAAATACTTACTTAAAGAGGATACGACTTGTTAGGTTGAAAAGCCAGCGTGGAGTACGTGGCGCAGGTCATGTTCTGTTGATTGGACAAGCGGGGTTGGAAGTAGCTATATTTATTGAGCGCCGCAAACGACAGTTTGTGGTTACCAAGCGGATGTAGCTCAGTTGGTAGAGCATCACCTTGCCAAGGTGAGGGTCGCGAGTTCGAGTCTCGTCATCCGCTCGATGGCCGAGCAGGAAACTGCTTACCACGTGGTGGGTTGGCCGAGAGGCGAGGCAGCGGCCTGCAAAGCCGTATACACGGGTTCGAATCCCGTACCCACCTCGATTTACTAGGGCGATTGGCGCAGTGGTAGCGCGCTTCCTCGACACGGAAGAGGTCACTGGTTCGAACCCAGTATCGCCCACGGAAACCGTCAGGTTTTTCATCTGCGGATGTAGCTCAGTTGGTAGAGCATCACCTTGCCAAGGTGGGGGTCGCGAGTTCGAGTCTCGTCATCCGCTCGAAAACACGGACTCAGTTCATGGGTCCGTTTTTGATTGACCTGGGCGATTGGCGCAGTGGTAGCGCGCTTCCTCGACACGGAAGAGGTCACTGGTTCGAACCCAGTATCGCCCACGAAAGCCTAGGGAATACTTCGGTATTCCCTAGGCTTTTACTATGTTGTTGTAATGATTATTCGTTGTTTGATGTCTTTTTGTTCCGGCGAGCACGTGCCTTTAGGATGGTGCTCACTGCCATCGCTATAAGAAATAAGCTGAACAGATAGTTCCCTGTTCGGGGAGAAACAGATTGGGCCACCCAAGCCCCGACTGGCGTTGAGGAAACGGCGGCGCAGCCGATGATGATTCCTACCGGCAGATCGACTAGACCATGGCGGAAACTGCTGAAAGTTCCCGACAGCGCAGTTGGAATCATCGCTAGTAACGATGTGCCACGGGCAATCAAGTCTCCAGCGCCTACTACGAGTTCTAATCCGGGAACAATGATTCCGCCACCGCCAACTCCAATCAAACCTGCAAAAACTCCAGAAACTAATCCGACTGTTATCATTCCGATGGCGGATGCCAGCGTGAAATCTAAATCTGATTGGCGCTGGGGAATCTGAAACTGCTGAATGATAATAATTCCAACAACAAAAAACACGAAGATCCAAGGGAGAACGAGCTCCGGGATTATTCGTAGCAACCAGGTTCCTATCTGAGCCCCGACGAGAGCACCTATAGATACATAAAGCATCGCTGGAACCGAGAGATTGCCGTTGAATGCATACGTAATCGAACCGGCAGCTGCAGTGACAATAATTGCGGATAGCGAGGTAGCTGCCGCTTGGCGTTGCGACATATCTAGGACGATCAAGAGGGACGGAACGATAATCATTCCGCCGCCCACGCCGAATAAGCCCGCTAAAAAGCCGGCTATCAGCCCAATTAAGATAACGACTGCAAGCCGTTGTGGCGTTAGATTCCGTCGGGTACGAGAACTGGTCATACACTACACATTACTGCACTCAGACAGTCAGGATAATGCCTAGATCACAGATAATAGAGCATCTAACATTCCACAACGTTAACGGGAACTCCTGCATGAACTGCTAATCCACCAAGCGCTGTCTCTTTGTATTTGGCTTGCATATCTAAACCAGTTTCGCGCATCGTAACGATGACATCATCGAGTGACACCACGTGCGATCCATCGCCGTTCATTGCAGTGCGCGCGGCCGTGATTGCTTTGACAGCTGCGATAGCGTTACGTTCAATACATGGCACCTGTACAAGTCCACCGATGGGGTCGCAGGTTAAACCGAGATTATGCTCCATAGCGATTTCGGCAGCGTTCTCGACCTGTTGTGGGGTCCCACCCATAATTGCTGCGCAACCAGCTGCTGCCATCGAGCACGCTGAACCAACTTCACCTTGACAACCGACTTCTGCACCAGAAATAGAAGCTGTGTTTTTGAAAATCATTCCGATCGCGGCGGAGGTCAGCAAGAATGTTTTGACGCCTTCCCAGTTCGCGCCGTCAATAAAATCTCGGTAATAGTGCAAAACTGCGGGGATGATACCGGCTGCTCCGTTGGTCGGAGCTGTAACAATGCGCCCACCAGCCGCATTCTCCTCGTTAACTGCAAGCGCATAAAAAGCAACCCAGTCTAAAGTGCGTAATGGATCTGTAGAAGATTCACTGGTGAGTTTCCGATATAGTGCAGGTGCGCGCCGTAGTACCTGTAATCCACCAGGAAGGCGACCTTCGGAGCTAGCACCATGTTCAACGCATTCTTGCATTACTTCCCAGACATTGCGCAACTCACTGTCGATCTCTTCTGCCGTATGCATCGTCAGTTCATTTGCATAGGCGATCTCGGCAATCGACATCCCTTCACGTCGGCAATGTGTCATCAGATCAGCTGCCGTCAAATAAGGGAAAGGCACATTTGTTGTTTCGCAAACAACCGGATCAGTAGGGGAGACGTCGTCGCCCGAAACGATAAAACCGCCTCCAACCGAATAATAGACGTGGTCGGCAATACGCTCGCCAGCAGCGTCCCAAGCTTCCAATCTCATCCCGTTTGGGTGACCAGGTAGCTCAGTTAAACCATCAAGAACTATATCCAGTCCCGGCGAAAAAGCGATGTCGTGGATTCCGCCTAATTTCATTATCCCGGTGACTTGTACATCTGCGACTGCCGGGGCTACCGCATGTGGATTAACCGTTTCCGGTTGTTCACCCAACAGGCCTAAGATGACCGCGCGGTCTGTACCATGCCCGACCCCAGTAGCGCCCAGCGACCCGTTAAGGGTACATTTCACACGTGCAACCTTGCAGATATCGTCGCCCAAATGTGCTAAAAACTCCGCGGCAGCACGCATTGGTCCTACGGTGTGTGAAGACGATGGGCCGATACCAATAGAAAATAAGTCAAATACACTTAACGCCATGGCACCAGATTAGTTGAGATGCCGGCGTCGTGCTCGTTAAGTGAGATGCCTCTTGAGACTACGTTTATCAGTGAACCTTGTCCGTAAGTAGCGTAAACTGTCAGTGTTTTAATAACGCCGAGCGCCCTCGTATGGTGAACGGATGATTCAGGAGGCTTAAGTGAAGCTCTATATTGACGGTGAAGAACAGGAATTTGATTCCTCAATCACTGGTATTGAATATTATGCAAAGCAACGGACAATCGTTGCGCTTCGAGTAGATGGGGTGTTGAAAGATCTAGATACTGATCTGACAACATTAGAAGAAGGTGCCACCGTCGAAGGAGTGGATATTAGCGAGCCTGATGGTCTCAACATTCTACGTCACTCGGCAACCCACGTTCTAGCACAAGCAGTGCAGAATCGTTTCCCGGATGTCAATCTTGGAATTGGTCCTTTTATTACCGATGGCTTCTATTACGATTTCGGCAATATCGAGGCTGTTACTCCAGAGCTCCTCAAGCAGCTGGAAAAAGACATGATGCGCATAGTTAAAGAAGGTCAGCGCTTTGTTCGCCGCCCCATTGCCGACGACGACGCTCGCCACGAATTAGCCAACCAGCCATACAAGCTCGAGCTCATCTCGCTTAAAGGTGGTTCTGATGCAGATCGTGATCAAGCTGCTGATGGTGCGTCCATCGAAGTTGGTGGCGCAGAATTAACGATGTACGACAACGTGCGTCGTAACGGCGATATCGTATGGACAGATTTGTGCCGCGGACCACATTTGCCCACGACTAAACTAATCGGAAACGGTTTTGCGCTCACCCGTTCTTCGGCTGCTTATTGGCGTGGTGACCAATCGAATGATTCGTTACAACGTATCTACGGTACTGCATGGCCATCGAAGGATGAACTGCGCGCTTACCAAGAACGTATCGCAGAAGCAGAGCGACGCGATCACCGCAAACTTGGTACAGAACTTGATCTCTTCTCGTTCCCTGATGAGATCGGTTCCGGTCTTGCTGTTTTCCATCCAAAGGGCGGAATTATCCGCATGGAAATGGAAAACTATTCGCGCCAAAAGCATATTGAAGGCAACTATTCATTCGTTAATACGCCGCACATCACTAAAGGCAATCTGTTCGAAGTTTCTGGACATCTCGATTTTTATGCCGATGGTATGTACCCACCCATGCACATGGATGAGGAACGCGATGCCGAAGGTAATATCACCAAGCAAGGCGCAGATTACTATCTCAAACCGATGAATTGCCCGATGCACAACCTCATCTACAAATCACGGGGACGCTCATACCGTGAATTGCCGTTGCGGTTGTTTGAATTCGGTACCGTTTACCGTAACGAAGCTTCCGGTGTGGTTCATGGGCTAACCCGTGCCCGAGGCTTTACTCAAGACGATGCGCACATTTACTGTACTCGTGACCAAATGAAGGACGAGTTAACTCGGTTGCTCACATTTGTTCTTGACTTGCTGAAAGACTACGGACTAGACGATTTTTACCTCGAGTTATCGACGAAGAATCCTAAGAAGTTCGTTGGCGATGACGACGTCTGGGAAGAGTCCACACGTACCTTACGTGAAGTTGCTGAAGCATCTGGTCTCGAACTGGTGCCAGACCCAGAAGGTGCGGCTTTCTATGGGCCGAAGATTTCTGTTCAGGCTAAAGATGCACTTGGTCGTACCTGGCAAATGTCCACCATTCAGCTCGATTTCAACTTGCCGGAGCGGTTTGACCTAGAGTACACCGGACCTGATGGCGAACGTCATCGCCCAGTCATGATCCACCGTGCATTGTTCGGCTCAATTGAGCGCTTCTTCGGTGTTCTCACCGAACACTATGCGGGTGCTTTCCCGGCATGGCTTGCACCGGTTCAAGTACGTTGTGTACCAGTAGCCGACGCATTTAATGATTATCTCGACGACGTGGCGCAGAAGCTACGTGCCCACGGTGTCCGCGTTGAAGTAGATAAGTCCGTTGATCGCTTCCCGAAGAAGATTCGTAACGCTTCAAAGGACAAGGTTCCATTCACGCTCATTGCCGGTGGCGAAGATATGGAAGCTAACGCTGTTTCGTTCCGAATGCGTGACGGTTCACAAGACAATGGTGTTCCAGTAGATGAAGCTGTTGCCAGGATCGTCGATCATATTCGAAACCACACGAACCAATAAGAGGATTTATGCTTTCCCGTAGTGGTCGGCCGCTCGCGCAACTGGTTTTCGGGCCAGTTGCGCGGCTGTTCGTGCGGCTTGGTATTTCTGCCAATATTGTCACGTGGACTGGAACTATTCTGTCCTGTGTATCAGCGCTGTTCTTTATACCTCACAATATGCTGTTAACCGGCGTCGTCATTACCACGATCGTGTTGATTTTTGACAACCTTGACGGACAGATTGCGCGGTTGACGAAGACGAGCTCGGCCTGGGGTTCTTTCCTGGATTCGACGCTAGACCGAGTGACAGATGCTGCTGTTTTTGCGGCGTTAGGGCTATGGGGCTACTTCCACGCGGCTACCCCGGTAGCGCCATGGGTGATGGGTGGAGCGCTGGCTGCTGGCTTGCTAGGAAGCGTTGTTCCATATACACGAGCTAAGGCTGAAAGTATTGGATGTTCAGCCGCTGTTGGCTTTGCGGAACGAGCAGATCGACTGGTCTTTGCCGGTGTTCTCACACTTGCCGTTAGATTCGGGGCTTCTCATTGGGTAATGGCGATAGGTCTATGGATCCTCGCAGTACTTGCATTTGTAACCGTTATCCAACGTATGCTTCATGTTCGATCTCAATTGCGTGAGCGCAAGCATCCATGAAACCGCAGCGGCTGTTTCGAATTATTGATCTGATAGCTAAATATGTGCCAGAGCCTTGTGCCCGGGCACTGTTCTCCGGGATCGGTTCGATAGTGGGCTGGTCCTCCATAACTGGCGTCAAGCAATTACGGAGAAATTATCAGCGGGTCTCGCCGTCGTCGTCCGCGCTAGCGCAACGTCGGCGATCAGCTACCGCAATGCGTCATTATCTCCGTTACTACTATGAAGCTTTTCGGCTCCCGTACCTCACGGAAGATCAGATCCGAGCTCGTGTTCGGGTAGAAAATGTTGATCGACTCCGAGACATGCTCAACGAAGGCTCGGCTACCGGAGCATTGATGCACATGGGCAATTGGGATTTGGCTGGAGCTTGGGGCACTAAGAACTTGGCGCCAGTCCACACGGTTGCTGAGAAGCTAAAACCGGAAGAAGTTGCCCAAACGTTCTTGGATCTGCGGCGCGCGCTGGGAATGGTCATTTATTATGCTGTTAAAGATGAACACGTCGTTGATAATCTTACCCGGGATATGACATCGAACAACTGTTTTGTACCGCTCCTATGCGATCGTGATCTATCAGCGTCTGGCGTAGAAGTGTCTCTGTGCGGGCATAAAGCTCGCATAGCTCCTGGTCCGGCAATCCTTGCACAGCGGACTGAGACTGCGATGTTTCCGGTCATCTGCGTAGCAGAGCGATTTAACCGAGATCGGCAACGAGTTGCCCAGGCTGGAACATCGTGGGGAATACGCATCATTATTGGTGATGCGATAACACCACAAGCTAAGCCGAGCGATTCATGGGAGAAGCGAACTGCGGACGTACAACGTATGATGTCGCAGTGGGCGCAGTATGCCTCAATGTTATTGCCGAGATATCTAAGCCATTGGCATATGCTACAGCGAGTGTTCGTCGACGATCTCGATCCTCAGCGACTACCCTCATCAGCGATGGAGGAGAAGTGAAAATAGGTATTGCTTGCGGATATTCATGGGACGTTGCCGGCGGCGTTCAATTCCATATCCGGGATCTAGCACAGGAACTCATCCGCCGAGGTCACGACGTAACCGTTATTGCGCCTTCGGAACGCACTCCAGGGGCAGACGCCTTAGAAGAATTTGTTCGACCAGTTGGCGCTGCGATACCGATCAAATACAACGGATCAGTGGCACGATTATCTTTCGGTCCAAAAGTTAATCGACAAGTGCGTTCCTGGTTGCGTGACGAAAACCTCGATGTACTACACGTTCATGAGCCCTTTACTCCGTCCGTATCAATGCTGGCCTTAATTAATGCAACGTGCCCTGTAGTTTCGACATTCCATACCGCGATGGATCGTTCCCGGTTGATGGCTATTGCCTCACCATTTCTTATTCCCATGCTAGAAAAGATCCAAGCGCGGATTGCAGTATCACAGGAGGCTCGGCGTACCGCAGTTCAATATCTTGGTGCGGATGCATGGGTCATTCCTAACGGTGTGTTTGTTTCTAACATGATCGCCGAGAGCAAGGATCAACGTTTTATAGGTTCACCGCAACGGCCTACATTGAGCTTTTTGGGACGTCTTGATGAGCCGCGTAAAGGACTGCCGGTTGTAGCGCGTGCTTTTCCGCAGATCCGCCAGGCTGTGCCAGGTGTCCACTTATATGTTGCTGGCAAAGGAAACATCGAGCAGGCTCGTGCACTTTTTGGAGAGCATGCTGAGGCTGTCACATTCTTGGGACCGATTTCTGACGTGGATAAAGCGTTGCTGCTAGGTAGCACTGATATTTATCTTGCGCCAAATACTGGCGGAGAATCTTTCGGGATTATTTTGGTCGAGGCGATGAGCGCTGGTGCAAGTATTGTTGCGTCAGACATACCTGCTTTTCTGGCAGTACTGAATGATGGCTCCTATGGCGCACACTTCGCCAATAATGATGCTGATTCGTTGGCGCGCGTGGTATCTGAAGCGATACACGATCCGCAAACTCGGCTCGCGCGTGCAAGAGCTGCTGCAAAAGCGGCGTGGCGGTATGACTGGGGATCGGTAGCGTCTCAAATTCTCACGGTATACGAGACTGCTATTGCCACCGCACACATGGAGGTGGATGAATGATGCCTTGGTGGATATTCGCTGTCACTTGCGTTATGACAGTTGTCATTGTCAGCGCAGTATTGATTACATCTCAGGCTCGTAGGCTGGATGCGCTCCACAAAAAAATATTGAAATCTCGCGCTGCATTAGACAATGCGTTGATTGTTCGAGCTCATGCGGCGATGACGGTCGCGCAGTCGGGGGTTTTGGATTTAGCTGGGAGCGTCGTGCTGACTAATGCCGCTCAAGAATGCGCAGACGCGGCTGAATATGACTTGGTTGAAGATGGACTCAACCGTAATGCTGACGATGAAGTTTCCCCAAAAAGCTATCGGGCGCTTGATATAGATCGTCTTGCAATAGAATCTGAACTATCGCGAGTTCTTCGCTACACCGTTGATGAGCTCGAAGAAGATGAAAAGAATGGCTATAGCGAAATTCTCGGCCATTTACAGCAGGTGCGTCAATCAGTTCGGCTAACACGACGTTTCCATAATATCCACGTTGCCGGTGCGCAGCGGATTCGACGTAGTGCGCTGGCGCAGGTTTTTCGTATTCATGGTTACGCATCGTGGCCGCAAACAGTGGACCTAGACGATGAATAGTGCGCGTGTTCTGACAGCGCTAAAGGAGCATTCTCTAGATTTTTATGCTCATCTTATTGGCCTAGGAATTCTTGCTATTCTTGCGCTCTTGGAGCTTTTGCCGGTCTTAGCTGAACCGGCTGGTATTTCAGCCGCGGTGGTTGCTGCGGTTTGGGCGCTAGTCCCGGTGATGTTTACACTCATTTTGGTGTGGTTAGTTGACTACTGGGAACCTGAACCGTTGTGGCTCTACAGTTTCGCATTTTTGTGGGGGAGCGGTGTTTCAGTTATTCTTGGCGCATCTATCAACGATTTTGCGTCATCCCGACTAATTCCGAGTTTGTTAGCTGATGGTGCGACTGTCTACGACGTTTCGCGCTATACGGCTTCTTGGGTTGCTCCGATCTCGGAAGAAATCGTTAAGGGTCTTGGCATCCTTGTCATATATGTAGTTTTCCGGAAATATTTTAATGGTCCCGTTGACGGTATCGTTTACGGGGCACTCATTGGAGCTGGATTCGGTTTCACTGAAAATATTTTGTATTTTGTTCGTAATTTCGATTACCTGGCAGAAGTATTTACAGTGCGTTTTCTTGATGGTCCACTCAGCCATGATACGTATTCGGCCCTGTTCGGTTTTTGTATCGGGTTTGCGGAGTATTCGCGCCGCCGGTGGGCATTACTGGCCTGGACCTTTCCAGCGTTAGCGGTGTCAGGTCTGTTCCATTTTATTAATAACGACGCGTTAAATTGGGACGGGATGACGTATGAAAAATATAAAATAGTCACGAATGTCCCGTTGGCGGTCGTGGCAATCATCATGGTGTTTTACGCCCGCCGTTATGAAAAAATTGCGGTGCTCGGTGGCCTAGAGCCATATGTTCGATTGGGCTGGTTTGCGCGTCATGAGGTAGTGATGATTAGCCGGATAAGATACCGGCAACAAGCTGTTGTCTGGGCAGAAAACCGGGCGTTAAAACTTGGTGCTCCGGCAGGGGCAGGTGCGCAAGCAATGCGACGATTCCAAAAGATTATGCTCCAAATTGGACATGAGACGACTCGGGCACAGCGTAGTAACCAGCATGTGAATGAAAAAGACCGCGCCTATTTGTCATCGCTACTGGCAAAATCACAGACTATACGTCAGGTCTTTACCGCTTGAGAACGGAGGGTTAATGACTGAAAACACTAGCTATACTGAGTGGCCTCTCGATGAAAACGGGTTTCCGCACCGGCAAGCCGCTAGAGTAGTACTTCTAGACCCGTCTGGAAATATTTTCTTGATACGTGGCCACGATATTGACGATCCGAAATACTCGTGGTGGTTTACGCCGGGCGGCGGTATTGAGCCGGGGGAAAGTACCCTCGCAGCTGCGGTACGTGAGTTACGTGAGGAAACGGGCTTCGTCGTCGATCGCAATCGTTTAGAAGGTCCGGTTTTGTCGCGTTTCTCAACCTTTCATTTTATTTCTAAAATTCGGAAGCAAGACGAGAAATTTTATCTTTTGCGGGTTGACGACGACGAAGCGGAAGCAATTCATCGCGGACACGGAAAAGACTGGACACCTCTCGAACAGGAATTATTAGATGCGCAACGATGGTGGAATCTTGAGGACCTCGACTGCATTCAACAGCAAGGCCAATTAGTTTTTCCGCGAAAACTTGTTGCGTATGTTCGCGCGTGGCGTGACGGCTGGGATGGTGTATGTCGCACTATTACTGAAGAATAGTGCGTAGCTTTTCGGCAATCGGCCTAATGGTTGTAGAATCACATCGTAGACAATGTAATAGAAGGAGACACACGTGTCAGGACACTCTAAGTGGGCCACCACGAAGCACAAGAAGGCGGCGATCGATGCCAAGCGCGGGAAGCTTTTCGCACGCCTAATCAAAAACATTGAAGTTGCTGCGCGTACTGGCGGTGGAGATCCTGCTGGAAATCCAACTCTTTACGATGCTGTCCAAAAGGCGAAGAAGAATTCTGTGCCGGCTGATAACATCGATCGAGCTGTCAAGCGTGGCTCTGGTGAAGGTGCCGATTCAGTTAATTACGAGAACATTATGTATGAGGGCTATGGTGCTAATGGAGTTGCCATCCTTATTGAATGTTTGACGGATAACCGCAACCGTGCAGCCTCAGATGTACGTGTCGCACTCACTCGTAATGGTGGCACATTAGCTGATCCAGGTTCAGTTTCGTACATGTTCTCCCGCAAGGGCGTTGTTGAAGTCCCTAACAGTGGTGACATCACTGAAGACGACATCTTGATGGCAGTACTTGAAGCTGGAGCCGAGGAAGTCAATAATGAAGGCGAAGTCTTTGAGGTACTTTCAGAGCCTAATGACGTAGTTGAAGTTCGTAAGGCCCTTCAGGCAGAAGGCATCGACTACAACTCGGCTGAAGTGCAGTTTGTGCCGTCAATGAAGGTGCCGATTACTGATATTGAGACTGCTAATAAACTCATGAAACTCATCGATGCGCTTGACGATGTTGATGACATTCAGAATGTCTACTCCAACCTCGATCTCTCTGATGAGGTTGAAGCGGCATTAGCCGAGGAAGACTAATTGCGAGTTCTTGGGATTGATCCCGGTCTTACGCGTTGCGGAATTTGCGTGCTTGATGCAGCCGGGGCGCGGCGGATCTCTCTAGTTTCTGTTGGTGTGGCGCGTACTGATCCTCAGATGGCGCCACACCAACGACTATTGCTTATTTCGAATGAAGTTGAAGAAGCTATTAAGCTGCATCGCCCAGATGTAGTCGCGATTGAACGGGTATTTGCTCAAGATAATGTTCGTTCGGTAATGTCGACAGCTCAGGTAGTGGGCATTGTTTTATTGGCGGCCGCTAAAGCAAGCCTGCCGGTAGGTATGCACTCGCCGTCTGAGGTCAAAGCCGCAGTTACTGGTAATGGTCGGGCACAGAAAATCCAAGTTCAGATGATGGTTCAGCGTATTTTGAACCTAGAAAAATTACCGCGTCCGAAAGATGCGGCTGATGCCATAGCTGTTGCTATTTGTCACGCGTGGCGCGGGGGAGCGGAACCTTTCGTCGAACTTGACCGGTCGCAACACGGCGGAGCTGGAATGTTGCCACGTGCCGAAGGTGCTGATTTGACTCCGGCTCAAAAAGCATGGGCTGCTGCGGAACGAATGTCGCGTCGTCACGGTGCTGTCAAACCTTCGTGATAAACTCTCATTCAAACAGATGTTCGAAAGGGTGGAGTAGTGATAGCGCATTTACGAGGGATGGTTACAGCTGTTAATACCTCCTCAGCTGTTCTAGATATTAATGGTATTGGGATGAGAGTTCTAGCAACGCCCGACACCTTGGCTAAGCTCCGTATCGGTGACGATTCGACTTTAATCACATCTCTTATCGTTCGCGAAGATTCATTGACTCTTTATGGATTTGTTGACGACGACGAGCGAGATGTGTTCGATATTCTCACCGGGATTAGTGGCATTGGGCCGCGTACCGCGTTAGCAGTATTAGCAGTATTTTCCCCTGACGCACTACGCGAAGCAGTGGAGACAAAGAATGAGGCTGCGCTAACCCGTGTTTCCGGTATCGGCAAAAAAGGTGCTCAGCGCATGATACTTGAACTTGGTTCGAAACTAGGACCAGCTCGCAGTCGTTCTGGAGAACTCAAGAAGAGCACCGGTGCGATAGCGGATACGGATGTTTTAGAAGCTCTTATTAACCTTGGCTGGAACGAGAGAGAGGCCGCACCTGCGATCACCGAAGCAATGGCTGATCTAGGGCAGGCAAGTGTTGCTCAACTACTACGTCGAGCTCTGCAAATTCTCGGCTCACGGAGGTAACGGCTATGGATTGGAATGAAATAACTGAAGCTGGTGCCAGTGACACCGAACGAGCTCAAGAAGCGGCGTTGCGTCCGAAACGTTTGAGCGAGTTTGTTGGACAGCATGTTGTTCGCGAGCAACTTTCGCTCGTCCTCGATGCGGCAATTGCTCGGGATAAAGCTCCGGATCATGTTCTACTTTCGGGGCCACCCGGACTTGGTAAAACCACGTTGGCAATGATCATTGCTGCGGAAGTCGGCGGGGCGCTGCGGCTTACCTCTGGTCCGGCAATTCAACACCCGGGCGATTTGGCGGCGCTTCTGTCGTCGTTACAAGAAAATGACGTTTTGTTCATCGATGAAATCCATCGGTTAGCGCGCACGGCTGAAGAGATGCTTTATCTTGCTATGGAAGATTTTCGTGTCGACGTGATGGTCGGCAAAGGCCCGGGAGCTACGTCGATACCATTAGCTCTGCCACCGTTTACTGTTGTTGGTGCGACGACGCGAGCTGGGATGTTGCCTGCACCGCTACGCGATCGGTTCGGTTTTACTGCATATTTGGATTACTATACGCATGATGAATTAGCTTCGATTGTCGAGCGCAATGCGCTGAAACTTGATGCGGAATTATCCTCTGATGCTGCGTTGGAGATTGCTTCGCGATCACGCGGAACGCCTCGTATCGCCAATCGGTTGTTGCGAAGAGTTCAAGATTGGGCGCAAGTGCGGGGAACCGGCCAACTAGATCTAGTTGCAGCACAGGCTGCCCTAGCTGTTTTTGAAGTCGATATGTGTGGGCTGGATCGTCTTGACCGTGCAGTTTTAGACGCTTTGTGTAACCGTTTTAATGGTGGCCCAGTTGGCTTAACAACTCTTGCCGTTTCCGTTGGTGAGGAGCCCGAGACGATTGAAACTGTTGCAGAGCCCTATTTGATGCGACAAGGATTTATCTCAAAGACTCCACGGGGCCGGATAGCAACACGTCTTGCATGGGAGCACCTAGGCCTTATCCCACCTGAAAATACTTTGTTTGTATAAGACACTGCTTTGTGGACAAACAACTGTGTTCATAAATGTGGTGTTGTACTAAAAAGTCGGGCAATCACCGGTAATGGGCATTCAGGGGGTAGACTTTTACCGTATGATGTCTCTTCAACGGAAAGCGATCAGCGTTCATGGAATTTTTGATCCTCATTCTCATTATGTTCATTTTCTTGTTTGTCTCTACACGGATCACGCGTAAAGGCCAGGAAAAACAGCGAGAACTACGTGAGGAAGCGATCTCATTAGGAAATAACGTTGTCACATCTTCTGGTTTCTTTGGAAGAATCGTTGACATTGATGGGGACGCGGTTACATTGGAATCTCCGTCTGGAGATGAGACGGTGTGGATGCGCTCTGCGATTATGTCACAGATGAATATCCCATTGAGCATCGAAGACGAAGAGGAATCACATAACACTGAATCAGAATTGGATAGTCCTTCAACAGGAGATATTTTTCCTAACGACGAAGAAAGTTCTGACCCAAGTGATAAGCAAGGCTCAGCATGGAAATAGTTTCCGTTGGCCTACAGATTGTCAAGGAGTACACGCGTGCAAAACTCACGTGATGAACTGAGCAAGCAAAGTAAGCCCATCGGGCGCCTGATCACACTGGTCGTGTTGATTCTGGCGCTCTTTGCAGCTTTAACTTTTGGCACCGTAACAGGCGCTAAAAATCGTTTCTTGCCAGAACTAGCACTAGACCTTGAGGGCGGCACTCAGATCATCCTCACCCCAGCGACAACAGACGGCTCGGAGGTGACAGATGAAGATGTGAAGCAAGCTATTGAAATTATTCGTCAACGAGTTGATGCTTCGGGAGTGGCAGAAGCCGAAATTACTGCTCAAGGTGGATCAAATATTATTGTTGCTCTGCCAGGGCAACCAGATAAGGCAACACTTGACTTGGTTCGCACCTCTGCCGTGCTTCGTATGCGTCCAGTTTTAGCTTATGCGGATCCAAATCCTATTAGCAAGGAAGATCTAGTTAAACAGCTAGGCGATAAAGCTGAAGGCTTAGATCCAAAGACAATGAGTGATGAGCAGTACAAGGAAGCTGTGTTGAAGCTTGCCGACAAAGATGGTGATGGCCAGCTTTCGGACGCTCCGTTAACGACCCCTGCGGATGCTTCAGACCCTGCATGGATTACTGAACAGACAGTATACAACTCATTGATTTTGCAATGCGGCTCTAAGGATCTAGCGATTGCGTCGAATTCTGATGATCCAACTAAGTCGTTGGTGTCTTGTGGACCTGAAGGTAGTGTTAAGTATCTGCTTGGTCCTGCCGAGCTAGAAGGCTCTACAATTGCTACCGCTAGCTCCGGACCAGCTGTTAATAACCAGGGCCAACCTACCGGTGGTTTTGCGGTACACATGAACTTTAACTCCGAAGGATCAGATAAGTTCGCAGAAGTAACTGGAAGAATTTCCAAGCTTGAACCACCACGGAACCAATTTGCGATTGTGCTCGATGGACAAACAGTGTCAGCACCAAAAACTGATTTCCCGATTACTGGTGGACAAGCTCAGATCACCGGGTCGTTCAAGGCCAAAGAAGCTGCAACTTTAGCTAACCAACTGAACTTCGGATCGTTACCGCTCTTCTTTGAAGTGCAGTCAGAAGAACAAATTTCCGCGACTCTCGGCGCCGAACAGCTTGAATCCGGTTTAATCGCTGGCTTGTTCGGTGCGCTACTTATCATCCTGTACATGCTGTGGCAATATCACGCCTTAGGCCTAGTAGCAATTGCATCAATCGCTGTGTCAACTGGTCTATCGTTCTTCGTGATTTCATTCTTGTCATGGACAATGGATTATCGTCTGTCAATGGCGGGTGTCTTAGGTATCATCATTTCTATTGGTGTTACGGCGGATTCTTTCATCGTTTACTTCGAACGTATCCGAGACGAGATTCGTGAAGGCCGCACTATTCGTAGCGGTATTGAACACGGCTGGATCCGCGCACGTCGCACGATTATCATTTCCGATATCGTCAACCTCGTCGCTGCATCTGTGCTCTTCATTCTGACCGTTGGATCAGTTCGTGGTTTCGCATTCACACTTGGCGTTACCACTGTGCTCGACTTGATTGTCGTTATGATGTTTACCTATCCGGTTATGCACTACCTCGGAAAGACTGCTTATTTCGGTGAAGGAAAACGTGGTTCCGGTCTTGATGCGACCAAGCTTGAACAGACCCCAATGTATCGTGGCCGGTCGTATATTGCTACGAAGCCAGCCAAGCGTAGCCGGAAGGCTACTGCATCGGCCCCCGATGGTGCACAGGTCCAGTTACATGATTATGAATATCCGGACGCGCATTTCGGTGACAAACAAGAAACTCTCGCGCAGCGTCGTGCCCGTGAACGTCGCGAACGTAAAGCTGCTCAGAAAGGAGAGAACTGATGTTTTCAATGTATAAGGTCGGAAACGATCTCTACACTGGACGATCCTCAGTTGACATTATTGGGCGGCGTAAGACGTGGCTTATTTTAGCGATTATTTTAATGGTGGCTTCGATCATAGGATTCATCGTTAAATCGCCAAATACTGGAATTGAGTTCCGGGGCGGCTCACAGTTTACGGTGTCAAATGTCAGCGATACATCTCATGGTCCGGCATACGAAGTAATTAAGACCGTTGGCAAGGATGATGCGCCACGCGTTGCGACATTAGGCTCTACTTCAATTCGAGTCCAGACGGTTAAGCTTGATGACAAGCAAACGCAAGCAGTGCGCGATGCGCTCGCTTCTGCATACCAAGTTGAAGCAACAGATGTTACGTCAACATTCGTGGGCCCGTCCTGGGGCGCTGATATCTTGGCTAAAGCAGTCCGCGCAATGATTATCTTCATGGTACTGATTTCGCTAGTTTTGACCATCTACTTCCGGTCGTGGACTATTGCTGTTGGTGCTAATGGTGCTCTGGTACACGATTTCATCATTACACTGGGTGTGTATTGGTGGGCTGGCTTTGAGATCACGCCGGCGACAGTTATTGGTTTGCTAACAATCATGGGCTACTCGCTCTACGATACCGTCGTCGTTTTTGACAAGGTTCGTGAAAATACTGAAAATGTCACTCAGCAACGCACCTACACGTATGAAGAGATCGCTAACCAAGCAATGAATCAGACGCTTATTCGGTCTCTGAATACGTCCATTACCGGCTTACTCCCAGTAACCGCCATCTTGTTTATCGGTGTCTATATTTTGGGCGCGGATACTTTGCGAGATCTTGCTCTTGTCATGTTCGTTGGTATGCTACTATCTACACTTTCATCTTTGATTATTGCTGCGCCGTTGGCAGTAGCCTTGGCAATGCGTAACCCGAAGATCAAAGAGCACACCAAGGACGTGCTAGAACGACGTCGAGCTGCTAATGAAAAAGAAGAGCAATCTGACGGTGAGCACGCTAAGCTGGAACCCGTAGAAACTGTGGCGGGATCCCATCAAGGACACCGCGCACAGCCAAAGCGCAACAAGAAGAGGAAGAAACGTTGAGCAACGATAATAATTTTCCGCAGGACGTCGTTGACCTCGTCCGTTCGCATATTCGAGAAGTCCAGGACTTCCCAGCACGCGGTGTTCTATTTCGCGATGTAACACCGCTGATCGCAGATCCGGAAGGGTTTGCAGCCTTAATTGATATGCTCGCGGATAAATACCGTGGAAAAGTCGACGCTGTTGCTGGACTCGAATCACGTGGCTTTATTTTAGCTGCACCCTTGGCGGTAGCACTGGGCGTGGGCATGCTAACTGTCCGCAAGGCAGGGCGTTTGCCTGGGCCTGTTGTTGGCATCGACTACGATCTCGAATACGGTTCCGCACGAATGGAACTTCAACCATTTACTGTGGAAGACGGACAGCGAGTTCTCGTCCTCGATGATGTTCTAGCAACTGGTGGAACGGCAGGTGCAGCATGCGATCTGATTCGGCAAGCTGGTGGCAACCCGGTAGGGCTTTGCGTTCTCATTGAGCTTACTGAGTTCAGTGGTCGTAACTACTTGGGTGAAGGCGTTGAAGTGGACTCCGTACTTCAATACTGAGCTTCATACGTATATATAAGGAGGAGAGATAGCTGGAAGCTATCTCTCCTCCTTATATATATCTTTAAAAATACGGTAAAATGGATTAATAATCAGGGTCAGGAGGTACTGAGATGTCATCTCATTCACATGTTCCGCGCGTGCGGTCTCGGTTGTCGTGGCTTGGGAAGAAAGTCACCGTTCCCACCATTCTTGAACCTATGATGAGCATTGAAGCTACGAGGTCAATGGATATTGATCGACTTATTCATGCGTACGAAGTCGCGGAGAAGTTGCACCGCGGTGTCAACCGTAAGTCAGGGGAGCCCTACATTACGCACCCGGTTGCTGTAGCTACTATTCTTGCGGAGCTTGGTCTTGATGAAGATACTTTGGTGGCTGCGTTATTACACGACACCGTTGAAGATACTCCCTACACCCTCGAGGAACTTTCCGCAGAGTTCGGTCCTACCGTAGCGCTCTTAGTTGACGGAGTTACGAAACTCGAAAAGGTCAACTACGGCGAAGCTGCTGCTGCGGAAACTGTGCGTAAAATGATTATTGCGATGGCTAAAGATATTCGCGTGCTTTTGATTAAGCTCGGCGATCGTCTTCACAACGCCCGAACCTGGCGGTTTGTGTCGCAATCATCAGCACAGCGTAAAGCGCGCGAAACACTAGAGATTTTTGCTCCGCTGGCTCACCGACTCGGAATGAATTCGATTAAGTGGGAGCTAGAAGACCTGTCATTCCGGATTCTGTACCCGGCTGTGTATTCTGAAATCGAGCGCATGGTTCGCGAACGCGCTCCAGAACGCGAACGCTTTATTGAAGAAGTTAAAGCAACTCTGCAGCGAGAGCTTGCTAAAGCAAATGTAAAATGTACGATCACTGGACGCCCGAAACATTACTATTCCATCTATCAAAAGATGATTCTTCGCGGGCGCGATTTTGAAGATATCTATGATCTGGTTGGGGTGCGAGTACTCGTTAATGAAGTACAGGACTGTTATACAGCTCTAGGGGTAGCTAATTCTGCCTATACACCTATTCAAGGCCGGATTAAAGACTATATTGCTTCGCCTAAATTCAACCTCTATCAATCTATTCACACAACTGTGATGGGTCCTGCTGGTCGTACTGTCGAGATCCAGATCCGCACCCATGAGATGCATCGTCGAGCTGAATATGGTGTTGCTGCTCATTGGCGTTACAAAGAAAATCCGAATGCTAAATCTGGCGACCAACCAACAAGTCAGGAAGATACCCAACTCGAATGGTTACGCCAGCTCGTGGATTGGCAGCGCGACACCGCTGATCCGTCCGAGTTCCTCGATTCGCTTCGCTACGAAATGTCGCGGAACAAGGTTTACGTATTTACCCCCGCAGGTGAGGTGAAAGAGCTGCCGGCTGGCTCTACTCCAGTCGATTTTGCCTTCGCTGTCCACACCGAAGTAGGATACCGAACTGTTGGCGCAAAAGTTAATGATCGGTTAGTAACCCTCGATCACGAACTGCAATCTGGTGATACCGTCGAAATCATTACGTCGAAATCGGAAGATGCAGCGCCGTCTCAAGGCTGGAGCGAGTTTGTTGCTACCGCACGTGCACGGTCTAAGATCAAACAGTGGTATTCGCGTTCCCGCAAGGAAGAGAATTCGGATATCGGCAAAGATAAGCTTGCTCGGGCAATTCGTCGTCGTAATGAGCCTGTCCAACGGTTGATGAGCCATGAAACTTTGAAAGCGATCGCGCAAGATCTGAATCGTACGGATGTCAATGATCTCTATGCAGCGATCGGCGAGGGCGCAGTGTCTGCTGAATCTGTTGTCCGGCGCTTGATTGCTTCTCAAGGCGGCAATATCGGTGCTGAAGAATCGATGGCCGAAGCGGTTACTCCTACCCGGATTCAGCATCGCTCTGAAGGCAATAGTTCTTCGGCTGTTATCGTCGCGTCCATCGAAGATACAGACGTTCTAGTAAAGCTTGCTAAATGTTGTACGCCGGTACCTCCAGATGAAATCGTTGGCTTCGTGACGCGCGGTAAGGGCATCTCAGTTCACCGTGCTGATTGCCCTAATATCGAATCCCTTAAACGGGAGCCGGATCGTTTTATTGACATTGCTTGGGATAGCGAAGCTGATGCAGTGTATCTTGTCCAGGTACAAATTGAGGCGTTAGATCGGCGTGGTTTGCTCGCTGATATATCGCGTGCTTTAGCTGAACATGACGTCAATATGATAGCTGGAACAATAAACACCTCGTCCGATCGTGTCGCAAAATCTAGTTTTACATTTGAAATGGCTGATCCACACCACCTCGAACGAGTTTTGCGTGAGCTACGGAAAATCGAGGGCGTCTATGATGCCTATCGTATTACTGGAAACAAGAAGGATGAAGCTCGTCTTCAGCGTGCTGCGCAGACGCCGATTCCGCGACGGAATGCGAACTAGCCCGGTTGATGATGTCTGGCGGAAGTTGACAGAGCAACTCTCGTACACGTTTCATTCCCGGAACTCTTTGTAAATGATGGGCACGGCAAACTATCGTTTCGTAGGATGCGCCTTGTCGGAGAAGATTTAGTAGTGCTTCTATGCCAGTGGCTAGATCATGTTGGAGAAGATCGACTGCAGTTCGCTCTAACGAGGTGACCATGACTGATTTGATTGTGACGAGGTCTTGCTCAGGAAATCGCTTTTTTGGTAGTTTCCCGCGACGTTGCTTACCGGTGCGGTAAACGTGAAGCGAACGCGATAGCTCAGTAGTTGTTTTACCAGTGTGAACCCAATAAGCTCCCACATGTGAAACGATAATATCGGGTCCGTAAATCGCGTGAAGTATACCGATACGTTGTGCAACTGTGGATATCTGATCACATGCTACCCAGCCAATATTTGCCAGCTGAGTAAGGCAGCCTTCATTCGATAAAACTTCGCATTGATGGCGTTCAAAAAGGTTGTTTGGACGGGAAATTATTGAGAACATACAACTAGCAAAGCATGATCATAATATGAGTGTTGGGGGGGGGGGAACCCACCGGGGTACCCCCCCCACCCCAAAGGTTGTTGGGGGGAAGAAGATTTTTTTATAAAAAAAAAAAAAAACCCCGCCAGCCGTTAA
>NZ_JABAPM010000001.1 GCF_018913465.1 Arcanobacterium phocae | reverse complement strand
ATCTGCCATCAAAATAAATATGATCAAAATAAAAAGCTGACACACTATTGAGATATCAAACAACACACCCACACCCACAAGACACACCACAACAATGCATCAAGCAAGAAGGAAACCAGCGAAAACAACCAGACCAGAAAACCAGACCAGCGCCTCGCAACAGATAAATACTTTACCCACCAACCACCCCCACGTCAAACCAAACCAACGTAACCCCCGTCACAGGAGTTCGAGTGTCTACTTCTAGCACCATCATCCTTGTACGGCACTGATGAATTCAGATTGATCGTCACCCAATTATTCTACCTAACAACATGATCTATTTTTACGGTAGTTACAGTTCGTTAATAAGTTATGGGCAGGCTAGTATCATCCTAGCCTGCCCATAACTTATTAGTTGGCACTACTGACTACGGCGCCGTTCCAGCAATGCATTCTCTTCCCTTTTAATAATTAAGAAGATCAGAATAATCAATGCCGCGAATACCAAGAACACAATAAAGGTGACATTCCACCCAGCAAAGTGTACAAGGTAGCCAACGCCCGTCGAAGCAAGAGTTGCACCAAGAAGATAGCCAAAAAGCCCCGTAAAGCCCGCTGCGGTGCCAGCAATGTTCGTTGGCGATAAATCAAGAGCTTGAAGACCAATTAAACCAACCGGCCCGTATATGAAGCCTCCAATAAGCGCTACGAGGATAACCATCACAGCGAACGGTGTCCCTACCGGCATAAGCCAATATCCAGCAATCGACGAGCCTGCACCAACAGTGAAAAGTAGGATTGAAGCGCTTCGATTACCATGGAATATTTTGTCTGATGTCCAGCCACACAAGATCGTACCGATAAAACCAGCAATTTCGAATGCACCAAAGCTGATAAGTCCATTAGTGATCGACATATGGTGAACTTCTGAGAGGTAAGTTGTCACCCAATTCAACACGCCGTAACGCAATGCATAAACAAACACGTTACCGATTGCGAGTAGAAGAATGATCTTGTTAGTCAAGATATGTTTAAACACGAGATCCTTCGTGGAGATTTCCTGACCAGCTTCTAGGTCTGCGGTGACTTTTGGGGGATCATTTCGATACTCATCAATCGGGGGCAAACCGACAGCAGTCGGATTATCTCGGATGAGTATAAAGGCGATAACCGCTACGACAAGTGCGATAACGGCCGGTAACCAAAAGGCGGCTCGCCAATTATTATCGGTTAAATATAGTCCCAATGCGACAAGGAATGGTAACGTTCCAGCACCAAGATTGTGGGACGTGTTCCACAGAGATCCCTTCCATCCTCGTTCATTCGTACTGAACCATTGAACAACGATACGACCACTTGGCGGATACCCCATCCCCTGAAACCAGCCATTGATGAACATGACAGTTGCAAAAACCCCAACGCTTGCCGAAACCCATGGGACAGTAGCAACGATAAGATTCATTACCGCTGATAAAGC
The DNA here is from genome assembly GCF_018913465.1 of Arcanobacterium phocae. Taxonomy (GTDB): domain Bacteria; phylum Actinomycetota; class Actinomycetes; order Actinomycetales; family Actinomycetaceae; genus Arcanobacterium; species Arcanobacterium phocae_A. The sequence goes on along the minus strand of NZ_JABAPM010000001.1, from coordinate 545,005 downwards.
TAGTCCTAACGGTAAGAAGTAACGAGCATTTGATCGGTCAGATACCATTGCGCTGAAAAATTTTGATAAGCCGTAGCTAATTAAGACTGCATTGGCAATGATGCCAATTGCAGGCTTATCGATTCGTCCTCCCTCCTCGAGAAGGAGTGGCGCAATTGTGGAAATATTGTTTCGAATTAAGTAAAAACCAGCATATCCAAGAAAAATTCCCATAAAAACTTGGAACCGAAGACGCGGGTACTTTCGGTCAACTTCTTCCTGCGAAAGGCGTGGAGCTGCCGGTGGGGTGGCTAACCAAGATAGCACAAATCTCTCCTCTTTTAGAGTTTTGATGAATTTATGTAGTCGAATGGCGTAATGCTAAATACTTCGCGAAGATGCCTCCTTAGTGCGTTTTCTCAACTAACAAGTATAATCATTCTCAATTAGTGCGGCTTAGGACAATTATGCTCAAAGCTCATGCCTGCTTTAATCGCCAGCTCTACATTCCCCTGATTATCAATGTTTAATGGGTACTTTTGGTGATTTTCATAGACCAAATTGGGCATATGGGAATTACCACGGATGTTAATTGGTAGATTTTCCAAGAAATCATGCTATTAGCGCAGTTGTCAATGCAGCTCGTACTCGTGAATTAGACTTTTATATACACGCCGTGCAATCGACGGGCGCATACATAAAAGTGCGTTACTCGTGTTAACAGCACTATCATTCGGAGATTCAGATGCGAAATATTGCTATAGCACTAACAGTTTTCTTCATTGGTTTAGGCATTAGTCTAGGAGGCACACGCTCTAGCCAAGCGCTTGGCGCATTGCCGATAGTAGTTATCCTGGTGTTACTAGTTTTTGGCATTCAATGGATAATGTTTGTCCATTCATGGTTAAAATCATCTGACAGGTTTTTCGATCTTACCGGTAGTTTTACATATATTTGTTTGACAATTTTTGCTTTAGTTTCCAGCGACATCTCAGATTTTCGTTCGTATCTGTTGGGCATTTTAGTCATTATCTGGGCTACCAGACTTGGTGCATACCTCTATCGCCGAATCAAGAGTTCAGGTAGAGACTCTCGCTTCGATGAGATCCTCAAGTCTCCTTCCCGGTTATTTCTCGTGTGGTCTTTGCAGGGCTTATGGATCACGCTGACAGCTTTAGCAGCTTGGATCGCGATAACGACGACGAATTCCCACCCTTTTGGCGTAGTTGAGGCTGTTGGTATTACATTATGGCTAGTAGGTTTTTCTCTGGAAGCTGTCTCGGACTATCAAAAATCCCAGTTCCGTATGGATCCGAATAACCAAGGAAAGTTTATTTCCTCTGGTCTGTGGTCAGTCTCTCGTCACCCAAACTATTTCGGAGAAATTCTCATTTGGATTGCGGTTCTAGTCATTGCCTCGCCGGTACTACACGGATGGGATTGGATCGCTATAATCTCTCCCCTATTTGTATTCTTCTTAATCACAAAGGTCAGCGGAATACCTTTACTCGAGAAGAAAGCAGAAGAAAAATGGGGTGGTCAACCCGATTACGTTGCATACAAAAAAGCTACCCCAGTTCTGATCCCAAAACTGTTTTAATTGCTACCTTTAACTACGAGAGTAGTTTACTGGAAATCAAATTCGGTACATATTGTCAATAAGCTGGCTAAACAGTTTTGTAGCGTAGGCACGCTTAATTTTCATCGTAGGTGTCACTAGCCCTTCGTCTTCAGACATCTTCATGCTAATGATTCGAAAGTCCTTAACAGATTCAGCGCGAGACACGTGACTGTTGGCATCATGCACAATGCGTTTAAGGTTATTTCTTAGTTCTTCACTAGCTACTTCGCTCCATTGCCCAAGGCTAACACGGGGAAAGCGCTGGTTATTAGCAGATGCCCATCTGGCGGACGCTTCGTTATCTAGAATGAGCAACGCAGTTGGATAAGGCCGGTCATCAGCAATCATTATGGCGTACTCGATAAGCGGGTGAGCAGTAACAAGAGACTCCCAACGGGCTGGAGAAATCGTCTTACCGCCAGCGGTTACAAGCATGTCTTTAGCCCGCCCTGTTATATACAAATAACTATCTTTGAGTTCACCGATATCACCAGTATTGAAGAAGCCGTCAAGATACGCACTAGCAGTGGTACGAGGGTCCAGGTAGCCCGGAGCCACCCCGATCCCCTTGACAAGAATGCTACCGTCTTCCGCGATGCGCACAGTGGTTCCGGGGATAAGCTCTCCAACACTTCCAGAACGAATCCTGCCTGGCCGATTTCCAGCAAGCGGCGCCGTAGTTTCCGTGAGTCCGTATCCCTCCATCACAGGAAGACCGAAACCGCGGAACATAAGAGAAACATCCCTATTAAGTGGCGCAGCCCCAGAGAGAATGAATTCCATAGATCCGCCCAGAATATCACGCACTTTGGAATAGAAAAGAATATCAAACAGCTTGTGCTCAAGACGAAGTTTTAGCGGCACAGACTCAACAAAATCGGTCCCTGCAAAGTCGCTCGCTTCAGCTCGTTTTCCCCATGCTAACGCTGTCCTTTCGGCTCTGTTCCACAGCCAGATCATATGTTTTTCTCGCGCTTTTGAACGCGTCGCATCTAAGATCTTCTGAAATACACGTGGAACCGCTACAAGGAACGTTGGTTGTAGCTCTGGCAGGGCGGGGATGAGTGCACGCGGATCGGACATATAAGTAATACGCATTCCTGCCCAGATGCAGATCATCTGGAGTCCACGCGCTAAAACGTGTGCTAATGGAAGGAATATGACGGTACGGCCGCTATCATTGAGGACGTCTCGCCAAGCAGCCTGAACATTAAGAATCAAATCAATGAAATTTCGATGTAAAATTCGGGTGCCTTGGGGCTTACCTGTGGTTCCCGAGGTATACACTACTGAAGCAACATCGTCACGCTTCCGATGACGTGAGTCCAGCAACTTCTCATCAGTCGCACCTTCCGACGATCGATAATTCGTTTCAATAGTGTCGATTGGAATGAATTCCACGCCATCCAAACTCAATATTTCATCGCGTAGAGTCAGCTGTAACTTATTACTGATAAAAACTCGAGTAATCGACAATTCGTGACAGATATGTTCTAGAGTACTGAATGGTGATGTTTCATATATTGGCACAACGATCCCGCCGGCACGCCAAATCGCCCATTCGGCTAGAGCCCACTGATAGCTTGTTGGAGCCATAATCGCTGCACATTCCCCGGCTTGAAATCCAGATGCAACCAGTCGCGTTGCAATCGCGTCAATAGTTGAGCAAAAGTCGGTTATACAAATATCTCTGTATCTCGTGCCACCGGCTACTGTCTCCTGGTCCTCAGTGCACACGCGAAATGCTATGTGGCTCGGAGCTTTCAAACGTCGTTCATGCACGATATCAATCGTGTCTCGTAAATCAGGTCTGTGTACTTGCTGGGGCTCAGAGTGCTCGATCATGGCGTCCTCGATCGCTGTTCTTTTAACTGTAAGTTTACGCTCAAATAAGATGTCACGAAGCTTAAAGTAAGCTATACACAATGAAACACCCGGAAAACTTATATTCTCAACAATTCTGCTCTAAAAGTTTTCTAGCCGTAGTGCTAGGAATTAACCTCCCAGCACTACGGCTATGTACATCTAGTTATAGACGAGGCCCGCACAATTAGGCGATACGCACTACAGCCATATTCTTACGGCCCTTGCGCACGAGAACGAAACCACCGGCAAGAACATCGTCATTCGTTAAGGTACGTTCTTCGTCATCGATCTTGGCATTGTTGATCGCTAAACCACCGGCGTTGATCGTACGCCGTGCGGCTCCGCGGCCTTTTTCGAAACCAAGCTCGACAAGAACGTCCTGCAAGCTGTCGCCAATCTGAGCCTGGGTAGACGGCAACTCAGCGACTGCATCACGCAGGGTCTGCGCATCTACATCGTGCGGATCCTTCTTGCCAAAGAGGACAGCAGATGCGTCTTTGACTCGCGCAGTAGCGTCGGCACCATGAACCCATGTTGTCACTTCGTCAGCCAATACCCGCTGTGCTTCCCGAGCGTGAGCCCGCTGCGCAACCTCAATCTCAAGCTCCTCAATCCGTTCTTTTGACAAGAACGTAAAGACTTTAAGCATTCGAATGACATCAGCGTCGGCCGTATTAAGCCAGAACTGGTAAAACTTGTAGGGGCTAAGCATATCAGGGTTAAGCCAGACTGCTCCCCCTTCAGTCTTTCCAAACTTCGTCCCATCAGACTTTGTAATCAGCTGATTAGTCAACACATGAACGTTGGTGCCTTCGACCTTACGGATGAGATCCATTCCGCCAACAATATTGCCCCACTGATCGTTACCACCTAGCTCTAATGTGCAGTTGTAACGCCGGTAAAGCTCAAGGTAATCGTTAGCCTGCAGAATTTGGTATGAAAACTCGGTAAATGAGATACCTTCATCAGACTGTAGACGACGGGCAACAATGTCTTTCGAGAGCATCGTTCCCATCCGGAAATGCTTGCCGAGGTCACGCAAGAAATCAATCGTGTTCATCCCCTGCGTCCAGTCAAGATTATTGACCGTAATCGCAGCATTTGGACCGTCAAAATCAAGTAACGATTCCAGCTGTCCGCGCAAGGCTTGAGTCCACTGGGCAACTGTTTCACGGGTGTTAAGTGACCGCTCTCCCTTTGGACGCGGATCTCCAATTAAGCCAGTCGCTCCACCAACCAAAACGATCGGACGATGCCCAGCCATTTGCAGATGACGCATCATTTTTACTGCTACGAGGTGTCCGTGGTGAAGCGAAGCTGCAGTTGGATCAAAACCACAATAGAACGAAATCGATCCTTCGTTCAGAGCTTTGCGAAGCTCATCAATATCCGAATGCTGGGCAATAAGCCCACGCCACTGGAGTTCGTCAAGGATGTCAGCCAAGGAATTTCCTTTCGATCGTTCTAAGGTGTATACACACTTATGAGGCTATTTTGCCCTAAGCAACTTCATCTCTCCAACTCTGACTCCCAATGTGTGGGCTACGGAATGTGTAACAGCTCCCATCACTATCGGGTCCACCCATGAACCTCAGCAAACGGGTAAAATAGATTGTTGAATAATTGATAATTGAAGACGAAGAGTGAATGGCGTGTTAAGACAAACAATAGTTATGGCAATGGCCTTTATCGGATTAATCATCGGGGCCGGATTTGCCTCTGGCCAAGAGCTACTCCAGTTCTTTATTGCATTTGGACTACCCGGTGTATGGAGTGCATTGGTTGCCGCAGTATTGTTCGCCATATCTGGATACATTGTGTTGCAATTGGGCTCATATTTCCAAGCAAAAGAACACTCTGCAGTTTTCGACGAAGTGTCCCATCCCATTGTCTCGAGAGCACTTGATGTTTTTACTGTTTTGACACTGTTCACCATGGGTTTCGTTATGATCGCGGGAGCTGGTGCAAACTTTGAACAACAGTACGGACTGCCCACGTGGGTTGGCTCGTTAGTGATGGTCGGCCTCGTTGTCTGTGCCGGTATGCTCAACGTCGACAAGGTGACCCAAGTTATTGGCGTGATTACGCCGTTTATTTTGATATTTATTATTGTGGCATCGGTTCATGCTTTTACCGGCGCGACTTTATCTATTAATGCCTTGGAGCCAGTTGCTACTACCCTTACGCCTGCCGTCCCGTCGATAACGATTTCCACTCTTAGCTACGTCAGCATGTCTATGGCCCTTGCTATTTCTATGGCTCTTGTTATGGGCGGTAGCCTACTTAATACCCGAGCTGCTGGCTACGGTGGACTACTCGGCGGAGGTATTTTTGGGGTCATTTTAGTCATCTCTGTGCTAGCGATATTCTCCCAAATCGATAAGGTCAAAGATGCTCCGATGCCCATGCTAGAGCTCGTAAACCAAATCCATCCAGTCGCAGGAACCGCGATGGCGGTGATAATTTATGGAATGATTTTTAATACTGCGATTGGATTGTATTACGCACTAGCAAAACGAGTGACAGCATCACGGCCTAACCTCTTCTTACCAGCTATTACCGTCTTGGCTTTTATGGGCTTCGGACTATCGTTCTTTGGCTTTCAGACCCTGGTTGCAACGCTCTACCCTATCGTTGGATACTTCGGCATCATTATGATGGCGATTTTGGTATACGCCTGGTTCACTAGGCGTGAAGATATCCGTCATGAAGAAAAGCTGCGCGCTCGAATTCGTCGGCTACTGCGAGTCAAGTGGGATGTTACCCGTGTTTTTACCCGCAAGCATCAAAACGCGTTAGTCGCTGCTTTAGATGAATCAAATGTGGACTCGCTCGAACAACATCGTGAAGTTTCTGCCGAAGTGGTTGCCGAAATTGAAGACGACGACGAAGCCGACGTCGAACCTGCATGGGACACAATTTCTCAGCACTGGGAAGAAAAACCGGCAGAGCACATCGACCCCACCGAAGCACAAGTTCGGGAGCTAGAAGCACAACACGACAACGACGATACGTCGTCGGAAGAAAACTAATCTTTCTCTTCACTATCACGTAGCAGGACCGAATCCTTGTACTACAACATGATCGAAAAAGGCGTCCTTAACAGGTGTTGTTTGAAGTTTGCGAACGACTTGATCGGTGTAGGTATCGGAACGCCGGTTCGTGGAACGGGCATCGTAGTAGGTAGTCATCTGCCGGTCATACTCGGACAACGTATCTAACCATGAGTCAGGCTCCTGATAAGAATCATCCATCACTCTAAGATGAGCGGGAATGCGCGGCTTTAGCTGTGGCTCTTGCGCTGGATATCCTAGCATGATGCCTAGGGCAGGGAATGTGTACTGCGGAAGTTTTAATATCTCAATAAGCTGCGGAATATTATTGAGGATCGATCCTAACAACGTGACTCCTAACCCCATGGACTCGGCTGCAACCGCGATATTTTGAAGCATCAATACTGCATCCGTAAATCCTTCGCGAAAAGCATCCATGGATTTAGCTGGCGTTGGATCAGCGCCTTTTTCTTCTAAAATTCGTACACTTCGCCGCGTATCAACAATAGCCACAATCAGCTCTGGAGCACGCGCAATATATAGCTGATTCCCAATGCGAGCCAAAGCATCTTTGATCTTGTTGTCATGGATATGTATCAGACCAGCATGCTGGAATCCACGAGAGGTCGAAGTTCGCATAGCGACCTCGAATAGCGTAGCCAAAGTATCTGCGGAGACTTCCCGATCCGTGAATTCGCGGATCGAGCGGTGGCTAAGTTGTGTCTCAATAGTGTTATCCATCAGGCGTTTTCTGCTCCGGGTCGTGAATGCGCTAAATCTAAGAGTTCATTTTTCAAAATAGCGGCACGGTCAACCGACGAGGTGATCACGAGAACCGTATCATCTCCCGCGATACATCCGAGAACGCCATCGATTACAGCGCGGTCCAATGACGAAGCCAGAAGCTGAGCTGCGCCCGGAGGGGTACGTAACACAATCTGATTTTCGGCTTCTTGTGCGCTAACAAGTAATTCGCGTGCCCACCGTTTCAGCTGTGCGCGCACGCCATTATCCGATTCAGCGAGATCAGTGACACCTGGTATCCGATAAACACGTTGCCCAGCAGAGTTATGTTCCTTGAAAGCACGCAACTCTTCAAGATCGCGAGAGAGCGTTGCCTGTGTAACGGCAATACCTTTATCTTTAAGAATTTGTTGTAATTCGCCTTGCGATGAAATTGCGGAATGTTCGACAACGGCAACAATCATAGCTTGGCGCGCCGCACGCGTGGTCGGAATAGAAGGTTTCACAGTTTCCCTTTCATTTCTCCCATGACTTCAACAAAAGGTACAAGATCGTCACGAGTAATGATCAACGGTGGCAACAGTCGGATTTGTTCATTATTCGTTGCTGTGACAAGGAAGCCTCTCTCACGCAGATGCCGTTCGCAGTTCTCCGCCTCTGGGATGTTAACTGCAAGCATAAGACCTTCGCCTTGCACGTTATATCCTTGTTCTGCCAGTCGAGCTTTGAGCCATGTTCCGGTTAGGGTGACGTGCGGTAGCAACGGCTCAATACTGTTCAAGACAGCTAAACCGGCCGCCGTCGCCAGTGGATTTCCTCCGGTAGAAGAAGCTTCAAGCCCACGTTGAACCAACCGGCCAGCCGTTTGAAATCCGATTGTAACGCCGATAGGAACGCCCCCACCTAGTCCTCGCGCGAGCGTAATCACGTCAGCCACAACTCGCGGAGTATGCGCGAACCACCGTCCAGTGCGTCCCACACCGGACAAAGATTCATCAAGGATAAGCAACGCGCCATAGCGATCGCATAAATCACGAACACGACCCAGTTCAGCGTCATTAAGTCTTTCGATCGACCGCCCATGATGTACATCAATGACGCACGCTGCGACGTCGTCGTCGAAGGCTTGTTCTAAATCAGTTGCATCGTCAGCGACATAGACGCCAGAAAGTAATGGCTCAAACGGAGCCCGGTAGGCTTCATCGGCGAGCGAGAGGGCTCCCATGGTACGGCCGTGATACGAACGATTGAGCGTTAAGATACGTCCGCCAGGTTTGTGTAACCGCGCTAGCTTCAGCGCAGATTCCATAGCTTCCGAGCCGGAGTTCGAAAAGAAAACACGCGCAGTTGGGCCAAGATAGCCCTCATCAGACAAACACTGTTGCAAACGCTCCGCTAACGCGACTTGTGGTTCGGTGGCGTAAGCATTAGACACATGCAGAATCTTTTCAGCTTGGTCAGCCAGCACAGCTCGCAATTGCGGATGATTGTGCCCCAGCGATGTCACGCCACCACCAGAATCAAGGTCAAGATAGCTTCGCCCCTCTGAGTCCCACACAGTGACGCCGTCACCACGAGTAAGAACTAACGGCGGTAAGCCGTACGCTGCCATCATGCTCTGATCGTAACGTGGTAAGAGTCCAGACATAACACACCTTGCTTAAATTCACTTTACCGTATAATTATACAAACCGCTGGATCTCGCCCGTAATAAAAGTATGGTTATTTAGGGTAACGTCACTAAATTTCCCATGGAGTTAAGCGCAATTTTCGCTCGGATGCCCCGGCCCCTCGTTTGCTCCGCATCCTTAGCTCAGCTATTGAATCAGTTCCAGCACGCACCTGTGTTCCGGATATTCCATCTAGTTCCCCGTCTGCAATAGCCGTGATTATCTCAACCACCTCACGTGGATCATTCCAATGTGTCCGGCCCTCATGCATTGCACGGTTAGCTGTCATATCAGTCCGCACTACGCCCGGGGCTACCGAGAAAACCCGTAATCCCTGAGAATAACCCGCCTCGTGGAGCGAACCAGCAAATCTGAGCAATGCTGTTTTCGACACGTAATACGCCGACGCCATTGCCGAATCCTGCACTGCAGCTCCAGAAGACAAATCGATAATCCGTCCACCACCGCGAGAGAGCATCGGCGGAATCAACGCGTGCGCAAGCAAATAGGGCGCGCGCAGATTGACCTCCAAGGTATTCCACCATGCCTGCGGATCTGTGTCCCACGGCAGAGCTTCCTCTTCCATGACGCCAGCATTGTTGATAAGTAAATCCACTGGATAATCGAGAATTGTTGACAATACGCGGTCTATATCACTAGGAGCACCTAGATCAGCTCCCAAAGCAACAACATCTGCACCACGCGCGTTACATGCTTTCGCAGTATCATATAGCGCTTCATGGGTCCGCGCAGTGAGTAATAGGGTCCGCCCTGGACGAGCTAGACCACGAGCGATGTATGAGCCAATTCCGCGTGATGCTCCGGTAATTAAAACAGTTGTTGCAGCTTCCATAGAAGCAGTCTAGCGTGTGGGGAGTCAAAGACAGACTCTCCACACGCTAGCAAGGACTGGTAATAGTTCACGCTTTGAGGTTTTACCCTCGTAGCTGGGCGCCGAACTTCTTCCCTGTCTTCTTGAGAATGCGGTTACGTACGCCGGCTGCATCTTCAGCGGTCAAAGTATGATCCGTGCCGCGCAGACGCAACGCAAATGCTAATGACTTCTTCCCTTCAGGGATCTGGTCACCAGTGTAGACATCAAAGAGACGAACTTCTTCGAGAATCTCTCCAGCGGCAGCGCGAACAACTTCTTCTACCTCAGCTGCCGGAAGATCTTGATCAACTACCAAAGCAATGTCTTCCTTGGCGGCGGGGAAAGAACTTACGGGCTTGATTGCTAGAGGCTTCATATCAACAGCATGAAGAAGAGCGTCTACATCTACTTCGAATGCTATTGACCGCTTTGGCAGGTCAAAGGCCTGACAAACCTTTGGTGCCAGTTCGCCAGCGTAACCAATAACTGTTCCGTTAACGCTAGCTTGTGCACCACGTCCAGGATGAAGGGGGGCCTGCTCAACTTGCGCGAAGGCTACGTGCGCACCGAGCGTACGTACAATCACCTCAACAGCGTTCAATGCATCTCGCCAGTCCCACACAACCGCAGGGAAACCTGCAGTCGCTTGGGTAGCAACTGGAGTAGCTACGCCGCCGATATGGTGTGGTTGGCTTGGCATAGCCTGCGACAACGCTGATAGCTGTTCCTTAGTTGGACGCTGTCCTGTTCCCGGATTTTCTGCCGGAACAAGATCATGCGGACGTGTCACAATGGATGACTCGAAAATTGCAACTGCCGGATTTGACCGTGCTACATTCAATTTCGCAGTTTCAAGCAAAGAGTCAAGGACCGAGGTACGCATATACGGTGCCTCATCCTGAAGCGGATTTGCCAAGACAATTGCTTCACGACGTGAATCATCTGCTGCAAATAGTTGCTTATCAAAAGTTGCCGCCGAGACAAACGGATACGACAAAACCTGCGTCCAGCCTTGCTCAGCTAAAGCACGAATAATATCGCGCTGTTGACGTTGCTTGTGCGTTAGACCAGAGCCACCAGTAGGCGTTGGCAGAACAGAAACAATCTCATCATAGCCAATCAGTCGAGCAATTTCTTCGACAAAGTGAGCCGGCCCAACTAAATCGGGTCGCCACGGAGCAGGAGTAACTAAAAGCTCTTCCGAATCGCTATCGACTTCGCATCCAATCTCAGTAAGAATCCGGATAATTTCATCACGAGGAACATCCAGGCCAGTCAATCGTTTCACTTCGGAAACCGCAAATGGAATCGAATCAACGGAAGGAACATTGTTAAGGTCAAATCCGTCGTCATCGATAACGCCGCCACCGAAATCTACGAGGATCTCTGCTACCATCTGGACTGCAATCGCAGCAATCGTTGGGTCTACACCCCGCTCGAAACGCTTCGAAGCTTCAGATGGCAAACGATGACGACGAGCCATACGAGCAACTGAAATCGGATCGAAATGAGCTGCTTCGATTAAGATATCAGACGTTTCCTCACTGACTTCGGTTTCAAGGCCTCCCATTGTTCCTGCCAGACCAACCACGCGTGCGCCAACTCCGCCAGTTGAATCTGCGATTACGAGATCCTCAGGGTCTAATGCGCGTTCAATACCATCAAGAGTGATCAGCTTTTCGCCATTCTCAGCACGTCGTACCACCAATGGTGCGACAACCTTCGCTGCATCATACGCATGTAACGGCTGCCCCAAATCCAACATCACATAGTTAGTAGCATCAACTGGTAACGATATCGGTCGCATGCCAGCGGCAGTCAATCGATCCTTCATCCATTTCGGCGATTCAGCATTCGGATTGACGCCACGGACAATTCGAGTAACAAACCGATCAGCACCTGGCTTACCATGAATTGGATTTTGGTCATCAACAACTACTTCAAACCCATTGTTATTCACTGCAAGTGGGTCCGAATCAAGATTCTGAGCTAATCCCGGATCTGTAAATTTAGCCCCGGTAGAGTGTGCGTATTCACGTGCGACTCCGCGCATAGAGAAACAATAGCCGCGATCCGGCGTGACATTAATTTCCAAGGTTTCATTCGCTAAGCCCAAGAATGGAAGGACATCTTCACCGATCTTGGGTAAACCAGCCTTAGTCGCTTCTTCAGCAGAATGCGCTAGCACGATAATTCCGCCTTGGTCCTCGCCTAAACCGAGTTCACGAGAGGAACAAATCATGCCGTCCGAAATATGTCCGTACGTCTTGCGTGAAGCGATTACAAAGTCACCAGGCAATACTGCACCAGGTAAAGAGACAACAACATAGTCACCCTCGACGAAATTGTGTGCGCCACAAATGATTCCACGAGATGGGAAATCTACTGGCTCTTTCCCTTCACCTGGGGCATCGTTATGCTGACCAACATCGACTCGACAATAGTTAATAAGTTTGCCGTTCTTCTGGGGCTCCTTGACAAGCGTAAGAACCTTTCCAACGACAATCGGGCCAGAAACGTCTGGCTTGTGAATCTCTTCTTCTTCCAGCCCGACCTTAACTAGGTCAGCAGCCAGCTGAGCTGCAGTAAGATCGGAAGGAACTTCGACGTGACTGGCGAGCCAATCAATAGGAATAAGTGGCATCAGTTTCCCCTTCCAGTTGTGCCGAATTGCTGCGAAAAACGTACATCGCCCTCTACCATGTCGCGCATATCTGCAATTGCGTTACGGAGCATCAGCGTACGCTCAATACCCATTCCGAATGCGAAACCGGTGTATTCATCAGGATCAATACCTGCGTTACGGAGCACTTCCGGATTGACCATGCCGCAACCACCCCATTCAATCCATCCGGCTCCACCCTTTTTCTGTGGGAACCATAGATCCATTTCAGCGGACGGCTCTGTAAACGGGAAGTACGATGGGCGCAACCGAGTTTTTGCTTCAGGACCGAATAGATTACGGGCAAAGTGATCCAACGTTCCCTTTAAATGCTCCATCGTCAAGCCCTTGTCAACTGCCAATCCTTCTATCTGATGGAATACAGGCGTATGTGTAGCATCAAGCGCATCAGTACGGAACACCTTTCCTGGGCAAACAATGTACAGCGGTACTCCGCGCTCTAACATGGCATGCGATTGAACCGGCGAAGTGTGCGTGCGAAGCACAAGACCTGGCTGCTCTGCTACATCAGCATCGGCACCTGCAAATGCACTGCCTTTAACATAGAACGTATCTTGCATCTGACGTGCGGGATGATCTGGACCAAAGTTTAACGCATCAAAATTAAACCACTCATGCTCCAACTCTGGGCCTTCAACAATCTGCCATCCCATTCCAAGGAAAAGATCAGATATATCTTCCATCAGTGCAGGCAAAGGATGACGGGCACCGCTAGGAGCACGCCTAACCGGCACGGTAACATCGACAGTCTCCTCGACAAGCATTCGAGCTTCTACAGCAGCTTCAATACGATCTGTAGCTTGCGCCAAAGCTGTCTGAACTTCTTTACGAGCAGCTCCCATAAGCTTTCCAGCGACTGGACGGTCAGACTTATCGAGCGACTTAATCTGCATATTTGCGGTTGTTAGTGGAGCATTATCGCCACTATGAGCGATTCTAGCTTCCTTTAGTTCTTCGAGAGATTCCGCAAGTGAGAATGCTTCTTTCGCAGCGGCAATAGCTGCAGCAATCCCAGCTTCATCCATCGGACTCAGCGGTTCCATAATGGCCTTTCATCGTAAACCTGTGACACCTACTATTGTAGAGCGTCAATCACACAACTTCTTAAGACAGAACACATATTATTCGTCACGAAATCCTCGCCATGAGCTTAAAATAGACCTAAAAACACGCAACGTAGCACGGAACTTACTAGACTAGGACACAATATACGACGTCAACTCTAGGAGGCCGCCATGGCTGAGGAAAAGAATCTATTCGAAAAAGCAACCGATTCAGCAAAGGAATTTCTAGACACTGCGAAAGAATCGGTGTCTTCATCCGAAGCAAAAGCTAAATTGACAGATGTCAAGAGCAGTGTTGTTGATGGCATGCGCGATGCTGGCGAGAACGTCACCGACGTCGTTCGCAATACTAAACACAAGGTCCAAGACGCGCTTGGAAAAGATGACTCATTGGCTGAAAAAGCTGACCGCAAAGTTGAACAAGCTAGCGAAACAGCTTCAGATAAACTTGGAAATGTCGCTAACCGGGTTAGCGACAAGATTGAAGAAGCTAGCGACCGTCTTGATGACGCACAGTAATCGATAACAGACCTATGAGTTGTGGCTGGGAACGAAAGTTCCCAGCCACAACTATTTAGAAAGCTATGATTAAACTCAATCTAGCAGTCCAACTTGACGCAGGACTTGCGCAATACCTTCTTCTTCCGCTGGAAGCAGCTTAGAAACAGGCTCTGGCATCTGGTTTGACTCGAAGATACCGAGAACCTTCAAAGCGGTCTTGAAAGACCCAACGCCAGCTCCGAAACCAGTAGTTGAAGACGGAACCATGACGATGCGCATCAAATCTGCGAGTCGATCTTGTTCCTTACGAACTGTCTCCCAATCCCCTGCTACGTATGCGTTCCACTGCCGGACATAGCCAGCAGGATCAACGTTAGCGAGGCCAGGAACCGAACCATCTGCGCCGCCGAGGTATGCGCCATCGACAACAACCTCGTGTCCAGTCAGTAGTGACAGCGGATGTCCTGCTCGCTCATTATCTTGGAGTAAGAAACGGAAGGAGACATCGTCACCTGACGAATCCTTCACGCCAGTAATTACACCATCTTGTCCGAGCTTCATAAGTAATGCTGGTGGGAGCTTCACGTGAACGCATACTGGAATATCGTACGCGAAGATCGGAAGCTCGGTAGCATCATGAAGCTGCCGGAAATGGCGCTCAATCTGTGGCATTCCACCAAGAGCATAGAATGGAGCAGTGGCAACAATTCCATCAACGCCAATTGCTTCTGCCTGCTTGATGTGCTCGATTACTCGATCAGTTTGGGTATCAATCACCCCGGCCAACACTGGAACTCGCCCAGCTACTACCTCGTTGGTAGCCCGTAAAATTTCTTCACGACGCGCAGGAGTTGCAAACGCTCCTTCACCGGAAGAACCAAGCGCGAAGATACCGTGAACACCCGCTTGGATCATTCGGTCCAGTCCACGCTGATAAGACTCAGCATCGAACGAACCATCTTCGTGTTCTGCAACAACTACCGGAGGAATAACTCCACGAAATTCTGTCATCATCTTTTCCTTAAATAGTTGGGTGTAGCAATGACGGAGCTGCGCCCAAAAGTTTCCGAGTGTATGGGTCTTTAGGATCTGCTAAAAGTTCAGCTGCTGGCCCTTCTTCAACAACTAAGCCCTTATTCATGACTGCGATGCGGTCTGATACGTATCGCACCGTTTGAATGTCATGAGAAATAAACACCATTGCTAGGTTTAAATCTCTTTTCAGATCGGTGAGTAGATTCAAAATCTGAGCACGAACTGAAACATCGAGTGCCGAAGTAGGCTCATCCGCAATAATTGCTTTTGGTTTCAGAGCCAATGCACGGGCAATAGCGACACGCTGCCGTTGACCACCAGAAAGCTGACCTGGGAGCGCATCTAGCGCAGATTCAGGCAGTCCAACCATGGAAATCAAATCGCTCACGCGCTTCTCTCGTTCAGCTTCCGTCCCCATCTTGTGGACGCGCATTGGATCCGCAAGCTGATCATGGATAACCATACGAGGATTCAATGCGGTGGCAGGGTCTTGGAAGACAACCGATACCACTTCACCGATTCGACGTCGCGCATCAGCTGTACGTTTCGTCACTTCCTCGCCGTTAAAGAATACGTGCCCTGCAGAAGCTTTCTGTAAACCACACATAACGTTTGCAGTCGTAGACTTGCCACAACCAGATTCGCCCACAATTCCAAGCGTCTGACCAGGCATTACTTTCATGCTTACGCCACGTACAGCTTGGATTTTGTTTGGCTTAAAGAGTGAGCCAGTTCGCGTTGAGAACGTAACTTTAACATCCTTGAGTTCGATAATTGGCGTATCTTGAGAGGTCACAGCTGTTCACCTACCTTCGAATTGTCGTTGGTTTGTTCCGGACGCGGCGGCAGTGCTGCATAGTAATGTCTCGGTCCGACTTCTGTCAAGACCGGGCGGATATCCAAACCATAATCTGGATGAGAAGAACGAGGTGCAAAGCGATCTCCAGTTGGGAAGTCCTTTGGTGACGGGACTGTACCCGGAACCTGATGCAAACGTCCTGATCCAGATTCGATGGAGAGCACAGCGCCCAGCAATCCACGTGTATATTCGTGCGTCGGGTGAAGCAATAGTTCTGAGGTAGGAGCCTGCTCAATAACCTGACCCGCGTACATCACCGTAATGGAGTGAGCAACTTCAGCAACCAACGCTAAATCGTGTGATACGAAGATCATAGCGAAACCGAGCTTCTCACGCAGATCATTCAACAACGCAATTACTTGCTTTTGAACAGTCACGTCAAGAGCTGTAGTTGGTTCGTCGGCAATCACGAGCTTCGGGTCACGAGTCAATGCCATTGCGATCAAAACACGCTGGCGTTGTCCTCCCGAAAGCTCATGAGGATACGACTCCAAGGTACGCTTCGGATCGAGGCCAACGAGCTCAAGGAGCTCTTCAGCACTGCGGGTACCGCCGCGCGAAGTTAGCTGTTTCATCTGGGACTTAATCAGCATCGCCGGATTAAGTGAGCTGAGTGCATCTTGATAGATCATTGCCATTTCATGGCCTAGAAGTTGCTGCCGTTCCTTGGCGCCCATCTCTAGTAAGTTCTCGCCTTTGTACAAGAGCTCACCGGATAGCTCCGCGCGGGGATCAATCAAACCCATGATCGATAGAGCAGTAATCGACTTACCACAACCAGATTCTCCAACAAGACCCATTGTTTCGCCTGGCGATACTGTAAATGAAACATTATCGACGACGTTAACATCTCCATGTCGCGGGAACTTAATCGAGAAGTTCTTAACTTCTAGCAGCGGGGTGATCGAAGGATCAGAAACGAACCGATCATGTCGCTTCGACTCGACTTCTTGGAGAGCATCGATGCGGGCCTGCAAGGAAGCTGCTTGCTCAGCATACGCCTTGCGTGGGTCGAGAAGGAGCTTATCTGCTTCACGCTTAGACGAAGCATCGACCTGTGCAACGGAAACGCCCTTTGGTGCAGCTACCATCGCATCTGTAATACCTTCAGACAAAATATTAAGACACAGCACAGTGATCATGATCAAAACGCCTGGGAAGAACGCTGTCCACCATTTACCTAGCATGACCGAAATATTTGCTGAAGCGTCAGATAGCACATTGCCCCATGTTGGGACCATAGCTGATTGTAGCCCCGAACCGATGAAGGTCAATGACGCTTCTAGAATGATTGCGTCTGCAACTAGCACCGTAGCGAAAACGAGTACTGGAGCAGCGGTATTACGCATCACGTGCTTAACCAAGATCCACGGTGCACGAGCACCAGAGACGATAACTGCGCGAACGTAGTCTTCGCCGTATGCGCTCATCACATTTGCGCGAACGATACGTGCCAACTGTGGCGTGTAAACGAATGCAATCGAACAGATAATAACGAGTAGAATTCCAACGAGGTTATCCGAGCTGAAACGCGCCGAGAACACAAGGACAGTTACCGCTGCCATTGCGATACCTGGCACTGCCATAATGATGTCCAAGATACGCATAATGACTTCGGAGATTGACTTACGCACAACTGCAGCGATCGAGCCAATAATTGCCCCAAAGAACAGTGCAATAGCGGTGGAACACAAACCAATAATCAGTGAGAAACGACCGCCATATAGGAGCCGGCTGAGAATATCACGGCCGACGTGGTCGGTGCCAAACAAGTGATCTGCACTCGGTGCTGCCCATTTATCGTAGATAGCTTCTGGCGAATATGGCGCTAGTAGTGGTGCGAGAAGAGAAATAACCGCAATGAGGAAGAGAACGCCGAGAGCAATCCGCGCACCAACACTCATGTTCCGGATACGGGAGAAACGGGCTCCTGGCTGAGTAACTTTAGTTAGCTTTTCTTTCTTTCCCATGATCACACCGACCTAATACGTGGGTTAATCAGCAAATAAAGCATATCCACGATGATATTGACAATAATGAATGCAATTGCTACGACCAAAGCACCACCTTGAACGAGGTTAACCCAGTTGTTCTGGATGCCCTTGATCAAAACCTGTCCCATACCATTGATCGCGAAAATGATTTCAATGACGACGGCGCCACCCATCAGATAGCCGACTCGCAAACCAAGAACAGTAACTGGCGTAATCAATGCATTACGTAGAACATTGCGGCCAATAACAACTGACTTTGGAATGCCAGCACCCAAAGCGGTACGTACATAATCTCGGTCAAGTTCTTCTACCATCGAGGTTCGAACTACGCGAGTCATTTGGCCGATAACTGGAATAGCCAGTGCTACCGCTGGTAGTAGCATTCGCAAGAACCACCCGCCAAAGTCCTCAAACATTGGTGGTAACGCACCAGAAACTGGAAGTTTACCGATAAATGCAAGAACGAGCAGAACAGCGAGCCAGAAGGATGGCGTTCCAATGCAAATAACGGATAGAACGCGAATAAGCTGATCTGGCCAACGGTCTCGATAGATTGCTGCGAGAACGCCAAGCGGGAATGAGAAGATCACAGCCAGAATCAGACCGAAGAACGTTAGTTGCAAAGTGACTGGCAATGCTTGTCCAATGAGCGAAGAAACAGTATTGGATACACCAACACCATAGACACCCAGATCTCCTTGGAAAAGGTTAAATATGTATAGGCCTAGGCGAACGAGGAGCGGTTCGTTCAGCCCCTGTTGCTCGCGGAAAGCTTCAAGTTCGGAAGGGGTAGCATTTTCGCCAAGCGTGCTGTACGCCGGATCAATAGGCGAAAGAGCCATGATGAGAAAGACTAGGACTGTCACGCCTATGACCATTACTGGCAAGGCAATCAGACGGCGCCCGATGAGTCTAAGTAGATTATTCATTCGGTCTATTCCTTATGACTACGTTGAGTGATGGAAGGGGCGGATGCGGGTGTTCGCATCCGCCCCTCAATCGTTTAATTCAGCTGTCTGACTTACTTATGGGATGCACCGAGGAGGTACAAACCGGTTGTTGCAATGGAGTCAACACCATCAAGCGCAGCAGGGTTGTAGGCAGTAATCATCGAACGGTGGAACAATGGGAAGATTGGCGCCTTTTCAGCAACAATATCCTGGATTTCTCCCCACTTTGCTTTAGCTTCAGCACCATCAAGCGAATCGGCTTCAGCCATCAAAGATTGGATCTTGTCGTAAGTTTCCTTATCCGAGTTAGCGAAGTTAGAACGCTTGTGCATCCATGCATTGTCGCCGTACCACCATGAGAAGAAAATAGCCGGGTCGTTACCGAACACGGACGGATCTCCTGGAGCCAAGATGACGTCGTAGGTTGGGTTCTCCACATCAGCATTATCAGCGTAGAGCGCAGCAGAAGCCTTGGACTCAATGTTGACCTTAATTCCAATCTTTTCAAGATCTTCCTTAATCTGAGGAGCCAAGTTAGCAACCCATGGGTGATCAGTGGTCAGCAAGGTCATCTCGAGATCGGAAACACCGGCGTCAGCCAAAAGCTTCTTTGCATCTTCGATAGAGTAGCTGAGGTCAGTTGCTGGCTTCTTATATGATGGGTTCACTTCTGGCAAGAAGGAGGTAGCTGCTATAGCTTTGCCGTCAAGTGAGGAATCAATGAGTCGCTGAATGTCAATCGCACGGTGAATTGCTTGGCGAACCTCTGGCTTATCGAATGGGGCTTTAGTGGTATTGAACATCAAGAATGGGTTGTTGTACCCTTCGACTTCCTTGACTTCCCACCCTGCAGCTTGGAGCTGATCGATCGTGGCAGCTGGAACAGCTTCCATAACGTCGGTGGTACCGCCCAAGGCAGCTGATAGACGCTGACTGTCGTCCTTTTGTGGGTTCCAGACGATCTTCTCGAGCTTCACTGGATTCTTGCCGCTGTAGTGCTCATTCACTACCGCAGTAATAGGAGTACCTTCCTTTGGTGCCGACTCAAACTTGTATGGGCCAGTACCAATTGGCATTGTCTTGAGATCGTCATCGCTCATGCTAGCTGGAACGACCTTCACTAAGGCCAAGCGTTCCTTGAGCTTTGCAAATGGGTAGTTCAGTTCAATGGTAATGGTGGAATCGTCCTTGGCGGTTACGCTCTTAATTGCGCTGAAGAATGGGGTGTAAAGTCCACCTTCATTTGAGTTGCGCTCGTAAGACTTGACGACGTCGTCTGCTTTGACATCGGTTCCATCAGAGAACTTTGCACCCTCGCGTAACGAGATCTCGTATGTAAGTTCGCCAACTTCCTTTGGCTCCCCTGCAGCGAGTGCTTCGTGTGTGGAGTAGTCAGCCATATTGAAGTCGTAGAGACCTTCGAGAATATGCCAGTTAACTCCATTAGCAAGGGCCGATCCAGCGTGGATTGGGCTCCAGTTCGTTGTTTCGTAGGCTACACCAGCGTTGAGAACACCAGATGGACCTTTGGACTGTGCACCATCATCGGTGCTCTTTGCTTCAGTGTTGCCACCACAGGCACTAAGTACCAAAGCTGTTGCGGCAAGCGTTGCCACGATACGCGTCTTCTTGACAGACATATACTTTCCTCTCCATTGAGCATAAGAGCAACCGTCACCTGGAAGCTCGTATGTTGTCCGACAAATTTATCGTAGGTGTTTATCACATATCATGCAACACAGACCGACCATTTTAGATAACGATCTGATAACATTTCATGCTGACATCCCGACGAGAGCCGGACTTCCCCTGTTGCTACGCAGGTATGTTCATCGTAACAGGAATTAGGATTTGAAGAGCATATCGCGCGACAGTTTTCTCGTGTTCAACAAGCAGTATTTCGATTTTGTGCTTGCGCTGAAGCATACAGACAAAGTCCCGTGGCCATAGCTACGTTAAGTGATTCTGATTTCCCCCACATAGGTATACGAACCCGCGCGTCTGCCCATGCCAATTGCTGTTGAGTAAACCCGTGTGCTTCGTTTCCAACTAACCACAACGTGGGCCTACGTAAATCGATATCCGCTAGCGGATTATGTTCTTGAGAAGAAAGTAATGCCTGATCTGACAGCGTTGCTAGGTCATAATCCCCATTACCATCTGCAATAAGAACTTGGAAACCTGCTAGCTTAGCTCGATCAACTACCTGAGAAACGTCCTCATCTTCGATGATAGGGAGATGGAAATAAGAACCGGCGGTAGAACGCAACACTTTAGGATTTGTAGCGTCAACAGAACCACTCCCAAGGATGACACCGCCAGCGCCGACCGCATCAGCAGATCGAATAATAGTACCGACGTTGCCGGGATCAGATCCCTCCACCATGCACACCAATAACTGGCTACGGGCGAACACAGTGTCTAGTTCTTCCTCATCAGGAATTGAGATTACCGCAAAAATTCCTTGTGCATTTGGAGCATGCTGTTCACTTAGCTCGCATGGAAGCACGTGAGTATACGGGTCAACGTGTATGAGTAACTCGTCAATATCTGGATAACGTTCCAGGGCAGGTTCAGTGACATAGACGTCGCGAACTTGGTTTGGCATCTCTGCCAATGCTTCGCGAACAGCCTGCGGACCTTCAACGAGTGCTTGCTCGTACTCGATACGCGCTTTACGCCGAGATAAACCAAGCGCTTTCTTCAGCTGACCAGAAAGTGTCATCATCGGTGTTCGCGGCATGAATACTCCTAATATTTTACGAATACGATGACGCTCCCACTCAACTAACCGAGCGGGAGCGTCATCAGAGCTAAATTTACCTAAAATCAGGCAACTGGAGCATTAACATCGGCTGGAAGTGCCTTGCGAGCAGCTTCAACAACGGATGCGAATGCAGCTGGATCATTAACTGCCATTTCAGCAAGCATACGGCGATCAAGCTCGATACCTGCGAGCTTGAGGCCCTGCATGAAACGGTTGTACGTCATACCATTGGCGCGAGCACCAGCGTTGATACGAGCGATCCACAGCTTACGGAACTCATTCTTCCGGACCTTACGGTCGCGGTAGTTGTATACGAATGAGTGAGTAACTTGTTCCTTAGCCTTGCGGTACAAGCGGGAGCGCTGACCACGGTAGCCAGATGCCCGCTCAAGTACAGTGCGACGCTTCTTCTTGGAATTAACGGCGTTCTTTACACGTGCCATGTTCTTTAATCTCCTTTAGTGCGAGCTAGCTCAGATGCCGAGCAATGATTTGGCCTGCTTGACGTCTGCCCGTGCCACCGGCTGATCCGAGGATAGACGGCGAGTACGACGAGACGACTTGTGCTCGAGAAGGTGGCGCTTACCAGCCTGCTCACGCATCAACTTGCCAGATCCCGTCTTACGGAAACGCTTCTTTGCACCGGAGTGCGTCTTCATTTTTGGCATTTTATTTCCCTCAATGCTACCTAGGTAGCGTTCTGTTCTGGCTTCCTGTTACAGAAGCGGTTCGTGTCAGCTTGTCTTGAAATTAAGCCATCAGTCTTCAGCAGGCGCTTCAGTTTTCGAAGCAATCCGTTCAGCATTCTTTTGAGCACGACGCGCTTCTTCAGCACGACGGTTCTCACGTTCAGCTTCACGACGACGACGCTGATCAGATTTAGCTTCTGACTTACGGCGAGTTGGTGCAAGCACCATCACCATGGAGCGACCATCAACACGCGGCGCTGACTCAACGGCTGCGTCTTCTGCAGTATCTGCAGCTAGACGTTCCATGAGTCTCATGCCTACTTCTGGACGGGATTGCTCACGCCCCCGGAAGCGCAATTGGATCTTGACTTTGTCTCCCCCGTTGAGGAACTTAATAATTCGCTTCAACTTGGTCTCATAGTCATGCTGATCGATCTTAAGACCGAGGCGCATTTCCTTTAATTGCGTATTGGCTTGATTGCGACGTGACTCGCGTGCCTTCTGTGCGGCTTCATACTTGAACTTTCCGTAGTCCATAAGTTTGGCCACGGGCGGGTTCGCGTTAGCTGCCACTTCAACAAGATCGAGGTTCGCTTCCTGAGCGAGTCGCAGTGCATCCTCAACACGTACTACGCCGACCTGCTCTCCGGCTGGGCCTACTAGACGTACTTCGGCGACATTGATTCGATCGTTGATTCTTGGCTCGTTGATAATTGCTCCTCTTAACTTAACTTCGACGTGCGACGCGCACGGAGTCCAGAGGGCATACGGTACTTTGCCGTATTCTCGTAACCCGGCCCCTAACGGGACCCAGGTGGGATATTCTCCGCTTGCGTTCCGGCATATGCCGGTCGGTCATTACCTAACTCTACCAGCTTTCGGCACCAGATCCCAAAAACATTCACCCTTACAATCAAATTATGCGGTGAGCTTGCGCACGTTTCAGCATATGCGAGGTCTTATCTCAACAACATCGAGCCGAGCACGCACATAAGGATCACTTTCTAAAGCTTTACTTACGTATGTTGCCACCCGCATAACATCAGACATCTGCCTATCTGCAGGGAAAATAATATCCACAATACAAAAACCAGCCGGTCCGGGCTCGATACTCATATGGACAATGTCAGAGGCAACCTCTTGAGCAACCGTCGCGACACAGTCTTTAATTCTTTCATCATTCCAGGGCGCCAACCAGCGCCCGCCACTGGCTAACGCTATAACTGCTGTACGCCCCAGCCAAGTTTCTGTGGACGAACCAGGATCGAGAACCATCAGACCCGTTTGCTGTTTCAGACTGGCAATAGCAACTGATTCAACAGTTGCCGGTACCGGGCGCGCTCCCTCGTGCCATTGTGTAAGCGCATCGATGCCTGAGAAAACAACCACCGCTGGCCGTTGCCCAGCGAGCTCAGTAGTAACCAAAGACCCATCGCCCGCCAACGGTTGCGCTGAATAAGACTGATGTTCTTTTACGCGACCAGACTCATCGAGCCCCGGATGCTCATGTGGAACCACCGGTAGCAACAAGCGCGTTAACGATGCGACAACAGCTTCTGCTCGTCCATCAGCCACTGACAAAGTAAAAGCTTTGGCAAGTTCAGGTGGAACCGATCCGTCGTCGTTAGAAAACGGATTCGGAGCAAGTAGCGAGGCGATATCAGGCACGATCGTTCTCCTCGTCACCGTTAATCTCGCGGAAAATCTGCTCTAACTCTTCGGACGTCATCTTACTAATCGCGCCAGGAACGTCCGCAGGATCTTTTTGTCCCAACAATAGGGATTCAATCAAGGGATCTAACACATTAAGAATGAGTCCACCTGGAATTTCTTCGTCTCGTTGTCCGGATAGATAACGTACTGCAGACACTAGCCCGGATGTGCCAACTTCCGTGCCGACGTCGTCTCCTAAATCCGCAGTCAACAAAATAACACCGTATTCGGACAGCTGTGACACAATAGCTGCTACTTCACCAGGCTGATCTGAGACATCTGCGGTTTCATCTACGTCTACAGCATCGTCAGCTCCCCCTAGAAGCTCACTAATGTCCCAGTCATCAAAGCTTTTTACCGGAATATCACGAACAATCGCAGCCCCTGAATCCGTGGGGACAACTGTAGCCGAGATGCCTCGAAGTTTAAGTACTCCAGCAACAGGTCCAGGATGCTGAAAAGTTGTCAGGATCAGGTAGCGGCGTGCAGAGTTCACAAGCGTCCAACCTTCTAGTAGGGAGTCTCGATGCGTCTAAGTCTAGACGTGATACCTCACCGACACAAAAGGTTAGGACTACCGTCCCAAGGCCCGCCTAACCTTGCTATACCAATGCTATTGCGTCAGATAGAGTATGGATATACGAATGTTAGAGACGAAGGGAGCAGAAAATGACTCTAACTTTTGATCATCATTCCTGCAACTGCGACATTAAGACGAACGCACCCGCGAATCTTTCGTTCACTCCCGCAGCTCAAACAACAACAGTTTTGAATTCCAAGCTCAACTGGCTTCGCGCCGGAGTCCTTGGCGCCAACGATGGAATCGTCTCCACTGCTGGCATAGTTATGGGTGTATCCGGAGCTGCGGTAGACAGCCACGCACTCTTTGCTGCAGGTGTTGCTGGCATGGTCGCAGGCGCGCTGTCGATGGCCGCCGGCGAATACGTCTCGGTGTCCACTCAACGCGATACCGAAGAAGCAGCTGTCTTGGCCCAACGGAATTTCTTTCGTCGGGATCCGTACGGTGCACAACAACGGCTAGCAAGCCTAATCGCGGGTCGAGGCATATCAAAACCACTGGCATGGAGAATGTCTGAGGAACTAACGAAAAAAGATCCGGTCCATGCCTTGACTCAATATGAATACGGTATCGATGCAAACGATCTGACTAACCCCTGGCATGCTGCCTGGGCATCCATGATCTCGTTTGTGCTTGGTGCGCTTATCCCCTTTATCGCGATGATCTTTTCTCCCAGCGGCTGGGCAATCGGTCTGACAGTAGTATCGGTAAGCATTGCACTAGCAATCACCGGCGCAGTTTCAGCTTGGTTAGGCGGTGCACCGATAAAGCAAGCAACTCTGCGAAATATTGTTTGGGGCAACCTAGCAATGTGGGGAACATACGGGATAGGATTGCTGGTCGCATTCTTCTAGCTTGCTAGTTTTCCGGCACGATCTGGTCAACTGCCCCACCAAATCTACGTTGGCGATGTGCATAATCCGAAATACACCGCCATAGCGTGGTCCGATCGAATTCCGGCCATGGCTCATCAACAAACATCATCTCTGCGTAAGACGCCTGCCATAACATGAAGTTCGAGGTGCGTTGCTCACCTCCCGAGCGAATGAACAGATCCACATCTGGTAGTGCTGGCTGATACAGCGAATTCGCAATTGTAGCTTCTGTGATCTTACGTGGGTTAAGCTCACCGGCAGCCGCAGCTCGCGCAATCTCAACTACGGCATCAGTGATCTCTGCCCGTCCGCCGTAGTTACAGCAAAAGTTTAGGGTCAAGGTTGAGTTATAACGCGTTAATCGCTGTGCCTCTTGCAGCTCACGAATCACCGAGCTCCAGAGCCGTGGATGCCGGCCCGACCATACGATTTTTACACCCCAATTATCGAGCTCGTGACGACGGCGGTGGATCACATCGCGAGAATACTTCATCAAGAACGCGATTTCGCTGGGTGATCGGCGCCAATTTTCGGTCGAAAAAGCATAGACTGATACGACCTCAACACCTATTTCTACCGCCCCGGCTAGAACATCCATGAGTGCAATTTCGCCAGCTTTGTGACCTTCAGTGCGCGGCAGATTACGCGCATTCGCCCATCTGCCGTTACCATCCATGACAATGGCGATGTGACGTGGAATAGCATCAGCGGGTAACACCGGTGGCTGTACTTTTCCAGCGGGTGGGGCAAGTGGCTCATGTGGCATAGGATTGATACGTTCCATAATGTCCTAGTGTACGGTAAGAAGACGTAACGACTTCATGTGTTTTTCTAAATGCCATTGTGCGTAGGCTGCGACTATTGCTCCAGCTGCTTTTCGAGCAGATGACGACGACGTATCCGCCACCGCCCAATCTCCCACAACCAGAGCAAATAATAGTTGCCAGGTTTCGACTGATGGTGTTGCCGAACCGACTGGTCGGCAGTTATCACACACCGCACCACCAGCCGCAATATTTAACGCTGAGTGGGGCCCCGTAGTTCCGCACGTGGCACATTCATTAATCGAAAATCCCCAACCGGCAATCGTCATGGACCGCAAGATAAACGAGTACACAACGAGCTCGGGTGGATGCATATTCGACGCAACCGCGTGCAACGCACCAAAAAGCAAAACAAAAAGCCGAGTATCCGGCACATCGTCGTCGTTAATATAATCTGCCAATTCCACCAAAGCCGATGCTGCCGTATATGCATCATAATTACGCCCGATAGTACGCCCATACTGCGCAATCGAATCAACCTGAGAAATAGTATCAAGCGTTTTCCCGCGATATATTTGTACGTCAACGTGGGAAAAGGGTTCCACTCTGGCACCAAACCGGGAACCGGTTTTTCGTACTCCTTTTGCTACAGCACGGATTTTCCCATGATTGCGCGAGAGCATCGTAATAACTCGGTCGGCCTCACCGATATCGTGGGTACGCAAAACGATGGCATCATCGCGATACGTTTTCACGGCGAATCAGAATCCTAAGCGACCTAGCTGTTTTGGATCTCGTTGCCAGTCTTTGGCGACTTTGACATGAAGGTCCAAGAAAACACGCCGTCCTAGCAGGCGTTCAATGTTGGCTCGTGCTTCTTGACCAACTTTTCGTAACCGCTGTCCACCACGCCCGATAATAATTCCTTTTTGGGAAGGTCGTTCAACAAAAATATGTGCGTGAATGTCTAACAGCGGTTGCTTTTTAGCCCCCGGTTGTGACTCGCGTTCAATCATTTCTTCGACGACGACGGCGATAGAATGTGGCAATTCATCACGCACATCGGTAAGCGCAGCTTCCCGAATGAATTCCGCGATCATTGCCTCATCGGATTCGTCAGTAATAGCATCTCGCGGATATAGCGGCGGCGAAACTGGCATATGCGATAACAGCACATCACCTACCAGATCTACTTGTTCGCCGGCCACGGCACTAACCGGAACGATTTCGGCAAAGTCGTGTAGTTGGCTAACCTCAATAAGCTTATGAGCAAGGTCTTCCCGCGAAACTTTATCTACTTTGGTTACAGCAGCAAAAATAGGAACCTGCGCTTTAGCTAGTTCCCGGAGAAGATAGCGATCCCCCGGACCAACTTTTTCATCAGCCGGTAAACACATCAATGCAGCATCGACGCCTTCTAGCGAATCTCGAACCATATCGTTGAGACGCTCGCCTAAAAGTGTTCGCGGCCGGTGCAAGCCAGGTGTGTCCACCAAAATTAGCTGCCCGTTGTCACGCTGGACGATTCCCCGTACAACGCGGCGAGTCGTCTCCGGCTGGTTTGCAGTAATAACAATTTTTGTTCCTACCAACGCATTAGTCAGCGTAGATTTGCCCGCGTTCGGCCGCCCGACGATGGAAATAAATCCAGCACGATAATCTTCTGGCCAGTCGTGAATCATCTGATCATTCATGGGTTCCATCCTCTTCTGTTGTCTCGCGATAAGCGATAATGGTCTGCAACCGCTTTCGTCGGCCTTCAAATCTATCAGCTTTCATAATAATTCCATAAGCGTGGGCTTCAGAGCCTACGATCGGTATTCGCCCTAACGCTTTTGTTAACAGCCCACCAGCAGTTTCGACGTCGTCGTCGTCAATACGAATAGTGAAAAGCTCCCCTAGCTCATCTGCTGGAAGACGGGCTGGAACACGGTAAACCCCAGCAGAAATTTGCTCAACTTCAGGTTCTGCATGGTCATGTTCGTCAACCATGTCACCGACGATTTCTTCTAAGAGATCTTCGATCGTCACCAGACCAGCGATTCCACCGTATTCGTCAACGGCTAACGCAATATGTTTTGCTTCGCTACGCATCTCACGTAATAAATCGTCTGCCATTTTCGTTTCGGGTATAAAAACCGGCTCACGCATGACGTCCGCAACATTCAGATCGTCTCGTGACAATTTACGATGGACGCGGCGAACCACGTCCTTAAGATATAGGACACCGACGACGTCTTCGCTGGACTCAGAAATGACTGGCACCCGCGAGTATCCAGAACGATTAAAGAGCGAAATAGCATTGTCAAGAGATTCGAGAGAACCGATCGTCACCATGTCAGGACGCGGAACCATCACTTCTCGAACAAGCGTTTCCGATAGTTCGAAAACCGAACGCACGATTTCTCGTTCTTCGTCTTCTAATGCTTCTGACTCCGATACCCGTTCCACCATATAGTTTCGCTGATCGTCTTCAGAATCCTTTGCCTCATCATCGGTTTCGCGGCGCGTAACAAAAAGGCTACCAACTTTTGTTAACCACCATAAAAGATGACCGCCGAATCGTACTGAGCGGACCGGGTATTTAAATCCGAGAGTAGGCGGAATGATGATGTTGGTCAGCCCTAAGGTCAGCATCATCGCTACGACGACGCCAACTAGATTCAGCACCAAATTATGGACAACTAGGCCTACGAGTACCATCAAGGTTGCACCAAGAAGCACCAGAATACCTGAACGTACCGCCGTAACCGCTGTTATAGCAGCAAGCCTATGCGTTACAATTCGCGATACGAACGGACCAGAATAGCCTTCTTGCTCCGCATCTTCCACCTGTGCATGGGTAATTCGCGATAGCGCAGACAACATTAGTGCCCCACCAGCGGCCAATAGCGCACACGTGATTGCGATACCGATAAGAATCGGCAACGGGACAGCAGAAATTTCAGACACAGGTATCAGTCCACCGTCGGTGCAATATCATCGATCGTGGCATTCGGATCACGCGGATCACGCGGACGACGAGCTAAAAATGTCAACAGTAACCGCCGCTGTAAGTCAAACATTTCTTTCTTCTCTTCTGGCTCCGCGTGGTCATAACCCAGTAGATGTAGGATCCCGTGCGTCGTTAGCAAAAGAATCTCTTCCATGGTGTTGTGGCCGGCAGCTAACGCTTGCCGGGCGGCCACCTGCGGACAGATTGCAATATCCCCGAGCATACCTGGGCGTGGCTCTTCGCCGAGCGGCGTTGGCCGCAACTCGTCCATCGGGAACGACATCACATCAGTCGGGCCTTCAAGATCCATCCACTCAACGTGCAATGCCGACATTGCTTCTTCATCAATCATCACGATCGACAAATCGGCTTGCGGATGGACCCGCAGATCGTCGAGAACCCATGTGGCTAGCTCAGAAATCTCTTCTAAATCTGGAGCTGGCTCAAAGCCGGATTCGTCATTGACCTCAATCATGGATATCCTCCCCCGCATAGCGTGCATAGGCGTCGATAATATCGGCCACTAACCGGTGTCGAACTACGTCGCCAGCACCAAGTTCAATAAATTTGATATGCTCCACATCGCGTAAAATACGACGAACTAAACCAAGACCTGACTTGGCATTACGCGGCAGATCCACTTGGGTAAGATCACCGGTAACAACGATTTTCGAATTAAAACCAAGCCGGGTTAAAAACATTTTCATCTGTTCTGGAGTCGTATTTTGTGCCTCATCCAAAATAACGAAAGCATCATTAAGCGTGCGCCCACGCATATAAGCCAACGGCGCTACTTCAATAGTTCCGGCTGCCAACAGCTTCGGAATCGCTTCCGGATCGATCATGTCATAAAGCGCATCATACAGCGGACGCATGTACGGATCGATTTTGTCATTGAGAGAACCTGGTAAGTAACCTAGTGATTCGCCAGCTTCAACCACCGGACGAGTCATAATAATCCGCTTAACTTGGTTCTTTTGCAGCGCAACCACAGCTTTTGCCATAGCTAAATAGGTTTTTCCCGTACCAGCTGGGCCAATACCGAAAACAACCGTATTCTCATCAATCGCATCAACATACTCTTTTTGTCCGAGCGTTTTCGGCCGAATAGTTTTCCCACGATTGGTCAAAATATCAGTGGTCATCATATCGATCGGCCGGTTCAACCCGTCCGTCATCAGCTTCAACGCACGCTCAACTGATTCCGTGGTCAGATGCTGTCCCGACGCGGCAACAGAGACCAATTCGCTAATGAGATTACGCGCGATATCAACTGCTGATTCTGAACCCGAGATCCGAATTTCTTGACCGCGCACATACAGCTGTGCAGGAGCTAAACCACGTTCAAGGACCCGAAGTACCTCATCACGTTGGCCGAGAATGTTAATCATCGAAATACGGTCTGGAACAGTGACAGTGTGTGAAGTAATCATCTCTTCCATTCTACGCGTTTGCGCGGATAACAGCGATCGCCCATGGTCCCGCAGTTGCGGAACGTAACACATGTTCGCCTAATAAAACGCTCATCGCACCAGCATTTACGAATTGGTTAAGCTCATCATCCGTAATTCCGCCTTCAGGCCCAACGATGAACATGACGCGCTCGCTATCAAAACGTTGATTGCGAAGCGGCTCAGTTGCAGATTCATGACACACATATACCGCAGTTCCCCGTTCAACTTCCGCTACGATGTGCGATACCAGCTGTTTACTTGATACGACGTTTCTGACTTGCGGAATCCACGACCGCCGGGATTGTTTGGCCGCTGCTTTGGCAGTTGCCTGCCAACGAGCCTGTCCCTTAGCCGCTTTAGTATCTTGCGACCATGAGACAATGCTGCGATCTGCTTGCCACGGAATGAAACTATCGGCACCATATTCGGTTGCGGTTTCTATCGCCTGTTCATCCCGACCGCCTTTAGCTAACGCCTGCACTAACGTGGTATGAGGTTTATGGGCCGGTTCTTGTGCACTGTGTTCAACGGTTCCAGACAACTGGGTTTTCGATGTTGCCGTCACCGAGATAGTTGCCCGGTATCCGCAACCGTTAACGACGTCGATCTGCTCGCCCACTTTTGTGCGTCGCACGGTCACTGCGTGCCGCGCTTCATCGCCGCTCAGAATGACAGTGCTACCCTCCGGAACATCCTTAATATCTGGATCTACATATACTGGCCGAGTCATGAGGAACGACCAGTAAACTTGTCGCGTATCTTAGAAAAGACCGATGTTCCCGCAGTAACCGGCTTGGCCTGCCGTTCTTCACCCCGTAGCGACGCGAGCTGTTCGAGCAACGCACGTTGTTCGTCGTCGAGATTTGTTGGGGTAGTTACCGAAATATGTAGCTTCAAATCACCACGTGTTCCACGGTTGAGCCGCCCAACACCCAAACCGGACAATGTCAAAACATCGCCCGCTTGCATACCCGGTTCAATCTTGACGGTATGCGGGCCGTCGAATGTTTCGACGTCGAACGTTGTTCCCAACGCCGCGGAGGTCATTGGCACGTCGATAAAGCCGACCAAATTATCACCGTCACGCATGAAATTCGGATCCTCGGCAATATCTACTTCTAAGAACAGATCACCTGCTGGGCCACCCGCAATTCCCGCATCACCACGTCCTTGCATCCGGATCCGCATCCCGTTTTCCACACCGGCCGGGATATTCACCGTTACAGAACGATGGGACCGTACTCGTCCTTCGCCAGCACACTCTGGACATGGCGTCGAAATAATCGTGCCGTAGCCTTGACACTGTGGACAGGCAACAACAGAAACCATCTGACCCAAAATCGAATTCGATACCCGTTGTACTGATCCAGAACCATGGCATTGCGAACACGTTACTGGCTCAGTACCAGGCGCAGCCATCTGCCCATGGCAGGTTGAACACTCGGTCAACGCATCGATGCTAATTTTCTTCTCCGCGCCAAACACGACTTCTTTCAGTGACAGGCTGAGGCCGACCAACGAGTCTGCGCCGCGGCGGACACGCGACGCCGGCCCACGTTCGGCTGCACCACCACCAAAGAACGTACTGAAAATATCATCTAGTCCGCCGCCGAAGCCGAAGCCTCCACCGCCACCGCCACCGCCAAATCCGCCGCCATTACGCACCGCGTCAGCACCGCCAAGATCATACATTTGGCGCTTTTCTTTGTTCGACAACACATCGTAGGCTTCAGAGACTTCTTTAAACTTTTCTGCACCCTCCGGACCAGCAACGTCTGGATGGAGCTTGCGGGCAAGCTTTCGGTAAGCTTTCTTGATTTCCTCGGGAGTCGCGTTACGGTCCACCCCTAGAGTGTTGTAATAATCAGCCACGTGTTCCTTCTTCGTTAGTGTCAGATTGCAAACTTATCTTATCGAGATTCATGTGTCCCGCTGAGTATATGAGACAGATATGAGGCTACGGCCTGCACACCCGACATAGTACGGTGGTAGTCCATTCGTGTCGGCCCAATAATGCCTAGACGAGCCACCGAAGACTGGTTAGTTCCAGAATATGACGTTGAGACAACAGAAGCATTGTCCAATTCAACTTCGGTGTTCTCTTTACCAATATGTACGACCATGCCATCGTTCATGTGCGTCAGCATTCGCATCAACACAACTTGTTCTTCAAGAACGTCAAGCATATCAGACATAGTGCCATTAAAATCAGCATCATACTGCGCCAGGTTTTTTCGGCCGGCCACGACAACGTGCTCTTCCGAATCTGCAGCCAGCGTGTGCATAATTGCATGTCCCACTGTTTGTGCAAGCTCGGCAAGAGCTACCGGAACGTCGTCGGCAACTTTCGCCATCGCATCGTCAAGCTCGCTTAGCTGTTTTCCAGCGCACTGCGCGTTGATGCTATTACGCACGCTGGCAACGTCATCCGCGTCCAACGCACGATCAGCAACCAGTGTTCGTTCTTCTACCCGACCTTCGTCAGTGATAATAACAAGCAAAACATGAACTTGCCCGAGCAAAATGAGCTCGATATGACGCAAGGCAGTACGGCGCAACGATGGATACTGGATAACCGCAACCTGCCCAGTAATCTTTGCCAAAGCCCGCGTTGCCCGCGCCAAAATTTCATCGAGGTCCTGAGCAGAAGTGAGAACTTTTTCGATTGCGTGACGTTCTGCTACCGAAAGCGGCTTAATCTCGTGGATTGAATCAACGAACTCGCGATATCCCGCATCAGTCGGCACGCGCCCAGCGGACGTATGCGGCTGAACAATAAGACCAGCTTCTTCCAGATGAGACATATCGTGACGCACAGTTGCTGGAGAAACGCTGAGTTTATGCCGCTCCACTATGCCCTTTGAGCCAACAGGTTCCCGAGTAGCAACATAGTCACGCACAATTGCGTTTAATACAATTTTCCGGCGTTCATCTGACATATGCCACCTCCTCATATTTCCCTGTCCCCATGAATAATCAACGAGCTTTTGCACTCATCTATTCCGAGTGCTAATTCTACGTGGCTTGCGGCGCACTTTCACAACGATAGGCGTGGCGGGTCGCCGATTTCACGATAGGAGAACGTTTCAGCGGTGCTACCATCAACATATGCAATTTTTCATTCGCCACGATGTACTATCCCACTTGGATTATTTACCAGAACAAACGACTTGGGATCTTCCGACATTGCGCTCGGCGCGACCGTTACCAACGGTGACACCCCCACCAACGGTTGCCATGGCAAACGGAGTGGAAGTTCGCATATTTACACCACGCTCTTTGCCTGCAAATACGCCACCTCGACTTGTTATGGTAAGTATCCATGGCGGTGGCTATGTTGCTGGAAAAGCACAACAGGACGACACGAAAAATGCTCAGCTCTGTGAGCTCTTGCAAGCTATCGTTATTGCTCCCGAATACCGACTTGCACCTGAATATCCGCTGCCGGCAGCTTGGGATGACTGCATAGCTGTGACGCAATGGGCTATCAAGAAATATGATGCACCAATTTTTATTCATGGAGATTCTGCTGGTGGCGGGCTCGCATATGCCGTTGGTTGTACACTTCGCTCACTAGTAACTGGAGTTATTCTGTTTGAACCGTGCATTGACCCATCAATGTCTTACGAATCATTCATCACTCATGAACACGGCCCATTTTGGACCCGACGAGCAGCGATCCATGCGTGGGCTGCTACCGTGGGCGATGGCGTCGCAGCTTTACCTTTTCCTAAGCCCTCGGCTCCATATCCGCCAACCGTCGTCGTCGTGAACCCAGTTGATCCACTCCGCGACGAAGGAATTGCGCTCGCCACTGGACTCGTAGATGTTGGTACGGAAGCCGAACTCCACTTTTATCCAGGAACCGTGCACGCTACTCTTTCTGCGCCCGAGTCACATATCTGGCCAGAAATTCAGACACTGATAAAACGCTTCGTGGATTCGCAGATAACTACTTATAGTCAACCGAAAGATCTTGAGTGATTCACATTTTTGCATTCGTTGGCGTGGCGGATCGTTGATTTTGCTATCGGCGTTTTAATCTACTTGCATGACTTTTGATCGTTATGGCTCTGATGTTTTAGCTTCTGGTATGCACACACGCAAAGCTGCCCGGCCCCTCCCAGTGGAGGTCGGGATGGTTCTTGAAGATGTGACCACCGGATACGTCGGTGAAGTCGTCCGGGTTGGGAAAATTACCGGTCAGTGGCAGATGGAGCTAGAAGATCGCCGAGGAAATCGCCGATCGTTTGAATTAGGCAAGGGCTTTTGGTTCGAAGGCGTAGCCGTTGATCTGAAACCTCCTGTAGCCAAGCTCGTTGCCGGACGCGCCGACGATGTGCGTACAGTTGCCGGAAAAACGCTTACTGCTTCGGGCTACTTACATGTGGCTCATAAAGCTCGAGTTGCTCGGCCTTCGCGTATCTGGGTTGAAGGCAAACATGATGCTGAGCTGGTATCAAAAATCTGGGGTGAAGACTTGGCTTATGAAGGCATTATGATCGAGGAACTTTTTGGAGCCGATCATTTGCTTGATGTACTCGATGTTTTTAATCCGTCGGATGAGATCCGTGCCGGCGTACTTCTCGACCACCTTGTTCCTGGCTCAAAAGAATCGCGGATTGCCGAAGTTGCAATGCGTAAACCTGGTGTTCTCGTTTTGGGACATCCATATGTTGATGTATGGCAAGCAGTAAAGCCGCGCGCTATCGGGATAAAAGCGTGGCCAGTTGTTCTGCGTGGTGAAGACATTAAAATCGGAACGCTTGCCAGGCTGGGGTGGGCCCATGATACCGCGGAAGACATCGGACTAGGCTGGAAACGTATCCTTGATTCAGTGAACACCTACACGGATCTCGAGCCAGCTCTTTTGGGCAGAATGGAAGAACTGATCGATTTTGTTACTGCCGGGAAGTAGATTTTGTGCGAATAAGGTTACTGCCACGCACTCCGAGGCAGCGCCTGAGCCAATGCTTCTAGTTTGTTCACGTACTTCGCTACCCGCTCGACGATGTCTGCTTGGCCGTGTGTCGTTGGGAAAACAGCCACAAGATGCTCACCGTTAAAGTAAACGCTATCGGGCGATTCCCATTCGTTAATCGCTGACCGTACTGATTCAGTTAGATATTCTGGCGCACGCCCAATTGACGTCTGGACCTCGAAAAGACCATTCTGTCTTTCAACAATTGCTTCGGCTAAATCCGCAACCGTGCCATCAGAACGTTGAGCTAGAGCGTACGAAATATAGAGCTGATCGCCACTAGGAGATTGGATAGTTACCGCTTTCCAACTACCATGAGATATGCCTTGCACACCGTTTTCACCCGATTCAACTGGCCACATCTCCCCTGGCGTATCTGAACCAAGCAAAAAAGCAGTCGCGTCGTCAATCTGAGAACGAACCTTCCAACCATTTTTCTTCATTGTAGCGGTTACTTTTGCTTCGTCATCCCATGCACCTTGATGCCGAGATCCGAAGATAGCATAAACGATCCCACCAATAATAAGAGCAAAAAATAAAATAGTAATTCCTGGCATTACATACGCGCCCATGTCAACAACTTTCTACCTATTAACAAGTTAGCTGCTCTCACAATAACCCATTATTTTTCGCTTTCTCAATGTCTCATGCCATTAGTGAATATAAGATGCCGAAATTACTAATCGAGACGAACCCAGCAGTAACATCGTTTGCTACTTACTAGGTCCGTCTCGACAGAGTTGTGAGTCGCCTACTTAGGCTCGGTTTCGACGGCTCCACGCCATTGACATACCCACACCAAGTAGTGCTAGAGCTACAAGACCTAGCCAGATAGCTTGAACACCAGTCCGTGATAGCTCGCTTGCTTGATGCTGCATAACTATCGGATCTGATGGCTGAAGCTGCGGTTGGTTGACAGTTTGGCCTCCTGGTTGCGTATGAGAGTCCGGCTGTGGCTCGGGATCCGGCGTAGGTTGCGGATCTGGCTGCGGCTCGGGATCCACCGCATGATCCACAACGTGGTAAACACGCTGCGCAGTTACGGTATTGCCAGCCTTATCAGTCACGGTGTAGGTCACAGTAAACTTACCGGGTTTATCTGTTGTAGCGCCGGCTTGCAACTGCGCATCGATCGTTAGATCACCGTCAACGTTATCGGTTGCAGTTACTCCGTCCAGTAACTGTTCCTTGGAGGGAAGCGCATCCCCTACGGTCAGATTCACGTCAGCTGGCTGAACACTAAGAACCGGAGATTCGGTATCTTCTGTCTGTGATTGGCTAACAACTGTATAGGTACGAGTTGCTGGTTGTGATTCGTTCCCCGCTTGATCACGAACGGTATAGGTTACCTTATACGTAGCTGGGCTTTCCGTGGATATCCCTTCAGCTTGCACGACGTCGCCATTATCGATCTTCTCAATCTTGGTTACGATGCTGTCTGAAGCTAAATCGCCATCGACGTCGTCAGTGGCAGAAACTCCTTCTAACAAAGATGGAACCTCTGTATCAACATTCAAACTGACATTGACTGGATCGACGCTCACAATTGGTGCAACTGTGTCAGCGATCTTTTCTTGCTTATCCACTAATACAACAACCGAGCGGGCCGGAATCGAGATTTTGCCTTCGGTCTTATTCCAGGTCGTCGCTTTAGCAACATCATCAGCGCCATTAGCTTGCACATCCGAGAGCTGATAATCGATTCCTTTCAATTCATTGATTGACTTTTCCTTTGTCTCTGGTGTGGCATTGAAGACCACGAGGACATCTGAAATTTCTGGATCAATATCTATAGCAGATGGGATATTTACTACGCCCGCGGCCCGAACTAGATGCCGTATTGCTGTAATAGCAGCAGGTTCTTTTGCTGGCAGTGGATCACTAATTCGCATCATAATCATCCCCGGTTCAGCCCAAGATCCAGCATCCGGGAATGTCACGCGTTCTTTGATTAAATCAGCAGATCCCAGCGTAAACAATGGTGATGAGGAGCGTAGCTTCAGCAGTTCTCGTGCTTGTGCACTCGCTGATTGCATTGCCGCTTTGTTAGGTTTCAACGATGTGTTCCGAAGCAGTGGTGCCATATTGTCCCACTGTGCTTTATTGTCGCGTTCTGGCGGCAATCCGATACCAAAATTGTTAGTTTGCAAACTCCAATCAATCTGGTTGAAGTAGTCACCAGAATTATAGGAATTACGATCCAACGATTTAGAACGCAAAATGTCAGTCCCGCCGTGCCAGAACATTGGTGACTGGCCCAAAGCCACCGTCGCCAATGACAGTGTATTCATCCGTACTCGATCTGACATCGAGGTATCTTGTGGAAGACCAAAGACGTTTAAGTCATACAACGTCTCATTATCGTGCGCATCGACATAGTTCACAGATTCATACGGTTCAGACGCAAACCCTGCCGACTGTCCAGCGTAATCGATATGGTCGCCACGCGTCCACTTTCCATCGGACGTGTAGAACTCGTAGTCGCGCAAGTTACCTGCCAACCCCAGCCTAATCAGATCTGTCTTCTGCTTCAGCTTCTGGTAGGTAGCTTGATCACCAGTACTATGTGAGTTCGGCGCAGTTGCTAATCCATTTCCGAAGCCTTGTTCGAACTTGTTATCACCATGGCCGTGGACGCCATCACGCAACCGATCATTAAATGACCCGATTCCCGTGCCATCGAGATTGCCTTGTCGGGCCTGCTTGAAGCGCACATCATTGGCAACCGAACCAAAGTTCCAGCCCTCACCATACAGGTACATCTTCTTGCCGTCGATGCCGTCCTTTTCAACAGTGAGTTCGTCCAAAGCACTGCGAACCTTTTCCATAGTGTCGCGAGAATGGAAACCCATCAGGTCGAAGCGGAAACCGTCAACCTTATAGGCTTTCGCCCAGGTAACAATCGAGTCAATCATATGGTCTTCGGCCATCTTGTGTTCGGTAGCGACCTCGGAACAACACGGCGTATTCAGCGTCGTCCCCTTCATATCTAAACGGTAGTAATAGCCTGGAACGATGCGGTCGAACGTCGATTTATCGTACTGTGCTGATGAATACGTGTGGTTATAAACCTGATCCAGGATTACTTGGTAGCCTGCCTTGTGTAGCCCGGCTACCATTTGCCGGTACTCCATTGTGCGCTTACCACCGTATTGATTCTCCGCTGTCGCATAAGATCCTTCTGGTGCTGCGTAATGATACGGATCATAGCCCCAGTTAAAGCCATCTTTTTCGGCAACGCTCATGACGGCTGCTTGCTGTTCGGCATGGTCTGCTCCCGTTTGCGGCACAGAAGGCACTTTTTGATCAGCGCGCAACTCTGGAATAGAACCGATGTCATTAGTTGGCAACAGATGGATCGTGTTCATGCCAGCTGCAGAAAGCTGTTTGAGGTGCTTCATTCCATCTGAATTTTGTTCAGCAAATGCGGCATAAGTTCCGCGCTTTTCGGCAGGAACGGTCTGATCAGCAATCGAAAAATCACGCACATTCAATTCATAAATTGCATGCTGAGCAAAATTAGTGAGCTTTGGTGCTTGGCTTGGCCAGCCCTCGGGTACAAATGTCTTGTCCGTTAAATCAGCGATCACCGAGTGGGTAGAGTTGACAGCTAAGGCCACTGAGTTAGGATCGGTGACGATGTTGTGCTGAATTGTTTCTGCCTTGACCTTTTGATCAGGCTGACTTGATACCGTCGCGATTTCGGGAACATAGACTTCCACATCGTACTGGTAAGGACGGTTCTTCCACTCAGCTTTGCCTGTGATAGTCCATGTTCCGTCGTTCTGACGAATCATCTTGTGTGCGGTGAATTTATCTCCGACGACGCCGTTCTTCCCCGGTTCGTCGAAGAGACGTAGCGTTACTGACTTCGCAGTTGGTGCCCAAAGGGCGAGCGACGGAACGCCGTCGTCAAAAGAAACTCCCTGTGAACGTTTGGATGCACTGTCAGCATAAAGTGCATCTAGCACTCGCGGTATTTGGACGCCACCGGCGTAAAGTGGAACCCCGCGAGGATTCTTATACACGACCATGAGCTGACCAGTCAACACTTTTTCGATGTTCTCGATGGGTTTCTCCGGATGCAACGCAGTGTAGTCACGCAACTGCGGATCCATCTTCTTCAGCTCGGTGGACAAACCACGCGCGTCTTTAGTTAGAGCAACATGCCCGTCAAAACCGGATATACCATCATCGAACTTGATGCCGCCGTTAGATGCCCAGTACAACTCCCAGGTACCGTCATTGCCGAGTTGGGTTGGCCACGCGAAAGTGTCGCGGTTTAACCAGTGGGTTTGGTACTCGATATATTTCGTTGGATCTACAGCTGAGATAGTCAGTGTGTTGTTCTTCGTGTCCAACGTAAAGCGAGTCATTTTGTTTTCTTGGGCAGTGAAGCGGCAATTATTACCTTGGCAACCGATTTCGCCATTATTCCACTTGAAATCCTTAGCTGCTTTAACATCATAGTCGCCCGCCGGTATGGCGAGTGTTTCGTAGATGAAAACACCATCATTTTCCGGATCTGCCATCAAAGTGACGAGACAGGCCGGATCCCAGTCGCCGCTGTTAACACCACCGGTGCAGCCTAATGCTTTGTTAAACGAACCGGGCAATGTCCAGCTAGAACGCTGGGCGGTGTT
The DNA here is from genome assembly GCF_018913465.1 of Arcanobacterium phocae. Classification (GTDB taxonomy): domain Bacteria; phylum Actinomycetota; class Actinomycetes; order Actinomycetales; family Actinomycetaceae; genus Arcanobacterium; species Arcanobacterium phocae_A. The sequence goes on along the minus strand of NZ_JABAPM010000001.1, from coordinate 504,651 downwards.
ATAGAACTCGTGAGTATCTGGGTTGTAGAAGAAAGTCACTTTTTGCGGTGAGTCAAGATGATAACGAGAGTTACCCGCGCCTTGCCCGGAAGAAACGCCACGTATTCCGTCCTTTTCACCATATGATTCGTCCCATGTTCCATTTAACGAGACTTTATATTCATAGTCGCCCGCTGGTAGATCGTACGATGCGGTGTACCAGCCTGATGCAGTATCTAGCTTAAGTTCTGCTTGTGTGCAGTCTTGTTGCCACGCTGCGAAACATCCCATTGCCTCGTTATGGTTTCCCGGAACAAAGACGCGGTTGTGAAGTGGGTTAGTTTCAATCACGCCTAGCTCGCTCTGGTCAAGATTTACAGATGCGTAGGAACTAGTTGCAACCTTATGCCCTGCTGAATCAACACTCACTGCACGATATTCTACAAGAGTCCCCCGAGCAAGACCGTCAATATCATGGAATACACGGGGCTTGTCGCCGGTTGCCACCCCCAATTGCTTCCAGTCATTTTCGCCCACGATACGCCACGCGAACGATGTCTCCGCCCAACGATGCGGCGTGATAGTTGCCGCGACTTCCGATAGTGCCGATGTAACGGTTGGCTGCCCGTCTAAGCTACGCGGCTGTGCATTCGCAGCTTGCAACCGATTTGGGGTAAGGGTTATATCCGGTTTTTCGCTGCTGTCAACTGTCTTATTTGCTTTGTAAACAACTGCTCCGAATGGTGGTACGGCGATCTCGATCTTGTCGGTAGCAGTAACCGAATCCGTCGCACCATATAACGGAGCATATTGTGCATTTTGAGTCAGTGTTGGGAATGATACGGACTTTGGAGCATCCGTATTATTAACAGCTACCAAATATTCTGTTTTTTCATCGCGATCTATTCGCGCGAAAGCATAAACACCCGGCCCTCTATCTGCATAAAGCTGGATCTGCGCACCAGTTTTCAATGCTTTATGAGAGTTCCGTAGCTGTGCAACCTTCTGGATCGCCTTATAAACAGGAACGTTCTGAGAAAAATGCTCTTGATTGCCAAAGGTACTGCCATCAATGAGCAGCTGATTTTGATATTCACTCACCTGCGATGCAAACAGTGGCTGACGGGCGTCTTTATCACTTCCGGTACCAACGAAACCCTGTTCATCACCGTAATAAACAACCGGCTGACCACGTGTTAAAAACATCAGTTCGTGTCCCAACAGGTCACGCTTAAGCACGTTGTCCTTATCTTTCAACAGGAAACCGATACGTCCCATATCATGATTACCGAGGAAGGTCGGCATGTCCCCCGCAGCTGAGTGCGGTGTTGTGTATAGATCGTCGGCTGCAAATATTCCGCCGAATGCTTCGGCGCTGCCGCCTTTGAGATAGCCTAGTGTGGCACTTTGCCAACCAAAGTCAAGCGTTGCGTCCATATCGGTGTTGCGTGCATATGGAGCTAGATCGCGAGCATCGAAGTTGTAGACTTCACCAAACATGAAGAAATCTTTGTTGCTCGCGTTAGCTTTAATGTTCTTAGTCCATTGCTGCCAAAATGGAAAGTTGACATGTTTAGCGGTATCGATACGGAATCCATCAATGCCAAAGTTCGCCCACGTTGAATAAATATCGGTCATTGTAGAAACGACCTTGGGATTTTCCGTCATCAGATCATCGAGGGTATAGAAATCACCAAAAGTAAAATCTTCACTGCCACTTTGCCAAGTGCCATTACCGCGGTTGTGGTAGAGGGTAACGTCTTTAAGTGAGTCAGGTTTGATGTCACCGACTCGCTTTGGCTTATATGGGAATGACGTATCTGCAGATAATTCTGGGAACGATGATGTTCCGGCGAGCTCGGTAATGTTAAATGGATTTCCGTGCGCATCTTTATAAGGAAATTCAGTAACTGACTTATACGGAACATCACCAGTGTCCCCGAGATCCTCAAATTGGATCAAATCCGCGGTGTGGTTAACGATAATATCGAAGTACACCTTAATACCACGTGCATGAGCGTCAGCAATGAGTTGCTTCAGCTCATCGTTTGTACCGAGATGAGGATCAATTTGAGTAAAGTCAGTGATCCAGTAACCGTGATACCCGGCACTCGCGTTGTCACCGGTTCCCTGCACTGGCTGATTTTTGAACGACGGGGTTAACCACAGAGAAGTCATCCCCATATTTTGGATGTAATCCAGTTTTTCCCGTAATCCAGCAATATCACCGCCATGGTAGAAAGCCTTATTTGCAGGGTCAAAACCGGACTTCATCGGATTGTCACCCAAGCCAGCAGTATCATTTTCCGGTTTACCGTTGTTGAATCGATCAGTCAGCACAAAATAGAAGTTCTCGCCAGTACCATTAAGGACCGGAGTTTGAATAAGTTCGTTATCGCTCTCTGTATAAGAGCTATCAGCATTGTCTAATTTTAAGCCTATATGTTTCGTTTCGACGTCGAATTGGAACGTTATTTTCGTATCCGCAGCGACGGTGATAGACATATTGTCTTGACCGATATTTGAATACCAATCACTGTCCGCTTTGACCTTATATTGCCAAGTACCCGCTGGCACTGTCAAAGCCTTTTCATAGACTGTAGGCTCTTCAGTAGTATTAGCCATCTGTGTATCATCACAGGTTTGGGCCCAGTCCGAGCACGACGTCGTCTCACTGAGGAAGTCCCCAGTGACGATAATCGAAACTGGCGAGGCATAAGCGGGAATTGCGACCAGCATCGCGCAGGTCAAAACCACACTTGATATCAACGCCAACAACGACTTTGGCCTCCGAGATTTAGTTTGCTTCATTGAAAACTCCTTGCAACCGCAGGCTCGTTATCCTGCAGTTTTCCGTCCAGAAAAGCAATCGACGGTGATCGCTCATACTGATGTTGAAGTTAATCCTACGTAAAAAAATCGGTTATGAAAAGGCTTTCTGTAAATTTCAGCAGAAACACTCGGATGACTTTCTGCCGTATGACATCGGCATTCTCGTCAGAACACGATGACAAATGATTATCGATCGATATAATTCTGTCAGTTGACATCATTAAGGCATATGTGCCACCGAGGAATCGAATAACTTATGGGACAAAAGCTTCACCCCTTACGCGAAGCTGTACGCAGTAGCTGGTGGGCTACTCGTGACGCGTTCCGCGTCTTTCCCTTGCTGACGGCTAGCGCATGGCTCGCATGCTTGGTCATGATGTCCATCCCGTCACTACAGGTATGGTCGGTCCGTTGGGCCGGTGGGCAACTTACTCTCGATAGCCACCGCTCCCGGCTGTTTATTTGTCTTGTTATTGCGGCCTCCGCTACCCTTCTTGGATTGGCTTCGAGCTTATCGTCAAGCATAAACCGAATCTTACAAATGGATTTGCGTGCGCATTACGGAGCGAAGTTTTCTGCCACGGTAGATCATCTCACCCCAGCACAAACCTTAGACAATTCATTTATGAGTAAGGTCCGTGCTACCCGCGAAGCGATCCCATTCAATGTAGCTTGGCAGGCCACGTCAACAATAACCGTTGTTAGTTCGATAATTGCTATGATCCTTCTTGGCGCATCGCTATGGTCTATCAATCCGTGGGCGGCGATTCTTATTATTGCTGCTTTGCTACCAGACCTACTGCTTTACTCGAAGTTAGCTCACGTGGAAAATGATGTTTGGCAAAAAGCTGGCACAGTCACTCGTCGCATTGATTACCTTGAACAGCTCCAAGATTTCACGCCGTCGTCCACTGAAATGGCGGCAAACCCAGGTTCCTTCGGTATTCCAGCGGAACTCAACCACCAGCATAGTCGTTATGCTCAGCTGTGGAATCGAGTGCCACGAGCATCGATACGGCTAACTTTTACGGCGAATATAGCAGTGTTTGCGCTGATGTTTGGCGCACTTTTTATTGTTCTCCAGTCTGACTCGACGGTGAACGACGTCGTAGCCGCAATGCTCGGAATGCTCTCTGGTTTGGCAGTAACTCGCAATGTTGGTTCGGCTTTTGGTGAGCTCATGGCATCTGTTCCATTGATAAAGGCATACAAAGATCTCATAGGATTGCTGACGAAACCACGAGATGGCGAGGTAATTGCTGGACCAGTTGGTATTGAAGTTTCTCATGGGTCATTTACGTATCCAACTGGGACTGGAGCAGCTTTGCAGGATATTAACTTGAGCATTGAGCCCGGAAGCGTCGTGGCATTTCTTGGTGAAAACGGCTGCGGAAAAACGACCTTGGTTAAGCTGCTTGCCGGATTGCTCGAACCAGATACCGGCACTGTTACCATGCATGGCCCACATGCGCAATCGAGTGCAACGTCCGATCGGCAAGCCTCCACATCTATGGTTTTCCAAGAGTTCACCAAGCTGGAATTAACTGTACGCGATTTTGTTGATCCGGCAGGCAAGGAAAGCGATGACGCCATCCGGGACGCGTTAACACGCGCCCGTGCCTGGGATTTTGTTCAACAGCTGCCTGCTGGAATCAACACACAATTAGGACCACAATGGGATGGAAGCGGGCTTTCTGGCGGGCAATGGCAACGCCTTGCCTTAGCGCGGACTTTCCTCTCTGGTGCACCGATATGGATTCTCGATGAACCAACGGCTGCTGTCGATGCAAAAGCTGAGGCCGCGATCTATGAAGACGTGCTACGCCAGCGCCCTGCTGGAACCACAGTCATTATCATTACTCATCGCCCGCAAACACTCACCGATGTAGACGCAGTAGTTCATCTGGAAAATGGGCAAATTATCAACACCGTTTCATAATCCTCAACAACTACCCGTGACTTTCTATTCGCAAAATAGCAACACGTTACTGTTGTGCAAATGAAGGTTCGATGAATCTGTGACTCGTTGTTCTATCGAACCGCGCGGTAAAGAAACCGCCAAAACTCTACTTGATCTTATGCCAGCTCTTGGCAACAAGTTTTTGTAAGCGCTCCTGATTGCCCGTCGTGATATTCCCCGAATAGTGCACCTCGTAGCTATATTCCTTACCTAGATGAGTAAGGCGAATAATTGATTTATTTCGGTGTTCTTCGACAGAAAATTCGTCGATTTCATGCCACGGGATTAACAGGAACTGGGTACCATCGCTGAATCCAAATTCTTTTTCATGGACACCTTTTTCATCAAAATATAGGATGAATTCTCGCGAAGAATCCACGACGAAATACATGACGGATAACAGAAGTTTGAGTAGACCTTTAGGAACCGAGTTATGTTTGAGCACAACTAGATATGAATCGGTATCACCAAAGCTTTCCTTGACTTGTCGCGCGATATCCCGGCTATTGGTAGTAAATAATCCCATTTTTGCTTCCTATTCAACTAAAAAGACGTCAGTAAATTTTTGTTCGAGCACAGCAGATATTTTGTAGGCAGTTTCCAGCGTCGGGCTGATCGTGTTATTTTCGTAGGCCATAATGGAGCGCCGTTTTAATCCGACTGCTTTAGCCAACCGATGCTGTGAAAGTCCTTGTTGTTTTCGAAACTCTGCGATCCGGTTTTTTATGATTGGTTCAGGCATTCTCACCTCACACTTCAGCACTAGACGGTCCCCAAACTTTCCTTGGTTACATTTATAGTACCATTTTGGTTACATTTATAGTACCGATTTCCCTAACAATTTACTCCAGCGGTGTCAGACAAAAGGATGGCAGCAATAGTTCACCAGAGCGCGCGAATAACAGTATCTGCCAGTAACCGCCCGCGTAACGTCAAGACAATCTGCCCACCCAACGCAGCAGCCGGGTCAATAAGCTCATCAGCAATAAGGCCGGCAATCACGCATGGTTGCGTCCCCTCAGGAATAGCAATCCCTTCAGCCAGCCGCACGCCCAGCATAATTGCTTCTTCACGCCGTTCAGTATCCGTGAGATGCTCCACGTCGGCGATCGGCAAATTTCCTGCCAGAAGATGTTGCGCATAGGCACCCGGATGTTTGACATTCCAGAACCTCGTGCCGTTGATGTGGCTATGCGCTCCCGGGCCATATCCCCACCAGTTAGTATTATGCCAATACGCGAGATTATGCCGTGAATGTTTTCCTGGCTTTGCCCAATTTGATACCTCATACCAGGAATAGCCAGCTGCGCTCAGCGCAACCTCGGCCATCTCATATTTTGCAGCCTGCTCGTCTGGATCAGTATCTGGCAACTCGCCCCGCTGCACTTGCCGGCCCATCGCGGTACCTGATTCAATCGTTAGTCCGTAGGCTGAAATATGCCCAGGCTCGAGCGCAATCACAGCGTCAAGAGACGCCTGCCAATCTGCACGGCTCTCCCCCGGCGCACCGTAAATCAAATCCACCGAATACTCTAAGCCTACCTCGCGCGCCCAGTGCGTCACCTTGGTTACTTGTCCCGGGCTGTGCTGTCGCTCTAACGTGGCCAGCACATGCGGAACGGCACTTTGCATACCGAAAGATACGCGGGTGAATCCACCATCTTTTAAGATTTGTAGGGCCTGACGGTCAACCGTTTCCGGGTTAGCTTCGGTTGTGATTTCTGCACCATCGACGACGCCGAACTGCTCACGCAACCTGTCGAGCACTGCAACGAGTTGGCTCGCATTGAGCATGGTTGGTGTACCACCACCAAAAAAGATGGACGTCAATGCTGGTCTTTCTCCATGGCCAGTCAGGTACTGCGCCGAGCTTTTGATTTCTCGAACCAAAGACTCATGGTAATCGCTAACCGAAGCCCCCGCACCAAAATCAGTATTGGTATAGGTATTGAAATCGCAGTACCCGCAACGCACCCGGCAAAACGGGATATGAACGTATGCGCCAAACCCCTCACTAACGTCTGAGTTAGACAACGATAGTGCGCGGGCTGGTTTAGGTGATACCCCGATCACGGCAATGTTATAGTCTGTGCTTCCGATGACGGCGTAGCACACACGTCATGAATCGTCCGGCCGGCATCAATTCCGCGTTGTTCGAAGCGCGTCATAATGCGTCCGTCCCAGCGCAGTGCGAACCCACCAACAAAATCGCCTTCATCGTTTGGATCAGGGTTCTCCCCCGAATGTATATTCGTCATCCACTGGCTACGCTCAATAACGTCACGCATCTGCCAAGCATAGTTATCCCAGTCTGTTGCCATCCGCCACACACCGTCTGGAGCCAACACGCCAGCAATGGTACGAGTAAACGCATCATTAACAATCCGGCGCTTGTGGTGACGAGCTTTACGCCACGGGTCAGGGAAAAACGTCCACACTTCGCGAGCTCGCGGATTCGGCTGGGCCACATCGGTACGGAAAATAATCGGCAGTGCCTGGGCAGCATCTGCTTCCATAATTCGTACGTTCTCTACGCCCTCGCGCACAGCAGCATTCACACATCGTGCCACCCCAGGTGCCCATGCTTCCAACGCCAAAAAATTCCAGTCCGGGTGAGCTTGCGCCTGCGAGATCACCTGTTCGCCTGAACCTGGACCAATCTCCACCACGATCGGTGCTACTCGTCCAAAAGCTGCAGCCAGATCGATAAAAGCGTCGTCGGCAATCGTCGTCTGAGCTTGACCGGCCGGATAGTCAATCACATAATGCGGGCCATGTTCGGCCATAACTTTTTCAAACTTATCCCCTAACCGCGATCCACGCCGGGTAAAGGAGATAATGCGTCCGTAGTTCTTGTTACGTTCAGTGGGCTCGTTCGTCGTCGTCACTTTTTCTTCGCCTCCGGCATGTCTGAAGCCAACGCTGCCACAAACGCTTCTTGTGGAACGTCAACTCGGCCAATCGACTTCATTCGCTTCTTACCGGCCTTCTGCTTCTCAAGCAACTTACGCTTACGAGTAACGTCACCGCCATAGCACTTAGCCAACATATCCTTGCGCAACGCCTTAATCGTTTCACGCGCAATAACACGCGTACCAATCGCAGCCTGCACTGGAATTTCGAACTGCTGGCGTGGAATAAGAGCCTTGAGTTTAGCGGTCATCTCGACACCGTAATGATAGGCGGCATCGCGGTGAACAATAGCGGAAAATGCATCCACTGTCTCGCCGTTGAGTAGAATATTGACCTTAACCAAATCAGCAGTCTGCTCGCCCTCTTCCTTGTAGTCAAGGGACGCATAACCCTTAGTCCGGGACTTGAGCTGATCGAAGAAATCAGTCACGATCTCAGCTAACGGCAACTTGTAGTGTAACTCGACACGGTCTTCGGACAGGTAATCCATCCCGCCCATAATTCCGCGGCGTTGCTGACACAATTCCATAACTGAACCGACGTAGTCCTTCGGCGTCAAAATCGTGGCTTCTACCAACGGTTCATAAATCGCCTTAATCTTGCCGTCAGGGAATTCCGATGGGTTAGCCACCGTATGCTCCTCGCCAGCATCCGTCACTACTCGATAGATAACTGATGGCGCGGTAGCAATAAGATCCAGATCAAACTCGCGCTCGAGTCGCTCGCGGACAATTTCCAAATGCAACAGTCCCAAGAAGCCGCATCGGAAACCAAAACCGAGGGCCACCGAGTTTTCTGGTTCATACGTCAATGCGGCGTCGTTGAGCTTAAGCTTTTCTAGCGCGTCACGCAATGCCGGATAATCTGAACCATCGATCGGGTAAATCCCGGAATACACCATCGGCTTCGGATCGCGATAACCGGCCAATGCTTCATCGGCGGGCTTACGCAAATCAGTAACGGTATCACCCACACGCGACTGGCGAACGTCTTTCACACCAGTAATGAGGTAGCCGACCTCACCCACGCCCAGGCCCTTAGATGGCTTCGGCTCTGGCGAAATGACGCCAATTTCAAGTAGCTCGTGCGTAGTATTCGTGGCCATCATCGATACCCGCTGACGCGGAGCAAGCTGTCCATCAACAACGCGAACATAAGTCACCACGCCACGGTATGAATCGTAGACCGAATCAAAAATCATGGCACGCGTAGGCGCATCCGGGTTACCAACCGGCGATGGCACTTCTAGGACAATCCGATCGAGGAGCTCATCGACGCCTTGACCAGTTTTTCCGGACACTCGAATCACGCTGTCTGGATCGACGCCAAGGAGTGCGCCGATCTCGGCTGCATACTTATCTGGATTTGCAGCTGGCAAGTCGATCTTGTTCAACACTGGAATAATAACCAGATCGTTTTCCATCGCCATGTAGAGGTTAGCGAGCGTCTGCGCCTCGATGCCTTGTGCTGCGTCGACAAGCAAAATCGCGCCCTCACATGCGGCAAGAGAACGGGAGACCTCATACGAAAAGTCAACGTGTCCCGGTGTATCGATCATATTCAGCGCATAAGCATTCTTATCAACCGACCACGGCATGCGCACTGCCTGAGATTTAATCGTAATACCGCGTTCGCGCTCAATATCCATGCGATCGAGGTATTGCGCACGCATATCGCGTTCGGCTACCACACCTGTTAATTGCAACATCCGATCAGCCAAGGTCGATTTCCCATGGTCGATATGTGCAATGATGCAAAAATTTCGGATCCGCGATGGATCAGTGGCGGCGGGCTCGATAGCTTTGAGCTCAGCGGCAGTTGATACAGGCACGTGTTCTCCTTTTCATATAGTCGATTTAACGATACCAGCGGTCAGCAACCTTGCGCTCTAAGTGGCACACTTAGGTTATGAGTATCACCGCAGGTTCGTTACAGTATCTACTTCCGATTATCGAACGCATCGTTCGTTTCCCTGGCAAAATCGTGGTTGTTGCCTCGGGCATCGTCACGGCTCTTGCGCTAGCCATGGGTTGGGCTGCTGGTCGCACAGCTGAGTCAGTTGTCTCGTGGTGGCCGTTTATCGTATCGGTTATTTTTGCCGTTGCGGTCGCCACTTTTGGCGTACTGCGATTTCGATTAGCGCAAGCGGTTGATTCGTCGATAGATAAAATAACGCAGTCGCTTACTGGTTCCGACGACGTGACAATCATTAACCCGGACGGGACCTACGTTGATACTAATACACACACCTTCGACGACGAAGTAGCGCGCGTTCGCGCTAGCCAACGCCGACGTGACGCCCAAGCCGCCGCTGCACATAAACGAAATGTTTTCTTCCCGCGAATCGAAGCAGCTCAGCGAGCCGCCATTGCCGGGGCTGGTGGCGTTGAGAATGCCCCTTATTTAAAATACGACGTACGCATCATTCTGCTGAGTGCGATTCTCAGCATCGTAGCTGTTCCAGTTGGAATTTTTACGTTCGTTGTTTCTCTCATTATCTGGCTGTGATTATTAGAGACACTCGTAAGATATGGCAGAATCACTAGTATGGCTTTTCCGGAAAGATTACTCGGACGCGATGAACACGTCGTCCGTCATATGCGTGAGCATCCTAAAACATTGTTCTGGCACGGATGCGGGCTAGTATTCATCGCTATCATCGCGATGTTATTGATCTACTTTTTACCAGCGTCGTTGCGCCCATGGTCGACTTGGGTTGTCATCGGATTCGCTGGTTTTGCAGCTATCGTTGTGTGGGTTGTGCCGTGGTTGCGGTGGTCTACAGCTACGTATACCATCACGAATCGCCGAATTATTACCCGGTCTGGAATTTTTTCGAAGTCCGGCCACGATATTCCGCTCTCCCGGATCTCAAATGTTGCCTACGACCAAGGCATCCTAGATCGTCTCGTTGGCGCTGGAACATTGATTTTAGAAACCTCCGCAAGTGAGCCGCTAACTCTCCAAGATGTTCCATCAATCAACCGCGTTCACGTTGAGCTCACTGAGCTTCTATTTGCTGACGACGACGCCGACGCAGAGGACTGACCAATCGTGAAGATGTGGCGAACGATAGCGAAGATACTTCTTGATGTTGGCAAACGTGTTGTAGCAGATCAGACCAGCACGCCTTCGTTAGGCCTTCCTGGCCCGCGCGATCAAGCTATCGCCTATGATGTCGCAACTCTAGGAGAACCAGATTTTTCTTATCGTCCAGTCAAGGATGCTATTCCTGATCCAGGCGAAGTAGTGTGGACATGGGTGCCATTTGAGGAGAATGATGGGCGAGGCAAAGACCGTCCAGTTCTGGTCGTAGCCGCGCATGGTAGTGATCATGTGGTATTTGCCCAAACAACATCAAAGGATCACGACCGTGATGCCCAAGATGAGGCCCGTTGGGGCCGATACTGGATGGATATCGGCTCCGGCAATTGGGACGCCCGCCGTCGTCCGTCAGAGGTCAGACTCAACCGGCTTATGATCGTTCATATCAATCAGGTTCGCCGCACTGGCGGCCAGTTGGATCGCCGTATTTTTGTCCGCGTCATCGCTGAAATTAAGAAGTATCTGCACCCATAAGTGATGGGTTACACGCTATCGTCGTCGTCGAACAACACACGACCTGATAGACTAACGCTTGGACTTTATTTACCTGGTCGGGTAATGAGTCCGGCCTCGATTCATAACCACGGGTGTCCCCACGCCTTACAGTCCGGATCAGGCAATCCCTCACCGACCGTATTCCTTTCGTGTCTGCCAGCCAGCATTCACGAGAAATGAAAGAGATTCACGTGGCAAACATCAAGTCCCAAAAGAAGCGCATCAAGACCAACGAGAAGCGCCGTGTCCGTAACCAGGCTTACAAGTCCGAGCTTAAGACGCTCGTTCGTAAGACTCGCGAAGCTATCGCCGCTGGCGATGTGGAAGTTGCAACCGACGCCCTCAAGGTCACCAGCCGCAAGCTGGATAAGGCTGTTTCTAAGGGTATTATCCACAAGAACCAGGCTGCTAACCGTAAGTCGAAGCTCGCCGTTCAGGTAGCTAAACTCGGCAAGTAGTATCTTCGCGTTCTAACGCAAGGAAATAGCGGTGGCTGGACATATTTTGTCCAGCCACCGCTTATATGTATATCAGCTTATTTCACGCGCGAATCTTACGTGCACGCCCCACATCCAAAATTCCGCGTTCAAGGGCATAACCAGGATCTCGTGAGCCACCTTTAACATCTGCGTCAGCCCGGGCTATCGCTGAAATTGCTGCGGCTAGACCGGGTGCCGTCCACCCACGCAAGTCCCGTTTTGCTCGGTCTGCCATCCATGGAACGATAGATACTTTGGCGTCGATTGTTCCTGAGCGTTGCCCTAGAATATGTGCCATTGTGCGCAACTTTGCAGAAATAGCGCCCAATATCGCAGTGGGGGTAGCACCAGTAGCTAGGGCGTGCCGAGCTAACTTCACAGCTTCTCCTACGTTCCCAGCGATCAATGCGTCCGCCACGGTGAATCCTTTAGCTTCGATACGTCCAGAGAAATACGTGTGGATATTTTCTTCAGTAATGAGACCATCGACATCAGCTAGCAGTTGTTGAACAGCAGCTAACAATTCCCGTACATCAGATCCGACTGCTTCGATCAGCGCACCAATGGCCTCTGGAGTCATCTTTCGGCCAGCTGCCCGGATATCTGCAGTGACTGCCTGAACTTTATCCCGCTGGGTCTTCACAGCCGCAATTTTAGTTGTTGGCACGTTGTTTTTAGCTAATGATTGAAGTATTTTTTTACCACGCGCTCCACCATTATGCTGCAGTACGAGAACTACGTCAGGTTCCGGGAACTGCAGATATGTCAGTAAGTCTTCTTGCAGTGCATTCGTTAGAGTTTCTAATTGCCGGATCAAAATTAACCGCCGCTCGCCAAATAAGGAGGGTGAAGCGACTGCACTGAGGTAGCCTCCGCTGTATGAATTTGCGTCAATCTCAATCACATCAGTGTTTAGGTCAATTTCTCTCGCTTGCCGCTTGATAAGTGCTACCGCACGATCGGCATATACCGGTTCGGCAGACTGTATGAGAAGCACTGGCGCCAGCTGTATCTGATCCCATGTCATGCGTTATCCCCTGCCTAAACTGCGTTGATCGCTTGGCCGATATCTGAGTAATAGAAAAATAATAATACCCAGAGCGACAGCGTTTATTACTACTGTGACTATAGGCGAATATTCTACGCTTGGAAACATGTGAACAACAATGTTCATCCACCAAGTGCATATTCCAGCACAGGAGAAAAGGACAGTGCCAACTATCGGCATTATTGGCGCTAATAGGCCACCTGCTAGACCTAAAATTGTCAGTGGCGCAACCACAGGCGCGATAAGAGCGTTAGCAAGTATCGTCCAGACCGACAGAGAATCTTGAATAGTTACGAGCAACGGTGCAGTAGCCACACCGGCTAAGAATGGGATTCCGATCGCGTCAGCAAGGAATGGCGGGATTAAAGCACTTAAAATTGAATGAATGTATCCGCTTCCAATCACGATTGCAGCTACTGCCACAGCGGAAAGCTGAAATCCGAGACTTCTAACAAGGCTTGGTTGTAACAGTGATACTGCCATTACCGTAATTGACAATAATGGCATTGCGCTGGCCGTATATCTTTGCCCAAGTCCTAAGCAGAAGAGCATTCCCATTATTACAGCTCTACTGACAGACGGCTCTGGCGATACTAGCGTAGTTAGTAGATATACCGCGAGCGCGGCTATGGTTCCGGTAACCAAAGGTCGACGTTTTCCGATCAGGAGCAAAACCAGCCCGATCATTAATGAAATATGTGAACCAGATACCGCCGTCAAATGAGATAAACCGAGATTGCGCATATCTCTTTTCATTTCTGGCGGCAATCGAGAATCATCTCCGACGGCGACACCTGGTATCAGAGAATCATGATGGTTAACGGTGGAATGGGCATAATCCATCAGGGCATCATGTACCCGATTAACGTAGTGATTCCAGCCGTTGGCCGGGTAGGTCACAGTTATGGCATGCGCTTGTAGCTGGGCATCACTGCGTTCGGCATAGTTGTTTTGCTGAAGTTTTCCGCGAGTTTGGATAGCGTCAAATCTATTCGGGCACGAAGACGTGGCAACGTGTGCGTGTAGACGGTATCGGTACTGGTATGTCGTCCCAGATACGAGTACTGAAGAAGTAGTTAGGATGAAGTCACAACCACCATTTTTGCTAATGGGATAAGAGTTGATTATGCCGGATGCACGGATTGTCATATTACTTGATATAGCCTTATCGATTAGCTGATGCGATGGCGCAAGTGCGTAAGAATATGTTGTTGCGCAGGTGCACAGGGTGCACACACTTGCTATCACCATAGACGGGACGATACTCGATGGATATTTACTTAGTACTAGTGACACCAGTAAGGTAACAAGTGCTATACCAAGTACGTATGGTTGGCCTTCTATTGGGATAGTAGCGGCGATCCACATAGAGAGCGCCGGAATTAACAACCGACAATCATGAGCGCTCATTGGTTATCCTATGCGGATATGCTCTTGGAGGCGCTCGAGAGTTTTCGGACCGATTCCAGGCACTTCAGTTAGTTGTTCGAGCTGCGCGAATTTCCCATGTTCTTGCCGCCATTTCACAATTGCCTGAGCCGTGGCAGGGCCTATTCCGGGCACCGATTGTAAAGTTGTGCTATCTGCTGAGTTGATATCGACTTTCGGATCACTGTTTTGTTGTTCTGATACAGTTACCTCTTGTTCCTTTGCTTCCTCTCCCACTTTCGGGACATGAATGTGTTCTGCATCTGTAACGGTAGCGGCAAGATTAATTCTAGTTAGATCTGCGTTCTCTAGAGCTCCCCCAGCTGCCTCAACGGCTTCGTTTACCCGAGCCTGAGCTCCAAGAGAAACAATTCCTGGTTTGTTTACGGCACCAGAAACGTACACAACAATATTTTGGTCTTTCTCGTTGCTAGCTGGTTGTTTTTCCGGTTCAGCGGTTTCTGTTGGCTGTGAAGATTCTTGAGGTATTGGGCGAGGCACCTCTGCGTGTCCCTTTTCTGAGGACTGGATAAGAGTAGTTGTGACAACTACTAGTGTTATTAGGACGACGACGATGGCAACGATCCGTGCCGCATCTGAACTCCACTTCATTCTTATGGTTTTTCCAGTATCGCCAATGGCAGCGATATCACGACCAGCTCCCATTGACAATGCTGCCGCAGTTAGCTGTTCTAGACGCTCACTAGTGGCGCGAGTAGTTCCGGCGCTTTCACGTTGTACGTTGTCATATCCAATTCTGGTGTGCGGGCTACGGCGTAAGCTACCTGTTTGGGATCCATGACGACGTTTGGGCGGTGGTGTTTTCATATTTATGAGTATCGTACCGATCGCCGTCGTAAATATTCAGACACAAAAAGTGGTGGAAAACAATCAAAGTACACAACACTGTGGATTAAACACTGACATAGCTGATCTTTGGGAGGCGTGAAGTAACATAGGCTCTATGACCACTCAAGCAGAACTCGCACGTTTGAAAGCACAAGCATTAGCTGCCCAAGCAGAAGCAAAAGCGGCCCAGGCAGCCGCCGCACAAGCAGCATTAGAAGCTGCCCAAGCAGAATTATCAGAACAGGTAGTAGCGGCTGAGGAAAACTCGCTCTCATCTAAACGCCAAAACCAGCAGCTAGAAACAGAATCTCTCAGCTATCAGAACACTGTGAAAGCCGGATATAGTTTCGAATCCAGTTCTTTTACGCTTGGCACATACCTTTCTGGAAATCATCCTATGCCGGGCGTGACTGTCAATATCCCTATTGGAATGCTTAACCGGCATGGTCTTATAGCAGGCGCAACAGGAACAGGAAAGACCCGGACGCTACAGCTTATTGCCGAAGGTCTCTCGCGTTCGGGCGTTCCTGTTTTCCTGACGGACATCAAAGGAGATTTGAGTGGCCTCGCGGAACTTGGCACAAATACTGAAAAACTAGACGCCCGGGTCGCAGAGCAAGGACAACCCTGGGAAGCACAAAGTTTTCCTACCGAGTTCTACAGTCTTGGCGGTCATGGGAAAGGTATCCCCATTCGTACAACGGTTTCAGATTTCGGCCCGCTTCTTTTCGCGAAAGTACTCGGCCTGAACGATACTCAAGAATCTGCTCTCTCCTTAATCTTCCATTGGGCTGATCAAGAACGCTTAGCGTTAATCGATCTTCAAGATTTACGTGCAGTGGTCTCATACCTAACAAGCGATGAAGGTAAGGACGAGCTCCTTGATATTGGTGGAATTGCCCGTGCCACAGCTGGGGTTATTCTCCGAAAAGTTAGCGAGCTCCAAGCCCAAGGGGCAGAGGAATTCTTTGGTGAACCCGCTTTTGATGTTGCGGATCTAATCCAGCATACGCCAGAAGGATACGGCATGATCTCTGCTCTTGAACTGCCGGATGTGCAGTCTCGGCCAGCGCTATTTTCAACGTTCGTTATGTGGCTGCTTGCCGAATTATTCGAGACGTTACCCGAACGTGGTGACGCAGATCTACCTAAACTCGTCTTCTTCTTCGACGAAGCACACTTGCTATTTAACGATGCTTCGGCACAATTCGTAGACCTCGTTGTGCAAACGGTGCGGCTCATTCGATCGAAGGGAGTAGGAATTTTCTTCGTTACTCAAACACCAAAGGATTTACCAGATGACGTACTCGGACAGCTTGGCGCCAAGATACAACACGCACTGCGCGCCCACACCCCGAATGATATGAAGAAGTTGCGGGAAACCGTGAAGACTTTTCCAGTGTCCCCTATTGACCTTGAAACCGCATTACCGAGTTTAGGCACCGGAGAAGCCATTGTTACATTGCTAGATGATCACGGACGGCCAACTCCCGTTGCTCCTACTAGAATTTGGGCACCAGCTGCATCAATGGGCATTGCTTCTGATATGACTTTCGCACAGACTATCGAACAATCAACAACACGGGAGAAATATCAGACCCCAGTGGATCCAGAATCAGCCTACGAGCTCCTACAGGCACGTATTTCAGCTGAACAGGCTGCTGAGATAAATCTACGTGCTCAAGAAGAAGCAAAGAAAGAACAAGAAAAACTTGTACGGGAGCTAGCTAAGCAAGTAGCTGCAGAAGAAAAAGCTGCGCAAAAACAGCGCGACTATGAATTGAGACAAGCACAGAAAGAAATGCAACGGCAACGCAAACGCCAAGAATCTATGCTTGATTCCATCGTAAAATCTGCTGGCAGGACGTTAGCAAAAGAGATCACTCGCGGATTATTCGGCAATCGGCGTCGCTGATTTTCTAAGTGCCAAGTTATACAGCATTGCGGGGCACTCCTTACTTTGGGGTGCCCCGCAACAGTATACGAATGGTATTGACTTACTTGTGATACGTCAGTGTGACAGTTAATGTACGCGACATTCCAGGAGCGAGAACGATCGAACCTGCCGCATCAGGACGGTTGAAAGCGTCTGCTACATGTGAGAGTGGTTCAACAGCTATCGAGCCACGGACATTACGCAATGCGCCATCTGCGGTGTAGATATGGACAAGTGGTGCCTCGGCAGGTTCCTGCACGATATCGATGCGGGAATTGGTTGACGGGTCACGAAGAACTGTTGTCACGACGCCATTTTCATCTGGGATGAGACCACGGAAAGAGGTGTCAAGTACCGTGGAGCCGAGGAAATCAAGTTGATATGGCGCCTTAATCCCGGCATAAGCGGCCTCACCAGGGCGTGGCACAAGATGCGAGTCGAATACAATGCGGGTCCGTGCTGGAATCGTCAGGGACATATTTGAGGCCCGCGAGCCTGGGAAATGCAGGTAGGGATGCCACCCGATTGCAAACGGGATGCCATGTGGATAGTCATGGCGAGCATCAAATGATACAGTCAAGTGTTCTTCGCCATCGGCGCCTGCATCGAGCGAAAAAATAACAGAAAGCTCGAACGCCCACGGATATCCAGCAGAACCCGGGAACGTATAGGTTAATGTCAGAGCGCCCTCAGTGTTGGTCGCGGTAAAGTCCGCTTCTCCTACCAAGCCATGTGCAGCGCCTTCAGGTAGCTCATTAACAGTGTATGTTTCGCCGTCGAAAACGTACGAAGAACCAGTCAGTCGCCCTGGCCAAGGTGCCATAACCTTTGAACGGGCATCGCGTCCGTCTTCCATTTCCGCACGGGTTTCATATCCATCAACAATGTTAAACCCCGGACGAGGCTCCCAAGATAATAGCGTTGCGCCCCGCTCAGCAACCACTGCTGTTGCTCCAGTAGCGGACGTGAGTCTCCACGCCGGCAACCCATCAAAATTGGTTGCTTCGATCGTTGTACCAGCCATTGACACCACAGCCACTCGCTTTCCACTAGTAATTATATATCCGCACCATTACGGGTATTGGTTTTCGTAATAGTTTACTATCTTTTCAGTATAAAAAGATAACCCTATTCGTTATTCTCTGCATTTTGATTGGAAATAACGTCATGTCCCAATCAAACCCTCTGTTTATACATATAAAACGTGGTAGAGGGCTTGGCCTCTACCACGTTTTACTCACGGAACGATGTTGACTAATTTCGGAGCCCGGATAATAACTTTGCGCGGTGCGCCGTCAAGATACTGGCTTATCTTATCTGATGCCAATGCTAATGCCTCTAGATCCGCATCGGAGATATTGGTGGGGACCTCAAGCCGATCACGGACTTTACCTTTAACTTGCACGACGCATGTCACGGTGTCGTCAACCAGCAAAGATTCATCAGTAACCTGCGGGAACGGAGCATAAGCGATCGAATCTGCGTGTCCCAACCGCTTCCACAGTTCCTCCGCAATGTGTGGCGCAACTGGAGAAACCAGCAATGTTAGTGTCTCTGCCACCTCTCGAGTAACAGGCTTACCAGTAACATGGTTGTTCAAAACGATGATTCGCGCAATAGCGGTGTTAATTCGCATCGCTTCAAATTCTGCCCGTACGTCATTAATTGTTCGAGCCATAACTTTCGCAGTTTCATGGTCCGTCGGTTCATCGACAATAACCAGCTCGCCGGTTTGTTCATCAACGATATTTCGCCACAACCGTTGCAAGAATCGTTGTGCACCGACGACGGCACGAGTTTCCCATGGCCGATCAGCATCAAGCGGCCCCATGGACATCTCGTAGACACGGAATGTATCGGCACCATACTGTTCTGCCATATCATCTGGAGTGACAATATTCTTTAGCGACTTGCCCATCTTGCCGTATTCGCGGTTTACTGGCTGCCCGTTCCATTCGAACGTTACTTCACCAGATCCATCGCTAGCTGGAACTTCAACGACTTCATCAGCTGGAACATACTGTCCACGCGAATCGGTGTACGCATATGCCTGCACATAGCCTTGGTTGAAGAGCTTGTGGAATGGCTCGCTTGAGCTCAAATATCCGAGATCAAACAGAACCTTGTGCCAGAACCGGGCATAGAGCAAGTGCAAAACCGCGTGCTCAACACCGCCGATATACAGATCGGTACCACCGGCAGGCTTTCCTTCCTGCGGTCCCATCCAGTACGCTTCATTTTCCGGCGCAATGAATTGCTTAGTGTTGAGCGGGTCAATATAGCGCAATTCGTACCAGCATGAACCAGCCCAGTTCGGCATGGTGTTTGTTTCGCGAGTGTATTTCTTCAAGCCATCACCCAAGTCAAGCTCAACATTGACCCAATCGGTCAAGCGACCCAACGGCGGTTCTGGTTCTGAATCAGCATCCTCTGGATCAAACGACCGAGGCGAATAGTCTGGAGTGTCTGGCAGTTCAACTGGGAGCATCGAATCTGGCAGGGAATGCGCGTTGCCCTCTTCATCATAAACGATCGGGAATGGTTCGCCCCAGTAGCGCTGCCGGGAGAATAGCCAATCGCGCAGACGGTAGGTAATAGCTGCCTTGCCTACTCCTTTTTCCTCCAGCCATGCTGTCATCTTCGCTTTACCGGCGTCTTTATCCAAGCCGTTCAGCGAGATCTCATCATTAGCAGAGTTAATAATTGGCCCGTCTTCAGTCCACGCTGATTCACCATCAAAATCAGCTGGTGTTTCAATCGTTGGGATAATCGAAACATTGTAGGTACGCGCAAAATCAAAGTCGCGCTGGTCTCCTGATGGGACCGCCATAATAGCGCCCGTACCGTATCCCATCATCACGTAATCGGCAGTGAATACCGGGATAAGATCGCCATTAACTGGGTTGGTAGCAAAAATACCCGTGAACACACCAGTCTTAGTTTTTTCGACGTCGGCGCGCTCCTTATCAGACTTTCGCGAAGCAGCACGCTGATAGTCTTTCACCGCAATCATTGGATCTGCAGCACCGCCAGTCCATTCGGTGCGGGTCTCAGCTGGCCATTGCCCTGGGATTGCTTCCGCGTTCAGCATCGGGTGTTCCGGCGAAACTACCATAAATGTCGCACCAAACAAGGTATCTGGACGGGTAGTGAACACTGTGAGCGTATGATCGCCGTCGGCGCCATGCGCAGTGAAGTCTACGTGCGCACCGTGAGATTTTCCGATCCAGTTACGTTGCATTGACCGAACTTTTTCTGGCCAATCAACTTTATCTAGGTCCGCAGCTAAACGATCAGAATAGGCAGTAATCCGCATCATCCACTGCCGAAGCTTGCGCTTGAACACTGGATAGTTGCCGCGCTCAGATCGGCCGTCTGCCGTTACTTCTTCATTCGCTAACACGGTTCCCAAGCCTGGTGCCCAGTTGACCGGCGCATAATCGATGTACGCCAAGCGTCGGCTATCAACAGCGTTACGGCGTTGTTCCGGAGTCATATCTGCCCATGGAGTGCCATCCGGAGTTGGGATCGAACCATCTTTATAACCAGCGATGAGCTCGGCAATTGGCCGCGCCCGGCCTGTTGTCCCAGGCTCACGACCAGGAGCTTGTTCGTCATACCACGAATTGAAGATCTGGGAGAAGATCCATTGCGTCCACCCCACAAAGATCGTGTCTGTGGTTGCAATTGACCGACGCTTTTCGTGCGACATTCCCAAACGCCGTAACTGCGAACGCATATTGTCAATGTTTTGCTCGGTGGTAATACGCGGATGCTGTCCGGTCTGGACTGCATATTGCTCTGCTGGCAAACCAAACGCATCAAATCCCATCGTGTAGAGCACATTCTTGCCCTGCATACGGTGGTAACGCGCTAAACAGTCGGTTGCGATAAAGCCAAGCGGGTGGCCGACGTGGAGTCCTTTGCCAGAAGGGTACGGGAACATATCAAGCAAGAAATACGTTTCGTCAGCTAGCTTTCCAGCTCCCGCAAGCTCGCCAACTGGATTTGGCGCATTAAATGTTTCGTCACTTTCCCACCGGTCTTGCCATGACGCTTCGATCTTGTTGGCAAGTTCGGCAGTGTAGCGGTATGGAAAGCTATCTGGTGCCGACATGATTCTCCTTAGTATGTTACCCAAAACTAGTAATACCAATGGTAACGCAGGCAACCACTATTCTTTATATGACGTTCGTGTGATCCACCAAACGTCTTAAGGATGTAAACTAGAAACATGAGTAGTGTTTTTACAAAAATTATCACTGGTGAGATTCCGGGAAAATTTGTTTGGGCTGATGAGGATGTCGTTGTTATGGCGACTATCGAGCCTGCACGCCCAGGCCACGTTATGGTGGTTCCGCGCGAAGAAGTAGCAAAATTTAACGACGTCGAACCCCGCGTGTTCGCGCACGCAATGAACGTTGCACAAATTATCGCTACAGCTCAAGAGCGCGCTTTTGGCGTGGAACGCTCCGTAGTAACTATTTTAGGATTTGAAGTTCCCCATACTCACATCCATGTCATCCCGGCAGACGCGGAAAGTGCAGCTAACCTACACGAAGTAGGCCCAGCACCTGCAGCTGAAATTACTGAGGCAATGATGACGCTTCGCAACAGCCTCGTCGATCTAGGCTACGGCGATCACGTACCCGAATATATGGATTCGTTGTAATCCATACGTTAGCTGTAATCCATACTTTAGACGAAGAATAGTGGCAATTGATCCCAGAAGAAAACAACCACTAGAACAATGACAAGTCCATAGCTCAGGCCGACGCCGATCCATCTGTTACGAGCGTATGCTCGCCCGGCGTCGGTAAACTTGTCTCCGAAATGGCCAGCTTGCGCACTACGCGCAGTGACGTGGACGAAAAGCATAATAGTGGTAAACCAAGTTACCACGCAGTATGGGCACATCGAGTTTTCTACTACCAAGCTCTGGTACATGAACCACACCACCCAGACAATACCAAGAGCCAATGCTGCTGATAGTGCTTGCCACAGCCATCGAGCAAATCGCCCGTCGGCCACTAACACAAAGCCTAACGCAGTAATACCTGCAAAAAATGCGAGGCCAAATACCGAGTTAGTGACACCAAAAAACACTTCGTTCTGCCACATGCCTACCCATTTTCCGCAACCGACAAGCGGATTAATATCGCACGGCAGCACTCCTTCGGGATGCATGAGCTTTTGTTTCTCAGCAATAATCAGAGACATCGACGCCCACATGCCGATGACACCGCAGATCGTCATCAACCAAGCAAAACCGCGTTCTGCACCGCCGGTGACCTGCCGTTCAGACGGATAGCATGCAAACTTAGCTATTCGTTCATCAATATCGTGTTCACTGAGCTCAGATATTTGGTTCTTCATAGCTATCCCCTTGCATGCGCGTCAACGTAGTCATTAACAAACTCAACTGTATCTTCCCAGCCACCAACTGGATGGGTATCAATCCCCAATCGAAGAACTGGGAAATCGTTGCCGCCTTCATCAAGGCGATCTCCGATAAACAGCATATCGTTAATTGAGATTCCTGTTTGCTTCGACAACTCGGCAATGCCGTACGCTTTGTCTACCCCCGACCGAGTAATATCAACGGATGTAGACCCGCCGGAGCGAACTTCTAGATCTGGAAGATCTTTAGCCACTGCGGCTCGCAATAGTTCTTTCTTAGTGCGATCCGGATCCCACGCCTTTTTGGCATCAACTGGAGCTTGTTGCCCCAACGCTGAAAAAGTAATCTGAGAACCGCGATCTTCGAGAATCGGTCCCCACGTCTTTTCCTCCCACAGCCCGAGCTCTTTTGCACGTCGTTCAAGCGATGCCAATGCTCGTGCCCGTTCGTCGTCGGTCAGATCACGTGCATACACAGAAGACCACTGTCCTTCAGAAAAACGTAAATAGCGAGTTCCGCAGGTTGGCATCAGATGCAGTTTTGCTAATTGCTCATTATTAGCATCAAGATTCGCTAAAAGTTGCGATGAGAACTGTTCAAATTGGCCACCTGAAATCACACACACCTCACTGACATCCAATAGGCGTTTCAGCGCACAGACCATCGGTTTGGGCAACGGCGACTTCGAAGGCGCTAATGTATCGTCAAGATCAAAAGCCAACAGTGCGTAGTGTGTCATATTTCTCCAGAGCATATTTTCCGTAACGCCTAGCCGTCTCAGTGACTGCAGTTGGTAGGCTAAAGATATTCTACGCATGTAAGGAGTCTTTTATGCAAGCACGCCAGGTGGACGATAAACCGGCATATTCTGTACCTCAACCATTAGTTACTGCCGCCGCTTGGTCGTGGCGGCTCATCGTGGTAGCTGTCGTTCTAGCCGCACTTGGATGGCTGGGGCTACATTTTTACACGATTATTATTTCGACAATGGTTGCGTTGTTGCTGGCTGTTATTTTAGAGCCGGTGTCCTCCGGGCTCATCAAGCGTCTAAAGTTTCCGTCAGCTCTGGCAGCGACGACGACGTTACTTCTACTCGTAGCCTTCGTCGGATTGCTCATCTGGGGCTCGAGCGTTGGAATCATATCCGGCTTTTCCGAAGTCTCCGATCAGATATATGCCGGAATTAATACCCTCATAGAACAAGTGTCAACTGCTTTACCCGATGTTGGTGACCAGATTAATGACGCATGGAACTCGTTACAAAGCACAATTACAAATAATTCCAGCCAGATCCTCGGAGGGGTCGTAGCTGTTGGTTCAACGGTTTCCTCTCTCCTAACTGGATTTATCCTCGTTCTATTCACTTTGTTCTTCTTCTTGAAAGACGGCCGACGGCTATGGCATTGGATGGTTCGTCTCCTCCCGTTGCATTACCAAAATCCGGCAAATGAAGCTGGCATCAGAGCATGGGTGATGATCGGCAATTACACGCGCACCCAGGCCACGGTAGCTCTCGTCGACGCTATCGGTATTTCTGTTATTGCCATAATCCTCGATACCCCGCTGGGCTTAGCATTCCCGATTGGTGTAATCGTCTTTCTAGCGGCCTTTATCCCGGTGGTTGGCGCGTTCTTATCGGGATTTGTCGCGGTACTTATTGTTCTTGTCAATACCCAGTCGCTCTTTATGGCAATGTTGATGATGATTGGCATTTTGGCTGTCCAGCAGATTGAAGGTAATCTACTGCAACCAATTTTGCAGGGTAATGCCTTGAACATACATCCACTTGCAATTGTTCTCATTGTGGCTGGCGGGTCGTCGGTAGCCGGAATCGTTGGTGCCCTTTTCAGTGTGCCGCTTGTGGCAGCAATAAACGCCATCGTTTTATATCTGCGTGGACACGATCTTTATCCTTACCTCGCAACCATGGAGGACCGTCCTGGCGGTGCACCACAAGACTTCCTAGAATTACGCGAGAAGCATTGGAAAGAATTCGACGCGGCCATCGCCCAGCATCAATCTCCGCAAGAGCGCCGGGCGCAAAAACGTGGATATTTGTACGCACGAGTGCGCCAACTTTTACCTGGTGTTAAAAACTAAGCGTCTAGCTCATACTTTCATGACGCTAAATATGAGATTATAGAGGTATAACGAGCACACAGCTCTTTTATCTACTTACAGAAGGGACATTTCATGGCAACCCCACATATTGGTGCAGAGAAAGGTGACTTTGCACCAGCAGTTCTCATGCCAGGAGATCCAAAACGTGCAACCCGTATGGCACAGATGCTTATGCCTGACGCAAAACTCGTGACAGATGTACGCGGAATCGTTGGCTTTACTGGCGAAGTAAACGGTAAACCACTCTCAATCATGGCATCTGGAATGGGACAGCCATCATTGTCTATCTATGTCAATGAGCTCTTCATGCATTACGATGTCCAGCGCATTATCCGAGTTGGCACCGCCGGCGGCTTGTCCCCAAAGGTCAAGGTAGGCGACGTTGTTATTGCAAACGGCGCTCACTATGAAGGCGTTATGAATACATTCCTGACACCTAACACCCATTTCTCGGCCGTCGCATCATATGAGCTCGTACGAGCTGCTGCTGACGCCGCCGGAGATGATGAGCACGTCGTCGTCGGCCCAATCGTGTCACGCGACCGTTTCTACGGCGTAGACCCAGCCGACAACGAAGCTCTAGGAAAGATCGGCTGTTTAGGCGCCGAGATGGAAGCCGGTGCGCTTTATGGTCTCGCCGCTCAATATGACCGTCAGGCACTCGCTGTTTTGACCATTTCTGATCACATTACAGTTCCTGGAACGGACATGACTGCAGAAGAACGCGAGAACAACTTCCAGAAGGCACTTTCGTTAGCGATCGCTGCTGCTCACTGCTGAGACTTCAATCTATTTCAAGGGTATTGCCTCCTTCGCGCTGCGTTGGAGGCAATACTTTTTCTGCCTCATTTTCTTGAGGATTCTCGTTAACTGATTGAGGCAACGGGAACACCATTACCCACTGGCGCTTGCTTCTACGGATTGCCGGCTGATATATCTGATTCAT
Source organism: Arcanobacterium phocae (assembly GCF_018913465.1). Taxonomy (GTDB): domain Bacteria; phylum Actinomycetota; class Actinomycetes; order Actinomycetales; family Actinomycetaceae; genus Arcanobacterium; species Arcanobacterium phocae_A. The sequence continues at coordinate 479,159 of NZ_JABAPM010000001.1, read as the reverse complement.
AGTTTTATAGTGACATCTGCCTCCCACATACTTTCGCAGTCGCATCGGTCGCTTATTCACACTATTCTCATATGTTGGAATAGGTTGCTTTTCCATTGCGAACGTGGAAGCCTTAAACTGTTCATCAAGAGCAGCTAAGAGACTCGGCTCGACGAAGCTGCAGCAACCCAAATCAGGTGGGTGCTACTGCCGAGAGCGATGGAGGAATGTATGATCGAACTTCAAAACGTGTCAAAAATATACCCACGTAAAGGTAGCTCAGTTGTTCATGCATTACAAGATCTGTCATTAACCATTGCTGACAACACCATTCATGGAATCGTCGGCGAATCAGGCGCTGGAAAATCCACCCTTATCCGGTGCCTGACTGCTCTCGAACGTCCAACGGCTGGATCTATTTTGGTTGATGGACAAGACCTCACTCAGCTGCGTTCGCACGAATTGCGCGCTGCACGCCGGCGCATCGGAATGGTGTTCCAAGGTGCTAACTTATTTGAATCGCGCACCACCTACGAGAACATTGCTTATCCCCTGCGTATTGCAAAAATGCCAACTAAAGACATTGATGCCCGGGTCACCGAGCTACTACGCCTAGTTAACTTGCAAGATCGTGCGTCGTCTTATCCTTCTCAGCTATCTGGTGGTCAACGCCAGCGCGTAGGGATCGCTCGTGCGCTAGCTGATAAACCAGCTGTTCTCCTGGCAGATGAACCGACGTCAGCACTTGATGCAGAAACTACTGATTCGATTTTAGAGTTGTTGAAAAATGTTCGGGACCAAACGGGAGTAACCGTCGTCGTTATTACCCACGAAATGTCTGTCGTACGGAAAATCTGTGACTCCGTTACCCTTCTTGATGCTGGCAAAATCCAAGAAAGCGGCCACATTCGAGAAATTCTGCAAGATCCAATGTCAGTACTGGCCAAGAAGCTCATTCCACTACCGGAGCTCGATCATGACATTAGCGAACTCAATGACGTTATTGACCTCTATTTCACTTCTCAGCCAGGTAAACCAACCGGATCGCAAGTATTAAGCAAAGTAGCCGAACTAGGGGCAGATATTGCCACAGGGACATTCGAATCAGTCGGAGATGTTCAGGTTGGCCGCTTAGCGTTAACAGTTCCTATCGGCACCGGCGACGTATGCGCTACCAAATTCAACAAAACAACAGTATTCGCACAGGTGCGTGAGGCATGATTTTGAACTTAGCTACCCTTATTCCTGTCATAGCCGCCGTTTCACGGCACGACGAAGGCACATGGTTCAACCGACCAGTGGTGCAAGAACAGCTGTTACCTGCTATTGTCGAAACACTCTATATGGTCGGCGTCGGCACAATAGTAACCGTGCTACTTGGCCTGCCATTGGGCGTAATCTTGGCTGAAACCCGTAAAGATGGGCTGATTCCGCATCGAGTTACTCATAAGCTATTGGGGGCTAGCATCAATATCGGCCGAGCAATACCGTTCATTATTTTGGCTGTTATCGTGCTATACGCAATTCGTTTGATCGATGTTCCTTGGCTCTCAACAGTGGGATGGCCCGCGTTCACAGTCGCTCTCATCGTATCTGCTGTTCCGTATTTCGCTCGTTTAGTCGAATCCAACGTTCTTGCAGTTTCACAAGGAAAAGTTGAAGCGGCGCAAATGGCTGGCGCGTCACCAGTTGGCATTATGTCTGGCGTCTTAGTACGCGAAGCTCTGCCTGCAATTATTCAGTCAATTACGATTTTGACTATTACCGTTATCGGATATTCGGCGATGTCCTCCATCGTCGGTGGCGGCGGTCTTGGCGCACTCGCTATCAACCACGGATATACCCGGCATCATTTCGATGTCGTCATCATCGCCGTCGTCGTCATCCTTATTATGGTTCAAATCGTGCAGTGGGTCGGCGATATGTTGAGCCGGTTGGTTGATCACCGCTAAGGCGCAACCAGCCGGGAAACTTAGCCTTGGCACCCAACGATTAGTCGGCCATGGGTTACTAAAACCCGCGCCTAAAAGCCAAAGGAAAAACAATGAAACTTCATAAACTCGCCGCTCTTACCTGTGCAACGCTTCTGGCCTTAACGTCATGTGCTACCGGATCGGACAGTCAATCGAGTTCTTCGGAGGATAACGGCAAAACTGTTCTCAAAGTCGGAGCTTCACCAGTACCACATGCTGACATCCTAAAATTCGTCAACGAGAATCTAGCATCAGCTGAAGGAATCGAAATCGACATCAAGGAGTACACCGACTACATCCAGCCAAATGTTGCTCTGGATGAGGACGAACTCGATGCCAACTTCTTCCAGCATCTACCGTACTTTGACACCGAAGTCAGCGAAAAAGGCTACGAATTTGAACACGGCAAAGGCATCCAAATCGAACCTTATGCTGTTTTTTCGGAGAAGATCACCGATCTCAAAGAGTTATCAGATAAAGCAACAATCTTGGTTAACAATGATCCATCTAACCAAGCACGGGCACTGAAACTCCTCGAGAAACTTGGGCTTTTCGAGCTGAAAAATACCGATAACCCAACGATTCACGACCTTGCCAAGAATCCGCATAATTACACGCTCATCGAAGCAGATCCGGCGATTATTCCAGTGCAACTACCTGACGTTGACATTGCTGTGATTAACGGTAACTTCGCACTAGATCATGGGCTAAACCCGGCAACCGATGCCATCGCAATCGAATCGGGCGAAGATAACCCGTATGCAAATATCCTTGCGTGGAAGAAAGACTCTGCGAAAGCAGAAGCAATCGCTAAACTTGAAAAGCTCCTTCACGATCCAAAGGTTGCAGATTTCATCCGCGAGTCATATCCAAACGGAGAGATCGTCCCAGCATTCTAACTGAAGGCGGAGAACACTGTTTTCTATCTAGTTGTGGTGGCAGAATCCATTTCTGCCACCACAACTTTTTACAAGATACCGTCAAGGATCTTCGTTTTGTCACCGAATCTATGGTTAGTTGCTGCGATAGCTTGTTCTAGGAAGAACGGACGCAGATCAACACGGCCCTGCCCTGTTATCGGGTCGGCAAAAATAGCCACATCAATTGAGCCGCCAACAGCTTGAGCGACCTCTTCGGGTGCGTCTCCGATATAACGGATGCGAGACGGGAAAGCAGGTGCGTCCGCGAGTCGAGACAGCCAAGCGGCATGGGATTCTACGGTAACCTCAACGCCATGCTGATATAAGAGTACTGCAAAAGAGCCAGGAAGCTCTCCGGCAACAGACACAGTCACGTCTGCCCCAGCACTTACTGCCCCAACGATATTTACGATCGCCAGATCCCAGTTCTCTCGATCCTCAAGGCGCACGTCTACACACGTAGGCTTGTACCGCAGAATGTTCTTTTCCACGCCCAGCTCAGAAACATCGTGAGCAGGCAAGTAGAAAGATGATAACGCCTCATTCGTACTCTGAATCGCCGCACGGAAGATCTCATGACGATGCGGTTCGATAGCAGCTTGTAGCTCGTGAAGACGAATCAGCAGATCGTTGCCTTCTACTGCAGGAAGATCGCGAGTATTCTCCATTAAAGCTTTATTATTTCGTTCTACTCGTACTAAACCGAGCAGATGATTCGGGCCACCAGCTTTTGAACCAGTACCAACTGAGGATCGTTTCCAACCCCCGAACGGTTGTCGGCGAACAATCGCGCCCGTAATTCCCCGATTAATGTAAGCGTTACCGACTTCAACACGGTCTAACCAGTGCGCGATCTCGTCACTGTCTAGGGTATGAATTCCGCCGGTTAGCCCGTATTCCACGTCGTTTTGAATATCGATCGCTTCATCAAGGTCCGCGGCAAACATAATTCCCAATACCGGGCCGAAGTACTCGGTCTTATGGAATTCTGAGCCACGTTGTACACCGATTCTAATTCCAGGACTCCATAACCGGCGCGTATCGTCGAGCTGGCGAGGCGCTAAAATCCAGTGCTCACCATGCCCTAATTTCGTCAATCCTTGCTCAAGTTTCCCGCACACAGGCTCAATAACAGGCCCCATTTGAGCAGCTGGCGTTTGCGGATAAGCCACAACCAATGACCGAGCGGCATCGACAATCTGAGTCAGGAGACGTTTGGATTCGGCCATCGTACCAACCAGTATGACAAGTGAACATGCCGAACATTTTTGTCCAGCATGGCCAAATGCTGACGTGACGATGTCCTTAGCCGCTAAGTCGATATCAGCCTGCTCAGTCACAATAATGGCATTCTTCCCAGATGTTTCACCGAACAGACGCAAATCTGCCTGCCAGGAGCGGAAGAGCTGCGCTGTTTGTGACGATCCGGTGAATACCGTCTGATCGGTTTCCGTTACTAACGTACGTCCAGCTTCTGGCAAATCACTCGGGTCAATATCGACAAGTTGCAGGACGTCTCGTGGCACTCCCGCATCCCACAAGGCTTGTGCGACATATGCGCCGGTCCGGCGGGCTTGCTCTGCGGGTTTGAAGACGACGGCGGAACCAGTTGCAAGCGGAGCCACGACTGAGCCTGTTGCGATAGCAATCGGAAAATTCCACGGTGGAATCGCAGCCGTGACTTGTGCCGGTACTACGTCTACTCCGGCCAATTGATCCAATTCCTCGGCTAACTGGGCATAATAGTTACAGAAGTCTATTGCTTCTGATACTTCAACGTCGCCTTCGCCCAGTACTTTGCCGCATTCGGCTGCTGCCACCGTCATCAATTCGCCACGCCGCTGACCAAGAATAACTGCCGCGTTGCGCAAAATCTGGGCACGCTCACTGGCCGGTAATCCTGCCCAATACGATACCGATGCTCGAGCCTGGCTAATACGTTCGCGTACCTCATCCGCAGTATACACCTGTGCCGAATCAGCTAGTTCTTGCCCCAAATCGGTTTCTGGAATATTGGCGAAAATCTGATCCGCCCATTCCACATTCGCTGGTAACGAGGGGTCCGAATCTGCGCTATTTGTAAACGAGTTTTGGATGACGACGTCGTCGTTCCGTCTATCTTGGAGACGGTTAGGCCCATATGACAGCTGTGGCGCATCCTGAGATGCTATCAGCGATAACTGCGTAAATTGTTGCGATAATTCTGGAAAAGCACCGTGCAGCGCAGTAATATAACGATCCCGTTCACGATTGAACACCGCATCGCTATGCGGGAATTCAAAAACACCCGACATGAAATTTTCGGGAGCAGCCGATTCTTCGAGACGACGCACCAAATAGGAAATAGCAACATCAAATTCGGAAGGGTCAACAACCGGCACATAGAACAAAATATGGCCGACGTCCTCGCGCACTGCGTCAGCTTGGTTAGGAGCCATCCCGCGGAGCATTTCCACTTCGTAACCGGAACTTATCCCGCGTGCTTCTATCAGTGCATAGGCAAATCCAAGGGAAAACATATTATGCCCGGCGATCCCGATTTTTACATTCGCCAGATGCTCAGGACGCAAGGCGTATTCGAGGATCCGAAGATAGTTCGCGTCCGCTGCTTCTTTAGAAGGCTGCGTAGCTAGCTCCCAGCCATGCATAATCGCATCAACCCGCTCCATCGGCAGGTTAGCACCTTTAACTAAACGCACTTTAATCGGTGCTCCGCCGTGGGCGACTCGGTCAGCAGCCCATTGTTGGAGATCTACCATAGCTGGTAGCGCATCGGGTAAATAGGCCTGGAGCACAATCCCTGCTTCGAGACGCTGAAATTCTGGAAGCTCAAGAAGATTTTTGAATACCTCGATGGTTAAGTGAAGATCGTGGTATTCCTCCATATCCAAGTTAATGAATTTCTTTAGCCTTAATGCTTTTTCATAGAGCGGATAAAGCCCGTGCACCGCCTCGCGCACAGCTACGTGATAGCCCCACGGATTGTGTACGCCCAAGACTGCTGAAACTTTGATCGAGACGTAATCAACGTCGTCGTGATCTAATAAATCCATCACAGCATTAAGCCGACGGCTCGCTTCGTTCTTTCCTAGAACAGCTTCACCAAGCAAATTGAGATTGAGGCGCGAGCCATCTTTTCGCATAGCTCTGATGGCTGGCCCGAGCTTTTTCGGGCTAGTATCGAGAACTAAGTCCCCAACGAGTGACCGAAAAACACGAAACGCAGCGCCGACGACGACGCGCGGAGCGACAGTGGCAAGCTTCCCACCAGCATTTGCCGGTAGCGACAGGTAAGCAGGTAAGAAATCAATCTTTTGTGCCGAAAGTTTCTGGAGATTTCTAGCTGCTATGCGTTTGTCTTCAGGTCGGATGACTTTGTCGACAAAATCAATAGTGAAGTCTAAACCACCATCTGAAGCCAGCACATCAGATAACAGTTTTCCAGCACGATCAGTGGGCAAACAAGCAGCACGATCTGCCCACCTGCGTGCCTGAACAATCGCTTGATTCGCAACATCGGCAAGGCTAATATCGCCGTTGATTTCTGGTTTCATAACAGGCCCCTTCACTGTCGGTACAAAAAACTGTACTCGTGTTACGTGACATCATACCGTGTGATATATCTTCACAATGAGAGTTTTGAACGTCACTTACATCAGCAAGGTCTCTCCTGTACTGTTAAGAGGCAATCAATCTTTGGACGTGAATTATGACTGATCAAGTTTTCCAAACCATTTCCATGGTTCTGTACCTGCTAGCGATGATTGGAATCGGCCTGTGGGCATACCGCAAGAATGATTCGGTAGATGACTATATGCTCGGTGGGCGCCAACTGAATCCCGCGGTAGCTGCACTATCGGCTGGCGCATCAGATATGTCTGGCTGGCTACTTATGGGGTTGCCAGGAGCGCTCTATGCAAACGGTCTGGTCGAATCATGGATAGCTATCGGACTTACCGTAGGCGCATGGTTAAATTGGAAATTTGTTGCACCTCGGTTACGTTCATATACCGAAGTATCAAATAACTCGATCACAGTTCCATCATTCTTAGATTCACGACTACGAGATTCCACTCATTCGTTACGTATTGTTTCAGGCCTAGTCATTCTCTTTTTCTTCACCTTCTATGTGTCTTCCGGCATGGTTGCTGGCGGTGTATTTTTTCATGCCGCATTCGGTACCTCCTACCTCAGCGGAATGCTACTCATTGCAACGGTCACGATTATGTACACGTTACTAGGCGGATTCTTAGCTGTTTCATGGACCGATCTTGTGCAAGGGGTTATGATGCTTCTCGCCCTGGTCTTCGTTCCAGTCATGGGGCTAGTCATCGTTGGTGGACCATCCGCCGCCATCGAGTCAGCTCAACTACTTAACTCTAACTGGCAGTCATTAATCGGCGACAAAACAGTTACCTTTGCCGGAATCATTGGAATATTCTCTGCGCTGGCATGGGGTCTTGGATACTTCGGGCAACCGCATATTATTGTTCGCTTCATGGCATTGCGGAAGCCCGCTGAAGCCAAAGCTGCACGGCGAATTGGAATCGGGTGGATGGTTTTGTCAATCCTGGGCGCTATGGGCACCGCTCTAGTAGGCGTTGCTTATGCGCAACAATCTGGCGAAGGTCTACTAGGTAATCCGGAGCAAGTCTTTATCTATATGGGTCAGATCTTGTTTCATCCGCTCGTTGCCGGGTTTATGCTTGCCGCTATTTTAGCAGCCATCATGTCCACGATTTCCTCTCAGTTACTTGTTTCTTCTTCGGCCCTCGTGGAAGATATCTATTCGGTATTTGTTCACCAAAAACTATCTGAAAAACACGGCGTGATGCTGTCCCGTGCAGCCGTCATTCTAATCTCTATCATCGCAGCACTACTCGCTATTTCGCCGTCAGATACTATCTTGGAACTGGTAGCGTTTGCGTGGGCTGGGTTCGGCGGCGCTTTCGGGCCAGTCGTCTTACTTTCTCTCTTCTGGCGTAAGCTCACAACCTCGGGAGCGCTCAGCGGTATGGTTGTTGGATCCGTCGTCGTTGTGCTCTGGAGCAATCTATCCGGGGGTATCTTCGACCTCTACGAAATCGTGCCAGGATTCCTAGCAAACTTAATCGTCGCAGTCATCGTTTCTGCACTGACGTATACCGAGAACCCAACTATTACGGCTGAATTTGAGGCTACCAAGCAGCTAGTGAAAAACTGGGATGATCGGACAGAGGCGTTACAGACCGTTGACGCTACGACGTCGACTGATCGCTATACGCCTCGCAGTACCCGCTAAGCGCAAGCTAAACCAGCCGCTGCGATCTGGCAGACCACGCTCAGGGCATCAGTAAGCTGCGGAACAGTCCATACGTGTGTATCCGGCGTAGTCGTTCGGGAACGATAAGAATCTGTTTCAGATCCGACGCTGGCTTGCCCCGCTCGCCGTACCGCGGGAACGTGAATAAAACCCGCTGGACCGTCAAAAAGTCGCAACGCTGCGCGGAATACTGCATTACACAAATACAGCCCAGCATCGTACGATTCCACTGCTGGTAATCCAGCTTGACACAGTGCCGTCACAATCTCTTTAGCTGGTAGCCTAGTTCGCCATTCTGCTTCCCCATCATCAAGCGGTTCGCCATGCGGTTGGTAACCTTCATTATCAGGGATTCGAGCATCGGCACAATTCTTTGCAATCATTTCTACTGAAATAAGGTCTCGTAGTCCAGCTTCCCCGACTGCAATAAGAATGTCAGGCTTAACATCCGCGATGAACTGGCTTAACTGAACCGGAGCAGTGGTAAAAACAACTGGCAACTTGCGAGTTATGATCTCAATTTCACTGTTGTCATCGTTTAGCATCGCGGGCAAGCGCTTAACAGCTTCCCAACTCGCATTTTCACTATCGTCACCAAACGGCTCAAAACCAGTCAACAAAATACGCATACTCAATATGTTATCGACGCGAACGCACTATAGCTAAAAGCAGTGCGGAAGAACGTCGAGTTCTTCCGCACTGCTTCATAGTATCAGCCTTTAGTATCAGCTCATACGCGCTCTACGGTTGAGGACCATACCGCCAGCAATAGTCAAACTAGCAAGTAGCGCCAGGGTTCCCGCATAAGAGCCTGTTGCTGCCAGTCCAACGCTATGCGATGTCGTATGGCTACCAGCGGCCAATGTACCAAACACTGGACCAGACCCGGTACCAGGCACGACCATCGGATCTTGCGGTGCAGTGCCGCCATTACTACCGCTGCCCTCTTGGGTATCGGGTTGAGTCTTCTGCTCAGGTTGTGAATCTTCTTTTACCGAGATATTAACAGTAATAAGTTTGTGAGATTCAAGGCCATTAGGCTGGACTGCACGAACCAAAACAGTATTTTTGCCGGGCATAAGAACAGTAGCTGGGTCGATGAGAAGATGAGCTTCTCCAACTCCGGAACCGTCACCTGCAAAATCAGCAGAACCGTCATCAGTGATGCTGAAATTAGCGAAGATAACCTTAGCAGCACTGTCATTATCGCGTAGCTGTTCCTTGGTTAGCTCCACGTCAACAGCATCTGGCCCGACAATTTGTGGCAACCTATCCACTGCGAAAGTAACTGCTTGCGCAGTTTGGTTCCCAGCAAGGTCATCGGCCAAAATCGTCATGGTATACAGACCTGCAGACAGTTTTTCAGTGTCGATCGGAATAGCGAGATCTCGGGTTTTCACCGTTGTCTGGCTACCGCTGACAAATACCTGATTTTCAACAGTTGGTTGTTTTTGCGCAGTGTCCGCGTCAGCCACATCACTATCTGAGTCAGCATCAGCGCGTTTGCTAATTCCTGCAGCTTCCAGACGCTCGAGTGCGGTCTCACGAATCTCACGTACATCGGCCATAAGATCCTCAACGTTTCGCTCAGTTATATCAATATCTGCATGAGCTTCTTCGTTCAGTACCTCAGTTCCATCAATACTATCGAGCTTGACTTTCAAACTCCGGAGGTGGGTGTCGTTAGCTGTGACATTTATAGGTTTATCATCGCCAACAACTGTGCTCTCCATAAGCTCATTGTCAGCATACGTTGCATCAACAGTTGGCTTGTCTTTATCAACGACAACTGGATAAACACCCAGGATCTGGTTACCGAAGCTATCAATCACCGTAACGAGAATCTTATCACCGTCCTTCACTTTAACTGGATAGGTGAACTCTCGTTCATTGGATTCCGCTCCAAGTCCAGAGTTATTTTCGCGTTGTTCGACGGTGTCTTTATTGATCAGGAACTTATATCCCCAACCGTCGTCGGACACGTTTCCGGTAAACACAACTTCATCATGCTGAGTGAAAATTGATCCGCCCAGTGTTATTGGTTGATCAATATGGATTTCCGGAACATTAACATCGATCAATAACTTAAATGATTGGCTCTTAGTCAGTACTGGATTATCTGCTTTTTCACCAGGAACATAGAGTTCCAGCCGGAAATCGCTTTGTCCAGTTGACGCTGGCACCTGGAGATTAAACTCGCCGGTATCACGATTAATATTAGCTACCAAAGGTTTCGGTTCTATCACCTTGTTATCTCCAGCTCGTCCTGTTGGTACCAGCTGGAACTTGGCAATCGCGTCCGCGTTGAGGGTACCACGCACAGTGAATACCTTGTTTTCTCGGTCATAATCTTTGGTGTCCGTTGGGACAGCACAAATTGCTAACTCTGGAGCACACTGTGCGTTACTAATAGTTGGCAGTGCTGCGCTAGAGATAAATCCATCGCCTGGCAATGGTGGCGGCGGAATAGCTGGGCCACCCGGCAACGGTGGAGCCGGAGGCACATCAGCGCTACGTCCTTTAATCGGTACTACTTCGGAGACTCGTTGTGCACCGTCACTACCGACAACAGTAACTGTTTGGGCATCTTCTGATACCTCAATCTCAGATTCAAACTTGCCATTCGTATCCAGCTGAGCTGATTGTCCGTTGACAAGTACCTCAAGTTGGGCCTTCTTGTTCGTATCAGTTAGTTGCCCACTTACCGTCACGGTATTGTCTTTAATCGGAGCAGGCTTAACTACTGCCAATGTTGGTGGCTGATCGTCATAGAACGGCGCTAGCTCTTGTTTGCTGACCGCAGATCCAGCAGAATCGTATGCCACCACAGTGATGTTATTTGTCCCAGGGGTCAGTGGCACGTATTCATAAAAATTACGGTCTTTTAGCGCAGCTGGTTGTCCGTTGATCGTAACGTGATCGACGTCGTCAGACACGTAACCGTCAACAATGAGCTTTGCGCCTTCTGGTTCTCCTTGCATCGTAACGTAAGGTTTGATCGGCCCAACTGGATGAGCATTCATGTCACGAGCAAACGATACACTAAGCTTTGCTGCCGGATCCAAAATGTATGAGGCACTGGTGATATTAGCAGCCATATCGCCTGCAGTCACTAATACGTGTGTTGTCCCCGGTGAAACTTTAATACGGAATTCCGTGTCTGAATTGTTCACTCGTTCGGCAACCAGGTTAGTCTGGGAGTCAGTATCTACAACGGGAGCAACTTGGACGCCTGAGCCAGTATCCTTCACAGTGAAGTATACAAATCCTTTAGCCTCGTCATAGTTGTTAAATGTAATGGTTGGTGACGTTGTATCGATACCAAATGGCATCTTCGTCACTTGCCAATCATATTCTGGAGAAACTCGCGCTTTGACTTGGAAGACATATTTTCCGTCAGGCACATTCGTGTACTTAACATTTTGTGCGTCATAGATCTTGCCGTCAAAGGCATACGCGCTGGCATTCTCCACAACATCGTCATCCGAAAATTGCGGATTCAAGAAATTCTTAAGGGTCAAACGGCGCAGATCCTGCTGTTTGCCCGTAGTCTGATGGATTTTCCCATCCTCAGACATGATCTCGTATTCAACATCGGATGCATTACGGCGAACAAGCAATTGTGGGAATATAACGTCTTGCATATGATCACCATTTGGAGACATCCAAAGCGTCAGATCCCGGTCATTATGAGATTCCTGAGGCATCTTATTGAGAAGGCCAATAGGAGTAACAGAATCTTCACGTAGGGTCGCTAAACCGGTGTACACCTTACGTTCAACAGGCTTTCCCCACTCGACATCTGGTGCTTCGATAATTTTTTCAGCATTCCAATCACCTACGAATCCAAGATATGGAATAGCAATGTTCGGAACTTTATTTCCAGTAAGCTGTGCCCATCCTTCAATGTAGTGTGATTTTCCGAGTTTTGGAACGAGTGTAAAAGTTACGTTCTTTTCGCTGCCTGCCGGAACCGTCACCGTCGTCGTATCAGAGGTCAACTTCTCCTGCGATACTACAGTTTTAGCTGCTCCCTTCTCGCCTTCGACTTCGTTAATGACAGACTGCTTAGGCACTGAGTAGGTTGCAGCTTTGTCACCATAATTATGCAAGGTTACGGTGAATGACGTCGCACCATGAACCTGTTTGAGCGAGACATATGGCTGGCCGTTGACCGTTGCAATCACCGGACTTTCGGTAGCCCGATCTACGCGAGCCAGACCAGCGCCCACTTGGCGTGGAGCGTACGGGATTTTTTCCTCATTAGTTGGAATCTCAGCAGTATTCATAAGTGCGGCACGTATACGATCTATTCGCTGTGTTCCAGTTAACTCCGGGAAATTCTTTCCATAATATTGCCACATGAGTGCCGATAGCCCAGCTACGTTCGGTGCTGCCATCGAAGTTCCAGACATTGACACATAGCGATTATCATTCTGAGTAGAGTAAACTTCGCCACCAACACCAGAAATATGCGGTGCAAAATCTAACGTCGGAGTTGGACCCCACGACGTGAACGACGACGGACGCAATGCCTCCGTACCCGCAAAATCCGTCAGTTTACGATCGTCAGTGAACTTCACGAAAACTTTTCCAGTACCGAGTGTTTCGACCATCGCCTTGCCGACTGAATGATACGTAGAAGCGGAAAATTCCGTGTATGCCTCGACTCCACCCATACCGATAAACTCGTCTCCACGCGCCTCATCGTTGTAGACCAAAACTCCAACAGCCCCGGCATCGAACGACTGCTTAAACATATCGGCGAAGGTAGTCCGGCCACGCTGAATCAGTGCAAACTTGCCTTTGAGCGCAGATTTTTTGTCTGCCGTGAAGTCAGAGACTTGACCGAAGCCAAGGTCAACGACTTCATGGAATTTTCCATCTGGTATTCCGGTCGCACTCTTGTGCGGTAAGTCTGTTTCTGTTCCACTTTCACCAGCTTTCCACGTGGCAACCGGAACTACTTGGACTTGGTTATCGATAGAAGCGACTGCAAAAGCACCGCTATCAGCAGCAGGAGAGCCAAGGGTAGCATCATCAAGTTGGTGCAAAACGTTGTCAGTTTCGCCGTTTGGAGAGAAGTTCTTCCCTTCGTTTCCAGCAGCTACAACCACCAGAGTCCCAGCTTCCCGTGCCTTTTCAATGGCTCGGTAAACGCCATCAGAGGCATTGCGGTTTCCATTAGGCGATCCCAACGACATATTGATGATGTCCGCTTTGAGTTTCACAGAGGCTTCGATCGCTGCAATAATGTCAGAATCGTTCGCACGCGCATTCGGGTTATTCGGGAAAACCTTCATCGCCAAAAGCTGTGCTTTAGGAGCTACGCCATCGAATGCATTATTCTTTACGACGTCGGGTTTGTCATTACCGGTTCGGATCGACCCGTTAGCCGCTACAATTCCCGAAACGTGCTGTCCGTGTTCGCTTTCGTTCTTATCAATGATGTCATAGTTGTCATCAGCAAAGTTATATCCGGCGGGAACCTTACAGGTGAATAGACCATTATGCGTTGTATCTGGCGAAAGTTTTGCGTTTTTGCATTCACCATCACTCAATTGCAGATCGTTATGCCGAGGATCGATACCCGAATCGATGATTGACACAACCGTGCCCGCTCCGTCTAACCCGTGATTATTATGAGCGTCAACGACGCCTTCCATTTTTCGAGCATTATGCTCTAACTTTTCAAATGTTCGTTCACGTTTGACTGAGGCCACTTCCGGCTCTTGCTGCAACGCTGGTATTTTATTTGCCGGCATTGTCGCCGCAAATCCATTGACGAGGAAGCCGAGCTGACGTCCTACCTCGAGGTGATACTTTTTAGCCCATTTTTCAATGAGTTCGCTCTGTTGCCCTTTATTATGCTGTTCACTCGAGTCAGAAAAGGACGTAGGCTGATTTTTGAGCATAACAAGTACACGTACTTGCTGCGAGGAACGCTCGCCACGCTCCTTAATCAGCCGATCCATTTCAGTCAGTGACATGCCACCCGTATGGTTGTCCTCGGGTGCTGGACTGGCAACTGCCAACGGCGCTAGGCCCAAACTGAGAGCCAGCGACGCAGCAAATGCACTAGATTGTAAAAATCTTCCCATCACATCTCCTTAGATATTTAAAATCAACTTAATAAATACTCCATTTCTTTATGTTTTGCTTACCATTCTCATTATGCGAACACTGTGTTCTCTATCTCTCACTAAAAATCGTAAGTATTCTATAAAGATGCATGACAGTTGGTAGTAATTGGCGTCGTTAGCCATAAAAGATTACTGACCTGATAAACTTAATCAGTCCATGATTAACGAAATAACCTATTGCGGGTGGTTGCTATCTCTCCTTCATCACGAGTATTCAAACTTGGCATATGGTTATGCGTGATTAGCGGGATCATGTATGCATCTTTTATTTTGGAAGCCATCTTTGGTTTTCCACTTGATCCGCGGTTGAGTTATCTGTCTGAATATTTTGCGCTCGATAGCCCTTACCGTCTTATCTTTGCAACATCGGATCTACTGACGGCAACTTTAGCTTTAGCCGGCCTCATATGCTTAGCAGATTTCAAACGTTCGTGGTCTCGGATACAAACCTTTATAGCAGCGTGTTACAGCGTATTTGCAATAGCATCTTTTTTTGATGTTATTTTTCCACTCAAATGTGCAGAATCTCTGGATTTCTGCGAAAAAACAGGCCTTACGGCGCACCTAGTAGCATCAGCAATTGTCAGTGGCAGTCTCTTAATTATTGCTACAGTCGTTATAGTTCTAGCCATCACTAAAAAAATAGCTCCTCGCTACCGTCTAGTTTTAATAGCTATCTCGATTATCTACATCTGCTTAACACTTCTAATCGCAGTGCTAGATTTTACTGTCGTGCCAATCGGCTATTTACAACGATTCCAAGTATTCTTTGCTTGTCTCATTCTGGCGAATGCAGGTATTATACTGAGACCTTATGAATATCATCATTCCCGGGTTAGCCTTAGCTCCTGAGTTTTACGAAGCCAGATTCCAGGATGCCCGTGTGGTCGATACTTGGCGCTTTCCTTGGATTTCTTCATGTAGCGAAGCGAATACTTTTTATTACGACGGCGAACCTGTCACTCTTATTGGCCACTCTCTAGGTGGATTAATGGCATTGGAATGGGCATTACTCTTTCCACAAAACGTCTGCCGTCTAGTACTTCTAGATCCCACCTTTCCGCGAGATAACGCCGAGTACACAATTAACAACCCACTGGCAAATATTGCTACCCGTTTGTTACCTCTCCCCTTAGCGCCCTTTATTGACAACTCAATATTAGATCGGCGATATCGAGGAAAACAGAACAGACAATTCCTAGCTCACCAGTGGAACTACGCGAGCACATTAGAAACGCGAGTTTCCCAATTACTTACAGCAAGTACAGTGGCACCCCATATTCGCACTCATGTGATAGTTGGCGCAGGGAATGGAAGGCAAACCCGGTTCTTGATGGAGCAGCGTACACTCGCGTCAATGTTGGACGCAGAATTGGTTATGCTGTGGGGCGAAAACCACCTTTTCCCACTCACCAGCCCAGAGCTCGTATCGCCTTTCATTTCTCCGGTTTAACGAAGGGGAAAGCCAAAATCTCTCGGATACTTGTACCCGTCAGGAACATAACCATTCGGTCTACACCGATCCCAAGTCCTCCGGTAGGTGGCATCCCAAACTCTAAGGCCTCTAAGAAAGGTTCATCTACTTCCATGGCTTCCGGGTCTCCACCTGCGGCAAGCAATGATTGCTGTACAAACCGGGAGCGTTGTTCTAGTGGATGAGACAACTCGGTATATGCTGTTCCGAGTTCCATACCCAGTCCAACCAAATCCCAACGCTGAGCAATATGTGGAGTGTTTGGATCCGCCATCGTCAATGGTGACGTTTCTACCGGAAAACCAGTGTAGAAAGTGGGGAAAACCGTCGTCGGCTCGATAAGTTCATCATATAGTTCTGTTACGAGTTGGCCGACTGTCTCAGCGTCGACTTCGTAGCGTTGCGCTAGCTCCGCATAGTCACTGATATCGCTTCCAGGAATGATGGTGCAGCCAACAGCCTGTGAAACCGCATCGAATACGGAAACGACCGGCCATGGTTTACTTAGATCCAGAACGGTGCCATCTTGGGAAGTTACTTCTGGTTTCCCATAAATTGCTTCTGCAGCACCTCTAAACAAGTTTTCGGTTAATACTCGCATCGAATCCCAATCACCGTAGGCTTCATAGGCTTCCAGTGAAGTAAATTCTGGATTATGCGTAGCGTCGACGCCTTCGTTACGGAAATTTCTTCCTATTTCAAAGACCTTCGGCATACCTGCGATAACGAGCCGCTTGAGGTAGAGTTCTGGCGCAATGCGAAGTGTCAGATGCTGATCATAGGCACGGATGTGGGTATGGAACGGACGGGCGTTTGCGCCACCGTGAATTGCCTGAAGAATCGGCGTCTCAGCTTCTAAGAATCCTTGAGAATAGAGAGATTGGCGCACGAATGCGACTACTTTAGACCGGGCTTCAAACAGCTGGTAGGAACGAGCGTTCAGCGCATAATCAATATGCCGCATTTTAGCGCGCAAGTGAGGGTTTACTAGTGGAGTCTGCGGTAGCGGCACCAGAGATTTAGCCGCCATCGCCCACGACTGAGCCAGTAAAGATACAGTACCGTTTCGAGATGTACCGAGAACACCGGTCACCGAAATCAAATCACCACGATTAACGAAAGATCTAAAATCTCGCCAGCTAGTTCCGGCAGTACGTTCAAATAGGATTTGGATAGTAGCATGTTCTTCTACAAGGTCAGCAAAAACTACTCCCCCAAAATCGCGGATATGACAGATGCGACCGGTTAGAGAAATTTCCCCCTCAGGACTCTTGCCAGCCTCAACGACGTCTTTGACTGAGTGGGTCCGCGGAACTCCAACCGGGTATCCGACGCCGCCAGCGGCTTCAAACTGAGCAAGTTTCCGACGTCGTACACCGCGTTGCTCGGAAACGCGTGGTTCTGGGACTGGCCGATTGATGAGCGACTTTTCCAGCTCGATTATGTCGTTGGGCTCTCCAACCGGCGGGAAATAACGTGACAGAGATGGCAAGAAGCCTTCTGCGGTAGCGTATGCCAGCAAAGTACGAGCGGTGAAAAAAGCATTGTCTATGCATAAGTATCTAGTCTGCCAGCGCGGCCGATACTTGACATTTGAACGATACAACGAATAGATCTGCCACCAGCGAGAGGTGAACATCAAGAATTTCATGGCGAAGCGTTGACGTATACTAGCGCCTACCTTGGCTCCTCGCTCAATTGTCTCGCGCATGACAACGAAATTCAGCGAAATCTGTTCGATCCCCATGTTCGCTGATTCCTGGGCCAACGAGGCCACCATAAACTCAGTTACTCCGGAAACAGCATCTGGAGATCTGCGCATAACATCGAGCGATAAACCGTGCAAACCCCATGGAGCAAATGTCAACAAACCAATCGGGTTTCCGCTGCTATCATGAGCGCTGACGATAACATTGCGCCAGTCGCGTGGATCACCGACTCGCTCCGATGCCATTGTAAATCCGCGTTCATCGCCAACCCGCCACTTGTCAGCGAGCAAGGCAAGCTGAGTCAGCTCCTCAGCTGGAATTGCGTGTTGACGACGAACTTTAACTGAGTACCCGGCACGGCGCGGTGCGCTCAACGCACGGCGCACATCAGGAAGATCTTTGAGATGGAAATCTGCCACATCAATAATGGTTTCGTCGCCCAACGGGAAAGCGTTTAAACTGGCTACTTTATACGCTTTAGCACCGGCTTCAGACACAGAAACTGCAGCCACAACCCACGAATGTTTGCGGGCATAGTCACGCCAAGTTGTGACTGCTGCTTTCCATGATTGTGGATCACCGATAGGGTCGCCGGCAGCCAAACACACACCGTTTACTACACGGTAGGTTACGGCTGCTCGCCCGTCAGGCGAGAGTACCATATTCCGATCATAGCGGGTAGCGAAATAACCCAACGAGTCAGTTGATGGTGGGTCAAGTAGCAGTCGCCGAATCGTCATATGCTCTGTTGCACTAACAGATGGGACTTTCGCTGATTTCAAGAGCACCATGAGTCCAATAAATAGACCCATTGCCGAGATGACACCAGAGACAATTCGGATCGCATGCGGGATACGATAATGCGCTAGTTCTGCAGGATCATTTGGTGATATACCGAAAGCAATGTCAACTGCAGTAGAAAGTGGGCCCTCTGCGGTTGGAACATGCTGATAGGTCAACATAGCCCAGGCTATTAATGTGGATAGTGCAAGTCCAGTAACAAGAATGAGGAGCGAAAGTGCCCATCGCCCGCGAACTCGCATGGGGAATTCTTTGATTGACCAGATACCTATGCATATATATAGCAACGCAAAAAGCATATTAGTTGTTACTGCTACTATTGCAGCTGGCGATAACGAAAAAAGCTCATCCGAGAAGAAGAGATATTCTTCGATACCGCCAATGAGGTTTGGTAACTGGACGACAACAAGGTAGAACACCAAAGCCGCGCGTTGTCCACGAAGCATCCCTGAAGTCAAAATAACCATCAGCAAGGTAATAAAAAGACTTGGATAACCAGGCAATGCGACGAAGGAGAACGCGTAATCAACAAACCGCACAAACCCTGGCACTATATAGCGCAAAACGAGACCAGCTACCAGCCACAAGGCGCTGACCTGAGTTGTGATAAGAATTAGTGAAGAACGCGGAATGCGATAAGTTTCAGCCATGATCTCAATTTTAAACGAGAATCATGGCTGAAACTATTACAGATTAGGTGCGATATAGTCACAGTAAACACATTGCCGCGTATCTGGATACAACCGCAGGACTATGTCACGCTCAAAATGGGTAATGCACCGCGAGTTTGGGCATATTGTGGTTTCTGTCGGAATCGAGTGTACAAACTCTTCCCGTTGCTCGCGTTCTTGGTTAGTGTCAGCCGCTTGAAGCAGATGGTGGATGAGTGCCATCCGCATCATTTTTCCATTGTACGTTTGCTCAAAATATTTCGCTCTCGGATCGCTATCGACTTCGGGCGATATTTCACCGACTCGCGGCAATGGATGCATAACGATACAATCCGGCGACGCATTCTCCATCATGCTAGCAGTTAAAATGTAAGCTCCCTTGAGACGCTCATACTCGTCTCGGTTAGCAAAGCGTTCTTGCTGGACGCGCGTCATGTAGACAACGTCGGCCTGCGGCAATGCATCAGCCAACGATGTTGTTTCCCGGATGTCCACTCCTTGGCTACGCACATGAGCAAGGAAGTCAGCAGGAAGCTTTAGCTCAGGCGGGCTGACCATAATAAATGTATTGTTTGGGTAACGCATCATGGCATGGAGTAACGAATGAACCGTACGGCCGTAGAGCAAATCCCCCACTGCTACGATAGTTAATCCTTCTAATCGGCCAAAGGAGCGTTCGATCGTCAACAGGTCAGCTAATGTTTGCGTGGGATGGAAATGACCACCGTCGCCCGCATTGATCACGGGTCTGCTCGCTGCGTTCGACGCTACCAAAGCAGCTCCGTCATGCGGATGACGCATCGCAACAATATCTGCATAATTCGATATCACAGATAATGTATCTGAGATTGTTTCGCCCTTGGATGCTGAGGAATGGCTGGCGGAGGGAACAGAGAGCACATGTCCCCCTAAACCGTACATGGCTGCTTCAAAGCTGAGCCGGGTGCGCGTTGACGGCTCATAAAACAGTGTTGCAAGGATCTTCCCGGCTGCCGCATGAGCGTATGTTTGGGGATGTTCAATCATGTCATGGGCAGTGGCAAGTAGCTCGTCGATCTCAGAAACCGTCAGGTCATTTATGTCGATAACGCTTCGCATGATTTATTCTGCCTTCGTCAGCCACGAATCATCACGTGGGTTATCTCGAAAAGCTCGCAAGCGTGGCAGATCCGCACTGGAAATTAGTCCGGTTTTTTCGGCTAATTCAATCGCATTGTCGAAGTTTGTCAAGGTGGTCAGCTCGATATTGGCTTCCTGCATCGCTGCTTGTGCTACCTGCATTCCATAGCTAAAGATAGCGACGATCCCGAGCACATTCGCACCAGCGTCTTGTAACGCACGAACCGTTTCGATCACGGAACCGCCGGTTGAGATCAGATCTTCAACGACGACGACGTTGGCCCCCGGTTCTAATCGTCCTTCAATCCGGTTAGTGCGTCCATGGTCTTTTGCCGAAGAACGCACGTACCCCATCGGAATACCTAGCCGATCTGCCGCGAGCGCAGCATGCGCGATACCGGCGGTGGCGGTACCCATGAGGACTTCGGTATCGGGGAATGCTTCGCGGATTCGTTGTGCGAGCGCATCTTCTACGATGTTTCGTTGTTGTGGAGCGGTAAGAATCAATCGGTTATCGGTGTAGATAGGACTTTTAATTCCGGAAGCCCAAGTGAATGGATCATCTGGACGCAAGAAGACTGCTTGAATGTCAAGTAACGCTTGAGCGACGGTTTGGGCGGTATTCATCGAGTAAACTCCTTAACGCAACGGGTGTATGCAGCTACTGGGTCAGTAGCTTGGGTTATTGGGCGGCCAACAACAATCATGTCGGCTCCTAGTTCATAGGCTTGGTGTGGGGTGGTGATTCGCCGTTGGTCATCCGCGGCGCTGTCCGCAAACCGAATACCCGGGGTGACTGTGAGGAATGACTTCCCCAGTTTCTCGTGTACTGGCTGGGCTTCTAATGGTGAACATACGACGCCGTCGAGACCACTGTGTTGTGCGTTGGCTGCGTAGCTAGCAACAACGTCAGGCATAGGTTGCGAGATGAGGAGTTCATCTTCAAGCATCTCTTGGCTGGTCGATGTTAGTTGAGTTACGCCGATGAGGAGTGGACGGGTTCCATCTGATCGGGTGAGGCCCTCGATGGCTGCTTTCATCATGGTGCTTCCGCCAGCGCAATGGAGGTTTGTCATATCGACGTCGAGTTGGGACAGCACCCGCATTGTTTTGCGAACAGTTTGTGGAATGTCGTGCAGTTTGAGGTCGAGGAATATTTTATGTCCGCGTTTTTTCACTTCCCGAACGATCTCTGGTCCACCGGCATAGAACATCTCCATGCCAATTTTGACGAATGGTTTGTCATCTTCAAACAGGTCCAAGAACGTAGTGAGAGTGTGGGCGGAATCGAAGTCACAGGCTACGATAACGTCTCGTGTCATGTTATGAGTCCTTTCGGTGTGGGGTAAGGGAGGCTAAGGTTTGTATCCCGTATCGGTCCATTTCAGCTGGTAGCTGTTGAATAATTTCTAAGCAGGCGTAGGGATTGACGAGATTAGCGGTGCCTACTTGGACGGCAGTGGCACCAGCATGCATCATTTCGATGACGTCGCGAGCGCTGGTAATTCCACCGATTCCAATCACAGGGATATCGACGGCATGGGTCACGTCCCACACCATTCTTAAAGCCATCGGGAATACTCCCGGGCCTGATACCCCGCCGGTACGGTTAGCAAGAATAGGCTGTCCAGTGCGTAGGTTCAGCCGCATACCGACGAAGGTGTTAATCAAGCTGAGCGCATCAGCACCGGCATCCTGGCAGGCCTGAGCAGTATCGACTACTGCCCCGCTATTTGGCGATAGCTTCATAATGACAGGTTTTGTTGTTACCTCTTTGATTGCTTGACACACCTGAGCCGCCGATTCGGGCGAGTCCGCAAATGTCTTGCCACCATCGTGAACGTTAGGGCAGGAAATATTGACTTCTAACCAGCCAACGTTTTCTTGTGCATCCAGCGCCGCTGCGACCTGCTCGTATTCCGCGAGCGAAAATCCAGCGACGTTTGCCATCACTGGTTTATGGAAATACGTTCGCATCTGCGGCAGTTCATGGGAAATAACTGCATCCGCGCCAGGATTTGCTAGCCCGATAGCGTTGAGCATCCCGCCTGGTGCTTCCGCCACCCGCGGTTGAGCGTTTCCCGGGCGCGGCTGCGCCGTCGTCCCCTTAAACGAGAACGTCCCCAACTGGTTAATGTCCCACAGGCGAGCAAACTCGGCACCAAATCCGAACGTGCCCGAAGCACCAATGATGGGGTTGTCGATAGTAATTCCACATAAATCAACTGCGAGTCGATTCGTCATCGCACTACCTCCCCACCAAAAATCACGTCCGTACTGTCAAAGACTGGACCTTCCACGCATACGCGTTCCAACCCTCGGACGGTCTGTACAGTGCAGCCTAAGCAGGCACCAAAGCCGCATCCCATATGTGCTTCCAGACTGACCTGGACATCTCCACGCGAGCGCGCGACGACGGAACGTAACATCCCCTCTGGTCCGCAGGCTAAGACGTGCGACGCATCATCGGGCATAGCGGCAGTCACAAAACCTGCTACCCCATACGATCCGTCTTCAGTAGCTACCGAAACGTCACAGCCAAGTTCGCGAAAATCTTGTTCGGCATACACGTCATGTGCAGTACGGAACCCCAGCAGAACGTGCGGCCTGTATCCACGTGCAACTGCATACTTCGCGGCGAAATAGAGCGGCGGTATTCCAGATCCACCACCAACAAGAACCGGGGTTGGTCCCGCCCCGTCCACGTCAAAACCGTGTCCGAGCGGGCCGAGAACGTCGATCTTTGTGCCGGGTGTGACGCTGGCAAGTGTCTGAGTTCCAGCACCTACCTGGGCAACTATCAGCGTTAAGGTGGCGCCGCCGTCGTGCTCATATACCACGTCAGCAATGGCTAACGGTCGGCGCAAGAAGAATCCCGGAATTGTGACATTCACGAATTGTCCCGGCTGCGCAGGCGCGAACGACTCGCATCGCAGCCGCAACCGATAAATTGTTTCTGTCAGCGCAGTATTCTCAACCACGCATGCGTGAACCTTGATGTTTGTCATTAATCAGGCTCCTTGGCGGCGCGGTGCATCGATCGTCGAAACGTTCAAGGTAATTTCTTCGAGCACATCAAGCAACACATTCACCGTGTCGAGTGATGTCAATAAGGTAACCGAAAACTCGGATGCCTTCGCTCGAATCTGTGCCCCATCGGACTTTTGGGATGATTCTTCAACGCCTTGCGTATTAATAATGTAGGACAGATGCTGCGCTTCGATCGCATCGATGATCTCGGTTGAACCTTCCGAAATCTTACTCATCGCATGGGTACGAATACCGTTTTCTTTCAAGTATCGGGCAGTGCCCGCAGTAGCCGCAATATTGAAGCCGAGATTGTAGAATCTACGGATAAGACCGAGCGCACGCTCCTTATCTTTATCGTCAATAGTCGCCAGCACAGTTCCGTAGTTGAGAAGATTCATTCCAGCAGCTTGCAGGGCCTTATAGAGAGCACGGTTCAGATCGTCGTCGTACCCGATCGCTTCGCCGGTCGACTTCATTTCTGGGGAAAGGTAGGCATCCAAGCCTTTGATCTTGTTAAACGAGAAAACTGGAGCCTTGACGAAGAACCGATCGCGTTCTTCCGGATAGAGGTCGAAGATTCCTTGTT
Source organism: Arcanobacterium phocae (assembly GCF_018913465.1). Classification (GTDB taxonomy): domain Bacteria; phylum Actinomycetota; class Actinomycetes; order Actinomycetales; family Actinomycetaceae; genus Arcanobacterium; species Arcanobacterium phocae_A. The sequence continues at coordinate 455,452 of NZ_JABAPM010000001.1, read as the reverse complement.
CTTTAAGTGATTCGTCCATAATCGCTCGAGTAGCGATAGCTGGCAATGCAAACCCGGTGACTTTCGACAAGAACGGGACGGTACGCGAGGAGCGTGGATTAACCTCAATAATGTAGACCTTTTCGTTTTCGTCCACGATGAATTGGACGTTGAACAATCCGGTGATCCCGATCGCCAATCCCAGTGCCTTCGTATACTTTAAGATCTGTCCTTTGACCTTGCCGGAGACCGAGAACGTTGGATAGACCGAGATTGAATCCCCCGAGTGGACACCGGTGTGCTCCACCAGCTCCATGATTCCGGCAACAAACACATCACGCCCATCACAAATCGCGTCGACTTCGAGTTCTTTTCCGGAGATATATTTATCAACCAGTACCGGTCGATCCACGTCGATATCCAATCCTTGTGATAGGTAGTGACGCAGTTGCTGGTCCGAGCCAACAATCCGCATCGCGCGCCCACCCAGGACGAACGACGGACGAACTAACACTGGGTAGCCAACCTGATGAGCCACTGCAAGACCATCGTCAACATTCGTCACAGCTTTGCCGGGTGCCTGCGGAATGTTTAGTTCCGACAGCAATCGTTCAAACTCATCGCGGTCCTCGGCCCGGTTAATAGCTGCCAAGGACGTACCCAACAGGTTTACTCCGCGCTCAGCCAACGGACCGGCGAGGTTAATCGCAGTTTGTCCACCCAAAGACGTAATCACGCCGATAGGCTGTTCAAACTCCACAATGTTCATCACGTCTTCTGGCGTTAGTGGTTCGAAGTAAAGCTTATCAGCCGTCGTGTAATCGGTAGAGACAGTTTCGGGATTGTCGTTGATGATGATCGCTTCGTATCCGGCTTCTCGAATCGTTTTAATCGCATGTACCGAGGAATAGTCAAATTCCACTCCTTGACCGATTCGGATTGGTCCAGCTCCCAGCACAATAACCTTTTTACGATCGGTCAGTTGCGATTCGTTGTGGCCTGAGAAGGATGAGTAGAAGTATGGCACATACGCGCCAGACTTCAGCGTATCAACCATGCGGAATGCCGGAACAATTCCCGCATCATGCCGGCGCGAGCTCACCTCATGCTCGGTGGTGTCCCACAGCCGAGCAATCACTGTGTCCGCAAATCCCATCTGTTTTGCTTCGCGCAAAACGTCGTCGTCTAACACGTGATCTAGTAGTTTGTTTTCCATCGCAACGATCGATGCGAATGATTCGAGGAACAGCGGGGTGACCATCGTGACCCGATGAAGCTCGTCAATACTTGCGCCGCGGCGCAGTAATTCAACGATCGCAAACATCGTATCGGAACGGAACTGCGTCACGTAGGCCCACAAGTCGTCGTCGGACATCTGGGCAAACGTTGGCATAAAGAAATGGTCGACGCCGATCTCTAAAGACCGTACCGACTTAAGCAAACATTCTTCTAGGTTCGAACCAATTCCCATCACCTCGCCAGTAGCTTTCATCTGTGTGCCTAAGAGGTTAGGTGCATCAGTGAACTTATCGAACGGGAAGCGCGGGAACTTTGCCACTAAATAATCGAGGACTGGATCTTTGCTAGCAAATGTTCCAGCCACCGGAATCTCGTCAAGAGTCAGACCGAGTGCGACTTTCGCTGTCACTCGCGCAATCGGATACCCCGAAGCCTTGGATGCCAAGGCGGACGATCGTGACACTCGTGGATTAACTTCAATGAGGAAGTATTCGCTCGAGGTCGGATTGACTGCGAATTGGACGTTGCAGCCACCTTCGATTTTCAAGGCACGAATCAGTTTGAACGCAGATTCTTTAAGCATCGTTAAATCGGCGTCGCTCAGGGAGAGCGCCGGGGCGACGACGACGGAATCCCCAGTATGCACGCCCACCGGATCAATATTTTCCATCGAGCAGATGCAGATTGTGTTATCCGCACAGTCACGCATCACTTCAAATTCGATTTCCTTATAGCCCAAGATAGACTTTTCGATCAGAACCTGGCGAACTGGGGAAAGCTGCAAGGCATTCTGCATCATATCGATCAGCTCAGGCTCATTATGAGCAAAACCGCCGCCGGTACCACCAAGGGTAAATGCTGGACGCAAAACGACCGGGTAACCGATGCGTTTAGCTGCGACCTTCGCTTCATCGATTGAATAAGCGATCTCGGAAGCAATCACCGGCTCACCGATGGATTCACACAGCTCTTTAAACTGCTCACGGTCTTCGGCACGTTCGATTGACTCAGATGGAGTTCCCAAAAGCTGAACTCCACATTCAGCCAGAATCCCCTTCTTTTCCAACTGCATGGCAAGGTTCAAACCAGTCTGGCCACCGATTCCTGGAACAATAGCATCTGGGCGTTCCTTGCGAATAATCTTGGCGACGTATTCGAGAGTTAACGGTTCCATGTACACACGATCCGCGATTTCCGAATCAGTCATGATTGTTGCTGGATTAGAATTAACCAGAATAACTCGGTAGCCTTCTTCTTTCAAAGCTAAGCAAGCTTGGGTTCCAGCATAATCAAATTCCGCAGCCTGACCGATCACAATCGGGCCAGATCCAATAATAAGTACAGTTTTGACGGTGTTGTTCTTTGGCATTGTTGTTCTCCGTTGTCGTTGTCGTTAATCGTTTTACAGCTCGTGGGTGGTGTAGACAATCGCGTTGTCATAGATAGTCGCTAGGCAGCGTCCCGAAACTTCCCAGCCCGTAAACGGCGTGGCCTTGCCGAGCGAAATAAAGTCGTGTGGGTCAATGGTGTAGGTTGCATCCAAATCCCAGATAGTGAAATCGCTGGAGCGCTGAGCAACATTGAAGCGCTCCCGGCCAGCCGAAGTGAATAGTTCGATAGCCCGTTCCAAGGTCACGTGGCCAGTTTTAACAAAGTGGCTATAAAAAAGCGGGAATGAAATCTCAATCCCGACAACCCCAAATGCTGAATGCGCCAAACCACGGCCTTTCTCTTCAGCCGAATGCGGCGCGTGATCTGTCGCAATCAGATCAACTGTGCCATCGGTTAACGCATCGATTAACGCGGCTCGATCGGCTGGCTGACGCAACGGTGGATTCATTTTGAACCGGCCATCGTCGATCAGCATTGATTCGTCTGCCAGCAGATAATGCATGGCAGTTTCGCAGGTAACATTCAAGCCTTCAGCTTTAGCTTGGCGGATCAAATCCGCTGATTCGCCGCACGAAATATGGCAAACATGGTAAGCCGGTAAGTAACCTTCTTCTTTTAGCTCGCGTAACATTTTAATATCTCGTGCAATTTGCAGATATTCCGCTGTTTTAGGAATGCCGATCAGATTATGCTCCGCAGCGTATGGGCCGTCGTTGATACAAGAATTCGCTGGCCGCAGTTCGCCATCTTCGGCATGAACAGCGACGATGCTGCCCGCTTGTGCTAACAAGCGCAACGCATCTTTCATAAGATCTGAATTGTCGACACCGTGACCGTCGTCGGAAAACCCAATTACGTGTGGTGCAAGATCACTTATGTCGGCTAACTCAGTGCCAGCTTCTCCCTTTGTGACTGACGCATAGGGAAGAGTTTCAATAACGGCGTCACGGTTAATGAGCTCCTGCTCAAGTGCTAATGTCGTCAAGCTATCTGGCACCGGATCAAGGTTTGGCATAGCACCAACGGTAGTAAAGCCGCCACGTGCCGATGCCCTAGTTCCGGTAGCAATTGTTTCTTTATAGCTTTGGCCGGGCTCTCGCAGATGGACATGAACATCGCAGAAGCCTGGGAACACTGCAACATTAGCGGAAATTTCGCCACTATCTTGTGCTCGATGAATTGCGTCAACGAGGCGAAGCAACTCGGGACAATTATTATCGCGTGCATACCGCTCAAATTGAGTAAGCGTCGCAATAGTGTTTGCCATAACTATGCCTTTCACTAGTTCCCTAGGGTAATAAAAAAGCCTTGGTAAAAAACCAAGGCTTCAATAGCAATAAATAACGAATAACGGGAAAAATAATTCCCGGTTTCCACGAAGAAGTTGGGATCCACGAAGAATCACATAACCAACAGAAAGAGCGACGTAGGCGGGTATTGCGTGCTGCCACTTCTCCTCCTTCCAGCGGTTCTTCTTTTTGGGCTGAGGTAACTGTAGCAAGCAGACATCCGCAGAGCAAAACTCATTCCCACACTGTGGTGCTCAATACACCACAATGTGAGATTAAAAGATGTGTGCCCGGTGGCTAGCACCGGGCACACATCTGAATGAGACTGCTCAGAAGCTCCGCATAATGAGCACATTCAAAATAAACGAGATGATCAACGCAGCGGTAGTCAGGCTGGCATATGGAACTGCCGGCGATTTAGCCATCCGGCCTTCACGGTTGATGCCAACGTAAAGCAACAGTTCACCAACGATAGAAGCGATAATAATCATGATCGCAACAACCAGGGTTAAGAATGCAGTAAAGCCGGATGCCGGCAGAAGAACAATAATGAACACGATTGGCAGGAACATCAACGCTGGAATGCATGCGACTGTGTAGAGCGTTAGTGCACGCATAAACTGGACAGTCAATCCGCGTACTTTCAGTGTCAGCATAATAGCAATGGCGCGCATGGAAATAGCCAAGACACTAGTTACTAAGAACAAGATCAATGCATAGAACCACTGACCGAAATTGAGTGAAAAGTAGCTATAGTGATGATCCAAGATACCCATCATTGTCCCGTAGTAATCACCTTCAGCGAACGGTCCAAAATTGGATCTTGCCAGCGAAGTAGCGCCCAAGATTCCAGCAGTAAGAATATAAATGCCGAAGGTCACTAGAGCGAATAAGCGCTGCTGGAAAATAGTTGCGAATGTATCGCTAGTCCGGCCGTGCCAGATGTGTCCAAAGACCCGAGGAATATCTTTGAGTGCAAGAATAACTGGGCTTGGCTGGGCTGGCTGTTGTGCATAGCCTTGCGGATAAGCCTGCGGCGGAACATATCCCTGCTGCGGAACAGCTGGTTGTCCCATGTTCGGCTGCGGCGGAACATATCCCTGCTGCGGAACAGCTGGTTGTCCCATGTTCGGCTGCGGGGCTGCCGGCTGCTCCGGCTCTTGCGGAGCTACCGGCCGATCCGGCTCTTGCGGAACTACCGGCCGATCCGGCTCGGTTGGGTTAAGATTCTCATTGTTCTCTGACATTAGAACTCTTCCTATATTCGATAAAACCTAGTAAGCAACTTTCACTATACCGGCAATTGCTACCTAGCATGCGGACTAAACGGTCGCTTTCTCAGTATCAAGTGGTAGATAAAGGCGAATACAGGTTACACATGCTGAAAGTACAAGCAATGTGACGAACAAACCGATAATACCTGAACCAGTAATAGCCAATCCAATGTAGCCGAGGAAAGCAGATATCGCCCCAAGCAATGCGTATGGTAGCTGTGTAGTTACATGCACAATATGGTTACAACCAGCACCGGTGGACGATAGGATCGTCGTATCTGAAATCGGTGAACAGTGATCCCCCCATACTGCACCAGCAAGTACCGCGCCAAAGGCTGCTAACAGTGCTCCAGAACCACCTGGAACTGAATTCAAAATATCACCGGCAATTGGTAGGAGAATACCGAATGATCCCCATGATGTTCCAGTCGCAAAAGCTATTGCTCCAGCTATAATGAAGATGATTGGAATCAGCCACAACGCTGGCAGGTGGACAGACTTAACTAAAGTCCCCAAATATTCGCCAGTGCCTAAAACCGAGATGACACCGCCCAACACCCATGCACAGAGCAATATTTCAATCGCTGGGAGCATTGATTTGGCGCCCTCCCCAACACCTGTTACGAAGGTGCGCGCAGTAAATTCGGCATCTCGATGCGTGTACCGAAAATAATAATAGATCGCAGCTACCAGGCCACTGAAACCGCCGATATTGAGGGATAAAGCTACGTTTGTATTGGCCAAGATACTGAGCAATCCCCACGAGCCACCTGCCAGATATCCGGTGTAGCCGATGCCTCCAAGCACACCCATAACAAGAAAAACAAATGGAACTATAAGAGCTCTACGTGCGCCAGGCTCGCACTGCGGAAGATTATCAGCTAGCTGCCCAGGAACTGGAGAAGCCGGATCGTACACTTCACCAGTGCTACGTGCACGGCGTTCTTCTTTTCGCATGGAACCAATGTTGAGGTCTAATCCGACGGTCAACCACAACAGTACTATCGCCGCGATTGCATAATAGTTCATTCCAGCAGAACGAATAAAGGCTCCCGCTTCCGACACATCAACGCCTACAGCTACAACGATAGGAGCCATAATTCCAATAATGGATGCTCCCCAGGAAGAAAAAGGTGCTAAGACTGCAACCGGTGCTGAGGACGAATCAATGAGGTATGCCAGCTTGGCACGCGAAATTCGGTGTTGATCGGTAACTGGCCGAGCAACTTGCCCAACTGCCAACGCGTTGAAATAGTCATCAACAAATATCGCGGTTCCCAATCCAGCAGCGAGAGTCTGAGCACCTCGCCCAGTCCGGATTCGTTGTGCCGTCCAGGTGGAAAAGGCATATGTGCCACCAGCCATCAAAACCAGAGAAGTAATGATACCAAGGACAATGAGGAAAAGGAGGATCAATAGGTAGTAGGCGTTTAGTTCGCCTCGATCGGCATTCCAAAAAAGGCCTGAAAAAGTTGACCACAATAGTCGGACAGTGGCAAGTGGCATACCGTCCGAAGCAAAGAATGCCGCCGTGATAATTCCAGCCAGTAAGGAGACGATAACTTTCTTCGTCCAGATCACCAGTATAATCGCAATAAGTGGCGGAACTAAGGTTAAAAACGGATATACCTCAATCATGGACGTCTCCTTTCGTGGTCAAGTTTTAACTAACGCTAAGTTTTGATTACATCACAGTACTAGAGTTCTGTGTTAATAACACCTGTCACATTCCATTAAATGAGACACTTATAATTGAGAAAGGTTATCGATAAGGGTAAAGTGTCATCGTTACAATCTTTAAGGAGGATTTCATGAAGAAGGGTATTCACCCCGATTATCACCCGGTAGTATTCCGCGATCGTTCTGCTAACTATACGTTCCTTACACGTTCTACGCTGACGTCAGAAAATACAATTGAGTGGGAAGACGGCAATACGTATCCAGTCATTGATATCGAAGTTTCTAACGCTTCGCATCCGTTCTACACCGGTCAACGTCGTATTCTTGACACCGCGGGCCAGGTTGAGAAGTTCAACCGTCGTTACGGTCGCAAGTAGTTTTTACTTCTCATGTGGCGTGTTGGCATTAAGCCAATGCGCCACATTTTTTATAACTTCATCTACCTGGGGAAGCATTCGTCCATACTGCATAAATTCGTGTTCTACTCCCGGAATTTCGTCGTAAACGACGTTGCCGGAAGTCCTATCAATCTTGTCAGCCAGAGCACGCGAATCGTCACGCAACGGATCAAATTCTGCCGCCACAAGATAGCTTGGTGGATAGCTTTGCGCTGGAATATCCAATAGGTTCAGGACGTTTCGATTGCCATCTTCAGAAAGTATCGCCTGCTCATAGCTACGCAAATCAGCACGAGACATCCCTTCCATACTCACAAACTGGCGCAAAGAAGCGGAATCTGTTAGTCCGTAGGCACCGTAGAATAGGGCTAGTCCAGCTATTTTAGACCTGCTTGCAAGGTTCGGTTCGAGATTATCGACGACGACGTCGCCGCTGAGCGCATGACATGTCTGCATCATCAGTGTTGCTCCACAGCTGTCCCCCATCAGGAAAATATGTGGCATGCACATTGCTACATGGTTTATGACCGCTGCGGTTTCTTGTATTTGCACTGGATATTTTGATTCTGGCGCAAGGGAGTAATTCACTGAATATATCGGACAGCGACATTCGTGGCTCAGGGCACGTAAGAGACGATCGTGACTTTGACTATGGCCGACTATCCAGCCACCGCCATGCGCATACACAATGGCGTGAGTTGACGAATAGTTAGCTCCATACAAACTGACGTCTACATCATCTGGCCCAACGTCTATGGATATCCGCGAAACGTGCGGTCCGCCGTTGTTCCACCACAAACGTTTTCGAAGGTAACCGTATCGTATTTCTTCAAGCGTGGTTTTCGGTAACGCAAGTTCCTCACGTATTTCTGATTTTCGCCGGCGAACCTGCTCCATTGCTTCATGCATCGAAACCACTATCGACGAGAAATTCGATACAACGCAATGGAACAGAACAATCCAATAACGAGGAATACTCCGCATGAGCCCATGGCTACTGCCTGACCAACGGTGTACCCATCGTGAAGCACAGATAGTAGCTGCGGGTTCCCATCAGACAAACCACTCATGGCTCCACCGACCGATGAGGCCGTTGCATCGGAGAACTTTACAGCTAGCTCATGCGGCAGACCAGCATCGACAAGCCGGGTCGGCATATCAGTGTTGATAGCGACTGCCAGAGCGGAGCCCGCTAGAGCCACTCCCGTTGCTGAACCAACCTGACGGAATGTCGATTGAATAGCTGATCCCATGCCAGAAATTTTCACTGGAACATGCGCGAGAACAACAGATGTAAGTTGCGCGGACGCTAACCCCATGCCACAACCGTACATAGCTAGCAAAGCTACTAGCATCCACATATGTATTGCTGGGTCAAGCAAAACGACGACGCCGACGATCCCTAACACTTCGAGGGCTAAACCTACGATAACGGTTCGTTCTGGGCCAATACGTTGCGAAATAAAACGTGCTAGACCACCAGAAATAATTCCACCACAGGCCAGCGCAGCGAGTACCCATCCGGTTTCCATCGTTGAGAGTCCACGGACGTTTACTAAGAACAGAGGTAGCCCAAATAGCACGCCGAATTCGCCGGCAGCTACTGCAGCCGCAGTGATATTACCTAGCGCAAACGACGGGATGGTAAATAGCCGCGGATCTACAAGGACATCTCGAGACTTTCGCACCTTGTAAAGTTCACGCCCAACGAAAGTAACAAGGAGCAGCATGCCAAAGATCAAGACAAGAGTGGAAACAGAAATAGGTGGATTCAGTTCCCAGCTTCCTAGTGAAAGTCCTTGCTTTGGAGTCCACCAACCGTAAGTAGTTCCTTCGATAAGACCAAAAACAATCGCCGCAAATGAAAGCGCGGACATGACGGTAGAAAGTAGTGGTAGGCGTTGCCGAGAAGGCTTATCGGCGCGGGGTAATATACGTAACGCAATTGGCACTGCGCATAGGACAAGAGGCACATTCACCAAGAAAACCCAAGGCCATGAAAATTCGGAGGTAATCCAGCCGCCCACGAGAGGCCCGAGGGCAGCCATTGTCGCCATAGCAGCTCCCCAAATTCCGAAGGCCGCTGCTCGATTATTCTTTCGGAATGTTTCATTAATGATAGACAAGGTCGCTGGCAGAACGAATGCGCCGCCAAGTCCTTGCAGAGCGCGTGCCATAAGCAGTACCGGTGCCCCGGTAGCGAATGACGCAATGGCGGAAGCTGCGCCGAAGATTGCTAAGCCGGAAATGAACATACGCCGATGACTATAACGATCACCCAACACACCAGACGGCAGTAAAAGCGCAGCAAAAACAACTGTGTACAGTGAGGACACCCATTGTGCCTGCGTCAAGGACAGTCCTAGATCTGAAATAATAACCGGAAGCGAAACGGCAACAATCGTACCGTCTAAAACTATAAGTGAGACGCCAAAGATAAGAATGGCGAGGATGAGTTTATGTGTTTTATCCACGGTGTCATGTCTCCTTCAGAGGCCGAAATTATTTGTTGCCATAAGCTCAAATGAGTGAGTGACCGCTTCTTGGGCGGCTTCGTGTGGATCCTTATTATCGTTTTCTCGCACCGCTACCAGAGCAAGCCGAAGTACTTGGTCACCAATTCCACTAAGCAATTCCACTGCAATCGGATCATCTTGGTTGAGCCGTTGTTGGAGATTCATCCGCAAGGCATTGCTGTGGGCTTCATAGGCAGACCGATGCGGAATATCTGCCGGCGCCGATGAAGAGTGAACCAATCGAGTAAGAATCCATTCGGAGCGCGCTACCAAATCAAGGTCATCGCAGTCCGCAATTGTCTTAGCTACTGCTTGAGCAACTGCTTGCCATGCAGTAATGCTCATCGACGCATTGAGGACATGAGCAATATAGCGCGAGCGGTAGACAAATAAGGGCTCGAGCAGCACTGTTATTTTCGTAGGAAAATGATTGAAGAATGTACGCCGCGATATACCTGCTTCTTGCGCGATATCGTCAATAGAAACCGAATCAATGGATTCAGCTTTAGTTACCAAAGCGATAGCAGATCGAACGATGTTATCTGCGGTTTCTTGGCGTTTTGATTCACGTCGGGTACATTCACTCATAACTGCACTCTAGTGCACAATTGCATTCGAGTGCAAAATTAACGGAACAGATTCCCTAAAAGTGTTCCTAAAAATACACCGCAAACACTTAAGACACACACGGTTGCCATGTATACGACCGCGTATCCTGCTCGCCTATCAAGCAGTAACCGCCCTGTTTCCACACTCGCGGTACTAAAAGTTGTAAATCCACCGCAAAATCCAGCACCGAGGACGGCTGATATCAGTGCTCCAAAGCCACCAGAAATAATCGCGCCAAGGAAAACCGCGCCAATAACATTGATCACTGCAGTTGACCACAACCCGCTAAACCCCATTCGCTTGAGCCAGGTATCAGTCCAGTAACGCGCTACTGCACCCAACCCACCAGCAATAGCAATAAGAACGATCATACGTGCCGCCTCCGGCTTCCCAGCCGCAGCCCAAGTAGCGCTAAGCCGGCACCTAGGAGCAACTGGCTACTAGCAAAAATAAGGCCGGCTATCGCGGCCGTTTCACCTATCTGGACAACGTCTACCGCAAATGTAGAATACGTCGTAAACCCACCTAGCAGGCCGGTACCAAAGAAAAGCCGACCTTCTGCCGTCGTCAACCACGCCCCGGTATGCTGCTCACTGTATCCGTAAAGACATCCAAGCAAAAAACTACCAAAGACGTTAATCAGATAGACAGCCCACGATCCTGGCATCGGAAAAACCTGAATAAGAGACCAGCGCAAGAACACCCCAGCCAAACCGCCGCAGAAAACTAAAGCCGAGGTACGAACAGCGGTCATTCTTGTACCCCTGGCACTAATCGAGCAAGCGTCACGGCACTAGGAATGTTCTTAATATCCACGGCGTCGCTTTCATAAATCAGCCCATCAATGTTCCACAGCAGGGACTCACCGTCGATCCGCTCCACATGCAGATCGACAATCTCATCCATATGTGCAACCGGGCTCTCGGTATGCGACCCATCCCGATATTTAGCTAAAAGACGCCCAATTCCAAGTAATGACAAACTGTCGGAATACAAGAAATCAGCGTGTGCATCGTCTAAAAGCGCATCTGGCAACGGCTGATAGCCACCCCCATACATGCGCCCGTTGCCTACCACAAAAACGGTACATGCTTGTTCGATTTGATGGTGTTCACCGGCTATATCATGGTACGAAAACGCCAATGGCACTGACTTTTCGCGCCACAACGTACGCGCTACGCCAAGCCCATATGCTGAGCTTCCTAAAGCCCGGAAACGTCGCTGCACACGCATCGCCTCACGAAGAACTTCGGTATCGTATCCGAGCGAAAACACGTTTGCACAGTACAGATCATTGACCTGCAACACGTCAATCGGGGAAAACTCCACGTTCTTCGTTGCCGAAATAAGAGACAATGCGTCACGATAACCAACATCTTCGCCGTACAAACTACGAGCAAAATCGTTTCCGGTCCCCATCGGGATCACACCGAACGCGCAATCTTTACCGGCCAGCGCCTGAACAACTTCGTTCACGGATCCATCGCCACCCGCTACGTAGCAAACTCCTTTGTCGCCCCAAAACTCGTTCCATTCGGCAGCAAGTCTTTGGACATGGTCCGGTCCGCGGGTCAACGAGATTGTCACCCTGCCAGCTTGGCGCCAATCCCCACCCAGTTCGGAGTGAGTTGCGTGCGGGTAGCACGAACGAATTTCTTGAGCCAAGGCATGCGCATTACCCTTCCCAGCCCCTCTGCTGAGAATAAAACGAATGTACGGACGCTGGCTCGCATCTTGCGTTGCAGATAACAAAAACGGTGAGTGATCCATAGAACTAAGTCTATCCGTCTATGAGCTCCATTTCCGCAGAACACAAAATCCGTGGAAATAAGATAGTCAAAAGACCTCGCACGAGACCACGATAGCGCCCGCTAAGACGTTATCGATCGCATACCGTCCATCCTTAATCACCACAATGCAGGAGTTCTTTTTCTTTGACAACACGGTAATAGACTCACCCACATAGCATCCCAGCCGGAGTAGAAAGCTATCCATCTCGGAATCTCCGGTATGTAGCTCCTGCACAGTGTAGGTACGCCCAACTTCAGCTTCTAACAGTGTATGCCCACACTGACCGGACGCAGCCTCGCTGTCGGGCCAGTGCTCGACAGTAGGTTGAGCTCGTTTACTACGAAATAACATTGTCCTCACTTCGTTGTCTGAGAAGAAACTGGGGCAATCGGCAAGTGTGTGCGTCCGCCGTCGTTAACATTCATCATCGGTGAGCATAGATCCTTTTTAGAACAGCTGCCAGTTACCGGGCAACCAATACACACTGTGCCTTTTCGCTTTTGCTTCACTACATAGCTAATAGCGCTGACCACGATTGCCAGCAAAACGAGGGTTGCAATTATTGACGGAAAGTCCATAATATTCCTTCCTGGTCTTGGTCCATCGTCGGTGAGGAAACCGATTTAACTGACAGTTGAAACGTCGACTTGAAGTGCGTACTGACGAGCAATAGTTGACCGAATGCGTATCCCAATAAGAATAACGATCCCAACCATGCCGCACACTGCGATAAGACCCGGCACAAAACCATGTCCTAACTGTCCGTCGATTATCAAAGAGCCAACCTGATAGGTCAGGAATGCAACGATGTAACCAGTGCACACTTGTAGGCCTACTGCGCTGAGTAGCCAACCTGTGTGGCGCATCTCCGAATTCATCGCGCCAATCGCAGCGAAGCACGGCGGAGTATAAAGATTAAAGAACAGATACGACAGCGCAGAAACTGACGTCAAGCCCATCACTGTTGCGACTTCGTTTGCGCCGCCAACCATCACGAGTTCATCGGTATCAATAAACGATGTCAGACTGAAAACGACGGCGATCGTACCAACCACATTCTCTTTGGCAATAAATCCGGTGACGGCTGCAGCAGCTAATTGCCATGTTCCAAAGCCCAGCGGAATAAAGAGGAATGCTACCGGCGAAGCAATAGACGCCAAAATAGATGTGTCTTGCATATCTTCTGCAACAACCTCAAAACTCCAATTGAAAGTCTGCATAACTTGGACAACTAAGTTGCACAGTAAAATAATGGTAGCCGCTTTAATAATGTAGGCTTTTGCTCGCTCAAACATGGAGATCGTTGCGTGTTTGACGCTTGGAACGCGGAAACGCGGAAACTCCATGATGAAGAATGAATGCCGATATTTAAAGCCAGTGACTGCTTTAACTACCAGCGCGCCGAAGAAAATCAAAAGTAAACCAAGGAAGTAACTCACCCAGCTCACCCACGCTGCACCGTTGAAGAATGCGCCAGCAAATAATGCAATGACAGGTATCTTTGCTCCACATGGGATGAATGAGGCAAGCATCGCAGTTGCCCGCCGCTCACGATCGTCACGGATAGTTCGTGCGCTCATAATCCCCGGTACTGCACATCCCGAGGAAATAACGATCGGAATCACCGATTTACCAGAAAGACCAACGTGTTTGAATATCGGATCTAGCACCGCACTGACCCGAGCCATATATCCAGATTCCTCAAGTAGCGCAATCAAGAAGTACATGACCATAACAAGTGGCAAGAAACCAATCACCGCACCAACGCCACCGATGATACCGTCAGCTAAAACGGTCGACAATAATGCCGGGCTATCTTCAAGTTGACCAGCAACCCACCCCTGGAGAGCTTCAATCCAACCTACTAGCCAATCGGCGATATACGGGCCGACATATGTTTGCGAAATCGAAAAAACACCAAACATCACGGCGGCGAATAATGAGATGCCAATAAACTTATTCGCCAATAACGCATCAACAGAATCTTGGAATGTACTTTCGGCGGAATGTACATGGCGCACTTCAACGTCTGCAACGACGTCGTTAACAAAAGCAAAACGCCGGTGATCCGCTGCATCTACTGCTTGTTTATCAGTTAAATCAATATCGCCCTGACGGTAGGGCGGAATCTGCTGGGCCCCGCGAAGGGACGCCACAGCAGCGATGACCTGTTCCAAACCGTTGTCTGCATGCTGGGTAGAAACAGTTTTAATCACTGGACAGCCAAGCCGTTGCGACAGTAACCCAGCGTCGATAGTAATATCTTCTTCCGCCGCAATATCCGATTTATTCAAGGCTACAACGACGGGAATACCGAGTTCTAACAGCTGAGTGGTAAAGAAAAGGCTACGCCCGATCGTGGTGGCATCAATAATGTTGATGATAACGTCAGACTGAGTGTTACGAATGTGCTCAGAAGTTACCGATTCTTCCGGCGAGAACGGGGACATAGAATATGCACCCGGCAAATCAACGATGGTCGCGCCGGATAAGGAAGCATACTGTCCTTTGAGAGGTGCTTTTCTTTCACCTACAGTTACTCCTCCCCAGTTACCAACTTTCGCTTTCTGACTAGTGAAAGCATTAAACATCGTTGTTTTTCCACTGTTGGGATTACCGGCTAAAAGAATCCTCATGGCACGCCCTTGCTTGTAGTGCTGTGAACTCTCTCAGCATACACTGATTAACTAAGGGGTTCCTATCCTAAGTAAAACTTGCTGTGCTATTTTTTGCAGACTTGACATGTTTGTTATATGAGCGCTACCGCCATACCGATTAGGACCGAAAAATTACCATTTACCCCGATCAGTATTAATGGTGGACCGAATTGCGTTTTAATATGACTAGATGAAAGCACTGTATAACTGCAGGAAACGAGAGGTCATGAAGTTTTCCCTCACTATTGATCGGAGTCTAGACGAAGGCTGTGTTGATGTCGCAACCCCAGTTATTGACGATACAGTACGAGCCATTAAGCACTTGGCAGCGAGTTCAGTTGCGCAGGGGCGCCATATCTTGGCGTGGGAGAACAATGAGGTGCACTTGCTCGATACTTCTGATTGTTTGGCGTTCTACACCAAAAATAAGGCGGTGTGGGTGCATACTCTCACCTCTGATTTCGTGGTGAAGATGCGTTTATATGAACTGGAGAATACCCTGCCAACAACTGAGTTTACTCGCATCTCTCACTCTGAAATCGTCAATATTTCAACCATCGCTAAACTCGATCTTTCATTGAACGGCACGCTGAGCGTTGTGTTGAAAGATGGTATGCGTTTATATGTTTCGCGCCGGCAGTTATCCGCTTTCAAACGAAAGATAGGTATGTGAAAATGTCCGTCAAAAATCAGGTGTCACATGTATTGATCGGCAGCCTTTGCGCGATAGGAATCGGCGCACTAGGTGAGCTTGGGTTCGCGTTGGTCTTCGGCCAGCCTTATACCCCTGGAGTTTCTAGCTTTTTACAACAATTTGACGACGACGTTACGGCGCTGCTCGTAGAACGATTCGGGTATGCCGGACTGGGCGCTATCGGTGTTGCCAGCTATCTGGCAGTAGCTAATCGGCCATGGTCCTTGCTACGTGTTACCGCGGTGCATGCGTTGATGATGATGGCTGCTGGCGCTATCGTTGGATGGATTTTGCACTGGTGGACAACGTGGTCTGCTGTGCTCGGTTTTCTGGTTCTGCTCGCTTCTGCCTACGTATTGGCGTGGATCGGGTATCTCATGGTGATGAACCTAAAGGTATCGCGAGCTAACACTCGTCTGAGTACGTTGTTCTCGCTTCCGCGTACGCTACTGTTTTTCGAACCGAACCATCCGATTATGTCGGCGACGGATTTCACGAATGAGCTCATTGCCTATAAGCAACGTGAACAACCAGATTTGTTTATCCTCAGTGGCGGTATGGAACCACTGGTTGAGTTTGGCGGCCAGCGTTATCGAGCTATGCTCGAACATCCGCAAATGGTTTCGACGACGTGGCCGATCTTCACAGCCTTAACGTTTATCACCTGGGGTTCCATTGGCGGATACAAATTCGTGTATTTCCACCCGGTTGACGATAGTAATTCGACGACGGTGTAGCTCACCCACAGCATAACTCGCCTGTGGCGTAACTTGTCCACGGCCTCATGGTCTTTTCCGATAGGGTTGACGTACGTCGTATATCAGAAGGGAACGACATCATGAAACTATCAACACTACTATCAGGTCCAACCACTCGACATAACAGCCCATGGGTAAGAAGATCGCAAACTGCAACGCGCATTGCCCTTGGCTCGTTCATGTCCTTCGCTGGAATCTCTCATATGACTTTTGCTCGGGAGGAATTTCAAGCTCAAGTACCGTCTTGGGTCCCCGTCGACGACGATCTCGTGGTTCTAGGCTCAGGCGTCGCAGAGATCGGACTCGGGTTGTCGCTCCTTCTCTTACCTAAGCATCGGCAAGTTACCGGAGTTGCGTTAGCAGCATTTTATGCAGCAATTTTCCCGGGAAATATTGGTCAGTACGTCGAAGGTGTCGACGCATTCGGGCTAGATACTGACGGCAAGCGGTTAGCACGGTTGTTCTTCCAACCAGCATTGATCGGTATGGCATTGTGGGGCGGCGAAATTTTGCCTAGAAAGAAGAAGTAGTCGCAGGATGCGGTTATTGACTAACCGATGTATTGCCTTCGTCAGGTGCATCAGCAATCGGTAGAAAAGAGAACGCTAGTGCGTGTTCATTGGTGAAAACCACGACCAAAAGAACAAACTAGCACATAGCATAAGCACAAGATACTCTGTCGAAAGTAGTTTGTTGGTTTTTCTCAGAAAGGACCGATACCATTATCCGGGCGTTTCTCACTCTCCCCATTGGTATGACTAACTAAAGAATTTTCACGATATCCGCCGCGCACAAACAGATTCACAGTGCCAATATCACTATCTTGCTAATTGAGTTTTTCAATATTTTTTTGGATAATGAAAGTGATTAAAGGCGTACGCAGTGGTCGTATCTTTCTCAGTGTTTCCACATTATTTTATGTAGCTTCGTCGCGCCTTGAAACACCCGTGTCATTCACTCCCAAAGGTCGTGATCTTTCGTTGCGTTTTTCTACCGTCATTCGACATTTACATTCTCTGCTACCTACGAAAGATGACTACCTCCACGCGAATATCAAACAAGATATTGTCGCCGGATTAACCGTTGGCATTGTTGCACTCCCTCTCGCCCTCGCATTCGGAGTTTCCTCTGGAGTAGGAGCAGCCGCCGGACTAGTCACCGCAATCGTCGCTGGTCTGATCGCTGCTATCTTCGGCGGCTCACATGTTCAAGTCTCTGGACCAACCGGCGCGATGGTTGTCATTTTGGCTCCAATCGTTGCCGAACATGGCGCAAATTCCATTATGCTTCTGTCACTTTTGGCTGGCGGGATAGTTTTAGCTCTGGGTGTATTAGGGCTCGGTCGCGCTATTTCACTGATTCCTTGGTCAGTGGTAGAGGGCTTCACCTTAGGCATTGCTACGCTTATCGCATTACAACAAGTACCTTTGGCGATGGGCACAAAAATTCCAGCTGGCGTCAAATCACTGCGTGGCGCTCTTCTCGCCGTCGTCGAGGCCGACTGGACAGTATCGTTGTTTACCCTCGGAATTGTTGGGATAACAATACTGATCATTATCGGTTCTTCGCGAATCTCTCCGACGTTCCCGGCCTCTTTAGTAGCAGTCATAGTCGTCTCTATGATTGTTTATATCGGACAATTTAACGTACCAACGATCGGCATCCTTCCTGATTCATTACCTGCACCGCAATTACCCCTGGTTCGTTTGGACCTATTAATAGAGCTTGCACCAGCCGCGTGTGCAGTTGCTCTATTGGCTGCAATTGAATCATTACTTTCGGCCCGTGTGGCTGCTGGAATGCCAGGTCAAGGTTCTTATGCTCCTGACCGCGAACTCGTGGGCCAAGGATTAGCCTCTATTGGATCTGGTATGTTTGGCGGTATGCCGGCAACCGGAGCCATTGCACGTACCGCTGTTAATGTGAAATCTGGAGCAACTAGCCGGTTATCTGCAATCACTCACTCAATTCTACTCACCGGAATTGTTTACTTCGCAGCTGGCTTAGTCAGCCATATCCCGTTATCTGCATTAGCTGGAGTGTTGTTTGTTACCGCAGTACGTATGGTATCTTTCTCAACGATTCGCCAAGTTACTGGTTCAACTCGAGGAGATCGGCTTGTTTTCTGGGCAACGGCATTCGTCACTATAGTTTTCGATCTCGTTGCGGCTATCGCGTTCGGCGTCGTGATCGCAATTCTGTGGGCGATGTACCAGCTATCGCGGTTATCGGGCGTTGTTCAATTGACGTTACCAGGTGAGAAAATGAAGAACGACGAACGAATCGTCTATTTCCGTCTTGATGGTTCGATGTTCTTTGGCGCTGCCGAGCGCATTGTCACTGAGTTATCTAAGGTTCCGCAATCTGTTGAGGTGGTTATTTTATCCATGTCTCACGTTGGTATTTTGGATGCTTCTGGCGCTAAGCACCTTGCCGAAGTACTTATCGAGCTTAACGAACGCGGTATCACAACGATGATCAAGGGCTTACGCCCTGAGCACGTCCGGGCTGCACAAAATGTGGGTGTGATTGCTTCGCTCACGTCTCCGGGCTATTTGTTTGACTCGATCGACGACGCGACGAACGCTGCACGCGAGCTTATCGCACAACACGTTGCTCAGGAACTAGGCAATGACTCTGAGACGTTTAATCTCAGCCCTCTTCCGCATTGCTAGAAGCCTGGTTTTGAAAAGAAATACCTCTGGACTATTAATTGCAGTAGCCGTCATTATTCTTGAACTGATCGGCGGGATGCAGGCTTACTTGAATCAGCTGATTTTGCCTATTATGGCTAAGGATCTTCATGCTCAATGCTTTTAATGGGCGCAACCGTATTTGTCATTCTTGGAACAATTACTAGCGCTCTTGCTCCGAATATCTTGTTTTGTATCAGCGGATCAATACTTCGTGGCCTAGCTGGTTCTATCCTTGCAATGACGTCGATTGACGCAGTAGCACTCGGGCTGTCCTCGGAGTACTTTGTGGGATGAAACCAGCAGTAGCTCAACGCGCTTATCGAGTAAGGTCAACTATTGGCCTTGGGCGACTCATTGCATCTTCGATGTCTATCGGTGTTTTGACTTTCAGCAACTGGCAACTTTCCCACCCCGCAATAGTCTTCATTGTTTTATGGTCAATTGCTGGTGTTAGCATGGGGCTAATCTACTTTGACCGCTCAATATTTTCTTTGAAGATCCAGCCGTCGCAGACGGCATCACATTTGAGGAGATGGCGAGCTCGTCAGTTAACCTCGGATCTTTATCGTGTGCAGCATTCTACTAATTTATGCGCGATTAATTGTGCTTGGCAGCTTATCCCAACTGCCTACAAATAGTTGACAGTCATACCCTCTAATTCTAAAGTCTGAATCGAGAAGTTATTGATAACGAAAGGACAAACGATGTCTAAATGGTTCAGTCAGGCACGAGAAATAGAACGCCTACGTCACGAAAACCAACGCCTTTTAGCACTCGTAGCCCAGTTGAAAAATCGTCTTGGCGATAACGCAAGCAGTGTTGATATTTTCGGCGTATCTGCTGAAGAGCGGCGCCTGGCTTTATCGGGACGCAAGATAGAAGCAATTAAAACATACCGTGAACGCACTGGGGCTGACCTCTTGACTGCGAAGAAAGCTATTGACTCTGTGTCTTGATACAATCCGAATTTTAGTTACGTTTTGTGTTCCGTCGCTCATGCCTAACAAATCGCACGAGATCTAAATCCCGCAAGCTGTCGCGGAAAACCCTTTATTCTCAGTGGCTCTCCAGCACTACTGCTCCTAGTCTAAGATCGGAAGAATGCGGTAACCCGGTGTATCCTAAACATGATTAAACCCCGTCTTTTAACAGCACCGGAAAGCTTACCTGACAGCATGAAGTCTTTTACGAAAATCCTGGGTTCCCATCGTTCAACGCTAGCTATCATCGCGGCGGTAATCGGCGCCGTCGTCGGCTTAGCCTCGGTAGTATTCCACTACTGTATCGAGGGCTGGACCTATCTCATGACCGGCTACTCAGACTATTCCGCACATGCGGGTGCTGGCCACGGCTATTTAGGTTGGGGTGCATGGTTCGTTATCCTCGCTCCCGTTATCTCCGGATTCATATATGGCCCGATGATCACGAAATGGGCTCCTTCAGCACGTGGCCATGGCATTCCTGAGGTCATGCTCGCGGTGAAACGCAAGGGCGGAAAAATTCCGGGCGTTGTTGCCGTAGTAAAAATTATTGCGTCGGCATTAACTTTAGGCGGCGGTGGCTCAGTTGGCCGTGAAGGCCCAATCGTCCAAGTCGGGGCTGCTTTGGGATCCTCGATCGCCAATAAGCTACATCTGACCACCCGCCAGGTTATCCTCTTCGTCGGTTGCGGGTCAGCCGCTGGTATTGCGGCAACATTCAACGCTCCCCTAGCCGGCGCAGTGTTTGCACTCGAACTCATTCTTATCAATTTCACTGCCGAGACATTCGGTATGTGCGTGATCTCAGCTGTTGCTTCCTCACTGGTCGGACACATTTTCTTAGAAGACGTACCAGTAGTAGCAATCCCCTACGTTTTGCGGGTAGGAAATAGCATCGACTTTATCTTGATTATTCTGGTCGGATTCATTGCCGCACTAGCTGGGCTAGGTTTTTCGAAAATTCTCTATGCGGTAGAAGACTTAATCGACGCGGTCTACCACCTACCAGAATGGGCTCGCCCCGGAATTGGCGGTATCGCAATCGGACTCATGCTCTATTTCTTGCCAGAAATGTATGGCTCAGGATACCCCATCCAACTAGACGCTCTCGAAGGCAAATACGCGATCGGATTCTTGCTACTATTAGCGCTCATGCGTGCAATATTTACTGCCACAACCATTGGCATCGGCGGTTCCGGCGGAGTCTTCGCGCCAACACTCTTCATTGGCGCGATGGTAGGTTCTGCATTCGGTCAGGCGATTGCGCCACTGACCAGCACATCACCATCCGTTTTCGGCGTGATCGGAATGGGAGCCGCGTTTGCTGGCGCTGCCCGCGCCCCCATGACCGGAGTGCTCATCATCATTGAAATGACCGGACAGTATTCGCTGATTATGCCGATGATGCTTGCGGTAGTAGTTGCTACTGCTACCAGCCGTTTCCTGACGCGCAAGACTATCTACACAACCAAACTTATCCGCCGCGGAGACATTCTCGACGATCCTGTTGACCATACTCTAGTCGGGCGCGTTCCGGCGGCAAAGCTCATGACACCCGTTCCAGCTACGGTGACGACGGATACCACAATCCGCGAAGCAAACCGCGTCTTAGTCCGTACCCACGGAACTCGCATACCAGTCACCGATGAGAACGGAAAATACGCAGGTTGTTTCACCTCGTTAATCTGGGCACAAGTCTCAACCGAGGGCGTTTTCCCAGATACTCCGCTTTCGGCGATCGATTTGGATCATACGTATATCACACCCGAGATGTTTCCGAGCCAAGTACTTTCATCGCTCTTAGATAACAACGCCTCAGCCGTTGTTGTGGTGAACGACGACGAAACACTTGCTGGGTGGGTTACCCAACGCGATTTAGTGCGCCTGATCCATAAGCAACAGCGTGCCGCGCTGTCCGCCGTCGAAAACGAATCATCGTTCGGGTCTCGCTGGTTGATGAAACATCCAGACGGATTACACCCGCGGCGGATTAAGCGTAATCGCCACTAGAGCTGGGAAATGACTTAGGCAGGCTGATGGTTGATCAGCCTACGTACGTATTCAGTGGCCCCGTGATTGGCTACCTGGTCCGGGGTGTCATACTGCTCGATAGCACCATCCTTGAGCACCAAGACTTTAGAACCGAGCTTGAGAGCCTCGCTGGTATCATGGGTGACGAATAAGCAGGTCAGGCCTTCTCGTTCGACGATGTCTACGATCTCGTCTTGCAATGACCGTCGCGTAATCTCATCCACTGCCCCAAACGGCTCATCCATCAGCAGAATTTGCGGGCATCCAGCAATCGACCGCGCAATCCCTACCCGCTGAGCTTGACCACCAGAAAGTTGGGCAGGCATTCGATCTAATAACTCTGGATCGAGACCAGCAATTTTAATGGCGCGCTCAACGGCAGCTTTAATCTCTTCTTTTGATGCCCCAGAAATTTTTGGCACGTATCCAATATTTTGAGCGACATTCAGATGCGGAAAGAGCACTGAGCCTTGGACTGCATATCCAATGCTCCGGCGCAATTTAACCAATTCGTGAGTAGACGGAGCCGGAGTTGCGACCTTGGTGCCAGCAACCGTAATAGTTCCGCTATCTGGGGTCACGAGTCCATTAATCATTTTCAAAAGAGTCGACTTACCGCTACCAGATTCACCCAAAATGGTGAGAAACTCTCCCTTTTCTACAGATAACGAAAGTGACTCGATGATGGTTTTATCCCCGTATGATTTCTTCACATTGTCAAAGTCAATCATGATTTCTCTACCTTCACTGGGCTGCTGAAACATCATTTTGTGGCCTCTTTCGTCTGGTCTAACGTGGCAAGGAAGTCGTGAGCTACCTCAGCTGGCGTAGCGCCATCGTTCTCAACTCGTGAGTTCATGGAAATCATGGTTTCTTCATCAATCGTTCCCGCTAGGGTTTCCAAGATCCCTTGTAGTTGTGGATACTGGCGTAAGATGTCGCCACGAACAACATTCATGCAGTCATAGGCCGGATAGAACCCGAGATTATCTTTCAGCACTGTTAGCCCGGAATTAGCCAATTCACCATCGGTCGTGAAGATTGGCATCGCCTGAATCTGCCCACCACGGATAGCTTCATATTTCAAGCTAACATCGATATCTTTGGTACCGGCAAATTTGATTCGATATGCCGCAGTCAGCCCTTTGTAGCCATCAAGCCTTTCAAAGAAATCAGGTTCCGCTCCAATAACTAACTGGTCTGCAATCGGGGCAAGATCGGAGATATTTTTTAGATTGTACTTTTTAGCTAGTTCATCAGGGACCGCTATACCGTAGGTATTTTGGAACCCGTATGCAGTAATCCACTCCATGTCATAATCGCTTTGGTACTGCTGGCTTAACTTCGGGAAATCAGTTTGTGCATAGTTACTATCATTCTTTAGCACGGCAGCCCATCCGGTTCCGGTGTATTCAGGGTAGATATCGAAATCTCCCTTTTCCATTCCTGGTTGAATATTGGACGTACCGCCGCCGACACCTTGGGTCAACTGTACCGTCAGATCACTGTCCGCTTCGATCTTCTGCTTCAGGATTTCACCAATGATGTACTGTTCAGTCATAGGTTTAGTAGCGATGTGAATAGTGGCCCCACTTGCTTGAGAAAACACGACCACGATTGGCACAAGAAGAGCAGCTACGAAAGCAGTTCCCAGTGCGGAAACAGCGACGCGGTTGCGTTGAGCACCGGGTTTAATAAGTTTTGCAAACAAACCAATCAAGGCATCTGAGACAAGCGCTAAAATTGCAATAAGTAAACTGCCCGCCACCGTCATCGCAGTATTATTCAACGTAATTCCACGGTAGATCGCAACACCAAGACCGCCAGCAGCGACGAATGATGCGATACCTGCGAGCGCGATTGTCATGACCACCATATTCCGTAAACCGGAGATGATCACTGGCAGGGCTAACGGCATCTTGATCTTCCACAGCAATTGCCGATCAGTAGACCCCATTCCACGGGCAGCTTCAATGAGCAACGGATCCACGTTCGTTAACCCGGTATAAGTTGACCGAACCATTGGGAGTAAACCATAGATAGTCAGTGCGATGATCGCAGTTGTATTGCCGATACCAGTGACTGGAATCAAGAAACCAAGCATCGAAATTGATGGAATCGTATAGACAAAATTCGCTGTGTTCATCACGACGCCGCGGGCTTGTTTGCGCTCTGTAGCAGCAATGCCAAGGCTGATTCCAATGACACAAGCCATCACAATCGCGATAGAACAAATCAGGAGATGCTGAAGAAATAGCTCAACGAAAAACGATTGCCTATCCCATAACAATTCAAAAATTTCACTCACGGAGTGACCGCACTTTCTACCGATAATACAAATGCTTCGTCCCCCATAAGGTTAAAACATGTTCGAAGAAAATACTACGTCCTACATCGGAAAATAGAGTTCGCTACTAGTAAAACCGACAATCCTTGAGCTTAGGAATCGCAAGATTCAACCCCTCCGTCACGCCAATAACCAACCGCAAAGCTATCTCCGACAAAACGGGGAAATGATTAATCTTAAGTGTGCTATCGAGTACTTCTTCGCATCTTCGCATGACTTCCCAGTGTTTACTCAAAACACCCAAAAATACACTGTAAAATCGGGATTTCTGCGGTAAACCGGTAGTTAGCAATAATAGCGCTACCTTAGGGAGGGGTTATCTGTTGAGCAACCAGATTCCACATCCGAAGATTGTGACCGCAATGAGCATGAACTCTGATCGTGCTCTGGGATCTGTCCTTGGTCTTGCCACTGGGGACGCTTTGGGTGTCGGTTATGAGTTCAGTAAGCCGCTCCCGACTGCTTTGCCGATTAGTATGATTGGACGACAGGAGTTTGAGCCAGGTGAATGGTCGGATGACACTGCAATGTCGATCCCGATCATAGATGCTGGGATCTCGAGTTGCGGCTACTTTGGCAACCAAGAGCTTGAACTGATTGCCGATGGCTGGTTTTCTTGGTTTGAGAACGAGGGCAAGGGAATTGGTCAGCAGATCTTTTCAGTCATTAATGCTTCTCGTTATGAACGCACAGCGGAGGCTTTAGCGAGGGCATCAGAACAACGTTACATACAGATGCCTAACCGTTCGGCTGGCAATGGTTCACTTATGCGTACAGCGCCTGTTGTCCTGCCAAATCTTGATCGAGAGGTGATTGCTGATGCCGCTACTCGGATTTCTTTGCTCACTCATGGCGATCCAGTTGCTTCCGAAGCTTGTGTGATCTGGTCTTTGGGGATTGCTCACGCTATCGAATATGGTTCTTTTGCTGGGATTTATGAAGGTCTTGAGCTACTTCCCTACCATAGACAATCTTTTTGGCATAAAGCTTTAAAAGAGGCACAACAGCGCACACCTGATTCTTTCCATCGAAATGGTTGGGTTGTGGAGGCTCTCCAGGGCGCATGGTCAGCAATTACTACCACCAAAATTCCTTCAGATGAACCGTCGCGTCACTTTCAGCTTGCGATAGAAACGGCAATCCGAGGAGGAGGAGACACTGACACGGTGGCAGCAATAGCTGGAAGCCTCCTCGGAGCTAGATGGGGCTTGTCCGCAATACCCACAAGCTGGATTGAGAAGGTTCACGGATACCCTGCGCTATCCGGTTATGGGCTGATCGAGCGGGTGCGATCCGGCTATGCTAGCAAGAGACTCCCCTACTAGTCAGCGACGAATAAGCACCAGATGTCTTTATTCACGTTGCCTAGGTTTGCTCCCACCCCTATTTTGCGTTACACGGTTGGTAATGAGACGCAACACGCGTCGTCGTCATTGTCAAAGAAGAAGCCGGCATACAGTAGATCAGCACTTTCTCCAATATCATCGTTAAGCAATCAACTATGCCTATCTCCCTCCTCAAATAAGAAAACCACGTACGGAGTATGTCCCCATGCTCTTGCTTTTGCTCTACGTCAGCCCTAAAAGGGTCCAGCCACTGCGCACTACATTAAAATAACGGATGATCAATATACATAATTAGGATTTAGGGAGGCGTAGGATGCTATGGAATGTTAGTAAGATGGATCAAAAAGATGCAATGGAAATTGCAAATTTATGGAAATATCCTGATCAATATTCCTTCTACGATATGACTGAGGATGTTGACGACTATAACGAAATTGTTGATCCTAAACAAAGAGAAAACTATTTTTCTATAAAGGAAAATGGCAGTTTAATAGGATACTTTGTGGTTGATTCAAATGACGACTCAGTTACATTAGGCTTAGGAATGAGACCAGAGTTAACCGGGCAAGGAAAAGGTGAATCGTTCCTCAATTATATAATCAGCTTTATAGTTAAAAAATATAAACCAACTAAAATCAAACTGTCAGTAGTAGATTTCAACAAAAGAGCAATGAAAGTCTACAAGAAGTGTGGATTCAAGGAAACCGGTACGAGCATGCTGCCATCTAATGGGAGTGTTTTTAATTTTGTCCATATGGAAAGAAAACTATAGATATTAGTTTGGAGCACTAACAATCCTCCAGAATATGAGGAAACTTGGTGAAAATAGATGGCGAGAAAGAATAAGGATTTGCCTAAACCGCTCGCTCTCGTCTTTACGATTACGGTCATTCTTGCTATCCCGTTACCTTTTGCACTATATCTTGGCGGCATCGACTGGATTATCAGCGGAAGTTCGGCAGGCTTGAAAGAGTTTGCCGTTTCCTGCCTCTTTGGACTTTTGACGCTATGCGGCGGCCTCGCCGTCGTCATCTATAAAGACCACCGAGCAAAAAGTAAAAGAAATCCCTCTAAACCTACAAAGAATGATGCGAGCTTATAAGTTTACATGCAAGGGTCTTCATCGAGCGCGCTCTGCCTCATGCAACCGATGCCGGGAAACATAGGCACCGCGTTTCTTTTTCCATCGCGCCCCATAATGCTTGTTAATTTTCGGTTCACTTTGGTAGCGCTGGTAACGCTTGTCCTCAGTCTTTACATGGGTGTCGCAGTAGCTCTTGTCAGATAATTTAAGACAAACCGGCTACGCTTAGCTCCAGGTGCAAGAGGTTTTGCAAACAACACAACCTAGGAAAAAGAAAAACCCCAGAAAGTCACGTATTTCCAAAGAAATACACAACCTTCAAGGGATCAATCCAGATTGGTTCTTTATACTCAACTTTTGATACAAAACTTTCGGTGGGTGCAAATGCCGAGGTAGGTGGGTGCAAATATCAAGTAGCTGGGTGCAAAATTTTGTCTCGTGAGAACGTGTTAATTTCCCATGAATTCGAAACAATATGCGAAGATGAAATAGTCTAAAGCCTATCTCGCTTAGGAGATGCCATGCTTAATGTCAACAGTACTCAACGTAGCGTACTCGAGTGGCTTAATACTGATCAAAGCACAGACCCGCCGTCGTCCGAATGGAAAACCTCAGCACGTGCACTCGAACGCCGTGGGCTCGCCAAAGTGACACGGCCCAAGGGGAAATTTACAGCTCGAATAACAAACGCTGGTATAGAATTCCTGAAAACCGAACCAGCACCTGTTTCCGAAGAAAAGGTTGATCACGCAACGATAACCGCTTCGATTGTCTCAACGATGTTGCCACCTATTCCCGACACCTTTAGCAAACTCCATCCGGCTGTACGTTCTTTGAAACGACACCCACGTGTCCTTCCGACTAATCCTGAAGCCCGCGAACGTGCGCTAACTGCAGCCCAATATTTAATTCTTGCTGCTAAATCATTAGGTATAGAAGTTGAAGGACACGAACAGCCAACAGAGCTATCTCGTTCCTTGAGCTATCCAAACGTAGGTACCCCCTTATTAACTCTGAAAATGGGCAACATTTCAGCTCTAGTGAGAATAGGTGAAAATACCTCACGAGTAAAGCATCAGTTAACGGAGGAAGAACAACGCGAAAAAGAACGCAATGGATACTATTGGGGCCGCTCATACGACTATATTGAATCGGGTAAGAATTTCTTTCGTATCAATGAGGATTTCAGCGAAAGTAAGAAGCTAGTGGAGACTGATCGTAAACCACTTATTGACTATGTTCCGAATGTTATTGCTTTTGTTTTACGTCAGTGCGAAAAAGAACGAATTCGTGCAGAAGAAGCAAAAATTGAGGCCGCCCAGCGAGCGGCTGCAGAAAAGGCTCGTCAATTGCTCCTCAACCGGCGTAGAGAATATAACCAGTGGGAAACAGCGTTGACAAAGGGCTATAAAGAATGGGACAGGCTCCAACGTCTGCGTGCCTTCGTCAACGCTCTAGCAGATCATGATGACTCTGACGAGGCGCACACTTTTATTCAATGGGCACGTGAGCATATTGATGCTCTCGACCCTATCGAGAACTTCACTCTCCCAACGGCTAACACGCCTGATCTATCCCATGAAGAACGGGTTGAATACGGAAAATTAGAAGAACCAAAAAACGTTTATAGATATGGTTGGTAATTAAACAGATGGTTCCATTGTTCTAGCCTTCAGATGCGATTACTTATTGTTCTTGGTCTTTAAACACGATGTGGATACTGCCGTGTTCGTCGACTACTGCATGGTTGACGAGTAGGTTCCATGCGTCGTCGGAGTATTCTAGGGGTGGTTGGGTGGCGTGGTAGTCGTGTATTGCTTTAGCTTGTGCGAGACGGTTTTGGCGGTTGGTGATTTCGTCAACGGTACGTGCGTATTCCTTGGTGGCTTTCTTACGTCGGGTTTCGAG
This sequence comes from Arcanobacterium phocae, assembly GCF_018913465.1. Classification (GTDB taxonomy): domain Bacteria; phylum Actinomycetota; class Actinomycetes; order Actinomycetales; family Actinomycetaceae; genus Arcanobacterium; species Arcanobacterium phocae_A. The sequence continues at coordinate 426,784 of NZ_JABAPM010000001.1, read as the reverse complement.
CATATCGTATTGGGCATCGTAATCGCCTGCGTCCATTGCTACTTCCAATCAATCAAGGTTCAATTCCTCTACATCTTTTGTCACAGCATCCACGCCTCACTCTTCCATCATCACCCGTTTAGCGGCCTCTGCGGTACCTCGCCATGCTTCACGTATTTCTTCATCATTCATCCCCGGTTCCCAAACCCTCAGCAAGATGACAGATACCAGCTCCACAGCTATTGCGAGCACTACCATGATTCCTGCCGACGCCAGAGAGCTAATTAGCACGTACGACGCTGCGAAATAGGTAATTGCTAACAGAAAAAGCTTGACAAATATGGGTCGCCAACCACCTGGAGAATTATGTTTCTTTTTTCTTGCGTAAAACTGATCAAACATGGTCGATAGTGTTTCGCAAACAACCACGCTTAATCCCACAATAATTACCAATAGACGCACAGGCATCTTGTAGGGTATTAGCCAAAACACAATGCCAGAGACTATGAAAACACATAAACCAATAATAAATCCGGTGATTATATGCCCCCACCAGGCGTAAGAAAACGGGACAGGCTTCCACGAAGTATCCATATCACTTCTCCATTCTCACCCGAAGCAAGCGGAAATTACCCCATCAAATCCGAGGATCATCTCGAGAGCTTGAGCACCTTCCTCGCCAATCTCAGCAAAGGCTGCTCCGCTTTTAATGGCTCTCCAAATGCCGCTTACACCACCCCAAATTTTCCGTGCCTCTTTCAACCATTTGAGTACTTTGCCCACAGGAAGGCCATACTGAAAAATTATACTTGCTACCTCACCACCACACTGCCACCACGATGCTCGAGTAGCTATCCCTCCAACACTCATTCCGTTCAGCGTTCGAGAAAGCTGCCCCTCATAATTCGGCGTTGTCCTCGGGTTCGCATTCCTTAAGTTTTCTGGAACTCTTTCTAACGCCAGAATAAGACGGTCAAGTTCTGCGTCACTCAGCGAAGGCGAAGTCGAATTTAAGTTAACCGATGTCGAGACTACTGGAATCGAAATACCGCTCCCCTCACTCACGCTAGCAGCAGCTACACCGGTACCTGCCAATCCGAGTGCCAAACTTACAGAGGCCCCAATAACCATATTGCGGATTTTCATTTTTCGCCCCTTCATATTTATCTCATCTCGTTGTCGACATCATGTCGGCAACCTCTCTTCCGCAGTAAGCGCCAGTGCTCACTGCAGTGAAACAGTATTTGCGCAACAACTTTTGTTGCTTAAATACCGTTATTAATATAGTAATATATCTCACATTGTGCTGTCAACGGAAATTCTCCTTATCCTCACAAAACCAATAATCCGCGCTGATCGTAGATGCTGCCGTTTGTGGTTCCTTGGCCGCATCTGATTGCACGGTCCAGGGCCATGATGGTGGCAACGACACCGTCGATCTTCTCGGTGGATTTTTGTTTGTCGGGTTTGATGTTGCCTGCTGGGTCGGTTCGCACGTGAATATTGTCGACCATCCATGACAAGACTGGATGCCCACCGTGTGCGAGCTTGCCCTCCAACGCCAGTTTCATGAGTTCTTTCGATGGTGGGGACATGTCTTTGAACCCTTGCCCGAAAGGAACAACGGTAAAACCGAGCCCTTCGAGGTTTTGGCTCATTTGGACTGCTCCCCACCGGTCGAAGGCGATCTCCCTAATATCGAACCGTGTGCCCAGTTCTTCGATGAAGGCTTCGATCGCCCCGTAATGAACGACGTTACCCTCCGTGGTCTGTAAGAAGCCTTGCTGTTGCCACAGGTCGTAGGGAACATGGTCACGGGCAACACGGAGTTTGAGGTTGTCTTCGGGTATCCAAAACCATGGTGCAATCACATATGCTTCGTCACCTGTTTGGGGTGGGAAGACGAGCACGAACGCCGTAATATCCGTTGTCGAGGCAAGATCGAGCCCACCGTAGCAAACACGGCCTTCCAAATCAGACAGGTCAACAGGTGCACTGTTTTGGTTCCATACATGCATGGGCATCCACCGCACGGATTGTTTGACCCATTGGTTAAGTCGTAACTGTCTGAAGGTGTTTTCTTCGGCAGGGTTTTCCTTAGCAGAGTTACAAGCTGCTTGTACTTTTTCTACTGGGATAGTGACCCCAAGGCTCGGGTTAGCTTTATACCAAACTTCCTCATCAGTCCAGTCGTCTTCACGATCAGCACCGTAAACTACCGGGTAGAAGGTAGGATCATGCTTTTTACCTGCAAGAATATCTAGGGCTTTTTCATGCTGCTCGTAACAAATCGAGTGCGTGTCAGTTCCAGCAGTGGTGATCAGGAAGTACAACGGTTGGGTACGTGCATCTCCTGATCCTTTAGTCATCACATCAAATAAGGCCCGGTTGGGTTGAGCGTGTAGCTCGTCGAAGACGACACCAGAAATGTTAAACCCGTGTTTAGAATACGCCTCGGCACTAAGTACCTGGTAGAAGGAGTTGGTGCGCTTGTAGACGACGCGCTTTTGAGAGCGCAGGATTTTCACCCTTTTAGACAGGGCTGGTAACATGGCAACCATGTCTGCGGCCACCTGGAACACGATCGAGGCTTGCTGACGGTCAGCCGCACACCCGTAAACTTCGGCGCGTTCTTCACCATCAGCACATGTTAAGAGCAAAGCTATGGCCGCGGCGAGCTCGCTCTTTCCATTTTTTAGGGATCTCTACATACGCGGTTGTGAACTGGCGATACCCATCAGCCTTAACCGTGCCAAACAAATCCCGAATGATTTGTTCTTGCCAATCAATGAGCTTGAACGCTTTACCAGACCAGCGGCCCTTCGTATGTTTGAGCGCTTGAATAAAAGCTACCGCATAATCAGCTTTACGCTTGTCATAACAACAACCATCTGCCATGAATCTCGTTGGTGTGTAATCAGTTAATTGACGCATTGTCTCCCACCCCCTTTATTTTACAAACATAAGTCCTACACCCCTCTTGCGGGGATAGGACAAAAACACATCCTCAAGCATCATGCTTAGGTATCACATAACAGTCTTGGTCACTTGGCTTGTTGACCAAGGTTATAGGCATCTTCAAGCATTGCTTTTAAACCCCACACGCTAACTTCAATGAAATCTTCACTATCACTCATGCGTTGTTCTAAATCGCCTCGGTGAGCGATCTCAAAACTATGGTTTTTGCAATCTTGACAAGCTGTGCTGTTAGTACCTGATCCATAACTCGCTCTTTTCTATCCATACATTCATGCTTAGGATACTTATCCGCTCATGTACATATAGCCATAAGTATCAAGTTATATCCAGTCCATTTCCCGCCTATTTTCAACGAAAACCACGCATTATTCCTCAACGCGTTCAACATCTTTTACCAAATCTAAATACGAATACTGCTTGTCCTCACGCACACATGTAATACCAGCACTATCACCCGTATGCTCAGCATAACGACGTAAAATCACACTCGCATATTTCTCATCTAGCTCCATCGCGTAACAGATACGATCAGTTGCCTCGCACGCCATCAATGTCGAACCAGACCCTGCGAAGGTATCAAGCACGATCGCATTGCCCTGGGTCGAGTTCCCGATCGGATATGCGAGCAGATCCAACGGCTTCGATGTCGGATGATCACTGTTTTTGCGGGGTTTGGCAAAGTTCCAGATCGTGGTCTGTTTCCGGTCAGCATACCAACGGTGTTTACCCGTCTTGACCCACCCAAACAAAACCGGTTCATGCTGCCACTGATAAGGCGAACGTCCAAGAACAAGGGAATCTTTAACCCAAATGCAACACCCAGAGAGGTAAAACCCGGCATCGTTAAAAGCACGTCGGAAGTTCAGTCCTTCAGTGTCAGCATGGAAGACATACGCGCTCGCCCCCTTCTCACACGCGCTCGCCATGTTGGTAAACGCAGCAAGCAGAAACTCGTAGAAGGCATCTGCATCCATCTTGTCATTCTTAATCGACAAGCCGTCGGATGATTCGAAGGCGACGTTATATGGCGGATCGGTCAGAATCAGGTTAGCTTTCTTCTCCCCCATCAAGATCGCAACATCCTTGGCGTTGGTAGCATCCGCGCACACGAGCCGATGACGGCCCACCGTCCACACATCCCCACGCTTAACGAAGGCAGCAGCCTCGAGTGCTGCGGTCAGGTCGAAGTCATCATCTTCCACTTCGCCTTCGTCCAAGGAGCCGATGAGTTGGGCGATCTCGGCGTCGTCAAAACCAGTCAGTTCTGCATCGAAATCACTCGCTTCAAGGTCAGCAATAAGGAGCGCGAGTTTGTCGTTGTCCCATTCGCCGCTGATCTTGTTCAACGCGATATTAAGGGCTTTCTCCCGTGTCTCGTCATACTCGACAACAATCACGTCAACGTCCTTATGTCCAAGGTCTTCGAGGACCTTAAGACGTTGATGACCACCGACGACATGGCCAGTCGTCTGGTTCCAAATGACCGGTTCAACATAGCCGAACTCGGTCAAGGAACGCTTCAACTTGTCATATTCGGTATCGCCAGGTTGGAGGTCTTTACGCGGATTATAGTCAGCGGGTGTGAGTTCACTGATGGGCATTGATTTCATGAGCATGGGAAGTCACCGCCTTGCGCAACGCATCGACATAAGCAAACGAGTTCTCCCAACGCACACCAACATGACCAAAATGCCCATAAGTCGAATAACGCGTGTAACCGGGAGCTCGCAGACCTAGAGCATCAATAATCCCACCAGGACGTAGCGTGAACACCTCGGATGCAGCCTGAGTCAAAATCTCATCACAGTGCTCACCCGTGCCAAGCGTGTCGATCGTAAACGCCACCGGGTCAGCCTTCCCAATCGCATAACTGATCGCCACCTGGCACTCGCGTGCAAGTCGGGCATCAACAATGGTCTTAGCAATCAGGCGCGCCATATAAGCACCCGACCGGTCAACCTTAGACGCATCCTTACCACTAAACGCACCACCACCATGCGGGCCAAGACCACCATAGGTATCAACCATGAGCTTACGCCCCGTCAAACCAGTATCAGCCTTCGGACCACCCACGGTAAACATGCCCGACGGGTTAATAAGAATCTCGGTATCAGCACCGATCGGCAAATACGGCTTACACACCGGGGCAACAATCAAGCTTTTCACCTCAGCATCCAACTCATCCAGATCTTTCTTCGGATCGTGTTGGATAGAGACCACCACCGTCTCAACCTCTACTGGTCGCCCGGCCTGGTCATAACGAACCGTCACCTGAGCCTTACCATCGGACTTAATACCAGTAATAGTTCCCTGCTTGCGAGCATCATCAAGACGACCACAGATCTCATGTGAAAGCACGAGCGGCAACGGCAAACGCTGAAGCGTCTCAGCCGTGGCGTAACCGTAAACTGTGCCCTGATCGCCAGCGCCCTGCAAAGCAAAATCCGTGTCATCACCAAAGCGCGCCTCTAAAGACTTGGAGACTCCTGCGTTAATATCTGGAGACTGACGGCGCGTCCATACAAAAACTAAGAAGCGCCACGGTGAATACCCTGCCGTGATCAGTGCGTTGCGCACCGATTCACGAATACGCGGCCGCACCTTCGAAGTGATCTCACCAGTGACAATAATCCGACGCCCCGCAGCCATCACCTCCACAGCAACCCGCGCACTAGGATCATCATAAAGAATGTCATCCAAAATCGTGTCAGCAATCAAATCACACAACTTATCCGGATGACCAACACACACAGCCTCAGCAGTCTTGATAAACATACACACTCACTTTCCAAAGAATCAGGACACGAAAAAGTGCCCACCCATGCCGGGCAGGCACACAAAAATCAAAGATTATTAAGAGCGGGTCTTCAACAGCTTCTCCATCACATCATCCCCCGGAGTACCGCCCGAATAATCACTCGTGCACGTAGCACGCACAATCTCGTAAATCTCATACCAATACACGTTCGCTTGCTTTCCAAACGACTGAGACATAGCAACGAACGGAGAAGCGATCGCAGCACCCGTCGTCGGATGCTTACCGAGCAGACCAAACTTCGAAATCGCCTGCTCACACTGCACATACCTAGCGAAAGCCTGCGCATACGATTCAATCAACCTTGGTGCAACAAACTGTGAACACCCACGCGCGTCCAACCACTGCCACGTCTCCCGATACACCAAGTCAGCACCAAGCGGTTTGCCATCACGCTGAACCTCAGAGAGATAATCTGACGGTTCAGGCATCGGCTCACCCGCCAACACCGCACCATCACCAATATCTGATCCCTCAAAATCAAACGGCTCATTAAGCGGATCTTCCAGCCGAGTAGTTAAACGCCCAGCAGCAAGCTTCTCATTCAACGGATCAGGCTTCGCGCCAGCCCGCACGCGGCGGCCACCACGATTCGTACCGTCTTTAGCCATAATGTGCCTCCTTCCTTAAGCCATTGTGGCCTTGGATTGGAGGCCGAAAATACGCTTCGCAAACTCAAAAGAATATAACAGCGGTTAATACCCTGTTTGAATTGGGGACTTTGTGCGCGATTGGCCCCGCCCGCTGACCTCTGACCTGCGGTTAGAGATTCAAGACCCCCTAGGCTATATAGTTTGAGGGATAGGGCAAGTCGCAATGTCAAGGAATGTTCAAAGGTATTCAGATGCACGCAGAAATGGAGATGGGTTGGGAGAACAAATAAATGTTCTCCCAACCCATCGGAACATGTAGCTACTATATAGTAGCTATTTATTTAGCTTTCTCTATCCGACTCGGAACGCAACTTCTGAATCATCATTACAAGACTACCAAGGATAAAGGCTGGAATCGTGATAGATAGAACCAACTTTATTTCAAAAAATAGAGACGTTAGCACAGTAACAATGGTGATAACTGCTAAAAACGTAACGAAACCCGTCAGCAGTTCCCGCCAAGATATGTGATTTAACCAATCCACCAGTCCCACGCTTCCTTTCCTGCGCAACCTACTGCATATACTCCCAGCCAAGCTGCGAAGCCAGCTGGCGTGGACTTGATGATTTGCTTAAGGAGAACGCTACCAGCCTTCTTCTTAATCTCTTTCTTTGCATACTTTTGCAAAAGGTCAGCTACCTTATTCCAAGCTTTTTCTTTGATGTACTTACCGAGCAGGTTGTAATCGATTTGGAATGGTGAGAAGCCTAATACTCCGGTCACAACACACTTTCCAAAAGAACTCAAACTACGTTCAGTGTAGACATTGGCGTAACGGTTATTCGCCCCGTTATTTAATGAATCAACAAGCTCTTTGATCAAATCTGCCTCGTTAGAGAATCCCATGGCAGACAACACGTCGTCATTGCTCCTGAAACTACTTCCATCGTAGAAGATGCCATCTCGCATGAGAATAACAAACTTATCAGCAACTTCCTGAGAAAAGGCATCAATCTCAGCCTCAGTAATCACATTATCGACAACGGTAGTTTGCGGCTCAAGTGGCGCAGTCTCGGTTTCTTGAGCACTAGCGACACCCGCCGTTGAGAAGGCTAGTGCCAGTGAGATTCCAGTGGCGACCAGCGGTTTGGCGAAGGCTTTAGCTTTCATCACGAACTCCTTTGTTCGTTTTGTTAAATACTAGGTCAGTCTACCGCACAATTCGAAACGTTATCTACGCATTTTACCCAGATGTGACAAACGTGCGGGCTCGTCAATACGTGTAAACCCGCGGTGCTTGCCTCCAGCGGTCATCATCGAGCGCGCTCTGGCGTGAGTGGCAGGGCTTGCACAAGCTCCGGAGGTTATCGAAATTGTGGGTGCCGCCGTGTTCAAGCGGGAGTACGTGGTGTACTTCGGCCACTGGTGTATGACGCCCAGCTTCAAGGCAGTCCTCACAGAGCGGGTGTTGTGCGATGTAGGCGGCGCGGATTTTGCGCCAACGTGAGCCGTAGCGTCGGTTGATCTTCGGGTCACGCTGGTACTTGCGATAGCGTGCGTCTTCCGCCGTGGCATGGGCCTTGCAGAAGCGTTCATGTGTCAATTCAGGGCAACCCGGGTGGGAGCACGGGGACGCTGGTTTAACTGGCATCGCTTTTGCTCCTTTCCTAAGCATGGTGAAGCCCCAAGCTCCCGATGCTGGGTTCTTGGGGCTTGTCCTACTTTTCAACCACCTACATCGTCTCATAGGAAAAGGTGCATATGCATCCGCCGTTCCTGACACCTTTTAACGCACTGGGTGCACACCTATAGTCGTCCATACAGTGCGGTCGCAAGACGAGCCAAGGCGCGCGACTTCTTTTGGTAGGCGGTGGTGCGTTCGACGTAGAAACGGTTGCAGATCTGCTGAACCGCATCCTCTTGGGTTCCTTCGCCGAGGAAGAACGCTTCCAACACCAAACGGTCGTCCTCGGAGATGATTTCCCATGCTGGGAGGAACCAGTCCATGTATTGACGCCTCCACATATCGTGCCTTGTAGGTATCGATGCGTTCGATCGTGGCCATGATCCTGTTCTCGCTCGCGTGGAGGCCGCCTAAGGGTGGCGATGGCAGTTTTCTTCGTGTCGAGGTATTTGGCCATCATATGCATGCGAGTTCTTTTCGAGAAGACGTCGCAGTTGTACGAATTTCGTGTGTGACCGCATTGACTTAGACCCCCAGATCACTGACACCTCCAACGCCTCAGATGTCCCCAACCCCGTCCTTGCCGCCAAAACACACCGCAACCAAGAAGGCGACCTGGCCAGCCAGATGCGCGCAGCAATCCCGATCGCGTTCTAGCTAATCCCGAAGGAGACAGAGAAGTCCGCAGGTCCCGCGCGGCATCCTCTGGGCCCGCTCTGTACCCATCCAGAACACGAAAAGCCCTCGGGTTACGCGCCTGACTACATCAGACGCACGCCCCGAGGGCTTCTCAATGTACTCGCGCTTTTGTATCAAAAGTTGAGTACTAATGGTGGAGCATAGGGGATTCGAACCCCTGACCTTTTCATTGCGAACGAAACGCGCTACCAACTGCGCCAATGCCCCGCATCAAATATCGTAGCAGTTTTTCGCAGATAACTGCTAATCACTACTCCAGTGGATGGGTGTATCCCCTATCACGTCAGGATCACCGCACGACGACACCGAAACGATCCACACTTACCCATAGCGGCTAAGACTGCGCATCACTGCTATTATTCGCTTGCGGCAACAGGACGCTTTCCACACCTTCGAGGACACTAGCGATTGTCAAATCATAGTATTTCTGTGAGAGTTCCTCTTCGCGCTCCGGATCCGAAAGTGGACCGAGATAGTTAGCTACCAGCATGCTCAGCCCCACAGAATCTTTCATCATCGGTTTGAGACGTTCCAACATTGCATCTAGGTCATGGCGCTCCCCCGTCTGATGCACGGAACGCAGGTTGCGAGCCCCAATTGTGTGGATAACTGAGTTTGTAATGATCACATACGCCAGCTCGGCTTTATCGCCAAAACCGGCCTCAATGAGTTTTTCGTATGCGATGTCTATGACAGGTAAGAACAGTGTCGTGAACTTTCCGCGCGCAAACCGATCAGTAATGCCATAGTAACGCAACAGCACGGGGCGAATAACTTGGGCAACTGCTTTAAACCACGCCTTCCAATCAAGATCCTCAGCGGGAAGTTCAATATCGGCGCACACACGATCCACAACCGAATCACATAGCGCTTCCTTATGTGGATAGTAATGGTAGATAACCGAGGGCACCACATCTAACTCTCTAGCAATATCGCGTATTGACCAGCCTTCAATGCCTTTGGATTGTGATAAATCAATAGCTTTCTCAAGGATGATTTCCTTGTTTAGACCTACTCTGCGCGCGGTTGTTTTCCCCATATCTACACCGTACCTCACTATTGACAGCGTTACAGCCCGTCATTAAACTTGCCAATGTAGAACAGTGTTCTAGATGGAAGTGAGAAATATGAAAACCCCAAGCAAATCCCGTAATAAAACCGAGACTATTCCTTCCTCTGCACAAGCCAAACTGGTAACAACAACAGTATTCTTGGCATTTTTGGGGCAGATGTTACTCAATCCCATCATTGCACCACTGTCGCGCGAAATGGGCTTACAAGAATGGCACATTGGCCTAACTATCTCATTTGCAGCCATAGTTTTAGCCGTCATGAGTTCTTATTGGGGCCGCACCTCTCAACGCCTAGGTGTCAAACGAGTCATCGTGACTGGAATGTTGATCGCTATCACTTCATTGACAGTCTTCGGAATACTCTCTTATCTAGGCATGAACAAAATTCTTGCAGGGCCCGGCCTTGTTATCGGCGTCATGGTAACGCGTGGCTTAATATACGGCGCTGGAATTTCTGCCGTGTCCCCTACCGCCCAAACTCATCTTGTCACGCATACTGCCTCGGAAGCGGGACGAGTAAAAGCAACCGGAATGATTGGAGCAGCATACGGCATGGCTTCCATCGTTGGCGGTATCATGGGAGGCCTGTTAGCAGCAATTGGTGGCCTCATGCTCCCATTAGTTGTCATGCCGGTAGTTATGCTGAGCTCCGTCGTCGTATTGATTGTTAAATTCAAACCGCAAGCTGCGGCAAAGCTCATCGAAAAACCCAAACATATTCAATTTCGCGACCCTCGGGTACGCCCATGGCTCATTGGCGGGCTACTACTATTCATTGTATTTTCCTCAATAGCAACAATCTTCGGGTTCACAGTTCAAGATAGGTTCCTGCTTGCATCCGATACTACCGCAGCAGTCACCGCTGTCTATCTAACAATTATGGGCGTAACAATGATCGTTACCCAAGCTGTCATCGCTCCAAAAACACGATGGGGTGCCGCCAAACTATTTCGAACGGGATTGATAGTACTACTACTTGGAGTTGCATGCATGTGGCCTACCACCTCACACCTATTATTGGGGATAGCGTGCGTCTTGGTCGGTCTAGGAATGGGATTCGCGATGCCCGGATATAATACCGGCCCAACTTTGCAAACAAACACAAGCGAGCAAGGCGCTGTTGCGGGACTCATTAATGCAAATAATGGGATCGCTTATGCGATTGCCCCAGCAGTTTCCACCGCACTCTACGGTTGGAATCCACTCATACCTTTTATTATTTCGATCTCTATCGTTGTAATTATTGTAATTTACGCATATGTTCAGCCAACTTTGCGAAAATAACGATCTAGGACCTATCCGCACACCCCTCCCCTGGCACTGCTTTAACTGTGCGGTGTGCCCTATGCTGTGTTGATAGCACAATTGCTAAATGCTCGATATAGATTCTCCCTTGCCCACGAAAATTCTAACCGTAAGGTCTATCAGCTCACCACGGCCGGAGAGGAACGTTTGGCCGCATTCCACTACTCATGGACACTTCTTGTTCCATTAACCAACGAGTTACTTACTTAGTGAGCAGACGACGTCGAGAATCACTACCGTTGTGGAAAACCACCCCCTTGTGGATAAGAAAAAATCAGCTATCGTCAACTATGCAATTATAAAAATATGAACCGCCACCGCCTTGATAAAACCCTCTATGCCCTATCCGCTATTCTCTGCGCTTGGCTGACACTACCTGGTCTAGGACCAGACATAGCAGGTTTAGAACAGCGGTTCGGCTGGAAGATAGGACCAGACGATTGGCGCGGCCCACTGTCCACTCCGCCGTCGTACCCCATACCGAACCCGGAAAATCAGCAGCTCCTATCTTCCTTAACCATTCGAACTGAACACGCTTCAACTCCTGCATACCGCCGGAGCGAATTTGGCCAGCCGTGGGCAGATATTGACCATAACGGTTGCGATACTCGAAACGACATCTTAGCCCGCGACATCACAGATCCCATTTTTAAATCAGGCACCCACAACTGCGTCGTCGTCGAAGGGAAACTCGCTGAACCATATACCGGACACACGATAAATTTTATCCGCGGAAAAGAAACGTCAGCACTGGTCCAAATAGATCACGTCGTCGCGCTCGGCGATGCGTGGCGATCGGGAGCCTGGACCTGGCCGCCACACCAACGGGAACTCTTCGCCAACGATCCCACAAATCTCCTAGCTGTAGACGGGCAACAAAATCAAGATAAGGGCGCCGCAAACGCCGCACAGTGGCTACCAGCCGATACCAGCTTTCACTGCTCCTACATCCAGCAACAGCTACGGGTAAAAGCTAACTGGCATCTTTCTGTAACACCACAGGAATACCGCACTATGCAACGGATACTCAGCCAGTGCTATCCAGTGCCTAACGCACACTGAGGCCCTTCTGAACATCTCATCCAGAAGGGCCTCAGCAGCTATCGCCATAGAGCTCGGGGTTTACTCATGAACAATATTCTTGAACCATGGGTTCAATGTCGTGCCACGAAGAACAATCTCTCTATCCTTGACGATCGGAATATTCTTCTCGTCGATGATGGTCCACCATGGATCCCACGCTAAGCCAGTTGCTTCACCAGCAATGAGGTGGACGTTGCGGGCGTTTGGTGGAATTTGGATGCGCTCGCGGAATCCACGAGTGCGTGCCTTCCAAGTCCCATGCCACTTGAATGGCTTGACATGTTCTACGCCTTTATCGTCGTAGCTGATCTCATCCCAGGTCAGGTCAACTTTCGCGACATAGCCTCCCTTGTGACGCAAGGTAATGAAGCCAGAGTTGTAGGTGGTAGCGGTGGTTTCAATGTAGTCCCCCGTATTCTGCACTACTGCTCGCTGGTTATCCTTAAGGAAGTTCACCGTGTAAGAAACTGGAACTGCCGGAACGTTTGTGGAGTAGGTGCTTTCTTCCTTGATGATTCGCTTCAAATCATCGATGTTTCCAGTTGCTACTTCCACCCCGCTCTTGGCGCTACCGCCAAGGATGTAAACCGTTGCTCGAGTCTGATTCAAGATCTTCTTGTACTTTGCTTCAGCATCAGCTTTGCCGTTGCCGAAGCTTCCCTTGAACACTGCATTGAACGCTGCCTTGACTTCATTATCGGTCGAGTCAGTTTCCAGCTTGACAAAAATCTGCCGGCCGTAGCTGACATTCGATACGTAGCCAAGCGGATTCTTACCGTCAATTCCCCGATCAATAAGGTCCTGCTTGGTTACATCTTTGCCGAATAAATCGTGCGGATCGTTCGGCGTATCGGTAGAAACAGTAAAGAAGATTTGCTTGAACGAAGCGATAGCTGCTTGATGTTCATGCTTATGAATTGCTTCAAAATTGACATCGAGCTTATTCGCTACCTTTTCGAATCCTAGACCAAACTTTGCTTCCAGTTGCTCTTTCGAGTTCACCATGGATTCGTCGTAAGAAATTTTGGCTGCATGATTTGGATAGGTAGCATGTAGGTTTGTCCATCCCTGCAGTAATTCATTGACTCCTTGTTCAACAGTACTTTTGTTTGGCTGGTCGATTGTCTTTCGGTTCTTTCCGTCAACTAAGCCCGGAAGATCAACGCTGATGACCTGTGGTGCTCGTTCGATGCCGACGGCGGTTGGACTTCCCTTAGACAGATTCTCGTTGGCTTTAACCAACGCACCTGGATAAATCGCGGCATTGTTTGCTTCAATGACGGACAAGTCGCCACGAAGATTATTGAACGACTTCTTTTCATGCTTGAAAACTGTGTACGTTCCATTCTTGTAGGATTCGCTCGTCACCGGGACGTTTTCTACATGCTCTCCTTGAACGGCAAGCACTCCGACGGGATCATACTGCAGCGAACGAACATACTTATCGATCTCACGCGTGTTAGAAGCCTGAGTAGTCGCACCGTCAGTCTGCGTAGCCACTGACTTCTTTAACGGTGTTTCCTGCTTTGCTTTTTCTCCAGTTGCGTCTGTAGCTACTGGCGCTGGTGCATCTTTTTCGTTATTCACCGACGACGACGGTTTCGCGTCATCTACAGTCAGATTTGCGACGACTGGTGTTTTCAGCGACTCCGGTGTCGCTGGATTCTCTAGCCCAAAAGCCGAGATTGGCATAAGCGTACCCGCAAGTATTGCCGTGCCTGCCACTGTTGCAAGAATTCTCCGTGTCATGGTCTTGCCCCTGTCTTCATTGATCTATTACTTTATGACGTGACCCACATTTGCTGGCCACAAGAAGATTGTGCACCCAACGATTAGTTGACAAAAAATCGACTAGTGCCAAAATGGCAGTGTGAGACAGATCAAAATAACGATGTCGCCTTCTCAGGAAACAATTTAATAACAATAGAAATTAGACATTATCTATCTTTGCGTCACTTTTATCACAAAGGTTTTTAACATTTCACACTAACTTCACCTTAAACGCTTTACGGAGAATTCGGATAAATGATTATATAAAGTGTTCGAATGTCACAAGTTGACAACACTTTTCAGCACATAAATAAATGCCCGATATGTGAAATTTACGGTAACGCATAGGCGCGTTCCAGACCACATAAAAACCGGCCGAGAACTCCCGACCGGTTGATGGTGGAGCATAGGGGATTCGAACCCCTGACCTCTTCCATGCCATGGAAGCGCGCTACCAACTGCGCCAATGCCCCGTAAGACCTCATTAATATTACATATTTGAAGATGGAAAAGCAAAACAACAAAGCCTCAAAACCTAGTGAAACAACTCACTCCACTCGGTTATGTGCTGGTTTCAACAAGGAATCGATTCCAAGACTTTACCCGCCAAGGCGGAGTGGCACCATGTCTTGGTAGTAACTCTGCCCAATGGCAGTTATCTAAACCTTGAAGCATATTCCAAATAGATGGATCTTGCCCCATAAGTACCATAACGCCGTTGACCAACGCAGATCCGTGGCTAGTAAAAAGCAACGTGTGCTCATTCGGATCGTCAGCCAATGCCAAAATGTGATCGTTAATTGCCTGCGCCACTTGTTCACCGTTATCGCGCCGAGTTTGGACGCCAGCAACACCGGGCTCTTCACCAGCACGCCAGCGTTTCCAGTCAACCGGATAACTAGCTTGTATTTCTGCGGAAGTTCTCCCTTCCCAATCACCATACCCACGTTCGCGCAAACGGCTATCGACTTGGACAGGTAAACCTATACGCTTACCCACTGCCAACGCAGTGTCATAGGCGCGCTCAAGATCAGAAGCGATGATGCGCGTGATGCCAAGTTCTGACAACTGCTGTGCAACAGCCACTGCTTGCGCACGCCCAACAGAATTCAATGGCGTGTTTTGAGTACCTTGTATGCGAGCCTCAGAATTATTTTTAGTCTGTCCGTGCCGCAGAAGAATGATTCGTTTGACTGGCATGAATTCAACTATCAGTCAGATTCCGACGACGTAGCAATCACTCCAGTGGCGTTTTCAATACCGCCAGAGAAATAAGCAGCGAGTGTAGATTCTTGCGCTGCTTCAGAACCCTGAATATCATTTGGCAATTCGATGGCCGGGCAGTCTGCCCAGAGTTTTTCAAGCGCATAGAACTCGCGGTCTTCATCTTGCTGAACATGGACCATAATAATGCCGAAGTCCAGTAAGACCCAGTGAGCCTCACCTTCCATGCCTTCTCGGCGTTGGCGCTTACATCCAGCTTTATGCAGAGCTTCTTCTACAGAATCAACAATAGCGCGCACCTGACGTTCTGTTGACCCAGACACCACTAAAAAAGTATCTGTAAGTGCGAGACGATCAGCTACGTCAATAGCAGTAATGGAAGTCGCCTTAACATCAGCAGCAGCTCGAGCGGCTACGATCGTTAGGTCAATTGCTTCTTGTGTTGCGGTCACGAAAATCCTTTATAAATTGTTTGAACGAAATAAATTACAACAAGAACTGCTGTAGAAGGGTAGCCTCTTGCTCGAAAGCTGGAGAAGCACTGAAGAAGACCGAATTTATGACTAGTCCTACAAGAATTCCAACTAAAGTTGCAATCAATATAAGAAGGATGTAATTAAGAATGGTTCTTCTTGGACTAACACTATCGTCATCGTCCTCATAATAAGACATAGCTTCATCAGAATCTGAAACCAAATCTGAGCTATTCTTTTCCAAAGGCTCATCGTCGACTTTTTCCGGAGCAACAAGCTGACTGAGTTCGTCGTCGTCCAGGTCCGCCCCTTCAGGCATCACAGAAGTTCTCGAAATATCGCCATTTGCGACTTCTTGATTCTCCTCCGTGTGCTTACGACGAGTCATCGACAATAAACGTTCGCGCATCGTAGTTTCATCTGAGTCCTCGATCGAATCATCAGTATCAGATTCCAGATCCTCAGGCGCAACTTCCTCTAGCGATACTTCCGGCTTTTCTTCAGGTTCGACTGTCTCGTCACGAACTACTTTCGTAGTAGATTCAGCCTCATCTTGCTTAGCGACTTCGAACCTATCAAAAACCGATAGACGCTCTGGTTGAGAATTCTTTTCCTCAGCATCAGAAACTGCTGGGAGCATCCCCGTCTCACCTTTTCGAGCTTCACGAAGCTCTTTGCGGGAAGGTCGACGTAGACGGAGTTCAGTCGTTTCACTGACGTCAATTCCGTCAGCAGGGCGAACGGCTAACTTACCCTGCTCTCTCATTTGCCGGCGACTCATGCGCGGAGTATCACTCATGCCTATCCGCTCCTTCCCTACAGTAGCTTCGAGCCCCTGATCCATCTTGGCAATCCCCTGCAATCGAAGCAATGGAAATTGTCTGCGCTTCTTCTGGTCTATATAAATGATACTTGTAGATGTACTGAACTACCCCATCGGGAACCAAATACCACGCCGGTATGCCGGCTTTTACACGATTTCTGATGTCAGTTGACGATATTGCCATAGCAGGAATTTCAAGCAACGACACTCCATCTTCCGGCAGACCAGACATATCCAACTGATGTCCTGGTCGACTAACTCCTACAAAATGGGCCAGTTTCCATAGCTCATCGGAATCTTTCCACTGCAAAATTTGTGGCAGCACATCTGCCCCAGTAATGAAAAAGAGCTCATCGTGAGGATATGCCCGACGGATGTCACGCAACGTATCAATTGTGTATGTTTTCCCGCCGCGATCAATATCGACACGAGAAACCGAAAACCGAGGGTTAGACGCCGTGGCAATCACCGTCATTAGGTACCGATGTTCTCCCAGCGAAATATGCCGATCTGTTTTGAATGGATTATCTGCCGCCGGGACAAATACCACCTCGTCAAGATCAAAAACATGTTGAGCTTCTGAGGCAGCAACCAAGTGACCATGATGAATGGGATCAAACGTTCCACCCATAATGCCAATCCGGCGAGGTTGGTACGATGCTTGACCGCTCTGGCCGTTCCTCATCTGGGTATCAGTTCTCGTCATACCAATCATTTTATCGGAGATTGTTCTTATGAGATATCCACTAGAGCAACGTCACCATGAGACAAATCAGCTGAAAACGAAAAGACTCATGCCATGGAATAACTGGAAGCTATATGCGTTATTCTTGGTGTCAAACAATCAGGTTAGATAAACCGAAGAGAAAGGCCTCTAGATGGCTACCGTTGAAATTACTGCAGACAACTTTAAAGACCATGTGAATAGTGGAATTACCGTACTTGATTTCTGGGCAGAGTGGTGTGGACCATGCCGCATGTTCGGACCGACCTTCGAAGCTGTTTCTGAGCAACATCCTGAGATCACATTTGGAAAGGTCAATACCGAGGAACAAACTGAGCTTGCTCAAGCTTTCCAGGTTATGTCCATTCCAACCGTGATGGTTTTCCGCGATGGTATCCGCCTATATGAAGGCGCTGGTGCTCTGTCGCGCGATCAGCTTCAAGCGCTTCTCAAGCAAGCCGGGGAGCTTGACATGGACGAAGTTCGTGCGAAGATTAACGAGGCAACATCTGAAGAAGCTAAGTAAATTTCACATGGCATAAGTTAAGCGGACACGAAGTTTAATCTTTCGTGTCCGCTTAACTATAGGCCTTTAACAACTAGACCAAAGACTGTTGTTTCACTTCTACTCCTGCACGGCCGCTCAATAACGGAACTACTCCTCGAATAAGAGAAGCTAAGTCAGTAGGCAACGATGCCGGATGGACTACCACACCATCAGCTGCACCTAGCCCCACCCATCGTTCAATTGCGTCAGCTACATCGTAGACAGTCCCACATATCTTGGGAATATCACTAAAAAGTTCTTCACCGTTAATAGCTGAGACTAAGAGTGCTCGTTCATTTGCTGCGCTCGAGGTAGCCGATATTACTACCCCCAGATCCACAACTATGGGAACATCTCTGCCAACACTGTTAGCCATCGCGCGGATCTTGTACCGCAAACCACGCGCTACATGCGGATCTGGCACTTGAAGACGCACCATGTTCGCATACTTTGCAACCACTCGAACAATATCTGACGTTAAATCAGTTGACCTCACATTAACAACTAGCCCGATGCCGGCTAGCTCAATTTCGCGAAATGCCGCTATCAATTGCGCTGAATCAATTACAGGTGGAATGCGCACTGCAAGCGAGGCCCAGCCCGCTCCATCAACAGCAAAAGTATCGATAGCTTGACGAATGAGAGTAGGCTCGGCCAATACTTCAGCAATAATCCCAGCTCCTTCGACTCCCCGCAATTGGGCCGCTACATTCACTGCATCCAAAGTTGCATGCGGTCTCATGCCATCTGCACAAAACTCCGCCGAAAGAGCCACAAAATCAAGACCCCCATTAGCAGCAGCACGAGTGGCAGCCATCATTTTCGGATAGTGGAAAGGTTCTTTCTCGGGCACAAGTGGATTAACAAAACTCTGTACCCCTAGCATAGACAGATCTATACCCAGCCAAGCAGAGGTCATATGCTTACCATGCACCACATCGGAACTTCGGACAGACACGTGTTGAATAGCTTGTTGGCTCACGTCTATATCGATTGTCATGGCACGTCCTAGTAAAATCCACGCAGCTCCGCAGAGCTACTTATATCACATCAAGCGAACGTATAGTGTTCCCTCGGATATTGATTAGGAATTTACCCTTTATTGACTATCTAAGCAAGGGACTATGACGATAACCATTCAATACCTATATACCTTTGCCGGTCTCTAAGACACTAAACACTGATATTACAGCTAAAAATCAACAAGCTACGCCACCGCGTGAATTGACACACATAACATATGAGGGTGCCTTACTTAGTCAAGTGGCTTACAAAATCGTTCTCTATTCGTCAGCAACTGTTACGCTGTCTGGATCAGTCCACACCCCGGCCTGACGCTCCATCCACAACTCACGACGTGCAGCTTCTTTCGCGTCCATCATCTCATGGTACTGACTCTTACGTTCCCGGCGAGTTGGACGTGCCGACTCACCAAGACGGATATCTGTACCACGTGGACTAAGAAGTTCAGCGCCGGTCGCCATAGTTGGTTCCCAATCAAAGATCATTCCGTCTTCTTCCGAACCAATAACGACCATATCACCAGCCCGGGCGCCCTCTTTCATTAGTTGCTTTTCAACACCAAGGTTATTTAACCGGTCGGCAAGGTATCCAACAGCTTCGTCGTTAGAGAAATCAGTCTGACGCACCCATCGTTCGGGTTTGTTACCGCGAATCTGATAAAAGACTTGATCCCCACGTTTCCTAGGAGTGATCGTAAACGTCGAGTCTTCTTTCTTATCCAACGGACGAATAACTGGTCGAGTATCCTCCACTGTCGACTCTTGCGACCGCAAATGCTCGACAATCGTGCCCAGGGCAAACCCTAGTTCACGCAGTCCTAAACGAGTGGCTGCAGAAACCTGGAATACCGCAAAGCCCCTGCTCTTGAGCTCTTCAGTTACGAAATCTGCAAGCTCATAAGCATCTGGTACATCGATTTTGTTTAAAACGACGATACGAGGACGTTCCATCAATGGGACGCGCCCTTCAATAGGCGGAATAGAATCGGCATATGCAGAAAGTTCAGCTTCGATTGTTTCCAAGTCGCTGATTGGATCACGGCCAGGCTCAAGAGTTGCGCAATCTACAACGTGCACGATAGCAGCGCAGCGTTCGATATGGCGCAAAAATTCGTGTCCCAAGCCCTTGCCTTCAGACGCCCCTGGGATCAGGCCAGGAACATCTGCCATAGTGAAACGCATATCGCCAGCTTCGACTACTCCCAGATTAGGAACAAGTGTAGTGAAGGGGTAATCTGCGATCTTTGGCCGTGCAGCCGACATTGCTGCGATCAATGAAGATTTACCAGCAGATGGAAATCCTACCAGCGCTACATCCGCAACCGATTTTAACTCGAGAACAACGTCTCGCGCTTCACCTTCTTCGCCGAGGAGCGCAAAACCAGGAGCTTTACGTTTCGGAGACGCAAGCGCAGCATTTCCGAGCCCACCTTGTCCACCTTCTGCGATGATAACCTCGACATCAGCGCCAGTCATATCAGCTAAAATGTTGCCGTCTAAATCCTTAACGACTGTGCCGTTTGGAACCAGAACAACAAGGTCATCTCCCCGCTTACCATGCCGAAGATCCCCAGCACCAGGCTTTCCATTAGTCGCCTTCAAGTGCGGGGTGTGGTGAAGAGCTAACAGAGTGGTCTCTTGTGGATCAACTTTAAAAATAATGTCACCACCATGGCCGCCGTTCGCTCCGTCTGGCCCGCCAAGAGGCTTGAATTTTTCACGGCGTACAGATGCCGCACCGTTGCCGCCTTTACCGGCTTCCAGATGGAGGACGACTCGATCAATAAAGCTTGCCATGTGGTTTCCTTAGAATAATTGAAATAATGCACGAGAGGGTGGAGAGCTTACGCCCTCCACCCTCTCGAGTATGTCGTATAGGACTCGTGCCAATCAGGCCTGAGCCGCGACGATGTTCACGACCTTGCGATCACGGCGAGTACCAAACTCAACGTGACCAGTCTCAAGTGCGAACAGCGTGTCATCCTTACCGCGGCCAACGTTGGCACCCGGGTGGAAGTGAGTGCCGCGCTGACGCACGAGGATCTCGCCTGCGTTAACAAACTCGCCACCGAAACGCTTAACGCCGAGGCGCTTCGCGTTAGAGTCGCGACCGTTACTAGTAGAGCTAGCGCCCTTCTTATGTGCCATGTCTAGACCTTCTTCTTTATAACAGCTCGTTGGACGGTAAGTTAATCAATCACTTAATATCGGTGATCTTAACACGGGTAAGCTTTTGGCGATGGCCTTGACGCTTCCGGTAACCTGTCTTGTTCTTGTACTTGATGATTGAGATCTTTGGACCCTTCTCATCGCGAACAATTTCGGCGCTGACCTTGGCCTTGATGCCATCCGCTGCTGAGGTGATCTTGTCACCGTCGACGAGCATGATCGGCTCGAGCTCGACCTTGTCGCCAGCTTCGCCTGCAATCTTGTCCACAACGACGACGGAACCGACAGACACCTTTTCCTGGCGGCCGCCTACCTTGACAATCGCGTAAACCACGTTCTGCTCATCTCTGTCGAAACTGATGCATCCGGGATCGGATGCCCTGAAAATGTTTAGCGCAATAAAGTGCGCCAGCAATTAACAATACTGAACCACGCGGTTAGACACAAGTTTAACTCGAGCGATTCAGACCACAATTGCAATTTTTCTCCAGCTTATTTTTTCACTGGGAAACTCATGATAGCAGATGAACCACTACTATTTGGCGTTATTGTGCCTGATGAAGTGACACGCTTTTTCGCCTTTTTGACTTCAGCTTTCGCCTCAGCTTTGGGTTCAGTGGGTTGATCTACTGTTGCTATACTGCTGGTTCCAGCTTTTGCTGTATCGGCTTTTTTCTTACTCCGATTATTTGAGTTAGTCTT
Organism: Arcanobacterium phocae; assembly: GCF_018913465.1. Classification (GTDB taxonomy): domain Bacteria; phylum Actinomycetota; class Actinomycetes; order Actinomycetales; family Actinomycetaceae; genus Arcanobacterium; species Arcanobacterium phocae_A. The sequence continues at coordinate 405,119 of NZ_JABAPM010000001.1, read as the reverse complement.
CTTAGACTTCTTACTATCCGCGTTCTTACGCGGACGTCCCCGTTTCACTGGTGACTGTTCCGAATCGCTTTCTCCGTTATCGGTTCCGTCATCCTCATGCTTCGTTGTTGCCGCTGCTGCAATTGTTGCCAGCGCCGCCTTTACTTCTTCGTGTTTCGGATCGGCTTCAACCGGCGCAGCGACGTCGTTCTTCTTTTCCTTCTTTCCAGGACGTTGCGAAACGTGAATTTCTTCATCTTTTTCGACCGGGTGGTCGTGGCTGATATATCCACGTCCCTCACAACACTCACAAGTAGTAGAGAATGCTTCAACCAAGCCCTGCCCGACACGCTTACGAGTCATCTGCACCAGACCTAACGAGGTCACTTTTGCCACCTGATGGCGTGTACGATCCCGTCCGAGACACTCAATTAAACGGCGTAGCACAAGGTCTCGATTTGCTTCCAAAACCATATCAATAAAATCAACCACGATAATGCCGCCGATATCACGCAGTCGCAATTGGCGAACTATTTCTTCAGCAGCCTCTAAATTATTGCGTGTGACGGTTTCTTCTAGCGAGCCACCTGTTCCAGTAAATTTGCCGGTGTTAACGTCAATAACCGTCATTGCCTCGGTACGATCAATAACGAGCGAACCGCCAGAAGGTAAAAATACTTTGCGATCAAATGCTTTCTGCAGCTGCTCATCAACGCGATTTTCTTGGAATATATCTTGGTCAGACTCCCACTTATCCAAACGATCAACGAGTTCCGGTGACAGCTCTTGCACATAATGGGAAATAGTCTCCCACGCGTTATCACCAGAAATCCGCAACGACCGGAAATCTTCGTTGAAGATATCTCGGACAACGCGAACAGCGAGTTCTGGCTCACCTTTCAGCAATGATGGAGCATTCTTTGACGACTTCGACCTAGCTTCGATATCTGCCCATGACTTCATGAGGCGTTCAACGTCTTGCTTAAGTTGTTCTTCTGTTGCGCCTTCGGCAGCGGTGCGCACGATAACGCCGTGTTCTTCAGGCACAACTTCTTTAAGAATCTTCTTAAGCCGTGTGCGCTCCCGTTCCGGCAGTTTCCGCGAAATACCAGTCATCGCTCCACCAGGAACCAAAACCAGGTGGCGGCCAGCCAAGGTGATCTGGGCAGTTAAACGTGCACCTTTATGCCCGATCGGATCTTTAGTGACCTGAACGAGTACTGGGTCACCAGATTTTAGAGCTTGCTCAATCTTGCGAGGCTTACCATCAAGCCCGGTAGCATCCCAATTAACTTCGCCAGCATAAAGCACCGCATTACGGCCTTTACCGATGTCAACGAAGGCAGCTTCCATGGACGGCAACACGTTTTGCACCCGACCAAGATATACGTTACCAACCATCGATGACTGGGTGTGGCGAGCGACATAATGCTCAACCAAAACGCCATCTTCAATAACCGCGATTTGGTTCAGTCCGTCACGTTCACGGATAAGCATTTCCCGATCGACAGATTCCCGGCGTGCCAGATACTCGGATTCAGTGATCGTTTGTCGACGACGTCCACCGTCACGACCTTCTTTACGGCGTTGACGTTTGGCTTCCAGACGAGTTGAACCTTTCGGCGCAGTAACTTCGTCAACTACCGTTTCAGTAGAACGGCGCCGACGCCGACGTCGAACAGTCGGTTCATCCGATCCGCTTACTTCTTCAGGCTCAACTGCTGGCTTACTCTTCTTAGTTTTCCGTTGCCCGGCACTTTCAGATCCAGACACGTTTTCCTCTGTTTCGGAAACAGACTTTTGACGTTCTTCATCACCATCGGCAGAGCGCCGACCACCCCTAGTACCACGGCGTCGCTTACGCGTCGATTCACTTAGAGTATTCTCATTCTCGTCTTCAGAAGACTGCGAATTCTCCGATACTTTTACGTCTATATCAGATGTCTCTGATTGCTCTTCTTTGCGCTTGCGACGAGCACGCACGGCTCGAGTCACATCTGGCTCTTGGAACAAAAGTGACGTCATCGGCGTCGAAACAACAATATCAGGAACAGTCACAGCTGACTCCGATTGTCCCGCAGAAAAAACAATCGACGTCGGATCAGCGACTTTTACCGCTTTTTTACGCGGTTTTTGCGATAACTCTGCAAGCGATTGAGCAACCGACTCATTGATCTCTTCTTTGTCGTGAGTCTTTTTTTCTGATGTTTTGCGCGCACGTGTGCGCTTAGTCTTTTTACCCTCAGGTACGACAACATCCATGGCTTCATCGGCCATCGGATACCCCCTATTTCACACTCGTGCATCGCGAGCATGCTTAGCATTGTTCACAGCTTCACCTGTGTAAGTCTCTATGGTCAGCTATCCCGGCAGCAACGCTTAAGCGGCGCACTTGAATAACTTCGGTTGCTAGATGCACAACAACCTAGGTACAGTCTACACGGTTCCTCCCATAGAAACACCCTCGATAACACGAACGGGACTTAAGTAAGGGTCCTATTGCCTAATTCTGTTGGCAAGTCCAACAAACCTGCACAGATGTGCAGTAGGACAGAATTCCTAAAATTACTCTACTAACTTTCCCAAATGAACTGGCATATTGTCGCCAAATGAGACATGATTACATTAAGGAACTGATGTGTCTCTATCACATTGCTGTCAGCTACAGTATGCACGGACATATCAGATTGGGCTTAAAGGCCTATCCGGAAAATATCAAAATCTAGGTCGCACGGAAGGTGAAAAAGGTGGATGTCCTCGACCTTGCGCGGTGGCAGTTCGGCATTACAACGGTATATCACTTCATACTGGTCCCGTTGACGATCGGCCTATCTCCACTAGTCGCATACTTACAAACTAAATGGCTTCGGTCAGGAGACACTAAGTGGCTCAAGCTGTCCGAATTCTTTGGAAAAATACTTCTAATTAACTTCGCACTAGGTGTCGCTACTGGTATCGTTCAAGAGTTCCAGTTCGGAATGACATGGTCTGAGTACTCTCGATATGTTGGCGATATCTTCGGTGCCCCACTAGCATTCGAAGCGCTCTTAGCGTTCTTCCTTGAGTCGGTATTCCTCGGAGTATGGATCTTTGGACGCGGACGAGTTTCCCCGAAGGCCCACACTGTCTCGATTTGGCTTGTTGCTTTGGGAACGAACATTTCTGCACTCTTCATCTTGGCAGCAAATTCGTTCATGCAGAATCCAGTTGGCGCAGTTGTCAATCCGGAGAGCGGTCGCGCTGAACTTGACGGTATCGGCGGATTCCTTGAAGTCGTCTTCTCAACTACTACTCTCTACGCGTTTGCTCACACTATCAGCGCATCTTTGATGGTTGCAGGTGCTTTGGTGACCGGCGTTTCCATCTGGTGGATGGTTCGTAACGTTAAGAACAAGAATGAGCAAGAAGCTATCGAACTGTGGAAGCCAGCTGCACGGTTCGGCCTGAAAGTCCTTGCTGTTGCAGGGATCCTCGCAGTAACGACTGGCCACTTTATGGGTCAGCATATTTACGAAGCACAGCCCACTAAGATGATTGCGGCTATGGGTATTGCTGAGAATGAGGAAAACGCACCACTAGCGTTGCTGATGACCGGCACTGAGCTTAAATCAGACAACATCGTCACCCTTCCCATTCCAGGTCTCGAATCATTCATGGTCACCAACCACTTCTCCGGCCCAGAGTCGCAACTAACTGGGGCCAAAGAAATCCAAGAACAGTTTGCCCAAGCATTCGGTAACGAATTCGGTGACGACGTGAACTATCTTCCAAACCCGTTTATTGCCTTTTATTCGTTCCGAATCATGATGGCACTTGGATTCGCTTCTATCTTATTGGCAGTTATTGGCCTTTGGATGTTACGTGGCGATCGGGTTATCCGTTCAGGTGGCGCAGCCAAACTCTTCCTCTGGACGATTCCGTTCCCATTCCTCGCATCTATCTTCGGATGGATTCTTACCGAAATGGGCCGCCAACCATGGGTTGTCTATCCAAACATGCAGCTCGCAGATCAGCTAGCACCAAGCGAAATGGTCAAGCAGCTCACTGACTTCGGCGTTTCTCAGAGCGTCGTACCAGCTGAAGTACTTATCTCATTGACCATCTTCACTCTGCTCTATGCTGCTCTTGGCGTTGTTTGGTACGTGTTGATCAAGCGCTACGTTCGTGAAGGTATCAATACAACTAAGAACATCGCACAACAATTCGATCACACTAATTCGGAAACCAAGCTCAGCTTCGGTTACTGAGGAAAGGACACATACTCATGGATCTTTCATTCCTACAAATTCTGTGGTTCATCCTCATCATCGTTTTGTGGATCGGCTACGTTACTCTCGAAGGCTTCGGATTCGGTACTGGTATGCTACTGCGCATTTTGCCACGCAACGAAAAAGAACGACGTCTTCAGCTCAATACTATTGGCCCACACTGGGACGGTAACGAGGTATTCCTACTCACTGCAGGCGGAGCTACCTTTGCGGCGTTCCCAGAATGGTATGCAACCATGTTCTCCGGCATGTACATTGCCCTCGTTTTGGTCTTGGTACTTCTTATCCTGCGTATTTCAGCTATTGAATGGCGCGGAAAGATTAACTCTGACGCATGGCGCACCGCATGGGACTACATCCACTTTGGCTCAGCGTGGCTAGTCGCCCTTGTTTGGGGAGTCGCTTTCGGTAACCTAGTCCAAGGTATGGCAATTCAAGTTGGTACCTACGGGGTTGCTGGCGACCCTTCCACTTTCGTACCAGCAGATCCAACCCAAATTGATGCGGCCCTAGCTCAAGGCAACCAGCACTTCTTGACTGGTGGTTTCTTCTCGCTATTCACGCCATTTACAATCGCAGCTGGCCTCGTGGTCGTCTCATTGTTCTTGACTCATGGCGCGCTTTGGTTAGCACTCAAGACTTCTGGTGATTTCTCTAATCGTGCGAAGGCATTGGCAAAGAAGACCTCACTGGTATCTACCGGTCTTACCGCAGTATGGGCATTGTGGGCATTCTTTGCGTACTCCACTACCGGGTACGCGATTATCCCACTAGTACTCGCTGCTGTTGGTTTGTTGGCCTCCACATTCTTCACCCTTAAAGGTCAAGAAAAAGCTGGATTCTTTGCCAACATGGCTGGAGTCGCATTCGCGGTTGTATTTATCTTCACCACGACTGTTCCATTCGCACTCAAGTCATATATTGACGATGCTTATGGGTTGACATTGGTTCAGGCTTCTGCCACGTCAGCTACCCAAACAGTCATGACCATCGCAGCAGCTATTTTCGTTCCCATTGTTGCCGTCTATACCATCTGGTCATATATTTCGTTCTCACGCCGCCTAAGCGTCGATTCGATTTCAGATGAGCCAGCAGGTCTACACCCGACGAAGATTCGCGAATTTGATTCTGCGATGTAATAATCGCGTCTCTTAACTAATTGCGGGGAACAGCAATATTGCTGTTCCCCGCAATTCTGTACCTAGCGCACGTACATCAGCTATTCCTTGGACACTGGCAACACAAAAACATAGCCTGGCAGAGCGAAGCCTACTAATAGGTAATAGCCGGCGACTGCGCCCCACTGTGTTGGCACAGCAAAAAGTAAAAGCACAGGTGCCAATGCAATCGCAACAGCAACGATACTCTTAGCTGGGCAGTGAGCAATCTTAATCAAAGCCTGCGTCAGCATATCGATTAGCCCAATTTTTTCATTAGCTGGCAATGGGAGCGAATATATACTCAACGTTAAGGAGCATAAAATAAGAACTCCGCATAAGAGCCCTGCTTTCATTATGAATAATACAGCTGCCGAAAGCTGATCAGATTGCAATAAAACGCCTTGCTCTAGCACAGACCATTCGTACGCGGATAGAACGATGGCAAATACCAAAATGATGCCCCACGTCGTCGTAACGTCCCAACGATGACGGAGCCGAGCAACAAAAGTACGTACGATCCGAGCATCACTGCCATTACTGATGTCAGCTATGCCCTGATAACCTGCACGTAACGCAAACCCAACGGTGATTAAAGGCAAACTGCAGATAATGATCAAAAGATTGATGATAATCAAATTTGCCAACGCATCCAGTACACGGTAGGTAGCAGAATTAGGGTTCACGTCTTTCTCCCCTTATACACAAAACGGCACTAGATACTAGTGTACCCAGTGCCGTTTAGGAGTGTCTGTTTAGCCTTTTACAGCTCCAGCAGCAACGCCCTCAATGATGTATTTCTGTGCGAACACATAGAAAATAACGATTGGGACAATAGCTAGAACGAGCATAGCCATCAATGCGCCCATATCTCGATTGCCATTAGACCCAACAAGGAACTGAACAACGATCGGAATGGTCCGGTATTCACTAGACGGGCCTAGAACTAGGGAAGGTAAAAGGAAGTCATTCCATACCCACATAGCATTGAGAATTGCAACTGTGATGGAGGTCGGCTTTAACATTGGAAGCACGATCTTGAAGTAGACCTGCAGCGGGTTACAGCCATCAATCGATGCAGCCTCCTCTATCTCCATCGGAATTGCTTTAATAAAGCCAACGAACATAAATACACTCAGCCCAGCACCAAATCCTAAGTACAGGACAACCATTCCTGCTGGATTAGCTAACGATAGCGAATCAGCAATTTTTACCGTCGGAAACATGACCATCTGAAATGGAATCACCATTGAAAAAACAAAGATGAAATACAGCGCGGTGGTCCACCATGCTTTAACTCGAACAATGTAGTAAGCAGTCATCGAAGAGAAGAAAACGATCACTGCCACAGACGAAATAGTGATAATAAAGGACCATAGTATCGCCGAAGCTGTGCCAGACAACGCAAGACCAGTTGAATAGTTAGCCAAGCCGACAAAGTCAGCTCCAGTAGGAATCGAGAACGGATCTCCAGAAATAGCAAACTTTGCTTTAAACGAGTTAATGACGATGAAGAGCAATGGGCCAATGAAGACAATCGTCAAGAAAATTAGAACAGCATATATGAGGATTTTCCCCAAAAGTGAGCTTCTCATGCCTCTACCTCCCGGCGACGAGTCGTCCGAAGTTGTGCCATAGCAAGTACGACGACAACTACAACAAAAATGACTGCTTTAGCTTGGGCAACGCCTTCTTCTCCAACACGGTAGAACATCGAATTAACGATGTTGAGCGCGACCATTTCAGTTTTGCTTTGTGGAGCACCTGCAGTTAATGCTAAGTTTTGGTCATACATTTTGAATGTATTAGCTAGGGTCAAGAACAAGCAGATAGTGATCGCAGGCATCACCATAGGGATAGTGACATGACGCAACGTAGCCCAACGCCCTGCTCCATCAAGCTCTGCTGATTCGATGAGTTCTGGCGGAACATTTTGTAGACCAGCGATATAGATGATCATCATGTATCCAATGAGCTGCCAGTTGAGCAAAATGATGAGACCCCAGTAGCCATACGTCCAATTCGTGACAATTGTTGTACCGTATTTAGCCAAAATAGAGTTGATTAGTACCTGCCAGGTGTATCCGAGAACAATACCGCCTATCAGATTAGGCATAAAAAACATTGTTCGGAAAAAATTGGTTCCGCGTAGCTTACGCGTCAGAAGCCATGCTACCCAGAAAGCTATGATATTGACCGTCAAGATAGACACCGCCGCAACCATGATAGTGAATATAAAGGCTGAGGTGAAACCACTTCGCTCGTCAAAAACATCTATATAGTTCTGTATTCCGTTAAATTCCCAATCAGTCAGCGTCGTGAAATCAGTGAACGACAAGCCGAATCCAAGGATAAAGGGAACAAAGAAAGCGATCGAAAAGGCGATTAAGGTTGGAAGAACAAATATTGGAAAATACTTTTTAAGTGAGCGCATCATATCCTCTCTTCCTTGTGGGAGGAACCAAAGTTCCTCCCACAAGCGCATAGATCAGTCAGCTATTACTTCTTTTCTGCCTTCCAGCCCTCAGTAAAGGTCTTAACTACGTCATCCCAGCTTTGATTACCTGTTGCGTATTGAGCCAACGCCTGACCGAAATCATCCTTGAACTTCTGCGATGGGTAAGTGGTGAATACCCATGGCACTGCGTACAGGTCTTCATTGGCGGTGTACTGTGCGATCTGCTTTGCTAGCGGATCATTTGGAACTTCAGTCTCGGTAAATGACGTGAATGGGGCATTGAATCCGAGATCTTCAACAACGAATTTCTTTCCGGTCTCCGATGTGAAGAGCCAGTTAACGAAATCAATCGTTGCTTTCTTATCTGCATCAGAAGCCTTCGCATTAATTGCCATAAATGCCTCAGTACCAACAGCAAGTCCTTGCTTGTCTTCACCTTCATGGCCGGTGTAGATAGGCAGGAACTTAATATTTTCTTCCTTTACCGTGTTGCCTGCTACGTCCTTGATCTGACTCCAAGCCCAGTTACCGTTTTGAACCATGGCAGCTTTACCCTCAGCGAACTCAGCCATGGAGTCTGTGACGGTCTTAGTAGGAGTTAGTTCCTTGTTCACAGTTGAGTTGTTAAGGTACAGGTCGAAGATGTTCTTAAATTCCTTGTTGAAAGTGAATTTAGCAGCGTCGGTATCGGTTGTCTTATCTTTCTGGTACTCGTAGAACATCGGGATGTTTGACAAATGCGTTTGCCAGCGCCAATCTTCGCCCTGTGCAAGAGACGTAGATGCGAAGACACCATCAATACCTAGTTCACCGCGGCGCGCTTGCATGTCTTCTACGACGTCCTTAAGAACAGCAAAATTCTTAATTTCATCCATGTTCATGGCTTTCGAATCACTCAATGCGAAATACTTATCCATGATTTCCTGGTTATAGATGATGCCGTAACCTTCAATGGCTAGCGGAACTCCATACGTCTTGCCGTCATCGCCTTTGAGTGCAAGGTTTTCATCCTTGAGCATCTTAGTGAACGGAGCATCCGAAATATCCTCGGTGTATTTCGACCACGTCTTGAGCCCAACAGGACCATTGACCTGGAACAATGTTGGCGCATCGGACTTGGTGATCTCAGTCTTTAAAGTTTGCTCGTAACCGCCAGAAGCCGAGGTTGCAACCTTGACCTTCACACCGGTTTCCTTCTCATACTCTTTGGCAATCTTTTGGTATGTCTGCTCCGCTTCCGGCTTCCAATTTAAGAAGTACACAGAGCCCTTTGCATCCGCGTCATCACTGCTTGACGAACAACTTGCCAAACTCGTAACAAGCAAAGCTCCAACTGTAACTGATGCAAATAACTTCTTCGTTTGCATAAATATCTCCTCATAAGCAAGAGTCACACATCGTCGTTATGACCTATTCCACAATACATGAATTATGAACGCTAAACACACTCAGCGAACATATCCGAGCTTTGGCACGGTAGACTAAAGTCATAGGTTATTCTCGTAGGATTAGGATATTGTGAAACCTTTTGATCCCCGCCTCATGCGTTATGCCCGGGCGACCCGAAGCTATCTTGTGTTACTCGTAGCCCTCGGCCTTGGCATGACCCTCCTTATTGGCGCTCAAACATACCTGATTGCAGCTATTATTTCGCCACTTTTTTACCACCAGGCAGGCCTTCCTGAATTATCCAAGCTAGTGATACTTCTTGCCATGGTATTTATAGCCCGGGCAATCGTTGTTTACGTCCAGGGAGCTATCGGCCATCGTTCAGCAGTACGTGTTATTAGCCAGCTGCGGTTACGAGTTTTACGCCACGCAGGAGATCTCGGTGACCGTTGGCTTGCCCGAGGAAATACTAACGAAGTCGTCACGCTGACAACTCGCGGTTTAGACGACTTAGAAGATTATTTTGTGCATTTCCTCCCAGAACTTTTTCTAACCGCCACTGCCACCCCGCTACTACTCGTCGTCGTTGCTTACGTGGATTTCCTCAGCGCACTGATGATCGTGCTATGCCTGCCCCTCATTCCGCTATTCATGATCCTCATCGGCAAGATGACAGCATCGTACTCGGCTAAACGACTCCGATCGATGGAGCGCCTAGGCAGTCAGCTTCTCGATCTACTGGGTGGCTTAGCTACCTTAAAAGGCGTGGGCCGGGAACAAGGTCCTACTAAGCGAGTCGACGATCTCGGGTTATCTTTTGCCCAGCGCACAATGAATACCTTGTATGTTGCATTTTTATCCGGAGCCGCACTCGAATTTATCACAACACTTACGACTGCGCTTGTTGCTGTCTCGGTTGGATTGCGTATGGTCACCGGAAATGTGTTGTTGTTCGAGGGACTCCTCGTCATTATGCTCACTCCAGAAGTCCTGCGTCCGTTACGCGAAGTTGGCACTCAATTCCACGCCTCTGCTAACGGCGTAGCAGCTGCCGAACGAGCTTTTAAAATCCTTGAAAATGAACCTTATACTCACCCTGGGCAACAGCCAGTACCGCCCATGTCCACTACTCCGATTCGTTTCGACGACGTTTCCGTCCTTGCTCCTAAACGCGCAACCGTTGCGCCGTCGTCGTTAACGGCTACTATCGAGCCGGGGACAGTCACCGTTATTCGAGGAGCGTCCGGATCTGGAAAGACGACGACGATCAACGTCCTCCTTGGCCTTATCCCTCCCTCATCTGGCCGCGTCCTTATAGGTGATATTCCGCTGTCTGATATTGACCGGCAACAATGGTGGTCTCACGTTACATGGGTTCCACAACGGCCAGCCTTAGTCCCTGGGACAATCGCCGATAACTTAGGAGCAGACCCCCAGCTACCAGCAGTGCAATATGCGGCAAGTAAGACCGGATTTCTCGACGTCATCAACGCTCTTCCCGCAGGCTGGAACACTCATATCGGCCAAGGCGGGACCGGTTTATCCGTCGGACAACGCCAACGACTAGCACTAACCAAGGCTCTGATATCAGCATCCCAGATAGTTATTCTCGATGAGCCATCGGCACATTTGGATGCTATCTCGGAAGAAAATGTTTCTGCTGTTATTCACGAGCTTCGCGACCGAGGCCATACCATCATTGTTATTGCCCATCGCGCTGCAATGAGCGAGTTAGCAGACAATCTGATCGACGTCACCTCACGTAGCCAGATCACTCGGGAGGCATTGTGATACATCCTTTTCCACGGCACGAACGTCAAGCTCTCAAACGCGCAATAGCGCTACTTGACGTTGACAAAAAGCGCTTCACGTGGTCCGTTTTAGCAGGCTCTGGCGCGATCGGCTCATCGGTTGGTTTGGGCGCAACTGCCGCCTGGATGATTGCCCGCGCTGCTCAGCTACCACCTGTTTTAGATTTGAGCGTCGCTTCGGTAGGCGTGCGCGCATTCGGAATCGGCAAAGCGATTTTCCGCTATTTGGAACGTATTGCCTCCCACTGGGTAGCTTTGCATGGCATGGCGAAACTACGTACCCATATTTACCGTCAACTAGCTAACTCCTCCACTGATGTTGTCACCTCGCTCAACCGCGGCGATCTACTCACCCGAACCAATGCTGACGTCGATGAAGTGGGCTTAGTAGTTGTGCAATCGTTGCTCCCTGTTGCAGTTGCTGGCCTCATCTCGCTATTGACGCTGGGGATTCTCGGTTTCCTCTCCCCACTGATCGCATTGATCGTTGCGATCGCACTATTTTTCAGCGGCTTCGTTGGTCCACTGTGTGCAATGATAGGCGCCAAAATAGCTGAACAAGCTAATATTGATACTCGCGCTAAGCTCAACGAACAAGCTCTTTTCTTGCTGGAAAATGCTTCAACATTGCGCGTATCTGGCATGCTCAACGCTACTGCGGCTAGCCAGCAAAGTATCGAAGAAAACATGTGGCGCAACCGCGATTCGGCGGCTCGCTTTACAGCCCTTGCCTCTGTCATAGACATGCTGGCTTTGGCAGTAGCAGTTCTTGGCGCATTACTTGTTGGCGGAATACAAATCAGCAATGGTACCTTGAGCGAGGTGAATGCCGTGGTTTGTGTTCTCACTCCGCTCTCCGCTTTTGAGGCAACTGCACGACTGCCGCGTGCCTTCATTCAGCTTACGCGATCGGGCGCAGCAGCTGAACGAATCATGGCGATCATTGATCGAGCTGATGAGTCTCCAGCAGCAACGCTCACACCAGAGTTATCTGCACACGCACCGCTAATCGCGACTGACTTGGTCGCTGGCTGGCCTGGCGGACCAGATGTAACTACTCCGATATCGTTGCGCATTTATCCTGGACAAACGCTGGCGATCGTTGGGCCATCCGGTATTGGTAAATCAACTTTGTTGTCTTCGCTAGCAGGCCTTATTGCCCCGCATAGCGGAAGTGTCACCTTAGATTCCTACGCAGTGTCCGATATTGCGCGCACGAGTTTATCGCAGCACATTAGCTTTACTGCCGAAGATGCACACATTTTCGATACGAGTATTGTGGAAAATCTACGTGTGTCTCGAGCTGATGTTTCCGCAGATGAGACACTGGAACTTCTAAAACGTGCCGGTCTAAGCTCGTGGCTGCAAGACCTGCCGGATGGAGTAGATACTGAGCTCGGTGCTAACGCGACAACCATTTCGGGCGGTGAACGCCGGCGTCTGTTATTGGCACGCGCGTTAGCTTCACCGGCATCGATTCTGTTGCTCGACGAGCCCGGAGAACACCTAGATCCGGCCACGGCAGACGCATTGATTCGAGATATTCTTTGCACCGCAGATAGCGAAAAGACAATTGTTTTAGTCACCCATCGTCTGTCCCCCTTGGACGCTGCCGACCATGTGATTATGTTGGACGACGACGGCGCTGGGCGGGCAACCATCGTTGATGAGGGAACACATGCCGAATTATTAGCTCGAAACCCACAGTATGCGTGGTCAGTTAGCCAAGAAGGATAAAAGATGGATTCAAATCGACTCACTGCTGTTGTCTCACACGCTTTACAGTTAACTGGTCAATTGGAGCGCGAGGCAGCTTATCAGCACTTCGTTGACTCAGCGCGTCAGCTAACCGGGGCCCACTATGCTGCCTTAGCTGTGTTGGACTCGCATGGCGAAACCATGGAATTTATCCAATCAGGAATGGATCCGCAAACTGCACAGCAGGTTGGTCGGCCACCGCGCGGACATGGCGTTTTTGCCGAAACCCCCGTCAAAGGATGGCTGATTGTTAACGATCTGGCATCTTATTTGCACCGCTACGGATATCCCGAGGGACACCCGGTGATGGAAAACTACTTGGGAGTCGCTGTTTCAGTTAAAGAACAGGTATGGGGACGGCTCTATTTGGCTGACAAGCCCGGCGGTTTTACCGACGACGACGGTGCGCAAATGGAGATTTTGGCACAAGCTGCCGCGATCGCAGCACAAAATTCTCAAATGTTTGCACGATCGCAAAACCGGGCACGTTGGCTTACTGCATCGCAAAATATTGTGGCTTCTTTGCTTGAAGGGTCTGGCGAAGATGAAGCTTTGCAGGTAATCGTGCATGAAATGCGAATAGCTGCTCAAGCTGATGCCGCTATCATGGTCCTGCCATCAATCCAGGACACCTGGGTATCCGAAATTGTTGATGGAGACGGAGCAGAAGAACTCCTCGGTATTGCTTTCCCGCCGGCAGGCCGGGCTATGACCGTTGTCAATGAGCAGGCTGGACTTGTCGTTGATTCGATGCAGCGCCTGCGGACAGTTCGTGTTTCACAATTGCGTAACTACGGTCCTGCTTTATATGCTCCGCTAGCCTCAAAATCCGCCGGAACTGGAGTTATTCTTCTGCTGCGCTCAGTTGGCGGAGTGGAGTTCAATCTTCATGATCTGGCTATGGCAGAAAATGCTGCCAAACAGGCTGCTATTGCACTGGAGCTCGCCGAAGCACGCCTCAATGAAGAACTCGCCTCAGAGCTTGACGAACGCTCCCGGATTGGTCGTGATCTCCACGATCTTGCCATTCAGCAACTTTTTGCATCCGGAATGCATATAACCGCAGTAAAAGAAGACCTCATAAGTAAAGGGTACGCCGACGAAGTAAGCACCGCGCTAGATCAGGCAATCTCCTCTATTGACGAATCAGTTCGGCAGATACGTGTTATCGTTCAATCCTTGCGCGATGATTCCGCCTCAGTAGCTTTAGTGGAGCGGCTACAACAAGAAACGAAGGCTGCCCTTCAGACTCTTGATTTTGCGCCTTCTCTTATTATCAGTTGGAATGGTGAGGTGACATCTGACGAGCACACGTTTACGTTGATTGACGATGCGGTGGGTTCAGATATTGCCGACGACGTCGTCGCCGTTGTACGCGAAGGCTTATCTAATGCTGCACGCCATGCACATGCATCATCCGTCACAGTGCAACTATCAGTCACTCCGCAACAGGTCCGAATCGAAGTAATTGACGACGGGCGTGGTGTCACCCAATCTTTAGGTCGACGTTCTGGTTTATCCAACCTTGCGGCCCGAGCTCGACGCCATCACGGCACCTTTACAATTTCTAATCGAGAGAGTGCTCTTGGCACTCATGTTGCTTGGGAAGCTCCCCTCGTCTAAAGCTTAAGTGGGCTAGCACAGATAGCTAGTGCTAGCCCACTCAATAAAAATTGTGGTCAGTTACTTGCGTTGCGCCACCCGGCTGCTCGCTGTCCGGCAACCCACGCAGCTACCTGGGTACGACGTTGCATTCCCATCTTCGACAGCAGTGATGTGATGTGGTTCTTGACAGTCTTTTCAGCAACACCGAGTTTCTCGCCAATTTCCCGGTTTGATAAGCCATCTCCGATTAATTGAAGGACCTTACGCTCTGACGGGGTCAGATCTGCAGTTGGGTCATCGTGATCTGCACGTCGCCGAGTCACGGTACGTTCATCTAGTAGCACGCGACCGTCAGCAACTGCTTTAATAACATCAGTAATTTCAGCTCCGCGCACTGACTTAAGCAAATAAGCTTTAGCACCTGCATCGAGGGCTTCAGCAAGAGCGTCGTCGTCATCAAATGACGTTAAAACAACGCATTTAACTTGCGGCACACGCTCACGCAATTCGCGGATAATATCAATCCCGGTACCGTCTGGCAGACGCAAATCAACCAACGCCACCTGTGGAATCATAAGTTCAGCACGGCGGATAGCTTCCGCTACGGAACCCGCCTCAGCAATAACCTGTAGACCGTTTGCCCGATCCACAACTTCGGCAATACCACGACGCACCACTTCGTGATCGTCGATAATCATGACACTAACTGGGGTATTTTCTTCACTCACGGTATCTAGTTTACCTTGAACGACGCTGACATGCCGGGCATAAATGCGAAGAACGGTTCATAAAAACGATGCGTTGGATACTCGTTCCGCACCGTCGGCACGGCACCCCTGTTTTTCCATACGCATTCAACGAACGATCGAAATATCCTGATTCGCCATTGACATTGACGTAAAGCGCATCAAATGATGTTCCACCAACGGCTAGTGCGCGTTCCATAACTTCACGGGCCCGAGCATAAACGTATTCGATATTTCGTTGCGTCATCGCCGATGTTTTCTTCTGCGGATGTGTTTTTGCTTCCCATAGGGCTTCATCGGCATAAATATTCCCAATACCCGAGGCAATGCTTTGGTTCAGGAGCGCACGTTTGATTTCAGTTCGTCCAGATTTAACGCGCTTAGCAACAGCCCTCAGATCGCATAAGGGATCTAAGAGATCTCGGGCAATGTGAGCTACACTCGCGGGAATCATCGCCAGCTTACTGCCGTGTCCGCCGGGACCGCCATCAGAAGTAGGCAGTAATGTATCTGGATACAGATGCCCGAATGTACGTTGATCGACAAAATCAATACTTGTCCCATCAGTAAAATCAAGTCTTGCCCGCACGTGCGGAGATGGACTATTGATCCGGAACTGACCCGACATTCCTAAGTGCGCAACCAGTGCCCCGTCTTCGGTATTAAGCCATAGGTACTTGCCGCGTCTGGCAACAGACACAAATGTTTGCCCTACTAACGGGTCTAGACCAACCGGAGACACCCGTGCCACTCGCGGGTGCAAAACATGAACTGACTTCACCGTTTTATCGATCACGTAAGGCAAGAGGCCTTGCCTTATTGTCTCAACCTCTGGTAGCTCTGGCATAGGTCACCTAATATGCAGTGTTAGCAACCAGACGGTGGTAGGCATCTTCACAGGCAACGAGTTTGGCGGCCTTTCGAGATGTTGCTTGACCGCGTCCCCATTCAGTATCAGCAATATAGGCTCTCGCAGTATAGACCTTTGCATGGTCAGGCCCTTCTCCTGTGATCTGGTAGGAAAGATCACCTACGAATCCCAGTTCACGTGCCTTTTCTTCCATCGCAGTACGCCAGTCCAATGCCGGGCCCATGCGAGTAGCCTGCAAAATTTTCTCTTTTAGATGTTGCCGAACTACCGGAATAACAACGTCTAGTCCGCACGCTTCATATGTAGCAGCGATCAGAGCTTCCACCGTGTCAGAAAGGATTGAATCCTTGTTGCGTCCACCGGATTGTTCTTCGCCTTTGCCGAGCCGAATATAAGCCCCGATGTTCAGCTCTCGAGCTATATCCGCGAGCGCACGTTCAGAGACAGCAGCTGATTTGATTTTAGACAGCTCTCCTTCGGACTTATCTGGGTAGTCATGGAAGATTTGTTCCGAAACGACGGCACCCAAAATAGAATCGCCAAGGAACTCGAGGCGTTCGTTATGGCCACTATCATGTTCATATGCCCAAGACCGATGTGTTAAAGCCAAGGTCAACAGATCTGAGGGAATCGATGCGCCCCACGACTCTATCAGGCGACTGCGATCGTGTTCATGCATCAGTTGTTCCTCATCTGCTCTGCTAACGCATCAAGGGCAGAAAATGCCGGGTTCAGGAATTCGTGACGGTGATCTGCTGGCAGGTCCTTCCATGGTTCGCCACACTCTTGGCACAGACCCTCGCAATCGGGAGCACATAGCGGCGTGAATGGGAGCGCAAGAACAATGGCGTCCCTAATTATTGGCTCTAGATCGATATGCATATCTTCAATTACTGGCATATCTTCGATTTCGTCATCGCCTTCACTGGCGAGCGCTTCGCGGCGTTCTGGCCAAAAAACGAGTTCAGCCATTGGCTCATTCATATGCTTGGTGAATTCGGTAGCACAGCGCGCGCAGTTACCGACCGCGGTAGCAGAAATCTGTCCTTGGACGAAAACACCCTCCGAAACAGACTGCATAGAGACTGTGACGTCGATGTCTGAGCCTGATGGTATTCCGATAAGCCCGACGCCGCACTCTTCCGGCACCGGCAAGCGTAGTTCTAGCTGTTTAGGTGATCCGGAAACCACATCGGACACTGAAACCACGTATGGGGACCGTAAATCTATCGAATTTTCTTTCTTTTTCACGTATTAACGCCTACTGTTCTTGAGCTCGACGCTGGGCTAAAACGCCCTGCCCCGCCGCAATCTGGTTTTGTAAATGGGCAAGCTGATTTGCTAACTCGCCCAAAGTCTGTTCGGAGTACTCATTAGCGCCTTGGATTAGTTGGCTTGCCTTTTGATGAGCCTCATCAACTATCCGGGTAGCTTGAGATTTAGCCGCGATGGTGATCTGATCCTGGGCGACTAAACGGGATGCTTGTTCCCGCGCCTCTGCCAAAATAGAATCAGCTTCTTCTTGGGCGTGACGCAACACAATATCCGCATCTTCTCGGGCTTGGTCAGAAACCCGACCAGCTTGAGACAGCACCGAATCTGCCTGCTTAATCTGATCCGGCACAATATCACGCGCAGTGTCGAGAAGATCAATAGCTTCAGCACGATTGATAAGAACTGAAGCAGAGAGCGGCATATTCTTTGCGTTGACGACGATATCGTAAAGCTCGTCTAAAATTTCGAGTAAGGACTCTCCCTGATCACTCATGATTCCACCTTTTCTTTTAATGCTTGAGCAACATTGGCCGGTACCAAATCTTCATATGGTCCACCATACCGTGCTAATTCTTTCACGAACGAGGACGCAATATGTGCAAGACTCGGCTCGCCCATAACAAAAACTGTTTCAACGCCAGATAAATGTCGATTCAGTAGGGACATCGGAAGTTCTGAATCGTAATCGGCTGACCCACGAACTCCTTTGACTATTGCGTTTGCATGGATCTTTTTCGCATAGTCGGCAATCAGACCATCAACTAGTTCAACACGAACATGCGGTATATGCTTGACTGCTTCTTGTGCAAGTTGCAGACGTTCCTCATCAGAAAACAAGTACGACTTAGCCGAATTTCGGGCAACCACTACCACAACCTCATCAAACATACGATGAGCTCTTTCGATGACATCGACATGTCCCCGAGTAATTGGGTCAAATGATCCTGGGCAAATTGCACAACTCATGATGCTACTCTACGTCCTCAACACCCATTTGCGCTGTCCATACTCGGGTATCGCCCCACGTTCGTTCGCGCTCAGCGTGCAACTGGGCCGGCCAGACTGGCTCATTATTACGTTTCGCACGTTCGACGACGACGAGACCGTCCGATTTCAGATGCCGCGGCAGTTCTTTAATGACGGCAGCTAACTGATCGTCGGAAAACGCATACGGCGGATCAAGGAAAATAACATCGAACGGACCGTCGGTTCCTGATTGGCTGACATACGTGAGCACATTGGATTTAATGGCTTGCAACGGCAATCCAGTATTTCGCGCATTAGTGTTCATTATCCGGATCGCTTCTTCTGAGTTATCGACTCCCAGCGCCCGGCAAGCGCCACGAGAGAGCGCTTCTAATGCCAGTGCCCCAGAACCTGCGAACAAGTCAAGCACATCACACTCGTTGATGAAATCACGATGCTCAAGATGGGAAAATAATGCTTCACGAACTAATGATGACGTAGGTCTAGTGCCAGACTTCGGCACTTTAAGGGCACGCCCGCCGGCACTGCCGGCAACAATTTTGCTCACGGTTCTTCTCCCTTAACTTTTTTCCAAGTATTCTCTGCTTCGTGCATTGATATCAGAGATTGCTACTGCTAGTGCTCGATGTTCTGCCAAAGATGAATCATTACTTATCACGTCACGCGCACCTTGCCTTGCTTGTTCGATAATCAGTTTATCCTTGACCACCGACACAAAACGAAGCGAACTACGTGAGCCTGATTGGCTCGCACCTAACACATCTCCAACTGAGCGCAACGCAACATCAGCCTCAGCCAGCTCGAACCCATCCGTCGTCGAAGCAAAGGCGTCAACCCGTGATGCAGCAAGAGAACCGTCCGCGGCCCCAGTAACTGCCAAACACAATCCGGGTTTATCACCACGCCCTACCCGGCCTCTGAGCTGATGAAGCTGAGATAGACCAAAACGATCGGCATCCATAATAATCATTAGCGTCGCATCGGCAACATCCACACCAACTTCGATAACAGTTGTCGAAACCAGCAATTGAATTCGTCCCGCAATAAAGTCATCCATAGCAGCTGTTTTCTCTGCTGGCGTCAGCTGACCATGTAACACACCTATGTTGACTTCACGTAGCGTAGGCAAAGCCCGAAGCCGTGCGCTCAAAGTTTCAACATCAGACATCGCTGGCCGTTCCATCATGTCGAGCTGCTGATCAACAAGGTCAGAGTCTTCTTCTGATTCGTTCGCGGAAATGCGAGGGCAAACCACGAAAACGCGTCCGCCTGCCGCGACTTCTTCGCCAGCGCGTTGCCACACGCGTGCCATCCAGCGGTCGTTATACGCCGGAACAACATTAGTAGTAACCGCATTGCGTTCCCGATTGGCTAGCACCATAACGTCAAGATCACCAAAAACCGTCATCGCGATAGTTCGCGGAATAGGTGTGGCAGTCATAACCAGCAGGTGTGCCCCATGCGCTAATCTATCACGCTGATCTACCCCAAAACGATGTTGCTCATCAACAACTACTAAACCACGACGCGGTATTTGCACGCTCTCACTCAATAATGCATGCGTCCCTACAATCACTCCGGGCTGGCCAGAAGCTAATCGAGCAAGAGTCCGACGTCGTTGCGCACTGCTTAACGATCCAGTCAAGATATCTACGGTAATAGCCTTATTAGCTGCTCCTAATTGGCCCGCAGTTCCTAGGTCTCCAAGCATGGACGTTATCGTGTCCCAATGCTGCTGAGCCAGCACCTCCGTAGGCGCAATCAGCACTGCTTGGTAGCCCGCATCAACGACCTGTAGCATCGCTCGCAACGCCACAATTGTTTTCCCGGAACCAACATCGCCCTGAAGAAGCCTGCGCATCGGGAGTGCAGATCCCAGCGCCTGACTGATTTCATGACCAACATCAACCTGCGAATCAGTAAGTGAAAACGGGAGCCGAGTATCGAACGCAGCTGCCACGCCGTCGTCACGCCATACGCATACTGGAGCGGACGTCTTGCCAACTTCTGCAGCGTGCTGTGCCAAAGCAGCCTGCAAAACAAACGCTTCTTCATGCGCTAGTCTGCGCTTTGCTTCGAGCCATTCGTCCACTGAATCCGGTTGGTGAATGGCTTTCAATGCGGCATAACGCGAAGATAACTTATGTTGCTCCCGATATTGACGAGGTAACGGATCAGGAATATCTTGCTCAGACAAGGTTCCAAAGATTGTGTCGACGGCGCGTTCAATCTGCCAAGAAGGAATTTTTGCAGCCGAATGATAAATCGGGATTGGGCGTGCCACTCGCTTTTCGTCAACGCCTTCTTCGTCGTCGACTATTTCGTACTCAGGATGCGCCAATTGCAACCGCCCGCGATAAGACGAAATAGTTCCGGAAAACGTTGCTAGCGTTCCCGGCAACAACCGGGACTTATGAAAAGCCAATGGGCGCTTGCTCTTTGCAAAGAACGTCAAATCGAGGTCGTGTTCGCCGTCGGAAATAGTGACGTTGAGAATAAAACCATGGCGGTTGTTCATTGGCCGCTCGGAAACCTCAGTAACTCGGGCAACAACCGTAACCGATTCACCTTCTGAAACTTGCTCAATCGGCAAAAGCTCACCGCGTTTAGCCACACGAAAAGGCACATAGTTCAAAAGGTCTTCAACCGTTTCAAGACCAAGCTTTTCCAACGCATGCGCACTGCGCGCACCGACGATACGGTTCAAAGGGCGCGATAAAGCTGTCCAGGCGTCAGCAGCTAGTGCAACCGCCCGGGGAGATTCACAATGTGACTGTGACCCAGTATCCACGTTTTATTCTCTTCCCTCGGCTCGATATCCTGCACTGCTACTCAAAAGTTTAGTAGAATTAGAAGAACTAAGTGAATCTGCACGTCAGCAGGGTTCAGTTACAGCACAAAGCGTGGCGAACAGCACGCTTAGCTCCGTGTTTACGACTTGGAATCTGCGCCGATAATTAGATATACTTTTGAAGTTGCCAATTTTGGTAGAGGCGCGAAAGCGTCTATTCGTCTTTTAATGAAGGAGAGAACCGTGGCGTCTGTATGTGAAGTCTGCGGCAAGGGCCCGAGCTTCGGTAAGAGTGTTTCGCACTCCCACGTGCGTACTTCCCGCCGTTGGAACCCGAACATTCAGCGTGTTCGTGCTCTCGTTAAGGGTGCCCCTAAGCGTCTGAACGTGTGCACCTCGTGCCTGAAGGCCGGCAAGGTCACTCGTAACGTGTGATCGAACCAAGCTTAAATATCCCTCGATTCGTCGAGGGATATTTTTATGCCATAAACCGTATATCGTGTAAGGCCAAAGGTTACTAGACTATGCAGAACGGAAATGGTCCCAGCCGATCCGATCCGGATCGAGCGAAACGTGATCGAGTGTCATTCGACCATGCTCATCAGGTCCGATAACCTGCCCAATAACGCTAAAGCCATCCGGAATAACAGCGGCTGAGTCGATAGTAGCGACAAAACCGTGGTCTTCTCCCCCGGCCAACGCCCACAAGCGTCGGTTAGCTCCAAGTTTCCCGGCAGCCCGCCCTAAGGGACCAAGAAGTTTATCAAGCTGTGCACCTTCAAGATTGATCCAGACCCGACTAGCCCGCGCCACCCGCCCGATGTCTTTTACCAGCCCGTCTGAAACATCTATCCCAGCGCATAAAGTATGAGTATTAACCGCTGTCATTGCTGCCTTGATCGGCGGCTTCGGCCGTAAAAAATCATCGATTAAGCTTGCCACATGCTCGTCTGAATCTGTGCGCGTGTAACCATGTTTGAGCAACTCATATCCAGCTGCAGCATGGCCAAGATTCCCGGTAAAGATAACTTTTTGACCAGGTAGCGCACTATCCCGGCGCAGTGGCTTGCGTCCTTGGAGATCACCAATAACGGTGACTCCGATAGTTATCTCCGACGCCGAAACAAGATCGCCACCGTCAACGCCTATTCCCCAAGGCTGGCAGGCTTGAGCAAAACCGCGAGCGAGGTCTTCGACCCAGGTCACCTCAGTGGTAGGTGGTATTCCAAGCCCAACAACAAGTGATACTGGCGTGGCTCCCATTGCAAGAGCATCGGCGATATTTTGTTGCGCCGCTCGATAACCTACATCAAATCCCGTGGACCAATCACACCGAAAATGTCTATTTTCTACGAGCATATCGGTGGAGACAGTTGTATCCCCGCCGATATGCAACACCGCAGAATCATCACCGTTGCCTACTACAGCGCAAGTCGCCCGTGGCAATAGCGGAACGAACCGAGCAAGCAGCTCATTTTCGTTGAGGTCTTTAACAAGCACGCTTGCCTTAACGGAGCCCTGTTGGGCGTTCCAATGCTAAGCCAATCAATTCATCAAGTAACTGAGAATATGGGAGCCCCGTGTGCTCCCATAGAACTGGATACATCGAGAACGGCGTGAAACCTGGAATCGTATTGATTTCGATGACGTAGGTTTTACCTTCAGGAGTTAAGAAGAAATCGACGCGAGACATTCCTTCACAGCCAAACGCATCGAAGGTTTTAACCGCCTGATCACGGATTTTATCTGAAATTTCTGGCGGGACTTGAGCCGGAATAGATAGCTTCAAATTGGCTGTCTCTAAGTATTTATGCTCAAAGTCGTAGAAGCCGTCGTCTGGAAGGTCCACCAGGACTTCACCAACAACGGAAGCGCGCGGGGTCGAATCATTACGTCCGCCTAGGACGGCACATTCGATCTCGCGTCCGTCAACGCCCTGCTCAATCAGTACCTTGGGGTCATGTATTTGGGCTTGCGCCACGGCTTCCGGAACTTCCTCAAGCGTGTTAACACGTGTAATACCCAGCGAAGATCCAGCTCGTGCGGGCTTGACATAGACCGGGAACTGTAATTGAGCAACCTTGGCAAGAACTGCCTCACGTTCATCACGCCACTGACGAGCTGTGGCAACAACGTAAGGTGCTACCGGGAGTCCGGCAGACTCCAAGACTACCTTCATGTAATGCTTGTCCATTCCGGCTGCAGATGCAAACACACCACATCCAACGTACGGAATACCAGCTAGTTCAAGGAGCCCCTGGATTGTTCCGTCTTCTCCAAAGGGACCGTGCAGTAGCGGAAAGACAACATCCACGTTGCCGAGAAGCTCAAGATTACTGGCGTGTTCACGATTGTAGGCAACTAGCGATTGTGCCCCGTCTCCGGCAGGAATCGCAACAGTTTCTGGAACTTTCTCAACTTCAAGGAGGCCCGCATCAAGCGTCAGCTTCGATGGATCAGTTGCCCCTGGAACCCACGTACCATCGCGGGTAATAGCTATCGGTAATACCTCATAACGTTCCGGATCTAAGGCCCGCATGACAGCGCCTGCAGTAGCAATAGAAATGGAATGCTCACCTGATGCGCCACCGTAGATGATTGCGACGCGGATCTTTGAATTCGACATGAGAATAATGTTACCTCAGGGCTTTGCTCAGATAGGAGTGCTTGTCAGCGTGCCGTTATTTTTCTCCACCTACTCCGACGACGATTTTTCCGTGCCTGACGCAAGGCCCGGTTAAGCTCATACTCATCGTTCAATGGGTCACCATCAACTCGACAATCCCAGCGTCGTTCGCGTGGCTCTACTGTGAAATCTAACGGGTTTGCTTGGCGCAATGGCACCAGCATATGCTCCAAATGATCAATTATTTTTCCAGTAACTGCCGTAAGTTCAGCGTAATCGGGATCTTCACTGACAGATAGGTTTAGTGCGGGACCGAAAACGACGTGGGTACGCGTATGCCGTCCCATATGTTTCCAGTTGATAGCATAATTCCACGGGTTCAATAGGCGTTCATTTCCCCAATGTGCACAAGGAATAATTGGAACGTCTGGATGCGTTGCCATTAACCTCGCAAGTCCCGTTTTTCCGCGCATTGGCCACAGCTGCGGATCGTGAGTAAGACCGCCTTCGGGAAAGAGCAGAACGATTCCACCGGCATCGAGAATATCTCGGATTCCATCAAGCGAATCTTTAGCGGCAGAAGTTCCTCGTGTTACCTTAATTGCGTTGACTCCGCGAAGTATGAAAGCCACTCCAGGAACTGCGAAAAAATCTGATCCAGCAACAAAATGCGGTGCTCTACCTGATTTAATGATTGCTTCACCGAGAATAAGCGAGTCTGCATGGACTGTATGATTTGCAATCACTATCGCGGGACCATCGTGCGGAATATGGTGCAGTCCAGTGATCGTCAGATTCTGCACGACGTTATTTAACTTGATGATGATAGGAGCGATAAAGCGCAAGAACGGTTGTGCTTCGGGAACTTTCACGGTGGTTTTGCCTATATGCTTTACGAAACTCGTTCTACGTTTGCGTGCAGGGTACGCAACTTGGTCATGAAGTGTTCGTAGCCTCGATTAATTAGGTCAATCCCTTGAACGTGCGAGGTTCCTTCAGCTGCTAAAGCTGCAATAAGATGGGAGAACCCACCGCGCAAATCAGGAACGGTGATGTCTGCAGCTGTCAACGGAGTTGGCCCCATGATCACAGCGGAATGGTAATAGTTTTCAGTACCAAACCGGCACTGTTTTCCACCCAGGCACTCTCGATAAACTTGGATATGAGCACCCATTTTGTTTAGTGCTTTCACAAAGCCAAATCGATTTTCATAAACGGTTTCGTGGACGATTGATACTCCGTTTGCCTGGGTCAGGGCGACGACGAGGGGCTGTTGCCAGTCAGTCATAAAACCTGGGTGGACATCTGTTTCAATAGGGATCGAGTTTAGTTCCCCGCCAGGGTGCCAAAAACGAATACCCTCATCGGTCACGTCGAATTGTCCACCAACTTTGCGGTATACGTTGAGGAAGCTCATCATCGGCTCTTGTTGTGCCCCGTTGATCATGATGTCCCCGCCGGTCGCTAGCGCAGCACAGGCCCAAGATCCAGCTTCGATTCGATCTGCGATAGCAAAATGGTTGTAGCCGTGGAGTTGGCGTACTCCTTCGATCACAATCGTACGGTCGGTCGAGACTGTGATGAGCGCACCCATCTTTTGTAATACGGAAATCAAGTCCATGATTTCTGGTTCGACGGCAGCACCACGCAACTCGGTGATTCCTTCGGCCCGCACGGCCGCTAACAACGTTTGTTCAGTAGCTCCGACTGACGGATACGGCAATGTCACTTTGCGGGCTTTAAGTCCACGAGGAGCTGTTAAGTGGAGACCAAACTCCTGTTCGTCACGAATTGCACCGAAGTCTTCTAATACTTGTAGGTGGAAATCAACTGGCCGGTCTCCAATATGACAGCCGCCGAGATCTGGAATGAATGCTTCACCAAGTGAATGTAGTAACGGTCCACAGAAAAGAATGGGGATGCGAGATGAGCCAGCTAGAAGGTCCATCTGCGCCGGGTCATCTGGCAAGTGGATCTTGCCCGGAGTAATGGTGACTATCCCAGCGTCTTGATCGTAATCAACATCGGCACCGTGTAACCGAAGAAGATCAGAAACAACATCAACGTCACGGATCAATGGAACGTTGCGCAGGACAGAGGTCTCTTCAGTAAGTAGAGCCGCCACCATCGCTTTAGAGACAAAGTTTTTTGCTCCGCGCACCGCAATAGTACCGTGAAGTGGCTGACCACCAGTGACTTTCAAAACGCCTGACATGTGTTCTCTTCTCCGGACGTGTTGTACGAGTTCGGTAATGTGGAGTGAAGTCTATTCATTGTTCCGACTAATCCACGAAACAAGAATACCCCGAATTGTCATTCTATTCGACTAGGCATACAAGGCACCGTATAAGATGTCTTTCTTCGTAGACCAAGAACCCCAGACAGGTTGCGTCTCACAATATGGAATGGCAAGATGAACTTATGGACAATTCTCAGGGTAGCGGGGTCGGCGTACTCGACAAAGCCGCATCAGTTCTTCAAGCGCTTGAACAAGGCCCACTCACACTCGCGCAACTAGTATCAGCAACGCATCTAGCACGCCCTACCGCACACCGGCTCGCAGTCGCTCTCGAATTCCATCGTTTCGTTGGTCGAGATACTCAGGGCCGGTTCATTCTAGGACCTCGGCTAGCTGAATTGTCCTCGCGCGCTGGCGATGATCGTCTGCTTACGGCCGCGAATCCGATATTAATTGCCTTACGCGACCACACCGGTGAATCAGCTCAGCTCTATCGTCGCCAAGGTGATCAAAACGTGTGTGTTGCTTCAGCGGAGCGTACTACTGGTCTTCGCGATTCCATTCCAGTAGGTTCAGCATTCTCTATGCAAGCAGGATCAGTCGCACAGGTACTATTGGCATGGGATGAACCTGACCGATTGCACCGTGGACTGTACGGTGCACAATTCACCGCTACTGTGTTATCCGCTGTCCGACGTCGTGGCTGGGCCCAATCGTTGGGGGAACACGAACCCGGTGTCGCCTCAATTTCGGCTCCAGTACGAGGTGCAAACGGACATGTCGTTGCGGCTATTTCTATCTCTGGCCCTGTCGAACGTATGGGACGTCAGCCAGGTCGCCACTATGCGGCCGCCGTCGTCGCGGCTGCTAATCGACTAACCGACCTTATCAAACGTTCCGAACCAACGACCTAGGGCGAAACGATGCGCAAAACACTTCTTGTCACCAACGATTTCCCACCACGAGCTGGTGGCATTCAAACGTTCCTTGAAGGTTTCGTTTCGCAACTTGATCCAGCTCAACTCGTTGTTTACGCCTCCACTCCGCCAACAGGGATGCAGTCCGCGCTGGACTACGACGAACAACAGCCTTACACAGTCGTGCGCTATCCTGGGACAACTATGCTTCCTTCGCCGGACGTTAGTCGTACCATGACTAGTCTTATCCACCAGTACGACGTTAAAAATGTTTGGTTTGGCGCAGCCGCTCCGCTCGGATTGCTTGCTAATGCAGCACATGCAGCCGGAGCTGACAAGGTTATTGCCACCACCCATGGGCATGAGATCGGCTGGTCTATGCTCCCTGGTTCACGTCACATGCTTCGGAAAGTTTTTGCAGATGCCGACGTTGTCACCTACCTGACTAACGCAACGCTACGCCGGCTAGCTCCATTCATCGGGGACACCGATATTATGCAACTTCATGGGGCTATCGATCCGGAGATGTTTGCCTTTGACCGGCAAGCCCGGGCAGATTTACGACGCCGCTATGGAATCGGCCAACATGCCCCCGTCGTCGTCTGTATTTCTCGGCTCGTACCACGAAAAGGACAAGACATTCTCATCAAGGGATGGCATCAGGTGACAAGCCGATTTCCAGGAACAAAGCTTGTGATCGTGGGTAAAGGACCTTACGAGAAAAAGTTACGGCAACTTGCCAGCCAATCGCCTGCACAAACTGACATCGTTTTCACTGGTGAAGTACCATACGCAGAACTTCCTGCTCATTATTCACTGGGAGATATTTTCGCTATGCCGTGCCGTACCCGCGGCGGTGGCCTAGATATCGAAGGACTCGGGATTGTCTATCTCGAAGCATATGCTGCTGGACTACCGGTAGTTGCCGGAGATTCCGGCGGCGCGCCCGAGGCAGTAATAGATAAAGAGACCGGCCTGGTAGTCAACGGTAATTCTGTCAATGCAGTTGTTTCGGCAGTTAGCTATTTCCTTGAGAACCCCGACGAAGCGCGCCGAATGGGTGATGCCGGTAGGGACTGGGTCGATCATAAGTGGCGATGGAGCGACGTTGCGAAGCCACTGATTAGTCTGCTCAGCTAGAGACCGTGGTTTACCGGTACGCGAAAGAGAACGCACTCTTTAACGCAAGCACGGTAAACTACAACTATGACAGAAAACCCATTACTCGAAAAATCATCATTACCATATCAATTGCCACGCTGGGCTGATATTAAGCCAGAGCACATCATGCCCGCCGTCGAACAGGTTATGGCACGCCAACGTGCGGCGTGGGAAAAGATCGCTACCGATCCAAACCCGCCAACGGTCGAAAACACGGTTGAAGCCATCGAGCATGCTGGCGAAGAATTTGATCGCGTTTTGTCCGTCGCCTTTACCTTGTTTTCTTCGCTAGGAACGGACGAACTCAACGATATTGAGGCACAGATCGGTCCAAAGCTTTCCGAACATGAGAACGCTTACTCACTGAATAAGCGGATTTATCAGCGTATTCAAGCGCTTGATGTATCCGATGCTGATGCCGAAACCCAATATTGGGTTGAAAAAGAGTTGAAGGCATTCCGTTCGGGTGGAATCGAACTTTCCGACGACGACGCCGATCGGTTACGCGCGATTGATGCGGAGCTTTCTGGGCTACAGATCGAATATGTCAAGCGTGCTACACGCGCGATGTCTGACGCGGCTTATATAACAGATGATCCTACTAAATTAGCGGGATTAAGCGAGGAAAAAATAGCTGGTCTGCGCACTGACGAAGGCTCTTATCGTATTGAGCTAGCGAATTTTTCAAACCAGCCGATTCAAACTGAGATACGTGTTCCCCAAACTCGTCGCGATATCCTCGCTGCGTCGCTGGCCCGAGGTTTTGGAGAGCATGCAGAATCGGATACTCGTGAGCTCGTATTAAAGATTGCGAAGCTACGCGCAGAACGGGCTGCATTGCTTGGCTTCGAGAGCCATGCACAAGTTGTTGCAGCGCGCGAAATGGCTGGAGATTCAGATGCGGTTCTCAACCTGTTAACATCCGTTGCACATAAGGCTGTCGCAGCAGTTGACCGTGACTACAAAAACCTGGTTGAGTTGGCTGAAAAAGATCCAGATGCAGATGGCGTTGAAGCCGGCGACTGGACTTTCTATGAAGAGCAGTTACGCGCTCAACAAGGCGTTGAAGAAGCCAAAATTATGCCGTATCTTGAGCTAACGAATGTGGTTGAAAACGGCATATTCTTCGCCGCAAACCGACTCTATGGTATCTCGTTTGAGCCTCGGCCAGACCTTGCCGGCTACGTTCCGTCAATGAAAACTTGGGAAGTAAAAGATGAGGACGGCACCACGCTTGGTCTTTTCCAGGCAGATTATTACCGTCGCCCAGGTAAAAAGGGCGGCGCATGGATGCACTCGGTGATTACCGGATGCGAGATTGATGGAACCAAACCTATCATTCTCAACAACTGCAATTTCCCGGAACCTGCCGAGGGCGAGTTATGTTTATTAACCTGGGACAACGTTGAAACTGTTTTCCACGAATTTGGCCACGCTCTTCATGGATTGCTCACGCATACCCGATACCGTTCCTCAGCAGGCACGAATGTTCCGCGTGATTTTGTGGAGTTTCCTTCGCAGTTGAATGAGATGTGGGCCTACCATCCAGAAGTCTTGGCTAACTATGCACGCCATCATAAGACTGGTGAAATCATGCCGTCCGAACTTGTGGAGGCATTGTCAGCTTCCAAGACGTTTGGTCAAGCTTTTGCAACTACTGAGTTCACAAAGGCAGCACTGGTAGATCAGGCTTGGCATTTGCTGCACGCCGATGAGGACCCATGTGATGTGGCAGCGTTTGAAGAATCAGCGTTAGAAAAGTTTGGTGTTTCTTGTCCATTAGTTCCTCCGCGGTATCGTTCAACCTACTTCACGCACACGTTTGGCGGCGGGTACGATGCCGGCTATTACTCATATATGTGGGCCGAGGTATTGGTCGCGGATATTGAACAATGGTTCCGGGAACAGGCCAATGGTGGTTTCACCCGCGAAGCTGGTATGGAGTTACGTGAGAAACTTTTGTCACGTGGTTCGTCTCGTCCACCAATGGAGTCATTTAAGGAAATCCGTGAGCGCGAGCCTCGTCCAGAAGCTCTCCTCGAACGACGCGGCTTAGCTGAGTAAACATCATGAGGGCTCCGGCAGATTTTCTGCCGGAGCCCTCATTTAATTTTAATTAATGCCTACCATGGACGGTCTGCATTAGTTGCCATGTGATGAGTAGCAGAGTGCTTATCTACCCAGTTCTTGATGGAATTAAAGGCGTTAATGGTATTCGGATGACGATAGAAGTACGTTGCCTTGAACCCGAATATTAAGCCGTCTACGTGAGCTGTACCGAGGAGTGCATCCACGTTCCAGTCCTGACCAGTAGCAATTGTCCAACCAAATGTCTTACCTAGTGCGCCACGAGCGCGGGCTTCGCTTGATTTCCGAAGCTGATCACACGTTGTATTGGCGTAAGATTCGCACGTACCAAATCCTTGGTTGATATTGTAGTATCCGTAATCCGCAATCTTTTGCTTAGTAAGGATCTTGTCTCCGGCTTTGGAGAAGTCACTCAGCACGTTGTCCGTTGGACCAGACAACGCAACAGCTTCACTATCGTGCAAGTCGTTGATGATTGTGTTCCAACCTACACCGCCTACAGTCTTGTAGAATCCATAAAGAGCGCGCACACCCGCAGGTTCAAGGTACTTCCGCGACAAGTCCCGTAATGCGGTAATTGAGCAGACGCTGCTTTGATTTGGGCAATGATCTGGATTCTTGATATCGAACCAGACGAATGAAATATTCGCGCCTTCTTTGCGCTTATCAGCGATGTGCTTCAAAATAGTTTCTGCACGGTCACCGGCACTTGTTGGTAGCCCGTCATGATCGGCCCACCAGCCTCGCCGCCACGCGGTGAAATCGATTTCCATAGCGTTGGCTCCAACAGCAATTGCATCATCTACACTTTGTGTAGTTAAAACTCGATGTGCAATAGCGTAAATAGCTCGACTATTCGATGGCGGCATATCTGGGGTACTAGGTGCCGCAATCGCGTTTGATACTGGTGTCAAAAAGCCAAGGAGAAGAACTAAGAATGCAATCATTTTCTTTTTCATCGTTCTACCTTTCCGTCCTAAGAGATACACGAAAGCACAGGCCTCAAGTGCATCAATGTGTCTATGAGTCTCTGGGCGGATCAGCGATTCTTCATACCTTCCGAATCTGTGACTCGCGCCATGACTCAATAATGACCCCAAAATGTTGACAACACAAGCTGTATTGTCAACATAAATAAAGTTGAAAATATTCAGGATCCTTTAAGGTTTAGCTCTTAGTATTAAATTTCTACGCCCAAATAGGGGAATGAATCGCCTTACAATCACTATTTACGACAAATCATACAGTTTATTATGGACATAACAAACTTATCGGCATATGAAAATCGTACGTTGAAAATTTTTATCCGCAGTTTCATGCAAGAAATGGCAAATACTCACTAGGCCAGAGCGAGGTGCCGAAATACAAAAAATCCGAGCAGCCACGCTGTTCGGATAGATAAATTGTACCCCGTACCGGATTTGAACCGGTGTTACCGCCGTGAGAGGGCGACGTCCTAGGCCGCTAGACGAACGGGGCCTACCTGATGTTTCCACCAGACGCTGCTAACCCACAGCACCACTGACAAAGACCAGTTGTACGTAAGTTATGGTACCCCGTACCGGATTTGAACCGGTGTTACCGCCGTGAGAGGGCGACGTCCTAGGCCGCTAGACGAACGGGGCAAGGACACATCAACGTGTTGATGTTTCGCTGGGGTACCAGGACTCGAACCTAGACTAAATGAACCAGAATCACTCGTGCTGCCAATTACACCATACCCCAAAGTTTGGTGTGCAACCTTTCGGTCTGCAACGAATATTTAGTTTACGCACCTGAGCTGAGATTCGCAAATTACGAAGTCGTGAGCGTTATCACGATCGAATAGGTGAAGCCCGTAGGAACGCACACAAGCGCGTTACCCACGGGCTTCATCCTACGAAACTCTGATATAAATCTCAGAATGTCGCGTAAAAACGACGCAAGCGAGCTAAGGTCTCGTCCTTACCAAGCAGAGCCATTGAGTCCACGACCGGCAATGACACGTTCGTACCAGTAATAGCTACGAACAGCGGCGCGAATGCAAATCGTGGCTTGATACCCATCTCTGCAACGATCTTTTCGTCGACTGCAGCTTTGACTGACTCAACAGTAAAAGAGTCAGCATCAATTGTGCTAAACGCCTCAATAGCCGCTTCAAGAACTGCTGGTGCAGTGTCACGCAACTTACCTACAGCTTTTTCGTTGTACTCGATTTCATCGGCACCACGGAACAAGAAGCCCATCAACGCAGCCGCTTCACCCAGCAGCTGGATACGGGTCTGAGCTAGTGGAGCTGCCCCATCGAGGAGGCGCTGAGTTTCAGCATCGGCATCCTCGAATCGTGCCACATCCAAAACTCCAGCCTTATGCAAGTAAGGAACCAACCGATTACGCAAATCCGCCGGGTCTAGGCGGCGAATATGTTCAGCGTTAATTGCTACACACTTCTTGTCATCAAAACGAGCTGGATTTGGATTGACATCTTCGATATCAAAGGCTTTAACCAATTCGTCCTTGGTAAATAAATCGTTATCTGGAGCAATTGACCAGCCGAGCAGACCGAGATAGTTCAACAGTCCTTCTGGGATCATGCCCCGCTCACGATGGAGCAACAAGTTCGATTCTGGATCGCGCTTAGACAGCTTCTTGTTCCCTTCGCCCATAACGTATGGCAAGTGTCCAAAAAGCGGAATATACTTCGCGATTCCAAGCTCTACAAGGGCCCGGTATAAAATAACCTGACGCGGAGTTGACGATAGCAGATCTTCACCGCGCAACACGTGCGTAATCTCCATCAGAGCATCGTCAACTGGATTAGTCAATGTGTACAGTGGTTGACCGTTGCCACGCATGATGACGTAATCCGGAACCGAACCTGCTTTAAACGTAATCTCACCACGGACCAGATCTGTAAACGTAATATCCTCATCTGGCATGCGGATACGCAATACTGGCTGCCGACCTTCTGCCCGATAAACGGCCTTCTGCTCTTCGGTCAGATCGCGATCGAAACCGTCATAGCCAAGCTTAGGATCTTCGCCCTTAGCCTTATGCCGTTCTTCTACTTCTTCTGGGGTAGAGAACGACTCATAGGCATATCCAGCTTCCAAAAGCTTCTTAGCAACATCGGCGTAGATATCCATACGCTGAGACTGACGATATGGCGGGTGCGGGCCACCAACTTCGATTCCCTCATCCCAGTCCAAACCAAGCCAGTTAAGAGAATCAAGAATCTGCTGATACGACTCTTCCGAGTCACGTGCCGCATCCGTATCTTCGATACGGAAAACGAATGTGCCACCAACATGACGCGCATAAGCCCAGTTAAACAGGCAAGTACGCACCATACCAACGTGTGGGGTGCCGGTGGGAGAAGGACAAAAACGTACGCGGATCTTTTCCGCAGGAATTGATGTAGTCATGATATGTAAAGTTTACCGCCGCTTAGCTCTAGTCCGCCACAACCGGGTTGCGTAGTGTTCCAATTCCCTCAACATAGGCTTCTACTTCTGAGCCTGGTCCGCCGGGGATTCCGGGAGCTACTGCACCGGTAAGGATAATGTCCCCGGGCAGTAACGTGAAACAAGATGAGACGTAGGAGACGATTTGTGGGATGGAGTATGCCATTTTTGCTGTTGTTCCTTCTTGAACAACCTTGCCATCAATCGTGAGCCGGATCGTGAGATCTGAGGTATCCAGATCAGTTACGATAACCGGTCCGATTGGACACGAGGTATCAAAGCCTTTCGCGCGCGCCCACTGTGGATCAGTTTTCGCGGTAGAAACATCAGTCACATCGTTAGCAACAGTGTAACCAAAGATAACTTCAGCGACGCGATCTTCTGGGACATCTTTACACAAGCGCGAAATAATGATGGCCAGTTCTGCCTCGTGGTGAAGGTCTGTCGCAAAGCTCGGTTCTGCAATAGGCACATTTGGTCCGACGACGGCGGTGTTGGGCTTCAAGAATGTTACCGGGGCCTTCGTAATATCTGGTTCGGGCTGGCCTTCTTGATAGTAGGTAGCACCCAAACCGACGACTTTCGATCGTGGGATAATTGGCGAAACGAGATTTGCCTCTTCCGCAGCAACGATTTCCCCGGTTGGCTCGATGCCCGAGTACATCGGGTCACCTGCGATAATTTGATAGTTGCCGGTTTCTTCATCGACGACGGCGAAACGTGGGCCTTGTGACATTGATAAACGTGCAATTTTCATACCTTAAGACTATGCCAAAATAGACCTATGCATGTTCTTTCTTCAGACATTTGGTGGCCCCGTGCGCTAGATCACTTTTATGCTGCTCAGAAGCGTTCTCAGGGACGTGTTCGGCGCCGCCAACTTGGTGAGAAAAATCCGTTAGAAGATTTCCTCTGGGAGTACTATCCGTTGCGTCCCGGACGCTTAGCAGTATGGCATCCAGGGTTCACCACAGATGGCGAACCCTATGGGCTTGCCAAGCCAGATGAAGACGTTGATTCGGTGCGTGCATGGAACCCAACCGATTCACAGGCGCCTAGCCCGCTATCGTGGTGGAAGCATCATGCTTCGTTACCGTGGCAGAAAAACGTGCATAGTGAAATGGGCGAGGCGATCGTCGTCGACGACGAATACCTACAACATCGCAGTCACGGGATACAGCATCTGACCGCACTTAATCGGATCCTCTCCACGCGCGAGGCGACATTTGGTTGTTTGGGCTGGCACGAATGGGCAATGGTCTACCAAGCTGACGAAACTCGACATCCTCTCCCCTTGCGTCTCGGCGTGGAACAAACAAATCATCTGGTCGAGCAAGCTCATATTCGATGCACACATTTCGATGCGTTTAGGTTCTTTATGCCGGAGGCAGTTGGCTTCAATCGAGTCCAGCCTACTTATGAGACGGTGTTCGAACATGAGCAACCAGGGTGTATCCATGTATCCATGGATCTCTTGCGCACATGCATCCAGCTCGGACCGATTATTCCGGGTGAATTAACGATCCAAGCGTTCGATCTAGCTATGGAAGCTCGCACCATCGATATGGCCGCCTCGCCATATGACTGTTCATCTTTAGGTCTGACAGCAATTCCGATAGAAACGGCCAATGGCAAGGCTGAATATATAGAACGCCAACGCGAATTGGCAACGAAGGCACGGCCACTACGCCAAGAACTGTTAGCAATCATCACGCCATTGCACGATAAACTACAAGCATCTGCCCAGTTCTAACGAAAGATCACCATGATTGTTGCATTTTCAGTGGCGCCATCTGGCACTGGTCGCTCAGACGGCTCAGTGCACGACGCAGTAGCCGCTGCGGTTAAAGTTGTCCGCGATTCGGGTTTACCCAATCACACCTCGAGCATGTTTACTGAGATCGAGGGCGAATGGGATGAGGTATTCGACGTCGTCAAACGAGCAACTGCAGCGGTCATGCCATTCGGTTCACGAGTTTCTCTAGTTATCAAAGCGGATATTCGGCCGGGATACTCGGACGAACTAACCGGAAAACTTGACCGGTTGGAAAAAGCACTCGACGAAGTCTGATAGTGAGTTTTACCTAGGCCGGTAGCGCGTTGCTGATTCTCGGTATACCAACGTACCGGGAACTGAAATCGTATGGCTGGGAGCGTCAGGCTCGCGCAATCGACGCAAAAGAGCTTTTACCGCTTCCCGCCCTGCCTGCGCAAAATTCTGGCGCATCGTGGTGATTCCGGGCTTCCAGATTTGGGCAAGCATATGGTCATCGAAGCCAACAACTGACACGTCTTCTGGCACGCGAACACCATGATCAGTAAGTCCCCGGATAACCCCCATGGCAATTTCATCGTTACCCGCAAAAATAGCAGAAACAGACTTGTCTGCCGCCAATTTTCCCCCGATAGCTCTTGCATCTTGTGGACGCCACGTCGTTTCTAGCATCTGTGGAACAGGAACTCCGCGTGCTTTGAGCGCTGCTTCCCAACCATCAGTACGACTATTACCTTCGGAACGAATCGGAATACGTAAATGATGGACTGTGGGATGGCCCAGGCCTAGCAAATATTCAGTGATTTCTCGGCCACCTTCATATTCGTTTAATGAGACTTGATCGATCATCGTTTCTGGTGTGCCACCGATAACAACAAGCGGAACATTTTCTGGAATAAGACGACGCGCGATCTCGGCTTTATCGTCGTACTTAAGTAAAACAATTCCGCTTGGGTTGAGGTCTAGAACCAAGTCTACAGAACGTTTCAAATCTTCCGGGGTATCGCCGTCGAGACGCGTGATCATCACAG
Organism: Arcanobacterium phocae; assembly: GCF_018913465.1. Lineage (GTDB taxonomy): Bacteria > Actinomycetota > Actinomycetes > Actinomycetales > Actinomycetaceae > Arcanobacterium > Arcanobacterium phocae_A. Next base: position 368,745 of record NZ_JABAPM010000001.1, on the reverse strand, counting down.
AATAGTCTTGAGAACGTGCTTCGTCTTCAATACCTTCAATTGCCAATGCAGAGCCAAGCAACGTTGTGTTCGTCGATAAAATCGCAATCGTTTTTATTCGTGAATTAACCAACCCCCGCGCAATACTGCTGGGTCGGTATCCCAACAATTCTATTGCACGCGCAATCTTCTCCTTGCTCTCTTCACTCAGCCGTGGCGAATTGTTGAGAAAACGGGAGACGGTCGAGACCGACACTCCTGCGCAAGCAGCAACATCTTTAATAACAGGATGAGAATTTTTGCCAGCCACACCTGCCTCCTTCAATTACTTAACCGCGCCTCCGGTAATACCGGAAATGATCTTGCGTTGACCCACAATGAAAATAATCAACAGCGGAATGGACATTAGAATAATGTAGGCAAATATGTAATGCCAGTTATTCAGGTACAAACCTGCGCTCGCAACGTTGTACAGGTTAAGCGGTAGAGTGTCAAGCTTGCCAGAGAGAATGAACAGAGCGTAGAACACATCGTTCCAGATGTAGAGCACAACCAAAATTGTTGCTGACGCTAACGTAGGCATGAGCAATGGGAAGATAACTTTGAAGAAGATCTGCGTTGGTCCTGCCCCGTCGATTCGAGCAGCTTCCTCCAGCGAGTACGGGATAGTGCGGACAAAACCAGTGATAAAGAAAATCACTATGGATAGATAGATTCCGGTATAGACCCCGATCATACCGACCGCAGTACCTGCTAAACCTAGGATTTTAAGCAGTAGCATCATCGTCACTACCGACGGCGGCAATATCAGACCCGAAATGAATATCGTGTACAAGATAGCGTTTGCACGTGAAGTTTTACGAGCAAAAATCCAGGCGGCCATCGACCCAAATAATAATGCGATAACAACTGATGGAACCGTAACAATAACGGATCCGAGGAAAGCTTTGAGCATCTTTCCTTCAGTCATAACAGCTGCGAAATTTTCGAATAACTGCCAACTAGATGGTAAAGATAAATTCGGAGTAACTGCCTCTGCCTGGCTTTTTCCTGCAGTTACTAAAGCAACCCAAAATGGGATTGCTAGAAGGACAGCAATGACGACGAAAACAAGGACAGCATGTCGGATACGTTGCGCCCAGCTTCGCTTGTGAATGATTGACGACGTGTTCACAGTACCTTATCCTCTCGTTTACGCAAGTATGTAATAACCGGAATAGCAATCAGAGTAACTAAGACAAACAAAACGAAACTCATCGTAGTTGACTGTGCATAGAGACCTTTTCCGAATGTTCGCCAGATAAACAGGTTAAGAACTTCGGTAGAGCCACCGGGCCCACCGGCAGTCATTGCCTGGACAATATCGAACGAGTTCATTGATCCAAGAAGAGCTGTAGCAATATTGAAAGTTAAGGCCGGAGCAAGTAACGGGAACTTAATTTTCCAGAAAATTTGGGTGCGCGAGGCGCCGTCGATAGTAGCGGCCTCAATAACTTGAGAATCAATGGTTTTCAATCCGGCTAAGTAGGTGAGCATCGAAAAGCCCATCCATTTCCACGCGTGAACAGCAGCAACTAAAACGATTGTCCAGCGCGGAGATCCTAGCCACTGAATTGCGACGTCGTGTCCGAGGAAGAACGACAAAATCTGGTTAAACACACCATCTGTTTTCAATAGCGCCTGCCAAATGTATCCGGCAGCTAACGCAGACATAATCACTGGGATGAAGAACAAGGTACGGCCGAAGCGGTTGAGCCGGGTATCGTCTTCGAATAATACTGCCAGTCCAAGGCCAAAAATATTTTGGAAAATCGCAACAAGAACCGCGTAAACAATCGTTACGCGTATATCAGCAAGCAGGGTACCTGATGCAAAAAGCTCGTAAATATTATCAAGGCCGTTGAATTCAATTGTCTTGTTAAAAGCCGACCAATTAGTAAATGCGTATGCAAAATTCATTATCGTTGGCACGATAAAAAACATAGTCAGAATGATTCCGGCAGGAACCAGATAATACAGCGGGTAACTGCGTTTGTGCCGATTCATAGCAACCTCGATGTGGTCAATTAAAAGTATCTCTAAATTTAGTGCGGGGACAGCGCTAGGGCACTGTCCCCGCACATGGGTTTCCAATGGAGAGGAGAATTATTTATTAGAAGCCCTTAACTCCTTGAGCCTTAGCTAACTGAGCAAACTGATCCTGAGTTGCTTTAGCTGCTTCCTCGGCTGTTACAGTTCCATTGACCATGTTGGCCAAGTTGAGGTACAGATCCGGATTTGCAACTGCCAGCGACTGCATCGATCCTTGAGCATTCTCAAGGGACTTTGCCGAATCGATCAAAGCCTGTGGGACCGAATCTGGAGTCTCTACCGTGGAAAGTACTGAGACAATGTTTTGATCCTTGACAAAAGCCTCATATCCATCTGACATCCAGAAATTGAGGAATTGACGAGCTGCAGCTTCGCGCTTGTCATCTCCAGTCTTGAATGCAACCACGCCACCAGTTTGTTGCGGAATGGATGTACCCATGGTGCTTTCTTTGGAAATCGGGAAGAAACCGATCTTCTGATCTAGAGCCTGCTTATCATTACCTGCAAGGGCTTGGATTGCTCCAAAAGCACCGTTAGCTTGGATGATCATTGCGGTCTTGCCTTCCCACAAGGCCGATGTTTGCTCGTCAAACTTTGCCGATCCAGCATCCTTGTTGTACAAGCCATCGTCAAACATGCGTTGATATTCCTTGATAGCTCCGAGAATGTCAGGACCTTCGAACGAATCCTTGTTCTCATTGATCCGATCCCATAGACCGTCCTTAGCAGCATCAGCAAGTTGGACGTTTACCGCCCACTGAGTGCCCCACTGGTCACCAGCCATCTCAAACAATGGAGACTCGACTCCTGGAATGTTAGCATCGCGAATCTTTTCCGCATCAGCAATGAATTCTTTCCAGTTCTGTGGCATCTCAGTGATGCCAGCCTTTTCAAAGACTTCCTTGTTGTAGTAGATACCTTCTACGTCCGGCGAAGAGATGAGAACAGCATACCGCTTTCCATCGATTTCCCCGCCAGCTTCCGGAATCCCTTTATTATAGTTAGAAAGGAAAGGCGCATTGTCGAGTACCTGCAATTTATCTTGCGCAACAAATCCAGCCAAAGCTGACGATGTTGGCTGCCAGAGCAACAGATCCGGAGTGTCCCCTGTTGTTACTTTCGTTTGGACATTGGACTCGTAATTATCTGGGATAGTTTCAATCTTGACTTTGGCACCAGTGGCCTTTTCAAATTCTTCGGCTACTTTAGCCGGAATCTTGTTCGATGTTTGAGCAGCCCAGATAGTAAGTTCTGTCCCATCGAGCTTATTCGTTGCTGCTGGCCAGTAATCGGTAGCGGTTGTATCGGCCGCATCAGAACTAGTTGCTGTTGGATTATTTGCGCAACCTGCGAGAGATAACGCCGCAACCATAGCTACTACTGCGGTACTTTTCCACATCTTCTTGCGATTCATGCCTTCCTCCTTGAAGGGTATGATCTTAAACCTTATGGAACGGTACGAAGATTTCGCGTCCATAGAAACATGATACATGGTATCGGTTCCATAGCAAGTGGTTTTAATAGAATTACCGTTAAATCAGGGCTTATACCCAACTCTATTTATCCATTAATAAAAATGGTGGTAGCCTTTTCATATCTATCATACGTAACTTATGGTCCTGACGTGAGATGTGCATAAGTACTGCAGTCCTCCCCTCAGGCAACACGGCAATAGCTACTTGGAGTGATGACGATGAATGCCACTAGTAATGACATTGTGCTACACCAGCCACTGCCAACCGGAACCGAAGCGCCTATCGAGGCACCTCGCACCGCCGTCGTCATATCCCAAACTCCCACGTTGCCCACAATCACATACTGGGGACGCGACTTCGATGCACAAGCGCATTCATCCCTTTTCTTCTCGCAAGCCGCCCAACTGATTAACGCCGGCATCGATCAAGCAGAATATGCATCGCTGATGCCATTGCAGTCCCAAGGCTGGTCCGGCACCCCCATGCTTACCCTCACCCGAGACAGCAAAGTCCTCTTTCCTGACTTTCGAGTAACAAACCATGAGTCCACGGACTCCTCATACACTTTTACCGCAGAGGGCGACGACGTCGAACTAAGCGTCACGCTAAGCATTAATAGCAGTGGCCTTCTGGTTCAACAAGCAACAATCACCAACGTAGGAAACAGCACACTCGGAGTCAACCGCCTACGGCTGGCGTTCCCAGTTCCGCCCACAGCACGCGAACTATTAACTTTTACCGGACATCATCTACGTGAGCGTGCTCCGCAACGGCACAACTTCGAGCAAGGCTTTTTCTCGCAAGAATCCTGGATCGGCCGGCCAGGTTTCTCCTCCGGCTTCCTTTTCTGCGCCGGGGCTCCCGGATTCGATTTCACCCACGGCACTGTGTATGGCGTACATACTGCATGGAGCGGCAACACCGGACACTTTGCCGAACGAACCGCTTATACGCATGGGCTACTTGGTGGCGAAGAGCTACTTTATCCGGGAGAGATCAAGCTCAACCCTGGCGAAAGCTACACCTCTCCCCGGCTCATTGGTTCCTGGGGAGAAGGCTTAACTGAGCTATCATCACGATTTCATCACCACCTGCGCCGTGTTCACGCGAATTTTCGCACGGGCACCCGCCGGCCAATCACGCTAAACACCTGGGAAGCAGTTTATTTCCAGCAAAAGCCACAAACCCTAACTAACCTTGCCAGCATGGCAGCGGATATGGGGATAGAGCGCTTTGTTGTTGACGACGGCTGGTTCCGAGGCCGTCACGATGACTTTGCTGCCCTCGGCGATTGGGAAGTCGACTATGACGTGTGGCCAGATGGTCTTGCTCCGCTAGCGGATCACGTCCACGCTAACGGAATGGAATTTGGCCTCTGGTTTGAGCCGGAGATGATATCCCTCAATTCTGATCTAGCGCGCGCACACGCCGATTGGGTCCTCCGACCAAACAACGATCGTCTACCGTTGCCCGGACGCCACGAATACGTTCTCGATTTAGCTAATCCGCAAGCCTTCGCCTACATTCTTGATCATATTTCCGCGCTCATTGAGCAGGTGGGGATCGATTACATCAAATGGGATCACAATCGTTTCATTACAGAGGCTATTTCGCCTTACACTGGACGTCCAGCCGTCCATGATCAAACTTTGGCGTATTACCAGCTGGTTCGCCAGCTACATGAAAAGTTCCCTGAGCTAGCAATCGAAAATTGTGCTTCTGGCGGTGGTCGTGTTGACTTGCAGATTAGTGAACTCACGCATTCGGTGTGGACATCCGATTGTACGGATCCAATCGAACGCGCCGATATTCAACGTTACACATCGTTGCTCCTGCCACCGGAGATGCTGGGTGCTCATATCTCAGCCTCTCCATCACACCAAACTGGCCGGACAACAACGCTGACCACCCGTGCAGCCGTTGCTTTCCCCTACGGTTTTGGCTTTGAACTAGATTTAACTCAATTAAGTGATTTAGATCGGTGGCTCAGTGGCGAATGGGTTACGTTACACAAGGAAGCGATTACTGAGCCGATGCAGAGCGTCCACGGCGACGCACTAGATCCAGCCGTCCGCGTTGACGGCGTGGTATCTCAAGACAGAACCTTTGGCTTATTTACTATCTGCCAGCTTGCAAGCTCAGCAGACTACCCTATTCGCCCAGTAGTGTTACCTGGTTTGCGCTCAGATTTAATGTACCGCGTTCGACCATTTGGTGGCGCGGGGAGATACGGGGATTCCGACGTCACCGGTCGGCCAGCGCCACAGTGGTGGAACGACGAAGGCACGCTAGTTCCAGGACAAGTTTTAGCGACATGGGGAATACGGTCCAAGCATATTTTCCCGAACAATGCTGTCATGGTCGAAGTCACTGCAGTTAGCAACGACCAATAGTTTAGCGGCGGAAGATAGATGACGGTTTATCTTCCGCCGCTAAACATCAACTACTGCGGACAACGTCGTAGGACAACACCCACGACTGTTAAGACTCCCGTCACCATCGAAAGTAGAACGATACTCAAACCAGTCCGAGCAAGCCTAGTGGCTGGAGTTACTAGCTTGATTTGATTTTCTGGCACCATCCCATTTTTGTCTCTGACTATTGGGGCAGTCTCGGGAATCGCCCACTTTCTTGCTGACACAGCCCCCTCTTTATCCTCGACCACTGGCGCATTCTCGGGAATCGCCCACTTTCTTGCTGGCACAACCCCCTCTTTGTCCTCAACTACTGGCGCATTCTCTGGAATGGCCCAGTTTGCAGCAGCGGCTGGGCCAGCTAAGAAAGTTACCTTAGCTAACTGTATGTCTGTGGGAGCTATACCCGGTGCCTGAACATGCGGAAAATGGATCCTTACAAAACGAGTTCCCTTCGGCAAATTCAAACCGTCGAACGTAGTGCGGGCGTAACTTGGATTCGGCTCCACAAAATTCTCCACAACGCGTGGATGAATGGTCTGCCATTGCCTGCCGTCTAACGAACTTTCCATTATAAAATCAAGAGAACCATCTGTATAATTCTCACGAATAGAATGTCCATGCGGCGCTTGCCAGCCACCAATTGGAAGAACATCATTCGCATCTGCGAGTGTCCGATAATACGTCGTCAAATGTACGTCACGAATATCCGGTATTTGGTAAGTGAGCGATTGACTTTCGTTCTTTTCATCAGCGACTAAGCGACTAGTTTCATACCTAGGTTGTCCGCCGTAGAAAAAATTATTTTTATTCTCAAAATCGGCTTCGCCATCACTGAGAAAACGCATCCCGGATGTCACGGCCTGTGGTTGAACGAGGTATCCAGTACTACCACCATGTGTCATCTGTGTGTCATCTGATCGGGCCCACTCTAGATCGTCGAAACGAACTACGTTATGGCTAGGCTCTTGGTAGACACGAATCCAATCGATTAAAAACTCACTTTCCTGTTTCGTATTTTGTTTTTCTGAATCTACTGGTCCCACCCAGCCATCACCGACTTGGGTTTCCAGAATTGGAAACATTGGTCGCGAATGCATTCCGTCTAATGGTTCACCTCGTCCGCGGTCTGTCGAGAACGCGTAACTTCCATCGATGTACCAAACTATTTTTTCGGGGCTCCACTCCACTTCAAATACATGGAATGCTTGGCTCCAAGCCTCATAAGAAACGCTAGCATGGCCTATCTGATCTTTATTTTTCCCTAAAATTCCGAAGTGATTAGTTGTCCATGCTTCCCACGGATTCTGACCTAGGTACTCCAATACATCTATTTCATCGTGCCCAGTTTCATCCTGCGCCAGCATCCAAATCGCAGGCCAAATACCTTGTGAATCATTCGGCTTAGCACGTACAGCCATTCGACCATATTGGAACGAGTACTTATTCTTCGATTCCACCCGACCAGACGACCATGTCACTTTTGGTTCAAGATTCTGATCTGCACTATATTTATCCCAACCTACATCAGCAATGAGTGCTGCGGTATCAGGATAGTTCTTCGACGTTAGTGCAAGATACGATCCTTCACCGTCTTTCTTAATTGAAACAGCTTTGCGGTTATAGATCGCCGCATGGTTTGCCATGCCATCGATGATATTCCACTTGGTTTCATCCACGCTATCGTTATCAAATTCATCTGACCAAACTAACTCGGTATAGGGCGATTTTGGCGTTTGGTATTTAGGGCGGTTTTCATTAAAGTTCTTTCCGCCAGCCCAAATCTCTACTTCACGGTAGTTCACCGGTGATTTTTCATCTTTTTCAATAGTGAAACGTATCGTTCTGCCACTGACCGATGCGGATGGTGTTATTTCTAAAGGAGCATTTTCGACGTTCACATTGCTATGCCGATAAACACTGTGTCCGTGTTTATCGGAGGCATTTCCCAACACCTCAACATCAATAAATTTATAGTTCCCAGGAGCTAAATCCAGAACAATGCGAGAAATTGAATAGGTATTGCGGTACTCAAATTGGAGCCATCTACGGCCACGACTATTGTGGGTAGCATAGCCACTGTCTCTGGAACCGTCACTAATTTTCTCAATATTACTAGGAGCCAATCCGTAAACATACGGACTTTTATGTAGCGCGATATTGCGGACATCAGGAGTATCTGGACTACTGGGCTCTTCCCCCGGTTGGGCTGGTGAAAGTACCTCGATTTCCCTGAAACCTACTCCATTAGAAAAGCCGCTCCAGTTACCGTTAAAATTCTCAATATAATGCCCCTTCTGCCAGATTCGGATATACCGTCCTTTTGTCGTCTGCGATGGAACAAGGACTTGTGGCATATACTGGGTATCCTTGGTTTCCTGATAATCCCCATCTGTCAGCGTTATTGCATGTGTAAACTCGCGATTATCAGCTACTTCAACTTTGACGTTTTTGAAAGTAGATGAGGCCGCTGGATATCCGTTATGAAACAGTTTTACAGTACTAATATCGCGAACCTGTTCAAGATCGTAGACGAGATACACATCGTCCCAAGTATCAAAACCATTGTTATGGAAGCTACTATTTTCCTCGCCAGCAAGAATCTTCGTAACATTCGAATCATTAGGCTGAAAGCCACTGTCTCCATCTGTTGCACTTGCCGGGTTTAAAATCGCAACTTGCGGGATAGTGCTGTCTGCACTTGGATGCAACGTAGTTGCATTAGTTTCAATAGGCTGTTTGCCTAGAAGCGCATTAACAAGTACCGGGTCGTCTTTAGCGGGTAAAGCATTGACATATGATGTCCCAGTCAGCACCAGAGCCAAGGCACAAACACCACTAATTACACTGTTTTTCACCAAGTTCATAGAGAATCCTTCCGGATGTGGAAATGAGCGTCATTGCTAATTTCCTATAAAAGGAGATGTAAAACACACTTAAAGAGTGTATGGTAACGATACCACGAATCAACTGTTACAACATATAAACAGCTAAATTCATGACCAATCAGGAATGAAAACGCTTTCACGCTCGAAATTCTCCAGCGGGGCTGATATTTAGCCTTGCTATATATCTATTTGGGAACCGCTCAACCTAAGACCACAATGCCAGTTAGAAACAAAAAATATAATTTCTGTGTCCGTGGCTGAGTACTAGCGTTAAAATAAAAGTCGACTATCGTTGATACATCAACGTTTTAAAAGTGCGCGAGGAGGGACTTGAACCCTCACACCCGAAGGCACCAGAACCTAAATCTGGCGCGTCTGCCAATTCCGCCACTCGCGCGTGATGTAACCATAAAGATCGTTACCAGTCTAGCATACATAACTGAGGTGCTGGACTCAAAATTGTATCAGCAATGCTGACGTAGATCACATCACAGGTTTCTGACGTCACTCGTCAATTCCCAGTTCCCGGCGGACACGTGCAACGTGACCCGTTGCCTTCACATTGTAAAAAGCGTGTAAGACTGTACCGTCTTTGGCAACCACAACAGTAGAGCGAATTACACCGCGGAGAATACGGCCATAATTTTTCTTTTCGCCATAGGCTCCCCAAGCTTCGAGAACTTCCTTCGATGGATCTGAAGCTAACGGAAAATTCAAGTTCTTCTTAGTTGTGAACTTTTCTAGCGACTCAACTTTGTCTGGCGACACCCCGATCACCGAATAGCCTGCGCTCTTCAACGAGTTCTCTGAATCCCGGAAGTCACAAGCTTGGGTGGTACAACCGGGTGTCATAGCCCGCGGATAGAAGTAGACGATCACGCCTTTATCTGCCTTGGAGAGTTCTTCCGACAGTGATACTTTTCCACCGCCAAGTGTATCGAGAGTAAAATCTGGAGCCTTCTGCCCTACCTCTAAACGTGCCATGATGTTCTCCTTAAAACGTACCTAGCTTCACTTCTACCCTACTCGCCCGAGAACGTAGCAAGCAGGTCCAGTGAGACTATGAGCGTAAAAAGGATGAAGCCGAAGATCATTGGAATGAGGCCAAAGGGCGTAGGAAAAAGTAAACCAGCACCTAGCGCTGCGGTTGCACACAAGTTCATCGAATCGCGACGCCACCCCCAAGCGCCCACTCCGACCATAATCGAAGCTAAAGCTCCGATAAGAAGACCAGTGGTATTGCCGTGAGCAGCAATGATCGTGTACCACCCAAGAACTGCCATAACTCCGATAAAGGTTAATGACACAATCATCATGGGACGTTCAAACGCACGCATACATACCTCCAAAAGCAGAGCAACGCGGCACGTTCGCCGTCGTCGAAAAATCTCTGTTCCTTATCCTACCGTGTTCACCAGCGGCACAACATCAGCCACCGTCCGCTATCAAACTGGCACAATCGAAGTATGAGTGAAATTGCTTCTGAAGATATGGAACCATGGCTTTCGCCGGAAGAACTCGAGTTTGTCCGAAACAAAGTGCCGATGCTTTACGTAGACATTATTCCAGTACGCATCGATGACGCCGGACGTATCGAAGCAATCGGCCTACTTCTCTCTGCTAAAGACGTTGGCATCACTCGATCAATCATCTCTGGCAGGGTGTTGTTCCATGAGTCTATCCGGGACGCCATTATTCGTCATATTGACAAAGATCTTGGACTTATGGCGTTGCCACAGCTACCTGCATGCTTAACGCCGTTCACCATCGGTGAGTACTTCCCTACACCAGGCGAAGGCTGGCACGATCCACGCCAACACGCAGTTTCACTTGCGTATATCATTCCGATGGCTGGGGATTGTTCTGCCAGCGCCGACGCGTTGGAGATCACCTGGTTTCCGCCACGTGATCTCCTCACCACATCACTACAGTCAGAAATCGTCTCTACTCATTTGCCACTGATCAAACGAGCACTCGCCCATCTTGGAATCGAATAGGATTACTGAAAAACGTGATGTGCGATGATCGGGCCAAGCTCTGCGAATGCCCGGCCGCGATGCGAAATCGCGTTCTTTTCTTCGGGCGTTAGTTCAGCCGCGGTGACGTAATAGCCGTCTGGCTGGAAGATCGGATCGTATCCGAAACCGCCCGCACCTACAGCCTCATAGCGTAGCGTTCCGACCATGCGACCCTCGCGAACAAATTCTTGACCGTCTGGCATTACCAGCGCAGCAGCACACGCAAAATGAGCAGACCGATATTCGGGCAACACATCGCTTAACTGAGCGAGTAACAAATCCAAGTTGGCCTGATCGTTACCGTGTTGACCGCTCCAGCGTGCCGAGAAAATTCCTGGCGCACCGCCGAGAACGTCCACGCAGATTCCGGAATCGTCGGCGACTGCCGGGATGCCGGTTGCTTGGGCAATTTGCCGAGCTTTAATCAGCGCATTGCCAGCAAATGTTACAGCATCTTCTACCGGTTCGGGCACATCGAGATCAGCAGCGGAATGGATTGCAGTTAAATCGATCCCGGGTAAAAACGGCGCCAAAATTTCCCGCAATTCACCAACTTTATGGGCGTTTCGGGTAGCAAGGATTAGACGCGGTTGAGTTCCCATCGTCGTTATTTCTCCGCCAGAACCGCAGTTTGCTTGGCAGTGAGCTCCTGACAACCCTTTGTTGCTAAATCAAGCAAGACTCCCAGTTCAGTGCGATCAAATGGTTCACCCTCGGCAGTACCTTGGACTTCAACGAATTTTCCAGAGCCAGTCATCACAACGTTCATATCTGTCTCTGCACGTACGTCTTCTTCGTAAGGCAAGTCAAGACATGGCACGCCGTCGATAATGCCGACCGAAATTGCTGCCACCGAGTCCTTCAGCACCGGCTTACCGGCACGTGGCTTAATGTGCCCCTGTGCAATCCCCCAAGCAACTGCGTCTGCGAGTGCAACGTACGCGCCCGTAATAGATGCGGTACGGGTTCCGCCGTCGGCCTGCAGAACGTCACAGTCAAGCACGATCGTGTTCTCTCCCAGTGCACTCATATCGACGACGGCACGCAAGGCGCGTCCGACTAGGCGGGAAATTTCTTGAGTACGGCCCGAGACTTTACCTTTGACTGATTCACGCTGGTTACGGGTGGAGGTTGCACGAGGCAACATGGCATATTCTCCAGTTACCCAACCCTCTCCAGAATCTTTGCGCCACCGCGGAACACCTTCAGTAAAGGACGCAACACACAGCACTTTGGTGTTGCCAAATTCGACGAGGACAGAGCCTTCGCCAGCATCAAGGAAATTACGGGTAATTTTTACTGGGCGAAGTTCATCGGTTGAGCGACCGTCGGCGCGAGAAAAAGTAGTCATAGAATTAGTCTACCCGGGTACGTATCGGTCCGCAGACTACCGCAGGCCGAGCCGAGATATACCCTCGTCAGACAGCCTCATCGTGACGAGCCACTGAGACACCACTTCTACCCATCCTTCTTCTACAAGATGCTTAATGTGGCGGCTGATCGTAGGAGCCGATTTCTTTACGTGGCGTTCTAATTCTCGACGTTCCATCGCAGTCCCACCGGAAAACAATTCTGCTTGGGCAAGAACCCATAAAATCGTGGAACAATCATTATCCACCTCGATGAACTGTTTGCAGTACGGGGTCTCTTTGACCAATATGAGCAATAACTACGGCGATAACAGGTGCCCCAGACAAGTGCGTTAATTCCTGCAACATCGTTTCTAGACCTGCCATTATTTTCTGCTCCTATCGAAAACCCGTATGGATGACTTTCTGAGATATGGTCATCACTTGCACTAGTTGATCACAGAATAGCTTCCCATCTGGAACATCAGCTTTATCGTCTCCGTCTTCAGTTACCGCATAATAAAAAGCTCGGATGTCTGCCGGAGCTCGAAGTGCTAATTTTTCAGGATTATCAGCCAAACCCGCTGCCGCATATCAAAGTATTTCACATCCAATTCCACAAATCCGGCAATATTACCTAGTTGACTTTAAGGAAGTGTGATACATTTAGTGTGACTTACTTAACTTTATGGGATGAAAAATGAAGTCTATACATCGCGAAAAATCAAGCATTGTCCGTAGCAAAATTGTTGTAATTATCCTCTTAGGCTTGAGTACAAGCTTCTCATATCTCGCTACGATGGAAAAGTTCCATAGATATGCAGCTTCCTTCAGCATTATCGCACTGATCTTTATGATACTTGCCCTCACCTACGCTGTAGCGAAAATATCTCATAGTATGTCCCGCGCTAAAATCTATAGTATTGTCACCGCGGCCATCTTAGCTGGTATCTTAGCGTCCTATCTTATCTTCCCACTAACTAAAATCTGATAGTCCCTTACAAGCTCAAACGCGCAGTTTCACAACAAACATTCAAGAAGGAAGTTTAAGTATAAAAACTAGTGCAGTAACGCCTAAAACTAATATTAATGCTGAGAGCTCCAAGCTCATCGAAACGTTACCAATGGTGAATCTCGATAGTCCACTTTCTTCGATATCCGCAGGATATGAAGCAGTGTCGATAGCACCTGGCCTCCGCAGACTTCCAGAAGACGAATCATCCTCCCTCACAGTCCAGGCAAAATGTTAAACCACACGCCAAACTCCATAGAATCACTACTCTGGGATAGAGTGGACGCTTTTAGCTACAAGAACACTCGACTGATCTCAGTTCCATTAAATGGACCAGAAGAGCTTCTCGCGGTTAATCGTGTAGTTTTTTATTCCGAACAAGATGAGGTCCACACTACTGAAATATATACAGCAATCAAGGACGCCCATAATGCCAATGTGAAATCTTGGGCTGGCAACAAACTAATCCACGATAAAAATATCGAATTACCATCCGAACCTGAAGCTCAAAATACAACTGGGTTCACTTTAGATGACCTTGATCGGAATAAGCTGAATGACTGTTTGGGCAGGCTAAACATCGACAGGTGGGTAGCTGACATGATCGCTGTTGTATGGCAGTACAGCATGCGCCACCACACTTGGTGGAGGATGTGTATTTTGTTAATGGACTTGCAACCGGAATCCGGTCCGCAGATCTTGTCACATGTACCTCTCGCTCATGGACATAAAAACTACTCAAAAACTCGACATACGTTTCTGACGCTAGTGAGCCTAGCTTTACTGGCTAGGCGCTCACTAGCTACTCAACTACTTGGCTTACCTTAGGCTAGAGCGTGTAAACATCGCCAGCGCTAGCCACGTGAACATCGCCGTCGAAAACACTGCGCGCATCTGCCGCATTCTTCCGCGGATTAGTCCATGGTTGCAGATGCGTGAGTACCAAACGTTTTGCACCGGCTTCAGCTGCCATCTGTCCAGCTCGCACACCCGTTAGGTGCACTCCGCGAACCGTATCACGCCCTTCTTCAAACGCCGCTTCAGAAAGAACAAGATCGGCGTCGCGTTCGGCGTCGATAACGCTGTCGCAGGTATCGGTGTCTCCAGTAAAGGTGAGAACGGCCGGTCGGCCCAAGTCCGGGTCTTCAGAAGGTCCGGTAATCCGTAACGATAAGGCTGGTACCGTGTGATAGGCGGCGAAGAATTCAACGCTGAACGGACCAACATGAACAATATTTCCCGGCCCAACGGCGTGAAAATCGAATTCAGTTTCATAGGTTTCAGCCGGATCATCAGCTGACAGTCCCCGAACTCGCGCGGCCCCATCGCCAGGAGAATATACTGGTATCTGTGGCAATGCGCCCTCGGGATACCAGCGTCGGTATACCTGCATACCTACCATGTCTGCACAATGATCAGCATGAAGATGTGAAAAGAACATTGCATCTATCATCGCGGGATCAACATAGCGCAACAACCGTCCCATCGCTCCTGGCCCAAAATCAAGCACGATCGAGAACGTTCGTTGCAGTCCTGACTCATCTTTGCCTTCGGCTTGGAGTAAATACGACGACGCCGGCGAATCTTTACCAGACATCGAACCAGAGCAACCAATAATTGTGAGTTTCACTTAAAGCGTCTCCTCAAGAGGCGGGATTAGGGTGAGCAGATGGAACGTCAACATGCGAAACATGAGATACCTTTGGGCCTAAGAACCTGCGAGCCAAGACCCGGAATGAATCATCAGCACCTGTGACATTAAACTGATAAATCGGCTTTTCTGAACTTGGGGCACGTAACAGATCTGATTCAGTCAGTCCACGATAGACATCTTTCGCAGTCTCATCAGCAGATGAAACCAGCAGAACATCCTCGCCCATCACGTAACCGATAGCACCAGAGAGGAATGGATAGTGCGTACATCCAAGAACCAATGTGTCCACGCCGGCTACTTTGATTGGTGCTAAATAGTCTCTGGCCGTATTCATCAGATCAGCGCCGGTAGTTATACCTGCTTCTGCAAATTCTACGAATCGTGGGGCCACAGCGGAGGTTATCTGCAGATCAGGAACAGCCGCAAACGCATCCTCATAAGCCCCAGATCGGATCGTCGCTTGGGTAGCAATCACGCCAACTTTTCCATTACGGGTTGCGCGGACTGCTGCTCGTGCCGCGGGACGGATCACTTCAACAACTGGGATTCCCTGTTGAACGGTGTACCGTTCCCGGGCGTCATGCAAAACTGCTGACGATGCCGTATTACATGCAATCACCAGCATTTTTACGCCGGTTGCAACCAGATGATCCATCACATTCAACGCTAGTTCACGCACTTGCGCAATTGGGCGCGGTCCATACGGGCAATTAGCTGTATCACCAATATAGGTCACTGATTCGTTCGGGAGCTGATCAATAATGGCGCGCGCAACAGTCAGGCCCCCGACCCCGGAATCGAAGACCCCAATCGGGGCGTCATTGCGTGCACTATTCATACTGTCAATTTTACCCGCGAAGCGACTTATGGCGAACTGCGCTTATCAGTGACTCTTGCCACCAGGTCACCATGGCATAAAGCACAGCCATCATATCTTCTTGAGTTTCTATCGGCGGTAAGCCAGATGTGTCACGCGAACTCGTCCCGGTGAATATGCCAGCACGCTCATAGATACGTGCCGCATCGTCGTCGTCAGCGATCTCTAACCGCATAGACAACACCAACCGAATATCGTTCATTGCCGCCAACCACGCAGGTGCCGCATCATTCGTAATCGTGACGTCCATAATCCCTTCTGGAATCGTAGACAACGTCTCATACATTGACACTAGATGATCGATCTTCGTTGCAGCCACGCTTTCTTCGGTAATAGCCCGAAGCTCAGCGGCCAGTTCGGGGTCTTCGCTCATATCCGGCAGTAGCCGTTCTAACGCATCATCCATCGGCAAATCAGGAACCGTAAACAGGTTTTCATCGCCGTCGTCTTCTACCCGTTTTTCGATAGCTGTGAACTGATCTTCGAAAGCCGCAAATGGATCCTCGGCAATTCGTTGCCGGCGATCCAGTTCGCGATCAACGTGCGACCCAAGAATCACCACAACGTCTGATGCCAGCCCCATCATCATGGCGCGTTCTTCGTCATCTAGTTGGGCCTCGTATCCACCGCGTACCGCCAAAAATGCGCGCATCAGTCCTCCTGCTCTAAGGTTGCTCGCAGGCCATATCCGTGGAGCGCCTGAACATGGCGTTCCATCGATTCACGTCCGCCACTAGCAACCACTGCCCGTCCCTCTCGATGAATCGTTAGCATCCGAGCACGCGCTACAGTTGGTGTCATCCCAAAATAAGTTTCGAAAACCCACTGAACGTAGGTCATCAGGTTAACGGGATCATTATGGACAACAGTGCGCCACTGAGCTTCAGTCAAACCATGCTCAGCGGGTGCACTATGAGTTTCAGGAACAGAATTAGTCACGTTTCTAGTCTACGCGATTAGTCCAGAGGGCGAAAACACAGCTTGTTTGGTAGATTTTTTGTCCATTCCCGCCTACGGTTAAACCATGAAACATTCTTTGAGTACCGCTCTGCTAACGGATATGTACGAGCTGACAATGATCGAGTCAGCTTTCGAAACTGGGCGCGCTGAATTACCGTGCGTCTTCGAAGTCTTTGGCCGCCGTCTCCCCGGTTCACGGCGTTACGGTGTAGTCGCGGGCACGGGACGTATTTTAGAAGCTCTGCAAGATTTCACGTTTGACGACGACGAAATTGCCTACTTGCGTGATGCCCATGTTGTTGGCGAGCGCACCTTGGAGTTTTTGAAGAACTGGCGTTTTACTGGAGACATTTATGGGTATGCCGAGGGTGAATGTTACTTCCCGTACTCGCCGTTACTTACGGTAGTCGGCACTTTTGCAGAGTGCGTTGTACTGGAGACTCTCGTTTTGTCGATCTTGAATTATGATTCAGCGGTGGCGACGGCGGCCTCGCGAGTGACGATTGCGGCACACGATCGCCCATGCTTAGAGATGGGGGCACGCCGGACGCATGAATACAGCGCAGTTGCGGCAGCCCGTGCAGCGGTTATTGGTGGTTTTGTGGGAACTTCTGATCTGGAGGCCGGACGCCGGTACGGTATTTCGACGATTGGCACTGCAGCGCACTCGTTTACTCTACTTCATGGTTCTGAAGACGAAGCTTTTGCGGCTCAGATCCGCACTCTTGGTCCGAGCACTACATTGCTTGTGGACACGTACAACATTCACGACGGCGTAGAGAAGGCAGTTGCAGCAGCACGCGCGGCTGGCGGCGAGCTCGGCGCGGTTCGTATCGATTCTGGTGATTTGGTTGCTCAAGCGTTCCAAGTTCGTGCTCAACTAGACGAATTAGGTGCGACGACGACGAAGATTACCGTCACCTCAGATTTGGACGAGTACGCTATTGCGGCGTTGAACGCTGCTCCGGTGGACTCCTACGGCGTCGGCACAAAGCTTGTGACGGGGTCTGGTCATCCCACAGCGCAACTCGTGTATAAGTTAGTGGCGCGCAAGGATGAAGAAACCGATACCTGGGTTGGAGTCAGTAAGCGGTCTGAGTCTAAGGCCTCTCGTGGTGGACTAAAGGTTGCTGGCCGAAAGTACGATGTCACTGGCCGAGCCACTGCAGAATTAATCGTCACTGTCGATGATTTCGAAGACGGAATTGCTTACCTTAAGGAACAAGGTGCTCGCCCACTTCAAGTTATCTTGGTGTCTGGCGGCGAGATTCAAGATGAGTATATGAACGCTACTGCGTTGGGCCGAGCCGCCGAACGTCATCGTTCTTCTCGCGCTGCACTGCCATACAACGCATGGCGTCTGTCCGAAGGTGAGCCTGGTATTCCGACCGAATTCGTCGATATTCGATAATTTACACATACCAAATAATTGGGTGGGTAGTATCAGCTACCCACCCAATTATTTATTTACGCCCAACAAACCAGCGCTGCAACTGAGCGATACGTGCCTCGATCTGTTCCAGCGAGGCACGAGCTACTTCTGGCCCACCACACGCATTGCGCAGATCGGTGTGGATAAGAGCGTGTGCTCTCCCAGTTTTCGCCGAATATGCTGACACGATTTTTGATAATTCTTGCCGTTTTTCCCGACGACGACGCGAATTCATCACCGGAGCCGTACCAGAGGCGGGACGCTTAGCGGCTTTACTTTGTTGATCATGCTGATGTTGGCGCAACAAGGTGGCAACGTCGTCGGGCTCCAGCAACCCCGGAATGCCCAAGAAATCAGCTTCCTCATCCGAGCCGACTTCTGCCCACGAGCCGAAATCGTCGCCGTCAAAGACGACCTTATCGAAGGTAGCTGCCGCCGAAAGTGCCCGATACCCGGGGCCTTCCAAATCATCAGAAGCTTTCTCTTCACGGTTAGCTTCTGCCAAGGATTCGTCATCCCAGCCTTGTTGCTCTTCGTCAGATGACGGTTTATTCAGCGCATGGTCTCGTTGGGCTTCCAGCTCCCCGGCAAGCCCCAGTAGCCGAGGCACCGATGGTAAAAATACCGACGCTGTCTCGCCACGCTTGCGAGAACGCACGAAACGGCCAATTGCCTGGGCGAAAAAGAGTGGCGTCGAAGCAGACGTTGCATATACTCCTACGCACAAGCGTGGAACGTCCACTCCCTCAGATACCATGCGTACCGCCACCATCCATCGGCTGGTACCGGCAGAAAACTGGGCGATTTTATCTGAGGCAGTGTTGTCATCCGAGAGCACCACAGTAGTTTTTTCGCCAGTGATTTTATCTAGAAGTCCAGCGTATGCTTTCGCGGTTTTGTGATCGGTCGCGATTACTAGGCCACCAGCGTCGGGAACGCTTCGCCGAACGACGTTTAACCGTTCATCGGCTGCTTTAAGCACAGCTTGAATCCATTCACCGCTCGGGTCCAGAGCCGTGCGCCAAGCTTGTGCGATCAGATCCTTGGTAAGCGGTTCGCCAAGCGTTGCTTCCATCACTTCGCCATGCTTGGTTTGCCACTGCATATTGCCGGTATAAGACATAAACATGACTGGACGGACCACGAAATCACGTAAGGCTTCAGCATAGCCATAGGTGTAATCCGCCTTCGAACGATAAACGCCGTCACCATCAGGCTCATAGGTCACGAATGGGATAGCCGACGTATCCGAACGGAACGGTGTTCCAGTAAGGCTTAGCCGATGCTTCGCTACCGAAAATGCCACCCGGATAGCGTCACCCCATGAAAGATTATCGCCACCGTGGTGCACCTCGTCCAAAATAACTAGCGTTTTTCGCGAGGCAATACGCTGGCGATGGAACATCGGCGCACGGGCCACCTGTGCGTACGTCACGCAGGCACCGTTAAACGACGAACCTAAACCGATATTCGAGTTCGAAAAATCCGGGTCTAGCTGTAAACCTACTCGGGCGCCAGCTTCCGCCCACTGGTATTTCAAATGCTCAGTTGGTGCGACCACAACGATTTCATTGACCTCGCGGCGGGCCATCAGCTCCGTGGCAACGCGAAGAGCGAAGGTCGTTTTTCCAGCACCTGGAGTAGCCACGGCCAGAAAATCCTGTGGCATAGTTGCCATAAACTGCTCTAGCGCTGCCGCCTGCCAGGCACGCAGAGATCCGGCAGTACCCCACGCCGCACGACGCGGGAATACCGGAGGAAGATTTTCAGCTGCCGAAACAGACGCAGATTGTGGCGTATGTGCTGAGCCTTTCAGCTCAGAACTCATTGTTCACCTCCAGCGCCGTTGTCTGATCCTCCCTTACCTGGAACATTGGGTCCGAACGGCCAACTATTGCCCATATTCCCCATCTGCTCATAGATTGCTTTGCATGTAGGACACAGCGGGTACTTATCTGGGTTACGCACAGGTGTCCATACTTTTCCACACAAGGCCACCACTGGACCACCTTCAACAGCTGATTGCACAATACGATCTTTGCGAACGTAATGAGCGAACCGTTCATCATCGCCCGGTGCTTTTTGTTCCTCGGTATGTTCAAGAACAGCAGTAGTTGATGATGGATTCAAGCTTGGCGCTTGTGGCTGACCAGGCTCAGAAGGACGAGCATTCGGATCTGAAATAGACATACATCTAGTTTAACGTAGGCACCGGGTAACATTATTGGCCTAGCATGTGACGTCATACGCCGAGCATAAATTCAGGGCAGTATCAATTCGATACTGCCCTGAATTTACGTCTAGAACGACTAGATCACTTAGCAACAGCCTTCTTCAAGGTTGAACCAGCAGAGATCTTGACGCCGTAGCCGGCTGGGATCTTGATTTCTTCGCCGGTACGTGGGTTGCGGCCCTTGCGCTCTGCGCGCTCGGTACGCTCAACGGACATAAGACCGGTGATCTTCACCGCTTCGCCCTTAGCAAGGGAATCAACGAGAACGGACTGTAGTGCAGACATAGCCTTATCAGCGTCAGTCTTGGTGATGCCAGCTTCTTCAGCAATCTTGGCAATAAGCTCTGTACGGTTGAGGGACATAATTCTTCCTCCAAATCGAAGTTGTTCGAACGGGCTTTTTAGCCGCTACCTAGAAATCTAGCGGAAAATCAGCTAAAAACTCGAATTTCTAGGCGTGTTTCGCTAAAAACATAGACTAAGTCACTAACTTTTGACTCCAAATATCACATCTGTCACATCTGTCACGATAAATTGGCGCCCTCAGACCACAGTCAGAATAAGAGAATGAGCGAAACAAAAATAATCTTCGCAATCATTCCCAGTGCAAAAATCGCCGCATAGCCGCTTTCGATTCGTTCGTCATGAACCTTCGATGACGCGAACGCCAAAATAGCAGGCTGCCCGAGGATACCGGCCATAGCACCGGCGGTACGAGGTGCCGACAGCCCCAGCAATCGACCCGCAATGGCTGTCATCCCCACCACTACTATGGCAATACCAGCACCAAGCAAACCAGCTTTAACACCTTGAGCCGTAAATGCTGTATCCGCAAATGCCGGACCTGATGCGATTCCTACTGCTGCTAAGAAAAGTAGCAAACCGAGCTGACGTATCGTTAGATTAGCTGACAACGGCAACTGCCACACCAACGGGCCCGTCCGTTGCAAATTACCCAAGACCATACCGACCAACAATGGACCAGCGGCTGCACCCAAGCTGAACGTTGTTCCGCCCGGCAATGAAATGGCAACCATTCCAACCAGCAAACCAACAGCAAGACCAAGTCCCATTCCGATAGCGTCAACCTCGGAAATCTTACGTTGAGAATTACCAAAATACTTTTCGATAGCCTTTTCTTCCGAACGCGGATAAACAACAGCTATACGATCACCAAGTTCTAACCGCAGATCATCCGAAGCTAGCAATTCAACATCGCCGCGGTGCACTCGAGTGATCATTGCACCAAACTGAGCAGGCAAATTCAGCGAAGCAATTGATCGGCCAGCAAGCGCCTTATGCGAGACAACGAAACTACGGAATCCAACAATAGAGCGGTCATCAGCCAAATGTTCATCAACTACAGAGCCGATGACGCCAACGGCGCATTCGACGTCGTCAGGCAAACCAACGACAACTACACGATCCCCTGGTAATAAAACTTCGCCCGGACTAACAACTCGCTGATCGTCACCACGACGCAAGTAAGACATCCGGATACGCTCTTCTTGCCAACCCGGAACTCGACGAATTTCCAGTTTCTGTTCAACGTTCGCAGTGACAGCTGACAAATGTTTTCCTGCTAACGATTCAGTGTCGTTTTTACCGGTCCAGTTCCGTCCAACGATTAAAGCAACAAAAACAATTCCGAAAATAACGCCCATCGGATATGCCAACGAGTATCCAACTGCTGGTGCCTCAGTACCAGTAGCTGCTGAAGCCGCAGCAAGAGCAGGAGTATTCGTCGTCGCACCAGCAAAAATACCGACCGAGAAATCCGAGTCAAAGCCCAAAAGTATTCCACCAATCACGGTCACAGCAGCCCCCACGAGAAGTACTCCGATCGACGCAATCATCAGCTTAGACTGCCGTACAAGATCAGCGAAGAACGTTTGTCCTGCGCTCAAACCTACCGTGTACACAAAAAGTGCCAATCCGAGACTCTGAATCATCCCCATCGAATCAGCGATGTCCGGAACCGCATTTCCAATCGCCAGTCCGACGAAAAGCGCACCGGCTGCACCGAGACGTAACGGGCCAAACGGTATAGCCCCAACTATTGTGCCTAGGGCGACAACAACAAAAATGGTTAATAATGGGGATTCAAGCAACAGAGCAGTCACAGCTGGACCTTTCAAAAAGCGCTAAGCGCCACAGTAATTTTTGCGTGGTACTATTCAATTTTATCAATAAACTTTGAGATGATTCGACTATGGACTTTCTTGATCGCCTGGTGCTCATTGGCACAGTTCCAGCAATAATCATTTACGTTATGACAGTTTTATTTATTATTGCCGTGTGCCTTCTCACGCTCAAAAAGACGAGCAATGGCTCACGTTTAGGTGGATTAGTGGCACTTGTCGCGGGTCTAGTCATAGCTGGCGCAAGTTGGTTCTACTTTATCGTTTGGCCTGCTCCGTTCCCAGGGCTGGTACCGTGGGAAATATTTATTGCTCTTTTCGCTGCGGTCACGGCGTTGATCGGCATGTTCACGGTACGCGGACGCCGTTTCCTTTTAGCTATTATTACTATCCTCGCCAGCGCCAACACATACCTCGTCGCTAACTTAACCTACGAAGAATACGCCTCAATAGGGTCGTTTTTTCCGCGTAACATCACCGTAGAGATGTCGTATAAAGACTTCCTATCCCGCACCAAACCACCACAAAATCGCTTTCGAGATGTTGGAGCGCTAGTCACTATTCCGTTAAAAGGAACAGATTCAGGGCTTAATGCCCGTGACGCATGGGCATATATTCCCCCAGCCTACTGGACACATCCAGAGCTAGACCTTCCCGTCGTCGTCCTCCTCCATGGAAATCCCGGCTCGCCACAACGCTGGTTCGCAGTTGGAGACGCAGCTATTCCCGCCGATCATTATCAACGCGATCACGACGGCATTTCTCCTATTCTTGTTTCTGTTGATGCCACCGGGTCATGGTCAGGGGATCCAGCCTGCGTTGATGGACCCGAAATCAAAATGCAGACATACCTGGGCCACGATGTTCCACAGCTCATAAAAGAGCGACTACGAGTAGATCCAGATCAATCGCATTGGACTCTAGCTGGCCTCAGCTACGGCGGTACGTGTTCGCTCCAAGTCGTGGCCAATGCGCCTACATCATATGGAGCATTCATTAATCTCTCCGGCTACGAAGAGCCTATGCTCACCACGCATGAAGAAACCGTCAACACCCTTTTTCATGGCGATGAAGACGCCTTCCAAAAGATCAACCCTAAGGATATTTTTGAGCGTGCTATCGCAGACAACGACTCACGATTTTCCGGTATTACTGCTGTCTTTTTAAGCGGCGATGCCGACGTTCGGGCACGCACTGCCCAGCGTCTACTATCTGGTCTCGCCAAAAAAGTTGGGATGGACGTTGACTCACGTATCATTCCTGGTAACCACGGGTATGGTACGTGGCGCAGGGGATTTCAGCAAACCTTTGAGATAGCCGTCAATCAAGGAGGCTTGCCGAGGGAGAGCAATAGGGACGACGACGCTAGTCGTTAGCGCCGTCGTCCCCATTTATCTAGTCTTCACCAAAGCCAGATTCGATCAGCTCGGTGAGCGCAACTAGTGCCTCCGATGCTTGGCGACCACTGGCTTGAAGTTCAATAAAATCTCCTGCTTGTGTCCCTAATCCAGCTAATGCCATCGCAGATGTGGCTGCAGCGTGTTCACCTTGATAAATAACAGTTATCTCCGCATCATATTGGCTCGCAAGGTGAGCGACGCGAGCAGCTGGACGGGCGTGTAAGCCAGCCGCGTTGACAACCCGAAGCTGATGAAAAATAGTATCAGCGGAAGGCTGTTGGGGAGCGACGCCGATTTCACTGGCAGGTTCGCCGTCGATATGACGTCGTTTAGCGTCTAGCGCTGTTCGTGCTTGTTGAGCAACGTCAGCTAAAGCACCACCATTAGACGCCGTTATTGTTGCAGCAAGTGCGCCTTCTACAAACGGCGCGCCTACCATCACAACGTCATCTGGATAACCAAGGAATTCCAACGCCATATCTGCGGACAAAATTGCGGATCCCAAATCAGTTAACACAACAACGCCACTACCCGATTGTGCTTCTTCGATGGCGTTCATAATAGCCATTGCATCCGTGCCGAATCCGCCGTCAGCGCTACCGGCCGCAATAGCCACGGTTGCAGGCTTATCTGACTGCATTTGACCAATCAGCTCAACGGTCGCTTGCGCCAGTTGAACCGAGTGCGATACCAGAACTATGCCTACGCTCATCGGTGCTCCTCTACTGCCGAGGCAAGGGCATCAACGATCAGCGCTGCTGACGCTGCACCCGGATCCATATGCCCTATCGATCGCTCGCCTAGGTAAGATGCTCGCCCTTTCTTCGCTACCATATCCACAGTTTCGTCTCTGCCAGTAAATGCTGCCTGACGGGCAGCGCTGATCGCATCTTGCAATTGAGCGTCCGAATATGCTTCGAGGACGTCCGCTACTGGCATAAGAACATCGAGCATAGTTTTCTCGCCGGCCTCGGCTTTTCCGCGAGCGCGAACCCCGTCAACACCGGCCCGGAATGCAGCTGCTAACGTAGGCACATCAAGTTCTTCTATATCTACGGTTTCTTGCCCGAAACGGAGGAAGAATGTGCCATAAAGTGGACCAGAGGCTCCGCCCACGCTCGAGACCAATGACATCCCAACTGTCTTACCAATCTCTGTAAAAGAGTCAGGCTGAGATTTTTCAAGTGTCGCATATGCTTGCGTCATTCCGCGCGAAATATTTGCGCCATGGTCAGCGTCACCAATAGCCGCATCAAGTTCGGTGAGCTGCTCTTGGTTATCATCGATAATCTCGGCTGCGATGCCAATCCAGCGTTTCATCATCCCAATACTGATCCCGTTGCCAGATGCATGCTCGGCTTGACGAGCCTCATCCTTCACAAACACTTCCGGCTTATCCTTCATCGTTGACGGAGTCTTAGGACGCTCAAACGACGACGTTGCAGCAGTAGCTTCTCCACGTGTCAAAGCTGGAGTTGCCACGGGTGCATCCCAAAGGCGAAGCAGTTCGTCGTCGGCGCGAAGCAAAGTTAATGAGCATCCAGCCATGTCCAGTGACGTGATGTAATTGCCGACGAGGTTGCGAACTACCCGTACCCCACGTTCGGCCAGCAACCGCTCCACTTCCCCGTACACAACATAGAGTTCGATCAGCGGAGTAGCGCCCATGCCGTTGAGCATGGCTATCACTGGCGAATCCGTAAAATCAAGGTCCGCGAGGATTGCCTCAACTAGATCGGATGCGATCCCATGAGCGTCTTTCATTCCGATGCGGTGGCGTCCTGGTTCGCCATGGATGCCCACTCCCATTTCGATTTCGTCATCGGGTAGTTCAAAAGATGGTTTTCCTACGGCGGGTAGCGTAACTGATGACAGTGCAACTCCCATTGAGCGACCATTATCAATAACCTGCTGCGCTATCTGGGTAACCTGTTGCAGATCTTGTCCTTCTTCGGCAGCAGCTCCCGCGATCTTTTCGAGTAAAACGGTGAGGCCAACACCGCGTCGTCCTGCAGTAAAGGAAGAATCTTCTACTGCAACGTCATCGTTGACGACGACGCTCTCCACTTGCACTCCATCAGCCTAGGCAAGTTCCGCAGCCATCTGAAAATTCAGGACGTCTCCAGTGTAGTTTTTAATGATAAGCAGGACGCCTTGACCACCATCGACGCCCTCAATAGCCGCACTAACTTGGTCTGGGGTGGGAGATGTAAAAATCTCTCCCGCCACAGCAGCGTCTAGCATTCCCGTCCCGACAAACCCACCATGCAATGGCTCATGCCCGGAACCGCCACCAGATACTAGCGCGACTTTCTTCTGCGGCGCACTCGCACGAAATATGATGCGTTTATCATGATCTATGCGTAGCTGTGGATGAGCAGCCGACATTCCTTGTAAGGCATCTGCGACGACGTTCCGTGGGTCATTGATCAACTTTTTCATGGGGCACCTGCTTCATTGCTGATTTGTGATCTGCCTTTCATTCTCCTCTACTGTGAGGTGAAGAGCAAGTACCTGTGGTCTGTCCTAAAGTTTCATGCAGACATTCGCTATAGTCTTATTAGATGAGCGTTCGTATGTCAGCTCAGTATTTAGGAGTAGCTAATGAGGAAACGGACAGAAGCGCATTCTCAACCTCAACTGCCGGTAGAAAAGCAAACGTGGAGTACCATCGTTGGTCAGCCCGCTCCCCGCTCCTCCGGTATTCCACATTCATTGGTTAAATACGGTCTTGGGGCCTGGTCACTGATCGGAATCGGGCTCGTTATTGCCGCAGTTGTGTATCTGCTAGGAATGGTCTATCAAGTCTTCCTCGGCGTCTTTCTTGCTTGCGTTTTAACTGCTGTATTACTCCCAATCGTTAATTGGTTGGAAAAATTCATACCACGTGCACTGGCAACAGCAGTCGCGGTCATTAGCGGATTCGCAGTAATTGGTGGCCTAGTAACATATATTGTTTTTTCAGTCATCAATCAGTGGAACGCCCTCGCCCGGCAGTTCACAAATGGCGTCGATAATATCGTCACCATGCTCACCGATGGATCGCTACCATTCAAGGTTCATCGATCGCAACTGCTCGACGTCGTCTCTGATGCGCTTCAACAAGGCACGCGTTACGCGCAAGATCACGCTGGTTCGATCGCTCAAACTGTTTTGTCTAATGCTAGTCAGCTAGCAATTATTGTCACAGTGATCGCGCTAGCAATTTTTATTACGGTATTTCTGCTGGCATCAGGAGAATCCATGTGGCAGTGGTTCCTAGATTTAGTTCCGCAGCAAAAACGCGAGCGCATCAATAAAGGCGCCCTTGCCGGCTGGTCAGCGTTCTCTGGATATGCCGCTGGCACAGTGATTATTGCCGTCACTAACGGCGGTCTTTCGTTCATTTTCTTGTGGATATTAGATCTTCCGCTTGCTGCTCCGTTAGCAGTACTTGTCATGCTCGGAACCTTTATTCCACTCGTCGGAGCGCCTACCGCAATGCTGGTAGCAATGTTTGTTGGCTTAGCTACTGACGGTTTAACAATGTTCATCATTGTCGGTGTTGGTATCGCTGCTATTGGCCAAATTGAAGGTCACCTTTTGCAACCACTTATCATGGGAAAGAAGGTCTCTGTACACCCTGTTGGAGTAGCTATCGGCGTGGCAGCGGGCGGATTTGCTGGCGGGCTTATGGGCGCAGTTATCGCAATTCCACTAATCGCTATTATTTGGTCAGTTTATAAGACATTGCGCACCCCACAATTGGAGCACGCAATGTCTGAGCAATAGTCAAAAAAGAGAATTTAGTTCTCTCGCCACCATGTATCACTTGGCTGTACCGGCATAACTCGTTTGTGCTGAGCTCGCACCCAGCGTTGTTCAAGCTTGTCAGCGATCGGCGTCGGTATCTCTTTACCTTCGAGATAGTCGTCAATATGCTCGTAACTCATACCAAGTTCATCTTCATCAGTGCGTCCAGGATTACCATCAAGCAGATCTGCTGTTGGAGTTTTACGCCATAGGCACTCTGGTGCTCCCAGATACTGAGCAAGTGAGCGAACTTGCCGTTTGTTCAAACCAGCAAGTGGCAGAATATCTGCTGCGCCATCGCCGAATTTTGTAAAGAATCCAGTGATATTCTCAGCCGCGTGATCAGTGCCAATAACCAATAGGCGTTCGTCGCCAGCGATAGCGAATTGCGCAATCATCCGCATTCGAGCTTTAACATTGCCTTTATTAAAATCGGTAATTGTTGCAGTCATTCCATCGTTATAGGCAGCTACCATCGCGTCGGTAGCCGGTTGAACATTAATCGTGATGGCTTGGTCTGGATTGATCCATTCCACTGCACCGGTTGCGTCTTTTTCATCAGCCTGTACTCCGTACGGCAAACGTACCGCGATGAACCGAGCTTCATAACCTTCATCACGGAGCTTCTCCGCGGCTAGTTGAGCGAGTCGCCCGCCCAAAGTAGAGTCCACACCACCGGAGATTCCCAGAACGAATCCACTAGTATGTGTGGCTCGAACATAGTCACAAAGAAAATTGACTCGAGTTCGGACTTCCTCAGCAGGGTCGATCGTGGGTTTAACTCCCAAGGACGTGATAATTGTGCGCTGTAATTCTGTAGACATAACTGCCAGTCTACCGTGCATTGTGCAATACGCGATAACACATCTTAACTACTTGAGAATAGTTATCATTCCCAATAGAGTTGTAGTCGATAAGGCAGTATCTATAACTAGCACTATCCCATAGGTACTGTGTACACGCATTCGAGAAGAAAGCTACGAATGAAATTTCGAAAAATGAAGGCTCTGACGACGGCTGTCGTTGGTGCTTTGGCCTTGACCGCTCTGTCGCCAACGGCGTACGCCGATAGCGCGACCACCACTTTCCAAGATTATGCTACGTTAGCTCTCACTACCACAGAAGCTAACGGGGTTAAAGCAGAGATTAGAACCACAAACATCACGGCTGATCCTGATCAATCTGAGCTATTTATTTCACGGACAACCCACCCAGAAGACACCCGGGTGCCGAGCGAAACAATTGGCACCGAACTTGGGGAAACCGTTGAGCGGACAGACATTTGGAAGTCAACCGAGCTTGGTTGGTCGGTTAGTGACGAAACCGCAAAAGAAGATGACTCACACAGTGCAACTCTATTTTTCAAGCAAAAAGCTGGTGATGGGAAAGTTGCTCTGTTACTTGATGAGACAGAAGATGACAAGTACCTACCTGCGCTCAAAAATGAGGTAGGCGAAAGCCGGTTTACTCTAGACGATTCTTACGGTTTTACGTTCGAAGATTTGTCAGATACTATCTGGCTAACTACCAAACCAGGCACGTATAAAATCGACGTGACCGGTTATATTGGCGAAGTCAAAACTGAAAGCACAGCTATCAAGCCTTTCACGATCACACTACGTACAGGGACCCCAGCTCCTAAAGTAGACGAGCCAGAGGCAACCCCTGGTCAGGATAGTTCAGATAAGAACGATCAAGAGAACGAGGCCCTTCTTTTCAGGAACGGCCATCTTGACATGTTCTACGTCAACACCAATAAAGATGGATCTCTTAATCTTCAAATGAAAGAAGATATCACCGGACGTTCAGTTCTTCGACCCGCTGATTCAGCGATTTTAGTAATGGGGCGAGATTGGTTTACCGAAAAACTCAAGTGGACCAATTTACCCGCTGAGCTCAAGCATGGGTACATTTCTCCTAATACTGGAGCCCGGAAGATGCTCTACCCTGGTTGGGCCAGCAACGATTACTCTAAAGCCGGTTACTCAGATCTAGCTTTGCAATTTACTGATATTCAAGCTCCAGAAAATGGGAGTGTTGCTGCATTCCATTCTGCTATTGAGCCAGGAATCGCTACATCTGATCTTAAAGACGGATCATTCATCCTTCGTCCAGGCTCTGAAATTGAGCTTGAGCCACTCGGACACAAGCATTTCACTTGGCTTTTCACCGAGCCAGGGCAATATAAAATGATGGTCAAAGTTGTGGGGAAAAAGGATGGACAACCATTTGAATCACGTATTGCTACGTATACCTGGTATGCACAACGCGACGAAAATGACCAGCCAAAAGATAATGTCGCCCCAGCACCAGCTCCTGGCAACGATTCAGAATCTGCTGGCGAGACTTCACCAGATAACTCGAATGAGTCTGCCCCTTCTGAAGACGGTTTAGTGACCTTAGATCACGGTCACATTGACCTTTTCAATGTTTCAAACAAAGAGGGTTCATTAGTTCTAGAAGCCAAAGAAGACATCACAGGGTCTGGGATCTTACGTAAGGCAGAGAGCTTCGTCCTGCGTGTACAGGATCAAACACTCATGGACATTCCTACGAAACTCCAAGGATCACTTCCGAAGAATGGGTATTTCTTAGCTGAAAGTGGCGAAAACCAAAGTAAAGTTCTCTTTCCTGGTTGGGATACAATGGGTGTCGCGCCAGCATTTAACGATATCGATATCGAATTTGTTGACGTGCAAGGTCCCGGAAATGTTTTCCTATTCCGCAATGGAGAATTAGGTGGCGGCATCCAACCAGCACTCACCTCAAACGAACTCAAATTGACTGCCGGTTCTGTGATTCATCAACCATTCCCCGCACACACGCACGCCAACTGGTTATTTGAAAAGCCTGGCAAGTACACCATGACAGTGCGGGCTTCTGGCAAGCCAGAAACTGGTGGCGAAAAGGTTGTCTCTAACACTGCAACTTACACCTGGATCGTCGGAACGGAAGAAAAGAAACAAGAAGTTCCTAATAACACCGAATCGACAAAGACTGAAGATGATTCCAATGTCAGCAACAGTTCCGCTAATGGCGGTATCAATACACTTCAAGATCCTGCAGCAAATCGCGGAGCTATTAAGACCCCACCTGTCGCCAAATGTTTCCCTAAGGAAATCGGTGGCAATGGAGCTAAGACAGTATTGCCACGTGTTAAAGACGACCGCACAGCCCCAGCTACGTGGCTAGATCCGACGACAGTCCAATTCGCAATTGGCAACGCTGGAAAGTCGACTATTCCAGTGCAAGTTGGTAATGTGCCAGCCGGAAGCTCTGTGTGGATGATTTCTTCCTCTCAGATCCACGGGGTTCCGTGGCTTGGTCTTAACACCCAGCATCCTTCGCTCTCCGCGAATAAAGTCACGAAGACAACCTTCTCGCTCTCTTCATTCTCCGGTCCTGGTGCCATGGAAGTTTTCACTTCTGGTAACTTCGGCGCACTCGGTCAAAAGTGGTTCTCAGCTCAAGGCGGTAGCGGACATGGGACAGTAACACTGAACACTGGTACTCACGTTCATCCAAATTGGGTATTCACTCAGCCAGGACACTATACGGTTGGTTTAACCATGACCTCAACTACTGCAAGTGGGCAAACGTTTACCGGTAATACTACGCTGAATATCAATGTTGGCTCTGGCTCAGGCATTACTGATGGACACTTTGACCTCGGCCCAACCATTGGCGCTGCTGGCTCGAAAACAGTGTGGCTCGATGCCAATGGCAAGCCATGTACCCCAGATGCAAACGATTTGGCAGCAGCCGGCCTTGCAACCACAGGTACTGAAGGCACTCTGCCAGTCTCGTTGATTTCGCTGATGCTTGTTCTTAGCGGTATCGGTGCAGTGACGTACCGCCGCAAGTACTCTGCTCGCTAATCGTCCAGATTAAACCCGAGTAAGGATGTGGCCCCGGTTTTCCGGGGCCACATCCTTATCACTGCACGAATAATTCTCAGAAGGTTTTCATAACAACTTGTTGATCATCCACTGTGGCACCGCGCCACTTTAGGCCATCACCGTGCTTTGCGACCCAATGACGTACCATCGGGCACATCGCCACGATCGTTTTACCAGCCGCATCTGTTTCGTGGAGCGCAACATCAACTAAAGCTCCAGCTAAACCGCGTCCTTCGAGTTCTGGACGAACTTCGGTATGGACAAAGATCCGGTCATCATCGTTATCAACATATTGGGTAAAGCCCGCTACATCAGAATTGCCGTAACGAATCACGTAACGGTTATTTTCTTCCAGGATCTGTACCGGGGTTTCGTTTTTATCAGTTCGTTGTTCAGCCATTGAAGTTCCTTCCTGTAGTGTTCTTTTAGCCGTCGTTGCGTTAGCTTAAATTCTTGTGCTTGGACGCGCATATGGTTCCGGATTGATGCGCGGGCGAATCACGACATCCGGTAATACCGGTGCTGATATACGTACTGACCCGTTTGGATCATGCCCGATATAGCCCATTGTTTTTCCGAAGCGTTCGCTCTCGTTCTCCCAGGCTTGTCGCATTTCGCCTAGCTCGACTGAATCTCGCGCCAAAAAATTCCACCACATAACTACCTGCTCCATGAACGGCTCCCCACCAATGAGCAGCATCCGTCCCGGTGTATCTGCAGAGTTGCGGATATGCAAGCGAGAATTGCCAATTCCGGTATAAGCAAGTTCAGTACGTGCCACCGCAGTCCCGTCCAAGTCAATATCTCCACTATCAACCAGCAAACCATGCTCGAAAGCTGGATTAACGTCCAGGGTGAGTGTTGCATGAGGTTCGACTACAACCTCTGCCCCGACCAGCGGCGTAAACGTTGGAACTGGTGAATCAGAGCCCGCAAGTGCTCCTACGAAGACGCGAACTTGCCCGCCATAGAGTTTGACTACCGGTGGCACATAATGATCAAATCTGCGTTCACCGTGGCGTGCTTCTTCTGGTAGCGCCACCCATAATTGAACGCCGTGTAAAACAGTGGTGTCTTGAGTGGAAACTTCCGAGTGGCAGATACCGTAACCGGCGGTCATAAAGTTTGCTTCACCAGGCAAGATAACCGCATGATTTCCGCCAGAATCATGGTGAGTGATAGTGCCTTCAAACAACCATGACACTGTTTGTAATCCGGTATGCGGATGCGGCGCAACGTCCATACCGCCAGTATCTGTAACATTATCTGGCCCATACTGATCGATGAAACACCATGCCCCTATCAACGATCGTTGGCGTTGTGGCAATGTCCGATAAACAGTCATGGCACGTAGTCCGCCTAAAGGGACCTCTCGCGAAGTGATTATTTCTACTGCGACACCATTGTCGCTTGGATTATATGTTTGTGGCATGACGCCATTGTGCCACGTTTTATAATTTTATTTTAATTTTTTAGTATTTCGTTCAGTATCAGCGAACGCCCACGCATATGTGACGACGACGTTGCAGCGCTCACCAACACGCCAAGCTTGCTGTGTCCACACTACCAACGTGCCGATCTCAGTCTCGACCTGCACCACATAGTGCGAACGCGCAAACACACACCCAATAATCTGCCCGACTGAGTTCACCACATTCTTATCATTGGTGTCATCGAGAGCAATTTGCGTTGGTGCAACGGAAACAAAATCACCCTGTCCAGCAATAACATCTGCTGGTATTATTACGCCGGTTTGCTGCGCAGACAAAACATTGGCCACTCCCATAAGCCTTGCTACCTCACGGGTTTGTGGACGCAAGAATAACTCACCCGGAGTGCCTTGTTGAACTACCCGGCCTTCATCCAGCACTATGATCCGATCCGCGACCAAACATGCATCGGTAATATCATGGGTGACATACAGAAGCGATAACCCTAAGCGGTGAACTTGGCTTATAAGCTCACGATGGATATCTTCCCTAATAGCAGATTCGATATGAGCTAGCGGTTCATCGAGAAGCAAGACCCGTGGTCGACGCACCAGCGTACGAGCCAGGGCTACCCGCTGAGCTTGCCCACCCGAAAGTGTTTCCGGATGCCGCTGCGCCAGTCCAGAAATATTCAAAGATGACATCACGATAGACACCAAATCGTGGCGTTGTTTCTCACTCTGGTGCGCATCATCGAGTGCAAACTCAATATTTTGTTCAACCGTCATATCAAACAATGTTGGCCGCTCAAACATGACACCAGTAGAGCGTTGTTGAACCGGACGAGACGTGATGTCGTCGTCGTCAATGCGCACAGTTCCGCCACTGCTCGTAACAAAACCTGCAATCGTGTGGAGCAAAGTTGTTTTCCCAGAACCAGATGGGCCAATAATCGCGACGATTTCGCCGTCGGTAACTGAGAAAGACACCCGGTCTAAGGCTCCGGGAACAGTTAAACAATCAATGTCTAAGCTCATTGTTTTTCCTTATTTCTCGACGACGAGACGCAGTCAGTACCCAGCCACCGCTTATGATAAGTAGGGCGCCGATACCACCGGTCACTAACGATGTTGCAAACACTTCGCCGAGCTCTCCCCGCTCAGCCAAATTAACTAGATTTGTTGATGACACAACTAAATAAGCTGGCTGAACAAACGCTAGCGTTGCAGTTTGTGTCAACGTCAGGCCGAACACAATAACAACCAAGGCTACCAAGCGCCCCTTCAGCTGCCACAGGACTAACGCCAATATTCGCAACCGCACTGCTCCAATGTCACGGGCAATACGCGCGACCGCAGTCATGCGCTTTGTCATCATCACAGCGAAGAAATACGCTAGTGGAACCGCGAGTGCCAAATACGCAATCATCACTGCGATGGTTCCATTGCCGAACGAGTATCCTCCCACCAATGCCGGGAATACCGTAGCTCCATCAATGCGGAAAGAGCGCCGGAACAGCAATGTGAGGAGTAGTCCGATGGCTATCGGCGCGCTCAGCAAAAGACATACCAACAAGCCACGAACTAACGCTAAGTTTTTCCATTCGTGGATAGCTAATGCTACCCCGATTAACACGGCAACAAGGGTCACGGTAAAACTCATCCATAGTTTCATTCCAATACGAGACAAAACGTCTCCTGGAACAGTGGCAAAATCTGACGATAACAACATAACAATCACGATGTAGCACACGATGGCAAGCCAACCGGCACCTACCGGATATAGCCAGCGACGCTGGCTTCTAAAATAACGATCGACAAATGCACCAGCCCACTCCGAATACTCACCGCCATTTTGTCCACGTTCTACAGATTGATTCCGCTTGCCCACATACCAAGCTGCGATGCCACCGCTGATCGCAATGAGAAGGCATATCGCCAAGGTCGTATAAACATAAATGTTTGAACTCACCGCACCAAGTACCATGTCGATAAAGAGATGGTCGCGTCCTCCGTAAACTGCACCAGCAGAATTATCCGATATGAGCCACAAAGAAGTCGCCACAACGCTGATGCAACCGCCGATAACTAACCGCGGTAGATAAAGCGAGCGGAGAGTAGAACGAGGATCAGCACCAGTATTAGCTGCAGCCATAACATGCTCAGTGCCAAGATCTGAGGTAAAAACAACACACACAAGAAATGCTACCGGCGTGGCATACAAAGCAAATGTCAGTATCAAGATGAGCGATCCATATGGATCAATCGGCATCGGACCAACAGTTAATGCAGATGCAATCGCAAGAGAAGGAAACAAAATAGGTATGCTCACACCGGAAATAACCGCTAACCGGTATCGGCTACTTATGCGGTATAGCAAGGCAAGCAATGCTCCAACTATTGCGGCACACACTGAGCTAACGAGGCTTATCCATGTGGATCTGATAAGCGGACCAACAACGCCATGGGGATACATAACGTTTTCGGCAAAACTGCTCACTTGCGAGTGCCTGATATTAGCACTGTGCTCGAGATCTGTAGTAAACACCGGCACGTCGAGTTTTGCTAGTCGGGCATAAAGGTTATTATCCAGCTCAGCAGAGATCGGATTTTGTTGTTCTGAATGTACTAAAACTTTCTGCCCACGAACGGAAATAATGTAGCGCAGAAAATCCCGCCCGGCTGCGGTGCGTCCGTTTGCCAGCACAGCTCCAGCTCCTACCTCATATCCGGTTCCATCTGCTGGAATGATCAGTTGTGGAGCGTGCAGATTCCCTGGGTCTGCAGGACAGTAGGCTTCAAATGTTACCGCGACATCAGCGCGTCCCAGACCGACGAGGTGTGCCGGAAAAGTTCCGGAAGCAGTGTACGTCGTCGTCCTCGAATGCAACTGAGACAAATAGGTACTATCTGCCCCACGACCTTCTTGAACACTGAGCATAGTGGCTGCTGTGCCAGACGAAAACGGCAACGGCAAAGCGATACGGCCCGGAAAGTGCGCGAGCTCATCCCACGTGTGCGGAGCAATCACATTTGCTGCAGCGCAAAATGCGAGAACTCCCCCATACGTTCCTACCCAAGTATCAGTTGACATCGCTGGCGGGATCATACGGGTATCAAGCTGATGCGGTTCGAGCAAGCCATCCCGATCAGCCAAAATATAAGCTTCGGCAGGTCCTCCGATCCACACATCAAATTCTGACTTTTGGCCTCCCGAACGAACATATGCTAGGGCCTCAGACGTTGGCATCCGAACCATTTGCGCATCTAACCCGCTGGACTTGGCATAGTCGTTAACCAGATTCTCACAGGTTTTTTCATTATTCGAGCACAGTACCATTACGTCCGGATCGAAATTATGCACAAGAGTTATGCCGATGATCCCCATCACGAAAACAATGACCCCAGCGATGATCCGTGGCGTCATTCTTCTCATCCATAACGATCTCATAATAATCAGTATAAGAAACTAGGGGCCTGCGCGGATGGCAGACCCCTAGTTATTGAGAGAAAAGTGATCAGTTGTTTCGTGCGTCTTCACGAGCTTGATGTTCTGCCATCAAACGACGCTCGTCTTTACCGACGATCCACATAAGAATCAAGGACAATACGACAACACCTAGCAGTACTGCGAAAGTGACATCCCAACCAAAGTAGTGGATGAGGATACCAACACCAGATGAGGCAAGTGTTGCACCGAGAAGGTAACCAAAGAGCCCAGTGAATCCGGCGGCAGTTCCGGCCACATTACGTGGCGAAAGGTCAATTGCTTGCAGACCAATAAGCATGACCGGTCCATAGATCAAGCCACCGATAACACCGATGAGGATGTAGAAGATCCATAGCGGAGCAGTGTTTGGAATCAACCAGTAAAGAGCAATAGCAATGCCAACGCCGGCTAAGAACAATAAGCCTGCTCCGGCGCGCCAGCCCTTAAACACCTTGTCCGAAACCCAACCACACAAAACGGTTCCAATGATGCCAGCGCCCTCGTAGATGGCAAATCCGATGATGCCTTCCTTAATATTCACACCATGAATTTCTTGGGTTAAGTAAACTGGAATCCAGTTCAATACACCGTACCGTAGGGTGTAGACAAACACGTTTGTGATCGCAAGCAGGACAATAACGCGGTTGGTGAGAACATGCTTGAAGAGCATGTCTTTCCATGTCAGACCTTCGGTGTCAACGATCTCAACCTTGGCTGGATCGTCGCGGTATTCTTCAATGGTTGGCAAGCCAACTGCTTCTGGACGATCATAGATCAATACGAATGCGATTGCGGCAATGACTAGAGCAACAATTGCTGGCGCCCAGAATGCAGGTGTCCAGTCAGCCTTGGAAGATGCGAAATGCCCAAGGGCCCATGCTGCGATGAGACCTACGCCAGCGCCACCGACGTTGTGCGCACAGTTCCAGATCGAGGTCTTCCAGCCACGCTCT
Source organism: Arcanobacterium phocae (assembly GCF_018913465.1). Lineage (GTDB taxonomy): Bacteria > Actinomycetota > Actinomycetes > Actinomycetales > Actinomycetaceae > Arcanobacterium > Arcanobacterium phocae_A. Next base: position 331,259 of record NZ_JABAPM010000001.1, on the reverse strand, counting down.
TTGGTGGAGAACCAGTGCACGAGAACGCGACCTGATGGAGGCCAGCCCATGCCTTGGAACCAGCCGTTAATAAACATAACTGTCGCAAACAGGGTGACTGAAGCGGATAGAACTGGCACGAAAGCAATCAAGAGATTCATGACTGCGGACAATGCTAGACCGAGTGGAAGGAAGTATTTCGCGTTCGACCGGTCCGATAGCATCGCCATGAAGAACTTTGATAGTCCATAGGAGAAGAGCACTGCGTTAGAAACAATTCCGATGCCAACGGTGTTCATCAGATCGTTTTCTTGCAGAATCGCAGCTACTAGCGAGACGTTGTTTCGAATGAGGTAAAAACCGGCGTAACCCAGGAAAATACCCATGAATACTTGTAGTCGCATCCGGGTATAAACGGATTTAACTTTTTCTGGTGGGAGAGGTTTTGCTTTAGGTGGCGCTGCTAAAAAGCTAAGCGGTCCCGATTGCATGGACATGGTTGACCTCCGAGGATCTTCATTGATGACTCTGATAAGCCCATCGTAGAGACAACGAAGTAACGCCGAGGGTCGCGAGGGTTACACATGGTAACACGCTGTTACCAATTAGATTGTGAGCGAATATCCTAGCCCACGATGACTACGGATGCAGCCGGGATCGATCCCCACTGCCTCGAGGTGTTTACGAAGCCGGTAAATAGTTGTTTTCACCATTTCTCGGCCCCCTGCCCCAGTGTTCGGACCCCACGTTGCTGTGACTAAATCCCGGGTGGTAACGACGTCGTTCGCATGTTTCGCCAACGCCCCTAAGAGCGCAACTTCAGCTTGGCTTTCCGTTACCAAAAAACCGTTAAACCACGCACGATTCGTGCGATTGTCAACACGAACTGGCCCATATAGTTGTTCATCATTGTCACTATGTTGTACCAGCCGGCGGACGATGGCTTGCGCACGCAAAGCCAGTTCGCGAGGGCTGAAGGGTTTCGTTACGTAGTCGTCTGCACCTGCTTCTAAGCCGGCAATACGGTCAGATTCTTGTCCGAGCGCAGTCAGTAAAATGATCGGAGTCATCATTCCAGCGGCGCGCATTCGCCGGGTAATATCGATTCCGGATCCTCGAGGCATCAGTACATCAAGTACGACTAGATCATAGTGATTGTGTTGTAATAGCTCCCAAGCCGCAACCGGCGTCGTCGCGCTGTCACAAACAAAATCCTGCGTTTCTAGCGCAAACGTTACGATTGAAACCATTTGCGTTTCATCGTCGACGACGAGCGCACGTGGTTTCATTGTTCCCCCTTAATCCCCGATGGCAGTATGACATGAATTGCGGTGCCATGCATCGATAGCGAATCCACCATGATCGTTCCATTATGAGCTTGAACGATATGTTGAGCTACCATCATACCGATTCCGGTACCAGGACGGCGGGAAGACCCGGTGCGGAATGCGTCAAACATATGTTCTTGATCTTCCACTGAGATTCCCTCGCCGTCGTCAGAAACAATCAGTAACGCTCCGCCACCCTCGGCGTTTCGGACCCGAACGGTAACGGTAGCATTCGGCCCGGCATGACGGGTGGCATTATTGACTAGATTCCACACGAGTTGCCGAATGAGCCCGGGATCTGCCCATATCGGAAGTAACCCACCAGCGGCATCCACGTGGATCGGAACGCTGGTGATTCGCCGCATGTGACGCGCTGTCTGTGCGACTATTGCACGCACGTCTACGTTTTCGCGCTCTAGTGGCAGTGCAGAGTTGAGCCGAGCATCGATGAGGAAATTCTCCGAAATATTGATAACCTGAGTCGTATTTTCGGTAATTGTGGTGACGAACGTTCGCTGCTGATCAGTTAATGGGCCAGCTAGGCCTTCAGCTAGCAGTTCTGCCGCCCCGTTAATCAGTGCCAGCGGCGTGCGAATTTCATGAGAAATAATTGCGGGACGTTCTTGGCGCGAAGTAATGTCAGCACGGAGCTGAGCATTCACCTGTTTGCATCGACGCCAGCTGATAGCTAAAAAAGTTATGACCGCGAGCGCAAGAAGCAATGCGAGTGCAAGGACGATCGTCAGCCGCGGGATATTCATAGGTTTCAGTGTAGGAGATTTTGCTCGACCGTGGCGTGGTAGACGCTAGCTAATATTTTTCCGCCAGCTTTCTCAGAATTTGGCGGCGGGATCAGAGTGAATTCCGTGCCGCCAGCATCGATATAGGTTTGCCGATTAAGCACGTCAATTTCGTCCAAAGTTTCAATACAGGAAGCAAAAAATCCAGGAGTAACAACAAGAATGCGGTGCATCCCTTCACTCGGCAACTGTGCCATACGATCAATAGTTGCTGGTTGTAGCCAGGCGCCTGGACCGAATTTCGATTGATAGGTTATTTCCCAATCCACCCCGGCTATGTGATTCATGATCGCTGCGGTGGTTTGTTCGCACTGTTGGCGGTATTGATCTGGCTCGTGAACAACGCGTTGTGGTACGCCATGATAGGAAAAGATAATCTTATCGAACGACTGATGCGAGTGCTGGATATGATGCTGGATTTGGCGTGCGTACCAGCGAATATATTCAGTATTGAGATTCCACGGATCAGCCCGAAGAATACGAGGCGCCCAGTCTTGCTGTTCGATGCGGTCAAGTTGGCGCCATATTTCGGCAACTGTTGACGGAGCATATTGCGGGTATAGGGGTATAACGACGAGTTCATCAACTGCGAGCGTCCGAATTGCGGTTTCAATATCTGGTGTCATATAAGTGGTCGCATACCCCACTTTGATGTCTGGTAGCTGTTGCACAGTATGACGAGCCTGGGCTTGAGTATGCACAATGAGGGGTGAGCCCTGTGGCATCCATACACTGCGATATACTGGCTCGATTTTTCTTGGACGTACCCGCAGCACAATATTGTTCAAGATTGGCTTCCACAGCCATCGTGGCATATCAACTACTGATGGATCAGATAAGAATCGGCGTAAAAACTCTTTAATATCTTCTGGATTCGGCGAAGCCGGCGTTCCAAGAGTGACGATGAGGCATCCACGATTCATAAAACTAACAATAGCGTCTCTATCTCCTACGCGCACGTTTATTGGCACAGCCATCTTTTCAAGACGTGAGAATACACGCAACCATCTACATGTCGCATAAATTTTACACTACCCGCCTTGTGGCAAATGATTGACACAAGATGAGTGATGAACATACAATTCTTGTATCAATCACATATAACAAGGAAGTGCTGCCACTATGAATGTTCCACACACTGGATCGGCCGTATCTCTGCTGCTGTTAGGCGCAATTGTGCAAGTCTGCCTGATAGCTATTCCGCTCATCACCCTTGGAGCATGGTACATTCATACTCCACATCGCAAGCTTTTTCTCAACCGTCTTCCCTATGCACCCAAGCTACAGGTAACAATCCGCGGACTTGCTATCGGACGCATCGCAGGTCTAGTTGTGGGCATTCCAGCAACCCTCATACTGCTACTCAACATGAGAAATGCATATCTATACTATGCAACGCCGTTCATTGTCTACGCTTGTATTTCCATACTCACGCTCATCATCCACGGATTTACTTTCAGAGCCGCTCACGTACCTGGACATAGCGGTCTCGAGCGCCGTACTCTCACCCAATACACGGGTCATCTTCCTAAAATACTGCTCGTGAGCGCTCCACTCATATTACTTATGCTCACTGTGCTTTACCCTTTTGTTCCAGTAGTGCCCGATAATCAAGGAACCGTGTACTACGCGCCGGTAGCGCCCGCTCTCGGCGTCGTCGTCGCACTGTTATTAGCGACTTCACTCACCGCAGCTATTATTTGGGTTGTTATTTTACGCCCACGCAATTCATCGGATGCCGAACTGGTTAGCCTCGATAACATTGTCCGCCGTCGTTCAATTAATGAACTCATTTTCGGATTAACCGCAGCTGCGTCAGCCTCGGCGCTTGGTTTATCAGTACGCGGAGCTCATTATGTGTTTGTTGCATTATTCCTACGCCCTACTGTCTTTATAAACACCAGTGCGCTACCCAGTTCAGCACTATTGATTATTTTGGCTGCTATTCACAGCGTCGCAACAATCGCTAATATCGTTATTCTTGTTATTGCCTTGGCTCGTCAGTTCAATCCGGGGATCGGCGTTGATCGATGAGCGTAGAGCTAACCATTGACCCAACACTCTCTATCCCGGCGCACGAGCAACTAACGAACCAAATTACCGGCGCGATACTCTCTGGAAGACTCTCCCCGGGTAGCCAATTACCTACTGTACGCGCTCTCGCCCGCGATCTCGGGATTGCCCCGGGCACTGTTATGCGTACCTACACTTCCCTATCTGACGCAGGATATATCACCACCGCACGAAGTAAAGGAACCGTCGTTAATGGAAGGAAAAGTAACGACGACGAGCTCGCCCATCACCTCACCCGTCTAACCCAACGCTACCTAGTTGAACTGCATGCCTTTGGCTTTACCGAGAATGACGCCATCGCCGAATTAGCCCGATTAAGCGACACTGAAGCATAATTTTCAGCACATAGCACAACAAATTGGTGCACACTCAGCACGGTTCTGGCAAAATACTTCACGGTACACCGCTTGGGGCAGCAAGCGAGTACGCGCCGTAGAGGTAGTGAGAGCGTCGATGTACTTCATTTTCCGTATCATTTTTAGCGTATAGGAATATTCATGACTGCCCAGAAAGCAAAATTCGCTCCAACCGGAACCGGACTCTACCCAATCTTTGTTGCCATCATGGCCGTTGTTCTCATCCTGTCTAACATTGGCGCTTCTAAGCCGGTTATCTTTGGCCCTATTCTTACCGACGGCGGATTCTTCCTGTTCCCATTTGCCTACATCATTGGCGACGTCGTTTCCGAAGTTTATGGCTGGAAAGCATCCCGCCGTGCCGTCATCATTACCTTCTCGCTCTCCATCTTTGCTGCTCTGTGCTACTGGATCATGATTGCGCTACCAGGAGCTGACTTCTACGACGGTCAAGAAGCATTGGTTCGCACCCTTGGACCGGTGTGGCAAATCGTTGTTGCTTCTCTTCTTGGCTTCCTCGCCGGTCAGCTTTCCAACGCATTCACAATGGTTCAGATGAAGAAACGCTCCGGTGAAAAGCTACTGTTTGGCCGAATGGCCGCTTCGACCGTCGTCGGCGAATTCGTCGATACACTCGTCTTCTGCTCTATCGCCGCGCAAGTCTTAGAAATCCCAGACGTTTCAACGTTCCTGAACTACCTCTTCGTCGGCTTCACGTACAAGACTGCCGTTGAGCTCATCTTCTCCCCCATCACAATGGCTGTGATGCGTCTGGTTAAGCGAGCAGAACCAGAATACGGTATTCAGAAGTAATTTACTTAGGCTCGATAAGAGTCACGGATGGGTGCGCCGCACGGAAGTCATTAACCGGCGCATCCGTCCCATATCCTAGGGCGAAACCGGTCACCAACGCGTAATCGGCTGGCACGTTGAAAACCTCGTTCGCTGGCCGGCGCCAACCGGCTAGAACTCCCAGCGGACACGAATCGACTCCATGGGCGCTGGCAGATAAAAACAGCGTTTGCAGCATGAGCCCGGCATCGAGCGCCGAATATGGCAAGAAATCACGGTGAATGAACACCAGCCCAACCACCGGCGCGCCGAAAGCTTCGAAGTTTCTCCGCATTTGAGCGTTTCGGCCAGCTCGATCCTCACGAGTGATCCCTAAGTGCTGATAGAGTCCTACCCCTACTTCAACTTGGCGAGTACGCAGTTCATCGGGATAACGGGCAAAGATATCATAATCCCCGTCGCAATCGGGAACAGTTTTTAACTTCTGCGCTGCAACCATTGCATCAAACTCGCGCAGATAAGCCGCAACTAGTTTTTCCCGCGTCTCGCCGGTTGCCAGCGCGATACGATACCCCCGAGTGTTTGACCAGCTTGGCGCATACCTCGCATCTTCGAGAATCTGTGTCACAGTCTCCTCCGGTAACGGAGCATCAGCGAAATCACGGACGGCATGACGGGCTTGGACCAGAGCAGAAAAATCATTCATAGTCACATCTTACAAGCCACTTTCTTCACAGGCTAGACTAAAAACATGACTCAGCCATCAACGTTACACATCCCTTCAGCTGTCCACCCCGGCGATAAGGTCGCACTGCTTTCGCCCGCGTGGGCAGCTCCCGCGTATTTTCCCGAAATCCACGAGCAAGCAAAGCGCCGGATAGAGGCTGAACTCGGATTAGTTCCTGTTGATTTTCCTACTACCACCATTATGGGTGCTTCTCTTGCCGAGCGCGCAGCTGACGTTAACACCGCTTTTACAGATCCAGATATTCGAGCGATTTTTACGACCGTCGGCGGGGATGATCAGATTCGGTTAACCTCGCTTCTTGACTCCGAGGTTGTTCGCCGCGATCCGAAACCATTTTTCGGCTATTCCGATAATACGAATATCTTGAATTGGTTATGGCGAAATGGAGTAGCTAGTTTCCACGGCGGCGCCACTCAAGTACATCTTGGCTCTGGGCCTGGTATCGATCCGATACACCTAATGACGTTGCGTGGAGCCTTGTTTGGCGACGACGTCGTTCTACCGACGGTCACCGAGTCTGAAGATTATGGACTGGACTGGTCTGATCCGCGGGCGCTCACAGATGGAGTGCTCCGAGAGCCTGCGATGCCAGTGGAGTTTATCGGCACTGACCAAATAGTCCGCGGGGCAACGTGGGGCGGTTGCTTTGAGGTACTCGATCAACTGGCTATGGCTGGACGGTTGCCTGCTGCGGGTGAGCTAGAAGGTAAAATCCTGTTGCTGGAAACATCGGAGATTATGCCGCCACCAGATTATGTTGGCCGCTGGATCCGGGCTTTTGGCGAACGCGGATATTTAAGTGCAGCTGCCGGATTAATGTTTGCCCAGCCCGTTGTTGATGACCGCGATGCTCCAGCACCGTATGAGGTACGAGAGTCGCGACGCTTAACCTATCTGGAATATGTGCTGTCACATGTGGGAGCATATCGTGACGATTTACTCGTAGTTTTTGGTGTTCCGTTTGGACATACTCGACCACAAGCTATTTTGCCGTATGGCGGCGAGGTTACCTTGGATCCGCAGGCCGGAACTATCACGGCGCATTTTACGCGGTCGCTACCAAGCTCCTCCTAACTTCCAACTGTCGCTAAGTTTCAACTACGATTAGCTACGTCAATATAAGCTAATCGCCATAAAAAGCGAACACCAAATGTGAAAGTGTCGCAAAAAATGAAACGAACGATAGTCATCTACTCCACTGTTACCGGATTCGCCCGCACCTACGCCCAGTGGATTGCTGAGGAATTAGATGCAGACCTTTACCAAATCGAAGAACTCATTCCGCTCATTAAGCGGGGTCGAATAAGACTAACTAAGTATGATCTCATTGTTTACGGAGCTGGTGTCCGGATGGGAGTTATTCGTAAATTCAGTGCATTCCGTAAACTTCTTAAACAAGCTGGATTAGCGACATCGAAGAAAATAATCGTGTGGGCAAATGGCGGAACACCGCAACACCCAGATCGCGATTATCGATCTGCGTCACGGACGTTTAGCCGAGTTGAGCTTGCCCGCGGCGACTATGCCTACTTCTATCTAGAAGGTGGGGTGCGATACGAAGGCTTAAACCCAATCGAAAAAGGGCTACTAAAGACCTTTGCTAAACGTATCCAAAAGTATCGTAGCCGAGGCGAGTGGGCAGTTGCAGTCGCCGACCATATCGCCGAGGGGTACGACCATACCGATCGAACAGCCATCGCTCCTCTCGTGGCACGTGGGCGCGAAATCCTTAACACTTCTCGATAGCAACTGACCACAAAACAAGGCGAGAGTCTCCCCGAATTGGAGACTCTCGCCTTACGTATGACAGCGTTACGTAGCGACTTACTTCTTATCGTCGCTCATCTTATCGTCTGACATCTTGTCGTCACTCATTTTGTCATCAGACATCTTCTCGCCATCAGACATCTTGTCATCCTTCATTTTGTCATCAGACATCTTCTCGCCATCAGACATCTTGCCGTCCTTCATTTTGTCATCAGACATCTTGTCGTCTTCCATCTTGGTTTCTGACATCTGCTTATCGTGCATCTTGCCATCATCCATTTTGTTGTCAGCATCAGAATTGCAGGCGGCAAGACCGGCAACAGACAGTAAACCAACAACAGCACCAGCGGTGATTCGACGAATATTCATAAAGTTCTCCTTTTAATACGAGGCAGGTGCCCCAGTGATCTTTCATAACTAGTTCGACGCCAGTGACCATACGGATTGGATTAGTTTAGGTGACCTGACCCACATAGGAAATCTGCAACGAAAACAATCCAAAATCATCCTGGCTGCGAACTATTCATAGAACTTGATGAAAGGACGAAACCACCATGTCTCTTATTTTAATTGGTCTTCTGGGCGGATTTATTACCGGAATATCACCCTGTATTTTGCCGGTGCTCCCCGTTATTTTCCTCTCGGGCGCCCAGGGGGCCCAAACAACCAAGCCGAACACGACGCCCGGATTATTGTCCGGAAATCTTATTTCCCTCGATAGCACTCCGGCTACTTCGAGCGTGACCACTAAGGCTATGAAGCCAGTCTCCAAGTGGCGGCCCTACGCCGTCGTCGGCGGATTGGTACTCAGTTTTACCACCTTCACCCTATTTGGCTCAGCTCTGCTCACGCTCTTAAATCTTCCGCAAGATTTTATCCGCTGGGCCGGCGTTGTTATGCTCCTGCTTATTGGTATCGCAATGCTGGTGCCGCGACTCATGGAACTGCTCGAAAAACCATTCTCACGCTTCGCTAAAACCGGAAACTCCACATCGTCAAATGGTTTCTGGCTCGGGGTTGTCCTTGGAGCCGCCTACGTTCCATGTGCTGGTCCAGTCTTAGCTGCTGTCTCAGTCGCCGGAACAACCGGAAAGATCGGTGCTGACACCGTTGCTCTCGCAGTGTCCTTCGGTATCGGAACCGCAATTCCGCTCCTCTTCTTTGCCCTGTCAGGACAAAAACTAACCGAACGCATTAGTGCCTTCCGCACTCGGCAACAACTTATCCGTAGCATCGCTGGTATTGCCATGATCGGTCTAGCCCTAGGCATTGTTTTTGATGTTCCGGCTAAGATTCAACGTGCACTACCAGACTGGACGTCGTCGTTACAAAAGAGCACCGAGTCGCTTTACCCCACCCAGCAAGCTGGTCCCTGCGTCGACGGCGCAACGGAACTCGCCAACTGTGGTCAACTGCCAGAGATTTCCGGCGCAGTCGCCTGGTATAACACTCCAGATAATCAGCCACTGACCGAAGCAGACCGCGCGAAGAAAGTTACCCTCGTCGATTTTTGGGCTTACTCGTGCATCAACTGTCAGCGTTCGATTCCTGGCATCGAAAAACTCTACGAAACCTATAAGGATTCCGGTCTGCAGGTCATTGGTGTTCATTCACCAGAGTACGCCTTCGAAAAAGTTCCAGAGAACGTTAAAGCTGGCGGAGATAAACTTGGTATCACCTACCCGATTGCCGTCGACTCAAATCTTGTGACCTGGCAAAACTTCGATAACCACTACTGGCCTGCGCACTATCTCGCAGACGCTACCGGTCAATTGCGTGCTATCAAGTACGGCGAAGGTGGCGAGGCAACCACTGAACGTCATATCCGTGACCTCTTGCACGAAGCGAACCCGAACGTCGTCCTTCCTGAACCGATTTTTTCCGACGCGAGCGACGACGCCTCGGCTCTAGCTCCACGCACACCGGAAACATATCTCGGTTCGGCCCGTGCGGACCGCTATGCTGGCGGATCATTATCGAACGGCACCGTCGAAGCCTCTTTTCCAGAGTCACTCAAGCCAGATACCTTTGCGCTGAACGGAACTTGGAAAGTTAGCCCGCAATCGATTACTCCAGTTAGTTCCGACGGTAAGTTGCGTCTTTCTTGGCGTGGCGCACACGTCTACTTGGTAGCTTCTGGAGAAGGAACTATCACATGGAATAACGATGGGAAAGAATCAACCATGAAGATTTCTGGTGTGCCTAACGCTCAAGAAATTGTCAGCACCACGCCGGGATCTTCAGGAACAGTAGAACTCACTGTCTCACCAGGTGTGGAATTGTACTCATTCACTTTCGGGTGAGACGCAGTGACAATCTTGGCTCAAACCCCGTACGATAAAGCCGTGATACCTGAACCATCAGATCTTGACGATGTCCTGCTCGGACGCATCGCGAACGGCGACCGCCAAGCTTTCGCGACTTTCTACGATCGTTGGAGTGGCAAGGTTTTGGCGCTGATCCGCCAGATTTTGCGTGACCACGCCCAATCGGAAGAAGTGTTACAGGAAGTGTTTTTAGAAGTGTGGCAAAAAGCGCCACAGTTCGCCAGCGCCCGCGGCACAGCCCGCGGGTGGCTGGTAACACTTACGCGCCGGCGGGCGATAGATCGAGTGCGGTCTTCTCAGGCCAGCCGCGAGCGCGACACTGCCTATGTGGCAACCGATATCGACTACGATCACACGCTCGAAAGCGTGGAACAACGCCTCGAATCGGAACAGGTTCGCCGGATGCTTGACTTCGTAGGTGAACCGCATTCTTCCACTATCAAACTTGCGTTTTTCACCGGATTAACACACCGTGAAATTGCCAGCCATCAACGTGTTCCACTTGGAACAGTAAAAACTCGGATCAGAGACGGATTAGCTAAAATGAAAAGATTTATGGAGCAGGAACGATGAATAGCGACGACGATCTCACCTTCCCCGACGATATTGCGGGGACACTAGGCACGAGTTTGACACCTGTTGCCCCTTCCCCTGCCGTGCGCGAGCATTTGTTGGAGACGATTGCCCGCCTGCCACAAGAATCACGATCACCGGAGCCGACAACGACCGATAGTAACGTCGTCGAACTCAAGCCACGAAAACTACGAGTTGTGCGTGCAGTTTCCCAGATGGCGGCGGCCGTGGTACTGGTAGCTGCCGGAGTTGGTGTCGGCCGTTGGAGCGTCATGGATTCGATGGAATACACCAGTCATTATGCGCAGCTCAATCAGGCCCAAGATGTGGTACGGATTGCTGACACAATGCCAGATGGTCACGTGGTGACTTTGACCTGGTCACACGATATGGAGATGGCCGCGGTAACGATGCCGGTAGAATTACAAGCTCCCGCAGGTCAGAGCTTAGCGGTGTGGGTACGCCACGCTGGTAGTATTCGCAAAGCTGGAATGTACGAACCGAACAAAACTGGCCCATTCTCGTTTATTGATGCCATGCCAGAAGATGGCGACGACGTCTTCGTTACGATTGAACCAGCCGACGGATCAGAGCAGCCAACTGGAAAACCGATTATCACGTGGAAGATTAGTATTCCTGATGATCCGGCCGATCGAGCGAGTACACAGCCAAGCTCAACAACCTAGATAAACGAATACGCGAGGGCTGGGCAAAACTAGACGTTACGCTCAGACCTCGCGGACCCTTCTAACCAAGCCAGTTTTGGACATACGCCATGAGCCCTACGACGGCGCCAATAGCAACTCCTATTGCCACCCACGCATTACTGACCGACGTGTTTTTATGAGAATGCTCTTCCCACTCTTGCGGTGAACGTTGCGAATTAGGTACTTTCTCCATAGATGTATCGTATGACATTGCACATGGCTTAGCAATCACTATGTTCCACCTCTACCTCTGAGATTGGTATCCTCATAGGTATGAAGAATATCATTTTTGACCAGGTACGCGGTGCACTTCTGGGATGCGCTACGGGGGATGCATTCGGCGTCCCCTTTGAGTTTCTCGCAGCCGACAAAGTATCGCAGTATCCACAGGATCGGATGTTAGGTGCCGACGTCGAACCTCGCATGTCGTCGCATTGGGGCGATCAAATTCCTGCAGGTTCGTGGAGCGACGATACCTCCATGGCATTAGCGACAATGGATTCCTTGGTCAAGACTGGCGGTAAGCTTGATCCAGATGATCTTATGGGACGTTTCCTGAACTGGATGGAACACGACGATTATTGCGCACTCGATAAGAATTTCGACATCGGGATAACAGTAGAATCCGCTTTAGAAAACTACCGCCGCGGTGCCTCCGCATTAACATCTGGCGGAACTGACAAGTATGATAACGGCAACGGTTCGCTCATGCGCATCTTCCCTATGGCGTTGCTTAACCATGCGCAAAAACCAGAACCGCAGGTGGCGGCACAACGTATTTTCAATGCGTCCTCATTAACTCACGGCCACAAAATCGCGCAACTATCTTGTCTCGTCTACTGCCACTTCTTAGAAGCGCTGTTGGATGGAGAGTCCTTAACGGATGCCTTCGAGCATATTCAGTATTTTCCTTACACAGAACACTACAAATTAGATGATTACGCGTGGGAAGATGCGTTTGCAGCTTTACTGCCAGTATTTTCGCCAGAATTTGCTTACTATACTCCAGCAGATCTTACGGCCACCGGTTACGTCGTCGATACTCTCGAGATCGTGTTTTACTCACTACTGAATTCCCGTTCATACGAAGAAACAATCCAGTATGCCGTAAGCTTCGGCTACGATACCGATACGTACGCAGCTATCGCCGGTGCTGCTGCCGGAATATACTACGGCATCCAAGAGATTCCGGAAGCATGGCTCACTGTGTTGCGCAAGCGTGACTACCTTGAGACCGTGGCAACGGATTTTGCAAGTATGCTGGGCTAGGAATCTTGTTGCCAAAGCTACGTACGCAGATCATGACTTCTCAACTAGAAAATACACGTTTGGCCGGCTCTGTCGATTACAACAAAGCCAGCCAAACTATGCTAATAGTTTAGTTACGGCGCAACTGCAACACAGCTACACCAGCGCCGAACAATGCCATAGCACATACAAGTAAGCCCAATATATTTGAGCCAGTATGCGATAGCTCTACGGCTCCCTGAGTCACCTCAGGTTGCAGCGTGCCAACAACATTGAGCTTCACAACAGACAGCGGTTGCTTGCCTTCAACAGTGGAAACAGCAACGACATAGTGCGCACCAAGCTCAGTCTTCTGATCAGTACGAACTAAGTAATTATTCGCTTTTCCATCAACATCAGCTTTCAGTCCCGGCAACATCGTAGGCGTCGAATAGAGGTAAACTTGAGCGTCCTTTTGCGGAGCTAATCCAACAAATTTTATGCTTGCGGTCTCACCTCGCCGAACCGTATATTCTCCACTCAATGTTAATTCACCCGTCTTCAACACTTTTTCAATAGCAGCTGAATCTACATACGGGGGTTTAGCACTGATGGTATCTGAATGTGGTGAATCAGAGTTCTCATCAGGGTTTTCCGGCGTCGGTTCTCCACCCGGTTCGGATGGATCCTGTGGATTCGTCACATGCAAAACGAAATACCGGCGGTTCTTCGGGGTAATTAGCTCAAACTCTTTCTTATCCCAATCCGACTTAGCTACAAACGTCAAGATCGCATCTTTACCTGCAACAACATCATTCTGTGCAACGAGTTCGTGTGCGTCTCCTACCCACAGGGTCGCTTGACCATCACGCGCGATTCCAGTGATATTGATTTTAACTTCCGAACCAGTCTCTGCTACCACAGTTGCTTTTTCAGCTTCCGGTTCAGTTAGCGTAACAATGTTATCGTCTTCACCAACAGTGGCAACGAAATCCTTCATATCGCCGCAATCGCCATCGATTCGGATTTCACCAGCACCACCAAATTCTCTACCGTTTTGTGCGTTACGGCCAACCAGCTTCACATAGTTAGCCGAAACCGCATCAAACGCAACATACTTTGGCGATGTAGATGCATCGAAGCTACCGGTTGCAACTGGTTTACCCCAGGCCCCGCCATCATTTGACACGTAAATTTCATAATCCTTCAAACGCGTATTCTCACTGTCCTGACGCGGCGTGTATTCCAATCCAGAAACTTCACACTTCTTATTCAGGTTTAGCGCAATAAAATGAGGGAAATGATCGGATCCAGCAGACCACTTTGTGTGCCAGAATGTATCTGCGTTTCCGTCAATTGCAGCCTTAGCAAATCCATTAGGCGCTTGCTCACCAGTAACTTCCTGGGAATCAAAACTGTGAACAGTTAATCCGGTTACCTCAGACTTGACATAACCACCCTGAATTGGCGGCGCCCAAATTGCGATCGTTGTTTCGGCTTCCCGGTTGCCATAGACAGCCCGCACTGGATAAGCTCCTGGTTCGGTTCCAGCAGGAATCAGAACATAATCTGTACGAGTGCCATCCGCATCCGGACGGACCTCACCAATCTTGGTTTCCCCTAGGAATAGTTCCACCAATGAATTTGGGGCGAAGTCTTTAACATTCAGTTCAACGCGGTCTAGCGGTTTGGCAACCGACTGTCCCAGTGAGACTGAAGCTTGACCGGTTGAGGCCCACGGAGTATACAACGGCGCAGTTGCCGAGCTATTTGCGTCAATGTTGACAATGGCCTTCGCAGATTGATCGCCAGCAGTCAAAGTAACTGTATGCTCTCCGGCAGTAGCGAACCTATGGTGCGCAGTGAGCACATACATACCGGATGCATTGTATTTAGAACGCTCCAGCGTAGATGTAATGGTTGCTGGTTGGACTACTGTGCCATCTCCCCAGTCCACCATGACCTGAAGACCTGAGTCGCCCACTAATGAATGCGACACGCCGTCGTCATCATTTACTGTATCGGTTTGTACACGGAGCCCATCGGCATCAACCTTTGTCCCCGGAGCAGAGAGATATCCTAGTTGGAATTCGTCTTCTGTGGAGACCGCCGACGAGCGTACACCCGCTACGTCATATCCCCACTCTCCGTCAGTGCCATCATAGAAATTCGATCCAGTAGCATTGAGATCAACACCGATTTGCGATATACGATCAGCAAAATCCTTTACATCACGCATATTTTGTGGCGTCCATCCAATTTCAGCATGCGATAGGACACGGTTAAATATCAGAAATTCTGCCTGATCAATACCACGCACTGTTTCTGACCACAGCGGGGTTTCAGTTCCAGTAATACTCTCGTCCGATTCGAGATTG
Source organism: Arcanobacterium phocae (assembly GCF_018913465.1). Classification (GTDB taxonomy): domain Bacteria; phylum Actinomycetota; class Actinomycetes; order Actinomycetales; family Actinomycetaceae; genus Arcanobacterium; species Arcanobacterium phocae_A. The sequence continues at coordinate 316,204 of NZ_JABAPM010000001.1, read as the reverse complement.
ATAAAACGCCGCGGATCCCAGTTGTAATATGTTCTGAAATCACAGTTTCCCCGACACGCCCAGTTAAGAGCTAGCGGAGTCTTAGACGTGTATTTCTGATCCAAGTACGAGCTAGATTCCTTGGAGAGAAGAACCTTCGCGCCATGATTTTGCACTGCGGCCCGTGTCGCGTCAGATCTACCAGTCCAGTAATGCATAACATCTCCAGCAGTAATGCTGTCAGCTTGCGCTATCTCGTTCCAACCGATTGGGGTCTTCCCGAGACCTCGGACGATGTTCATCACTTGGCCAAGGAAGTGGTTGTATACCTCATTATTATACTTAGCAGTTAATGCGTGCGGTTCATCACCACCAATATGTATGTACGGACCTGTTGTCATATCTGAAATCTGGCCTAAGACATGACTGATGAACGTCATCGTGATATCTGCCTGAGGATGAAGATACGAGTAACCAACGGCCCCTGTCCCATTAGCGGGTGCAGTTGGTTCTTGTTCGGTTCCTTCGTGTGAGGATCCCGGAATATTGAGTTGCGGTATCGCATGCAGAGCAGCATTTGTATGCCCTGGCAAATCAATTTCTGGAATGATCATGACATGACGTTGTGTGGCATACTCCTGTATTTCACGATAGTCAGCCTGAGTGAGGAAACCAGTGCGCCCCAATTCTTGTGATGCCTGCTGATTGTGTGGCAGCATCGCTGTCTTACCGGAAACTTCAGTCAGCTGGGTGTAATCAATCGGATCTCCATCCACTTTACCATCGTTGGTAATCTCGATTCTCCACCCTTGATCATCGGACAAGTGCAAATGCAGGGCAGAAACCTTGTATTGCGACAAAGTATTGATAAGTTTTTTGATATCATCTTTTGGCACGAAAGAACGTGCAATATCGAGCATCATGCCACGATAAGCATAGCGAGGCCAGTCACGCACTGTTACAGCAGGAACAACCCAATCTTTTACCACTGGGGTGTTCATATGCACGAATCCCGGTAACAGCTGTAGCAATGTCATAGAGCCGTTAAATACGCCATGTGCTCCAACGCCAGTAATCGTTATCCCTGACTTGGTGGAAACTAAGGAATACGCTTCATCGTCATCCGATCCTTCAACCGTACCTTTAGCTAACCGGATCAAGCCACTCGTAGCTTCAGATTTGCTTACTACTGGCACTTTATAACCAGTCGAGTTGCGTAAAGTCGTAGCTAAAAGATTCGCTTCATTTTCTAGGTCTGAGCTCGCAACGATCTGAACGTTGGGGGTAATTGTAAAACCAGTGTCTCCTTCAGAAACAGTCAAAGAAACTGGCTTTGGAACGAGCGAAGAACCAGCTTTGCCAGTTTGTGGTACTGACGGTTCTACCGGCTGCACTCCGTCAAAGGCTTCTAACTCCCATAGAGACGCACCGTACTTTACACCGTTAAACGGTGTACGTTCGCGCACTTGGAGTTTAATAGCACGGACACTGGTATTCTTTTGTGCCTCAGGAATTGTAATTACCTCTTTGAGGGGATCTGTACCTTCTGGACACTGCTGTGCGTCCGAACTTGCGATTTTGACAAATTCTTTGCCATCTTCCGAAACGGATAAATCCCACTTCTTAGGGCACGCAGCTTCCATCCACAAGTTAATATGATGTAGCTTATGCGGCTGAGTAAAAGATACTCTTGCCCATGCATTGTCGCTAGTATTCGATGACCATCGAGACTGCTCAGACTTATCCGCTGTAGGGTTTATAACCCCGTCGATGAGCTTGTCCCCTGTCCATTTGCCTGCGACTTCGGTTCCAGAAACCTCGACCGTGCCTCCATTCGCAGCTGCCGCCCAGTTAGTTACGGGCGCTTCTGGTTCATCAGCATGCGCGGCCGGAGTTATCGAGACCATTCCAGTAACTGTTAAAGCCCCCGCTCCGATCAACGCAGCGCTGCGCAAAAGACCAAGCGGAAGGATACTTCTACTAGAGATAGTATTCATAAATTCTCCACGTCATTGTTTAGAACAGTATGCTTTTGACACACCTCTATTAACAGTACCCCTACACGTAATCTTCCACAGCAAAATTCGCAATAATTCCAGATTGCGAACAAATATTCACTGCCTGTTTTCCACACTCTAGGACGATTGATCTTTCCAAGAGTAGACATAAGACTGCTAAACTTCGTATCTCTGAATAGCACGGGTAAAAATTCACTAAATTTTGCCCCTAATTAAATGTCAAATACACTTGACATATCTTTTCCTTCATATGTAAAGTTTATTTTACATATCGGAAAGGAATCAACTATGTCACAACCCCACACATCTACATGGGGATACACCAAACGTAAGCGACTACCTGCACTGGTCATTGCTCTGCCGCTAGGCCTGTTAGTGGGAACAGTTGTTGGGATAATCTCGGCCTATTTACGTTCCGACACGGACCATGTATGGCTATATGCCACCATATTCTCGGCAATGACCGGCTTTCTATTTGCCGGGCTTATCTGGGTTCTCATCGTCGATCGCACAACCATTGCTGGCGCCATCGCAAAACCAGAAGCGAGCATTGAAAACACCTGGCATGCTAGGGCCGTATCAGCTGGATTCTTCACCATGCTCATTGGTAGCAGCTGGGGCTCAGCAATCGCCGCTTTTTACCAACAAAACGCTATTAGCATCAGCTTTGTCATCATCTTCACCCTTGGCGTGTGCGCCTACGTAATCAGTTATGTCGTCAACCGCAAGCGAACACTACAATGAAGAATTCGCTCCCGAAGCTACGCAAAGAAAACGGCTGGTCCCAAGAATACCTAGCTCAACAACTTGGGGTCAGCCGACAAACAATCATTTCTATTGAGAAGGGACACTTCGACCCATCACTTCCGCTTGCTTTCGATATTGCTCGTGTATTCAATAAAAGGATCGAGGACATCTTCTCCCCTGGGACATAGGCTAATTTTCTAGGCTAACTTGTCTCAGATCCTTATGATGAATACAATGTATTCATCATAAGGATCTGAGGAGTACCTATGCCCACAATGACGCTACGTATGAATGACAGCGATGCCGAACTGATCCGGAAATTTGCCAAATTTGAAGGATTAACAATATCCGATTTTGCCCGCCAAGCAATTCTGGAAAAAATTGAAGATTCCTATGATCTCGACGAATTACATCATGCTCTTGCTCATGACACTGGCGAGCGCTTTACTATCGATGAGGTTTTAGAAGAACTCTCCTGAAGATGAGTACCTCGCCACATACGTATCGAGTATTTCTCACTACACGAGCACGTAAACAGCTTAAAAAGATGGATCGCTTCGATGTAAAAATACTCGCAACATGGATAAAGAACCACCTTGAAGGATGTAGCGATCCACGCGCTTTCGGCAAAGGGCTGACAGCTAATAGATCTGGAGAATGGCGCTATCGCGTCGGCTCGTACCGCATATTGGCATTCATTGAGGACACAACGATTACAATTGAAATCTTTTCGATAGGCCGACGTGATTCAATCTATTCAAGCTAAAATGCAATAGCTCTTTAGAGCATCCGAGCAAACGTATTGTAGATGCTCATATCGTCATCTAGCTCCGGATGGAAGGTCGCGCCGATTTGGTTGCGATAGGTAACCGCCACCGGAGTACCATCTGGCAATAGCGCCAGTACGTCAACACCGTCACCAAGCTCAGCAATATGCGGGGCTCGAATGAACGTCATCGGGATTTGCGCCGGGTCCTGGCCAGCAACATCAGGTTCTCCCCCATAAAACTGCCCGTCAGCGATATGGAAACTGCCGAGCTGGCGTCCATACGCATTGCGAACAACAGTTACTGGCATAGTAGAAAACCCGGCTACCGCAACGTGGGACGACGTCGGCGCCGCATGCTCTACCCCGGCAACTGGACCGTTGGCGACCTGCTGGGCTAAAAGAATTAGCCCAGCACAGGTACCAAACACTGGCAAACCATCGGCTAACTTCTGCATCAGCGGATCGAACATATCAAGCTCGCGCAAAAGTTTACTTTGTACTGTGCTCTCGCCACCTGGCAAGACCAGCCCGTCAAGATCTCGGCGAGCGTCCTCCCCATTGCGCAATTCCACAGCCGTTATTCCAAGCTGCTCTAAACGCCGGTGATGCTCAATAAATGCACCTTGGACAGCTAGTACACCAACAGTTTTTGCCATTATTTTCTAGATTCCTTAAATGTCACTTGCCGCGCTCAGCCATGAGCAGATCAATTTCAGATTCGTTGATGCCAACCATGGCCTCACCCAAATCTTCCGACAGCTCTGCAATCAGCTTGGCGTCTTCGAAATTGGTCACCGACTTAACGATCGCCTGCGCGCGCTTAGCCGGATCGCCCGACTTGAAGATGCCCGAACCGACGAACACGCCTTCGGCACCAAGCTGCATCATTAATGCCGCATCAGCCGGCGTCGCTACACCGCCAGCAGCAAAATTGACGACCGGCAACTTGCCATTCTCATGCACGTAACGCAAAAGCTCTACCGGGACTGCCAGTTGCTTAGCCTCTTCAAACAGTTCATCAGCGCGCAAGCTCTGGACCTTACGCATCTGGGACTGGATCAGGCGCATATGGGTTACTGCCTGAACCACATCACCGGTTCCCGGTTCGCCCTTGGTACGAATCATCGATGCGCCCTCCGCAATACGGCGTAGCGCTTCACCCAAATCCTTCGCACCGCACACGAACGGCACATCAAAATCAGTCTTGTTAATGTGGAAGACATTATCTGCCGGCGAAAGAACTTCAGACTCATCGATATAATCGATCTCCAGCGCCTGCAAAATCTGGGCCTCAACGAAATGTCCAATACGGACCTTTGCCATGACTGGAATCGAGACCGCATTCTGAATTTCTTTAATCAACCGCGGATCGCTCATTCGAGAAACACCACCAGCTGCACGAATATCCGCTGGAATCCGCTCCAGTGCCATGACCGCACAAGCGCCGGCTTCTTCCGCAATCCGAGCCTGCTCAGCATTCGTAACGTCCATAATAACGCCACCTTTAAGCATCTGTGCGAGCTGTTTATTCAATTCAAAGCGAGAGTTCTCAGTCATTGTGTTACCTTCAACATTTTGTGCTAGGACGGCCTGTAACCGCAACTATTCAACACATACTATACGCGAGCGCAGGCTGGTTACGAATAGTTGTCGCGCTCTGAGCTTAGCGATGAGTGAGACGCCATATTTCGTATGCTAAGACCGCCTGCAGTTTCAGTAGTTTACAGCGATAATTGTTTGTATGGACAACCTTGTTTTGCAGTCAGATTTCGGTCTCGACGACGGCGCAGTCAGTGCCATGTATGGCGTGGCCGTCGCTACCAGCCCAAACCTTCACATCTATAACCTCACCCACAATATTCCACCATACGATATTTGGGAAGGCTCATATCGCTTAGCCCAAACTATCGACTACTGGCCGACGGACACCGTGTTCGTTTCTGTGGTTGATCCGGGTGTCGGTTCGGACCGACTCTCCGTCGTCGCCAAAACCAAAACCGGCCACTATATTGTGACACCGAACAACGGAACCCTTACCCACGTCAACGCAATTTTCGGGATAACTGAGATTCGTACGATTGACGAGACAGTGAACCGCCGCGCCGGTTCCGAGGCCTCCTATACGTTCCATGGTCGCGATATTTATGCTTTTACCGGAGCGCGGTTAGCAGCCGGGATTATTTCGTTTGACGACGTCGGACCACGGGTTCCCCTCGATGCTCTCGTCGCCCTGGATTACGAAGAGCCCGTGTTTGCCGACGGCGAGATCCGCGGAATCATCGAAGCTCATGATGTCCGTTACGGCTCACTGTGGACATCCATTCCACGCACGCTCTTCCTCGATATGGCTGAGGGATTTGACCAGCGGTTCCGACTGCGGATATTCAACCAAGGACGCCAAGTTCATTCCAATCACATGCTGTACGTGCCGTCGTTCGCCTCGGTTGAAGTTGGCGACTCTCTCCTCTACGTCAACTCACTCGACCGGATGGCCATTGCCATCAACCGTGGGTCCTATGCTCACGCATTCAATATCGGTACCGGTACATCCTGGCAGGTATCACTAGCCCCTTATGATATATAAGGGACACGAAAGGATAAGTATGTCTAAGAAAATGTCTCCCGTCGTGCAGGTTGTTGCTATCGGTATCGGTGCAGCTCTGTTCTTCGTTCTGGGCCGCTTCGCGGCGATCCCAACCCCTATTCCTAACGTTGCTATCGCGTTGCAGTACGCAGTTCTCGCTGTTTTCGCGGTCTTGTTTGGGCCAGTCGCTGGCGCACTCATCGGCGGCATCGGCCATGTGCTGATCGACGCTACCGGTTATGGCATCTGGGCATCGTGGGAAATTTCCTCCGCCGTCGTCGGACTAATTATCGGAGCTATCATGCTCGGCAACACCGTCTACGAAGGCTCATTTCCTACCAAAACAATTGTTCGCTTCAATATCGGCGCAGTTATTGCCAACGCACTAGCCTGGGCATTGGTCGCTCCACTAGGCGATATTCTCATTTATGCTGAGCCAGCCAACAAGGTATTCCTGCAGGGTGCAACTGCGTTTGTCTCCAACTCGATAACCACCTGTGTTATCGGTACGCTCATCTTGATCGCTTATTCAAAGACCCGCACCCAGACTGGTTCTTTGAGCACCGAAGCATAAGAAAAGACAGACAATGACTTTCCTGATCCAGCCGCTTATTTCGTTGCGCAATGTATCCTTTCAATACCGCGCACAAAAAAAGCCCACGTTAGCTGATATATCACTCGATATTTTCCCAGGCGAAAAGATCGCGATCGTGGGAGCATCTGGATCAGGAAAGTCTACTCTTTTACGGTTGATGAACGGGCTCGTCCCGCACTATTTTTCTGGCACCGTCACTGGCGATATTTCCGTTGCTGGTTTAGATCCTCGCACGGTACCGCTGGTAGAAATTTCGCAACAAGTCGGTACTGTTTTACAAGATACCACCGGCCAGTTCGTTGGCTTGACAGTTGCCGACGATATCGCCTTCTCCCTTGAAAACCAAGAAATTCCGACCCATCAGATGCCCGCTCGAGTCCTGGAAACCGCTCGGATTGTGGGGATGGAAGATTTCCTCGAACATGCGCCACACGAATTGTCTGGCGGCCAAAAACAACGTGTGGCGATGGCTGGCGTTCTAGTTGACGACGTCGATATTCTGTTGTTCGATGAACCATTAGCCATGCTTGACCCGGCTTCGGGCCGCTCCAGTATCGATTTAATCGACGATCTCAACACGATACATGGCAAGACGATTGTGATTGTGGAACATCGCCTCGAAGATGTTCTGCATCGGCCAGTTGATCGGATTGTTTTAATGGACGGTGGCCGAATCGTCACCATCGCTACTCCAGATGAGCTTCTTTCTACATCTTTGCTGGAAGAACACGGGATACGGCCACCATTACATATTTCGGCATTGAAATATGCTGGGGTACAGTTACGTCCAGACAAGCATCCGGCGTCGTTAGGGACACTCAAACTCAGCGACGACGACGTCCACGCCGTCCGAGAATGGGCCACCCGCAACGCAACTGCGGCACCTCAGCCGGTCTGGGATGAAACACCAGCACTCGCGGTAGCAGACGTAACGGTGTCCTACCCGGGAGATGACTCCCCTAACCAGGTGTTGACACATATCTCAACTCAGATCCAGCGCGGATCGATGATGGCAATTGTCGGGTCCAACGGAGCTGGAAAATCCACTCTAGCCAAAGCCATCTGCGGATTCTTACCAGTTGATTCGGGGCGAGTTATGATAGCCGGTGCAGATAGCACCAGCTGGACGATCGCAGAACGTGGCCGGCATGTTGGCTTCGTTCTGCAAGAACCTGGCCATATGCTGTCACGGCCAACAATCATTGACGAAGTCGAATTGGGATTGCGTGCAGCCGGACTCGATGATGCCGAATGCGAAAAACGCCGCAACAACGTCTTAAAGATTTGTGGGTTGTGGCCATACCGCAACTGGCCTATTTCGGCTCTAAGCCATGGTCAAAAGAAGCGCGTGACAATTGCTGCAATTTTGGTCATGGATCCTGATGTTCTGATCTTAGACGAACCAACAGCAGGCCAGGATTTCGCTCATTACACCGAGTTCATGGATTTCTTGAGCGACTTAAATACCCGCGGCACAACCGTCATTCTTATTACCCACGATATGCATGTAGCGTTGGAATACACCTCGCGCGTTGTTGCAATGGCTGACGGTAAAATCATCGCCGACGACGCACCTGCTCATGTCCTCACTGATTCTGATATCGCTAGGAAAGCAGATATTGTTACCACCGGTCTTTATGGGCTATCACAGCTAGTTGGATATGACGATGCTAGCGCGCTGGCACAAGCATTCGTCAACGTTGACCGGATAGCTCGCCGGCGTATGCCGCATCCTCATGACACGGCAGAAACAGGAGGCACAGCGCGTGGCTAAAGCAGTTCTCGGATACATTGACCGCCCTAGCTGGCTACACCGACTCACCGGGACCGCAAAACTTGTGCTCGTTATTGCGCTGGTGGTTTCCGCTATGTTGACCTTTGATGCCCGGCTCCTCATCGGGCTATCACTCATGTCCATCGTGCTGTGGACAGTATCGCGGATTCGGTTAAGCGATCTGAAAGTTGTGCTCATTATTATTGGCACTTTTATGCTGCTCAATAATCTCCTGATTTTTGTGTTCGCGCCTCGATATGGCGTATCGCTGTTTGGCACTGAACATATTATTCTGGCTGGTTCTGGGCGATGGGTTTTGACCTGGGAGCAACTCTACTATCAAAGCCTTGTGACCTTGAAGTACTTTGCAGTGTTGCCCGGCGTTCTCTTGTTCATCACCACTACTCCACCGCCAGAATGTGCCGCTTCGCTCAACGCACTCGGTATTCCTTACCGGTTCGCTTATTCTATTTCACTCGCCTTGCGCTATATTCCAGATGTACAACGTGACTATGAAACAATATCTACCGCCCAGCAGGCCCGCGGTTTAGATGTCTCACACAAGGCTCCGATGCGGGTACGCGCAAAGAACCTGCTTGCAGTTCTTATGCCGCTGCTCTTTGGTTCGCTCGACCGAATCGAAACCACCTCAGCAGCAATGGAACTGCGCGGGTTCGGGAGCAGAAAAGGCCGAACATGGTGGGCACGCCGGCAGATGAAATCAGTAGACTGGCTCATCGTCATAGGAAGCGTTGCACTTGTGCTACTCACGATATGGCTGAACCAAGTTAACGGCGGCAGATTCTGGAACCCGTTCGTTTGATTTCCTACACGATTAAGGAAGATTATGTCTAACATTAACTGGGACGCTGTTCGTTCCAGTGTTGCCTATGTCTATCAACAAGACAGCTCCGGTCACGGCATGGATCACATTGACCGTGTTGTCAGCCTGTGCCAGCGCATCATCGCTGATACCGACGAGCCGGTTGATACCGATGTTATCCTGATGAGTGCATACGTTCATGACATGATCGATCCGAAAGTCGTTTCTGATCCGGCGCGCGCACGTCAGGACCTCACCGATTTTCTACATAGTCAACAGCTGAGCGATGGGCAAATTGCCGAGATATTCGAGATTATCGACCACATGTCATTCGCTAAAAATCTGACTGCTCACCAACCATTAAATATCAATGGCCAGATTGTCCAAGACGCAGATCGTCTCGATGCTATCGGCGCAATAGGAATCGCCCGCGCATTCTATTATGGCGGAAAATTCGGCGATCCGCTCTACGATCCAGCGCGTCCACCACGGGATCTCAATGACGAGTCTCAGTATCGTGTGCACAACACTGTTATCAACCACTTTTACGAAAAACTCTTCCGGCTCACTGACTCTCTTAATACTCCAGCGGCTCAACGCATCGGTGAGCTACGAAACGAACGCATGCGCTCGTTCGTCGTCGATTTTATTTCTGAATGGAACGGGAAGCCCTAAGATTGCCCACACGCCGCGTAATATCTAAACCGCGCGACGAGAAAATATAAACAATAGCAAAAACAATTCCATGAACCAGCACAACTGTTGCTCCTGAAGCCATGTTGTACCAGTATGAGGCGTAAATCCCTACTGTCACACTCAATGCAGACATTAATGGCGCGATCCATAACATTCGATTAAAAGACTCAGTCATAAGGAAGGCAATTGCTCCAGGGATAATCAACAAAGCCACAATCAAAATAGCGCCTACTGCCTGCATAGCCACCACAACTGTCATGGCAAGACACGTCAACAACAAGGCGGAGAGCCGTTTTGTTGATAGTCCGATAGCACTTGCGTGCACTGGGTCGAATGCGAATAGCGTTAGATCTTTGCGCTTGATAATCACGATCGCTGCTGCCAGCGGTGCAAGCACAACCACTTGGAGCAAGTCAGCGTGTGTTATTCCAAGCAAATCGCCAAAAATGACGTGCTGGAGGTTAATGTGGCTGGGGAATACGGAAATGAGAACAAGGCCGAGGGCAAGCATCGTCGTAAATACAACGCCCATCACCGTATCCTCTTTTAGACCCGAGCCGTTGCGAATTACTGCAATTAATGCCACGCAGATGAGGGCAGCAATGAATGCTCCAATGGAAAAAGGTGCACCCAGAATGTATGCCAAGACGATTCCGGGAACGACGGCGTGCGAAAGTGCATCGCCCATCAAAGACCATCCCACTAGGACTAGCCAACACGAGAGTAACGCACACACAGAAGCAGCTAGGAGCGTCACCGCAAATCCACGAACCATGAACGTGTGCGTCCACATTTCGATGAAGGTGTTATAAAACCATAGCCAACTCATTTCGTTGCCTCCTTCTCAGTGTAGTAGCCCGCCGGCGCAGTGAAGGCACGACGAAGATGATCGGTACGCAACGTTTCTTGTGGATCCCCACGGCCCACTATTTGCCGATTCAGAAGCGCAACTTCGTCAGCAAAGTCCGGAATTGTTGACAGGTCATGGGTAGAGACAAGCAACGTTGTACCGCGATCTGCTAACCGTTGAAGTAATTCAGTGATAACCGCTGCAGATGTGAAATCGACACCAGCAAATGGTTCATCGAGAAGCATCAGTTCGGCGCCTTGAGCCACAGCTCGAGCAACAAATGCACGTTTCCGCTGTCCACCCGATAACGCACCGATAGGGCGATTCTCTAGTCCGGCAAGGCCAACAACGTCAAGGGCGTTTGCGACCGCCGTCTTATCTGCCTCTAGAGGCTTGCGCCGCGGCCCCATAAGCCCGTAGCGGCCCATCATAACAACATCGTAGACAGAGAGGGGAAAGCGCGTATCAATCTCTTCATTTTGCGGAACGTATCCAACTTTGCCGGCTTTACGCGCAATAAGCGAGGAGGAATGAGCGATAGTGATAGTGCCCTGTTGATAATTCACCAGTCCCATAATTGATTTGAAAAACGTGGACTTTCCAGAACCATTCATCCCTACAATCGCGCAAATTTTTCCACTACCGATAGCGAAATCAACTCCGGTAAGCGCATGTACGTCCCCATATGACACGTGCAGATCACGGACGTCGAGCACCGATGACTGCGGATCTAATTCTGTCTTCATAACCAATTCCCTCCTCGACTTCTTGCCGACGACGCTTCCAAGTTTAGCGTACTCAAGGTTTAGGATTCCTTGTGGCAAAGCCGAACACTTTGCCTTGCCTAAGTTTGTTGAGTTTGCCTAGAATCACCAATAAAAATCAGTGGCCGGAACGCGAGATCTGGCACTCACGTTCCGGCCACTGAAATGTGGCTTTAGCGCTACGCCTTACTTCACCTTGCCAGTGAGGCCCTTGGTGATTGTTTCAGCGTCATAGCGAAGCAAATCGAGGTAGGTTGGAACGTCGCCATCTGCTTCAGAAAGGGAATCAACATAGAGAACTCCACCAAACGGTGTACCGGTTGCTTCCACAACTGGCTTCATCTTATTGTCAACAGTTGATTCACAGAAAATAGCTGGAACCTTGGAGTCCTTCACAAAGTTTTCGACATCGCTCATGCGCTGCGGCGTTAGTGCACCTTCTGCGTTCACACCCCACAGGTACTTTTCGGTCAGTTTCATATCGCGAGCAAGGTAGGAGAAAGCACCTTCACAAGTCACGAGAGCACGATGTTCGGTTGGAATCGACTTGAGTTCGGATTCCATCTTTTCCTTCACGCCAGCGATTTCTTTCTTGTACTTTTCACCATTGGCTTTGTAGAAATCCGCGTTTTCTTTATCGATCGAGGACACAGCCTTAACGATATTATCTACGTAAATCTGACCAGCGTCTGGAGACATCCAAGCGTGTGGATTTGGCTTGCCTTCGTATTCGCCTTCTTCAATGGCGATTGGCTCAACGCCTTCCGAGAGATCGAAGTGTGGTGCCTTGACATCAGCAACGAAGCGTTCAAACCAGCGTTCCAGGCCGAGGCCGTTATTCAAAATAACGTCAGCACCTTCTGCCTTCTTAATATCTGCAGGTGTTGGCTGGTAATCATGGATCTCAGCGTCTGGTTCGGTGATAGACAGAACGGTCATTTTGTCACCGACAACTTGGCTGGCCATATCCGCGATAACAGTGAAGGTGGTCAAAACAACCGGCTTATCGGATGTTGACTCTTCAGATGAGGAAGCCGTTGACTTGTCTTCAGCCGCTGGCTTTTCGGAGGATGAACACCCGGCTAGTGCGAGCGCGCAACTCGCCACGAGTGCTGGAATAATGCGCGTGAACTTCTTAATTGTCATACCCATTATTTTAGTTTCGGTTAGGCGAACCTTACAAGTTCGCTCCCTCAAACTTTCTGTACACCTCATCACGTAGATAACAAATACCGATTAATATGGAGACCACTTGTTACGAGAGGACACGCCGATGAATTCACCGCACCGCTACCCGATACCCACTACGGCCCCGGTCTATTCGTCACGCGATATTCAATCAAGCACTAGTACACAGCGGTCCGTTAGCCAAATACTTGGTGGCGTATTCTTTGTTTTCGCACTTTTATGTGCAGCTTGGCTCATCATCCTCATCGCATTTCGCATCCGTCAAGGTTCATGGTTGATTAACCTCATTGTCTTTTGGGCAGGACTTACTTACTTGGTTCTGCCGCGCCTTCACCAAATATTTACATACCTGTACGTTCCGGATTACTTCATCGGCCGCACCCGTACGAACGACGGCGTTTTGGGAGATCCTATTAACTTGGCTTTTAACGGCGATGTAGATGACCTCAAATCTGCGCTATCTCAAGCTGGTTGGGTTGAAGCCGATCCCCTCACGATTAGGTCTGGAATTCGCATGGTTATCTCTACTCTTCGGCGCCAGCCATATCCCTCTGCTCCAGTCTCAGACCTGAGACTATTTGGCAGAAAGCAGACTTTCGCTTTCCAACAAGAAGTTGGTGGCAACGCCGCCAAACGCCATCACATCCGCTTCTGGCACGTCCCAGAGGGTTGGCAGCTACCTGGCGGGCAGAAGGTGTCGTGGGTTGCTGCAGCAACCTATGACCGAGCAGTTGGAATAAATGTTTTCACCCTGCAAGTAACACACAAAATAGATGCCGACATAGACGCTGAGCGAGACTACGTCATTAACACGCTACGCTTTACAGATCCGGAAAACACTGTCGATGTCGTCGAGAATTTTTCCGCTGCCTACCAATCATGGAACGGTGGCGGCGATCTTGTAGAAACAGACGGCCACCTACCGATAGTCGATGTCTCGGGAGCTGCGCAACGCGCCCGATATACCCCAGCCCCGCAACTACCACATTCACATTCCATTCCGCCGGTCCCGCTCTGGTTCTCTACAGTGCTTGTCACACTATTATTCACAAACGCGGCACTAATGGCCTACGACAACAACTCAATCTCATGGAGCGAGATAGCCATTGCATGCGCTTTAATTCCCGTTCTCTTTTGCACATTCCGACGCAAACGTTGGGCGTGGCTGATTCTTATGGGATACTCGGCGACACTCAGCTTTTCTTTACTCTTTGTTGCCACTACTTCCCCAAGAATAGAAGGTGGCAGACTTGCAATGATTGCACTCGCAGTACTAGTCCTTGTCACTATTTCTGACGAGAAAGTGCATGCGTGGGTCACCAAACCTACTCATTAATACCACCTAAATAAAGGATAAAGATGAAAAAACATCGACTGATAACCTCATCCATCAGTGCATTAGCCTTGTCTCTTTCAGCGTCTCCAGCTAACGCTACCGAAGATGCGACACACAGCCTAAAAATTGCGACGTTCAATGCAAGTTTGAACCGCGATAGCGCAGGAGAACTACTGCAAGACCTCGCCACACCAGGTAATCAGCAAGCCAATAATGCTGCCGAAACTATACAACGCGTTAACCCGGACATCATTTTGATTAATGAATTTGACTATGACGCTGATCATCGCGCAGTGAATCTTTTTAGAGAGAATTACTTAGAAGTTTCGATAAATGGATCTATCCCGGTACAGTATCCATATGCATGGACTGGTCCAGTCAATACCGGCGTGTCAAGCGGTTACGATCTCAACCACAACGGCAAGACTGACGATCCTGACGATGGTTGGGGATATGGAAAGTTTCCTGGACAATACGGTCTAGTTGTGTACTCAAAGTACCCTATCAAGACCGAACAAGTTAGAACATTCCAGCACTTTTTGTGGAAAGACATGCCGCATGCACTTCTTCCAGAAAATGAGGACGGGACATCGTGGTACAGCGATGAGGTTTTATCGAAGTTCCCCTTATCGTCCAAAACGCACGCTGATATCCCAGTTGATGTTGATGGAACAACAATTCACGTTTTGGCCGATCACCCCACTCCACCGATAGACGGGAAAGGCCCCGAGCGCCGTAACTCTCGTCGCAATTTTGATGAAATTCGCATGTGGGCAGACTATGTTTCTGGAAAAGCAGATTACCTGTACGACGATAAGGGCGTGCATGGAGGCCTTGATTTAGATGCCAACTTTGTTATTCTTGGGGACCACAACTCCGATCCATATGATGGAAATTCGTGGCCGGGAGCTATCGCACAGCTTCTCAATAACCCACGAATTGTCGACACCCAACCAACTTCTGATGGCGGCGCGACTGAGTCAGCTCTCCAGGCTGGAGTGAACATATCCCACAGGAGCGATCCAAAATATGACACGGCAGATTTTAACGATAACGGTCATCCAGGAAATTTGCGCGTAGATTATGTTCTGCCAAATGCGGGAACAACCGTCGAAGAAGCGCATGTTTTTTGGCCAAAACGAGATGATGCGTTGTTCCGACTAACCGGCCTTTACCCATTCCCTACCAGTGATCATCGGCTCGTTTGGGCTCAGCTGCGTTTTCCAACAGCACCGCCTGCTACGCAACCACAACAACAGCCAAATCAGCAGCAATCGAACAACAAGCCGCAATCACATTCACACCATGATACATTATCGAGCGATAAGCAAGATAAACAGGCTGTGAGTAAGCGTTCTCCACAACAACTAGCTAAAACCGGTATCCCATTTAATCTATTAGTAGTTACCGGGCTGGCAGCAGCTCTAGTCAGCGCCGGAACACTTATCGTCAGGAAACGTCGGGCTTAGTAACGTACTCCATTCCGCTCCATAAAGCTCTAGCCCAGAATGCCCACACTTTCTGGGCTAGAGCTTTAGTGTACTAAGAGGTTGACACAGCTCCCGATACATGAGAATGTATTACTGTATTAATACAGCAATACAGAGAGGTGGCTATGTCAGTCGACGACTCCCGCCCCATCTGGATCCAGCTTGTTGAGACATTCAGTCGCAATATTGTGACTGGTGAATGGACTGCTGGATCCAAAATCCCTAGCGTGCGCGAACTTGCGCTCGCTACCGGGGTCAACCCGAATACCATCCAACGAGCACTCAGTCAGCTTGACGCATCTGGTCTCACGGTTGCCGAACGCACCCAAGGCCGATTCGTTACCACCGACCGAGCACTTATCAATGACACCCAGCAAGACCTAGCGTCTCAAGCAACAGACGCCCACATCGCCACCGTTAGCGCACTGGGCTTGTCGCTCGACGAAACAGTGACATTGATACGTGAGCGCTGGGCTAGCTCGTCGTCGTAACAGGAGGACACTATGGAGCATAGCAATCCGCTGATCCAGATATCCCACGTGACCAAAAAATTTGGCCGTAACCGCGCAATCAACGATCTATCGTTAGATCTGACTGGAGGCAAAATAACCGGTCTGATTGGAAACAACGGTTCTGGAAAAACAACTCTTTTTAAGATACTAGCAGGCGTCCTTTCTAACTGGGACGGAAGCGTAACAATCAACGGACACAAACCCGGAATACACACAAAGCCTCACGTTGCTTTTCTCCCAGCAACAGGCTTTCTCAACCAGACACTGACAATCCCCCAAGCCATCGATCTCTATCAGCGGTTCTTCGCTGATTTCGATGCAAACAAAGCTCACGACATGATGGAGTTCTTTCAGCTACCGTTCAATCGAACATTAAAAGAGATGTCTAAAGGCATGGGAGAAAAAGTCCAGATAGCGCTGGTTATGGCCCGTAAAGCTCACGTGTATTTACTCGACGAGCCCATCTCTGGCGTTGATCCAGCCACTCGCGCCACTATTCTAGAAGGAATTTTGCGCAACTTTGACGACGACGCTCTCCTCTTCATCTCAACACATCTCGTTGCCGACGTCGAACCGATTCTCGACGACGTCGTGATCCTCAACAACGGAAAGCTTGTCTGTTACGACCTGATCGACGACCTTCGCGAACAATACAACATGTCACTTGATCAGATCTGCCGGAAAGGAATCTTACTATGATGTCCAAACTTTTCTATCAAGAGCATCTAGATCAAAGCCGGAAGATCGCGTCTTTACTAGGAATCGTCCTGCTCAGTGCCCTCGTTTCACTAGGTATCACCGCTACCGGAATACCAGCCATCAGCACAGTTGCTCAACTCGTCATTTTTATTGGCGCCATCGCAGCCCCGATGCTGACTTTACTTATGGTTGCAATACATTACTGGACATCAATGTACACCGATACCGGGTACTTTACGCACCAAATACCAGCCACAGCCGCACAGCTATTTTGGGCAAAAGTTCTCTACGCCGTGTGCGCACTGGTCGTCTCTCTGATCGTGAGCGCAATCAGCATGTTGATCTATGTCATCGCAAGTGGTTGGCGGATCAAGATGTCTCTCAGAGATTCTCTGAACTCAGCATACGATCTTATTTCTGCAACGCCTTCGGCGTTGATAATCATCGGGCTTATTGCAATGTTGGTGAACTGCATCAGCGTCATCATCGGCGTAGCTGGAACAATAAGCTACTGCGCACAAGATAAATACATCCGGCACGGTTTTACTGCGCCAGCAATTGGCTTAGTCGTCTACTACATCCTCTATCAAGTAACAAGCTTGCCTGCCATGCTACTCATTCCAGGGAGTATCAAATTATCAGACGGAACATTTACCTGGCAGATAATGCTCACCGATTTTATCGATGCAGTTAACGCGGGAAGCCAACCATCGATCATTGGGATGGGAATCATCTTCTCCTCTACCGCCCTCGCAGCTCTTGCTGCTTGGCTCGGTATCCGATCGCTACGCAACCACCTTTCGCTACGATAGCTAGCAGTATGGGAGGTAGCGCATTCGCTACCTCCCATACATATAGCTAAATTCCACGATTAGGAATCGAACACGTGCCGGAACTGGACGATCCGTTCTTGCGTAGTTTCAAAAAACTCGTCCGCTGAGCCGTCAAATTCAATTGTCCCATCTGCTAGGAAAATAATTCGATCAGCGATATTGCGAGCGAACGCCAAATCATGAGTCACCATAATTAAGGCAGTATTGCCGCGAGCAACCTCGGCAAGTACCCGGCGGACTTCCGCAGCCAACTCCGGATCGAGTGCCGACGTCGGCTCATCACACAATAAGAACTCCGGTTCCATAGCCAATGCACGTGCAATGGCCACTCGCTGTTTTTGTCCGCCGGAAAGCTGGTAGGGATACGAATCCTCACGGCCAGCAAGGCCTACCTGTGCTAATAGTTTTCGTGCCCGGTCATGGGCCTGAGACTTGTCTAAGCCCAGCGCTTTTATTGGCCCTAGCGCAACATTATCGATGACTCGCAGATGAGAAAACAGTTGAAAGTCTTGGAATACCATTGCGGAATGACGGCGAATCGCACGCTTGTCTTCCGCCGTCACTGCCTTCGAAAAATCAACAGTGCGGTCACTAACCGTCAGTGTTCCAGCATCTGGCGTTTCTAGCACGTTCAAGGTACGTAACAACGTCGATTTACCAGAACCAGAGGGGCCTAAGATCACGGTTGTCTGCTGCGGATCAAAATCGACACTCACTGCGTTGAGCGCAACGACGTCGTCCCCATCTTTTGATACGAAACGTTTTGTTAACGAATCGACTCGCATCATCAGCGTGCCTCCACGTACTTAGATGTGCGCCGCTCAAGCCAATGCTGACCCGCAGTAAGCGCAGAATTAATAACGAGATAAATAAATGCCACTTCCACATACAACAGTAACGGCTCAAAGGTTACTGCAGCCAATTGCTGGCTTCGTAAGAAAACATCGACAAGGGTAATCGAAGAAACCAGAGATGTTCCCTTCACCAAGTCAATGAAATCTGAAGAAAGTGGCGGAATAGCAATTCGGAACGCCTGCGGTGCCACAATCGACCACAAGATTTGACGATGCGACAGATTTAACGACTGCCCAGCTTCCCACTGTCCATGCGGAACAGATTTTAGACCGGACCGCAACGCCTCAGCAGTATATGCACCAGCGTTCAGGCCTAGCGTCATGATGGCGACCGGCCACGCATCGAGGACAATTCCAGCACGTGGTAATCCGTAAAAGACAATAAAAAGTTGAACAAGCAACGGTGTGCCACGGAAAATCCACACATAAATGGCCCCTAATTGGGCTAGCACGACCACGCGTTCAAAACGTACAACTGCTACCATCGCTCCGAGCATGAGAGCAATAATAAATGATATAACAGCCAGCGGGATAGTGACCGTCACTGTAGCTGCAAATAGCGTCGGGAATGATTGAATCCATAAATCGATAGCGTTGCTCATTTTGCCTTCACCTGGGGGCGTGCTGAAATGTCTTCACCGACATATTTCTTGGTAATCTCAGCGATCGAGCCATCTTCAAGACGCTTCTCGATAGCATCATTCAAGGCAGTCACAAATGCGTCCTCACCCTTCTTAACCAGGATCGAGCAGCATCCTGGGGTTTCAACTTCACCATCTAACAGACGGATCGAAGCATCCGGATTACTCTCTTGATAGAGCTTAAATGTCACTAACGAATTGAGCGTTGTGTCAGCACGGCCGGCAGCGACGAGGTCTATTGCCTGGGCAAAACCATCAACAGGAAGAATGTCCAAATTGAACTTATCCCGCGCCAGCATTCCTAGGTTCGAGGTGGTACTTTGCGCCGCTTTGTGATGAGCGAGGTCAGTGATCGATACTAATGGGGAATCCTGCCGAACCGCAAAACGCCCCACATCACGAGTATAAGGTTGGGAGAAATCATATTTTGCCTGACGTTCCGATGATACCGCCAGATTATTAATGACAACCGGATACTTTCCTGCATCAACCCCGGCGATCAATCCATCCCACGGAGCCACCGTAAAATTAACTTCCGCCCCAAGATCGTGGGCAAGAAGTTTCATGATATCAATTTCGATACCAGTGAGATTCCCCTTCTCATCAGTATACGAATACGGACGGTATGTGCCTTCAGTGCCAACCATAATGGTTCGCGTCTCTCGCGTTTCTTCCAACAGTTTTCCAGAAGGAGCTGATGCCGATGTAGAACATGCAACAAGTGCTAAGGCAGCAACGATAAGGGAACTAGCTCGTTTTGTGATAGACATAGATCTCTTTCTTAACACAGGGACAACGTGAACACTTAAAACAGACGAAGAAAATAGAATGCGCTTATTAATTAGCCACAACAAATGACAGAAAACATACAGGTTTGCGCCCACAAGCTGGCGTTTGTTATAAAGAACCTGGAAATCTGCATGTTTTAATTTTCAAATGATTGGCGCGCTTCTGTCAACACTCACGCCTATAATGAGAGCCATGATACGTACTACAGACCTTCATATTGCAATTAACATTAACGGAACACACGTAGGAAGTGGACTGGGCAAAGCTCATACCATGGCAGTTGCTACGATTACTGACAACACTATCGTTTCCTGGGACGAGTACGAAGTTGGCTGGGATGCGCTTCACGGTCAGGGGCCAGAAGGAACCCATCACGCTCGAATCGTGCGCTTTATGCGAGAGCACAATATCGACGTCGTAATCACCGGACATATGGGAGCACCAATGCTCAACACCATCACGAAACTTGGCGTCAAACCAGTCATAGATATTATTGGTGATGCCCGTCAGGCAGCTCTCAACGTCGCTGCTACGCTCTAACAAATTTATCGTCGGGGTTGGCGCGGTTACTGTGCCCATTACGGTTGGCATAGTCCATGCCAACCCCGACAAACAAACCAACAAGTGCTGGCACTACCCACGCCATGTGCAATTGTCCCATAGGGAGAAGATTAAGCCACTCACGCACTGGCACAAACAGCGAAATCCCTGTTGTATAGAGAGCTTCAACTACTGCAAGTACTCCCGCAATCCAGGCTGATGCACGGTAGCTCCACAACAATCGGATCGGCACAACAAGATCTACTAGAGACACCACGATCAGACAAATGACCATGGGATACAACAACTGATTAAGTGGCGCGACTACCGCCAAGATACGTTCCAACCCCAAATTCGCCAATGCGAATGAGACCGAGACACATATGACTAGCCAAGCGTGCGCCGACACATTCGGCACCAGCTCATGGAAGTAATGCACAAAAGCTGCGATGAGACCCAACGTCGTCGTCAAACATGCCAGCACAACAATGGCGCCAAAAAGCATTTGGCCCGAGCGTCCAAAAATTTGATGAGCAACACCGGAAATCACTTCAGCACCGTTGGATCCAGAGCCTACTAGTCCAACGCGAATCAACCCAAGATAGACCACAGATAGCAGTAACCCCGCAGTAACCCCAGCTAGTGCTGTAGATTTTTGCAACTGCCGATCGGCGTGTCCTGCGGCTGCAAACGATGCCACAATAACTCCGCCGAAAACAAGTGCAGCTAATGCATCCATCGTGAAATAGCCCTGGATAAAACCACCGGCAACTGGCGATGATGAAAACTGCGCTGAGGCTTCTGTGTTGATCACCGGCACGGTAAATGATGCAATCACGAGGGCCGCTAGCAAAACGAGCAGGGTCGGGGTCAGCACCATCCCGATGTGGCGAACCATTTTCGCTGGCCGCCGAGCCAACGTATAAGCGACGGCGAAAAAGACAAAGAGATAAATCGCTAACGCCCACTGTGAATCATTCACCAATGGAGCCACCGCAAATTCGAAGCTGACGGCGCCTACTCGTGGAATACCGTAGATCATTCCGCAGGATAAGAAAATCGCAGTTGTTAACACCAGGCCTATCGGCGCTCCGAGCCGATCAGCTAACCGTTTCTCTTCCTTGCGTTTAGATGCTAACGCCACCATGGACATCGCCGGAAGCAGGACCCCAGAACAGATGAAACCGATCGCAGCTATCCACGAAAGATGTCCCGCGTCAACTCCAATCATCACCGGAATGATAAGATTTCCGGCGCCGAAGAACATGGCAAATAATGCCAAACTAGTGACGAGGATTAGCCGATTCGGCGTCATTATGTCTCCACTGTGCGGCGCGCCCGATCACCTGCAAGATCGTAAAGCAAGCCAATAATAATTGCTACTAATGTGGGAACAACCCACGCCATCTGCAGGTGCCCCATCGGGAATAGGTCTAGTACGGTACGAAGCGGTGCAAAAGCACGTATCCCAGTTGAGTTGAGAGCTTCGGGAATTGCCAGCACCACGGCGGTGTATGTTCCTAGCCGGTATGACCACACCAATGTACGAGACTTCGGCAGGGCCATGTCAAGCAAGGCAACCACGATGATGGAAATCGTGATTGGGTACAGAAGTTGGTTCAGTGGTGCAACCAGCGACAAAATTGTTTCCAGACCAAGATTAGACAGCGGAAAAACAACCGCCAAGTGAATTAATAACCATGTATGTTGCGAGATCTTCGGGAACAGTTTGTGGAAGTAGTCCGACGACGATGCCAGCAAGCCCAACGCCGTCGTCAAACATGCAAGGAAGATAATCAGTCCAAAAACAAGCTGCCCAGTACGCCCGAACAGTTCATGGGAAACCGACGTAACAACAACGGCACCGTTGGCACCATTGCCAACCGCTCCCAAGTGAACTAACCCGATGTAGCAAGCTGCCAATAATGATCCTGCGAGGATCGATGCCCCGGCCATTCCTCGGCGAAGTTTAGCTCCCGAAAAACCAGCTGCAGCTAAAGCTCCTACGATCACCGGGCCATACATGAGCGTCGCTAAGGAATCCATCGTGAAATAGCCTTCGATAAGTCCATTTGCGATGGGAGCATGTACATAACGCTCTATCGGTTCGTGGTTTAAGTCTGGCAAGGTATAGGAAGCTACAACGAGCGCAATCAACAATACGATGAGAACCGGAGTTAAGAATCCACCGATGCGCTCAATAATTTTTGCTGGCTGGCGCACCAAGACATAGCAGATTCCGAAGAAAACCACAGTATAGAAAAACAGCTGGAGATGACCGGAACCCACTATCGGCACTGCCGCCATTTCAAAGCTGACTGCGGCTACTCGCGGAGTTGGGTAGAGCATCGCAGTGGCAACGAACAATACTGTGGTAAAGATAAGGCCAAAACGCGGACCTACTCGGTCAGCTAGCCGGGTTTCTCCAGGATTAAGCGAACCGGCAGCTATCATTCCGGCCACAGTTAGCACTGCACCGGTAAGTACAAAACCAAAGACAGCTGGGTAGGCGTAACCACCTGCTTCTACCCCGATCATTGCCGGAAGGATCAGATTTCCAGCTCCGAAGAACATTGCAAATAGTGCAAAACCAGCAAATATGATTGATTTAGTTGAGTGAGAAAACATAATAAAGACCTAACAATTGACGTAATAACGACGACGCCAGATAAAAATATCTAGCTAACGGAGGCGGGGGCTAAACGCCCCTTGGTAAGTCGTCGCCAATCTAGGCCAATTCCGATAAGTAATGCAGCCGCCGCCGGAACCACCCATGCCATCTGCAGATGCCCGGCAGGGAACGAGTCGAGCAGATAGCGTAACGGCGCAAAAAACTTGGCCTCCGTTGTGTATAAAGCTTCTAACAGAGCTAAAACAGCAGTAGTCCACGCTGGAATACGATAAGCGAAATACAGCTGTGCAGGTACCAGCAAATCCACCAGTGACACGATCACCAGAACCATGACAAGTGGATATAGGAACTGATTCGCAGGTGCCACGATAGCAAGAATGCGCGTCAGCCCTAAATTGGTGAGAGAAAAGGAGACCACGGCAGCAATGAGTAGCCACTGCGAGCGAGTAATGGCCGGAACTAGCTCATGGAAATACTCAACTGATGCGTCCAACAAGCCGATAGCGGTAGTAAAACAAGCCAAAATAACGATTAGCCCGAACACCCCTTGTCCAACTGGACCAAACAATTCCCGAGTAACATGCGCAGTAAGTGTAGCTCCGTTCTCGCCTGTTCCTACCTGTCCAACTCGTACTAAACCAACATAAACAATGGTGAGAAATATGCCGGCTAGCAGTCCGGCTACCGCAGTTCCGCGATGTACCTGCTGTTTTGACAAACCTGCAGCTTTCAAGCTACCGATCACTACGCCACCAAACATTAATGCCGCGAGCGCATCCATTGTGAAATAGCCCTGGATAAAGCCTTCTGTTATAGGCGCATGTGCATAGTTCGGATCTGGTTTTATATCTACCACTGGAAGCGTCCATGCCCCGGCGATCACAACGAATAAGAGGATAAGAAGCGCCGGGGTCAGCCAGGCTCCCACCCCTTTCATAACCATGGCAGGCCGTAGCACTAAAAGGGATGCAACGGTAAAGAACAACGCTGAATAGACAAATAAAGCTATTGTGCTGGCCCATGGATTCGCCGTCGGTATGAAGGGACCGATAGCCATTTCGTAGCTGACCGCACCCACCCGCGGAATCGCGTACACCATACCGGTGAAAAGGAAAATCAAGGTAGTAATGACCAGACCGAGCCGAGCGCCGAGTCGATCAGCTAAGCGCTTTTCACGTGAACGCTTGGTTGACATCGCCACCATTGACAACACGGGTAATAGCACTCCGGTTGAGACGAATCCGAGAGCTGCGCTCCATGAGTTAACACCAGCATGTGCACCTATCATCACCGGGACGATGAGGTTTCCAGCGCCGAAAAACATGGCAAATAAAGCTAAGCTCGCGATCAATATAGTGCGCTTGTTCGCTGTCATCGCGCCCCCTCTCGTCTCAAAACTATGTTCCAGATATAGCTCAATAACTTTAAGAATAGGGATCTGACTAAAAGATGCCCAACTTGGCACCCTTCTTCGTGACATATCGTTCACATTGTGAGACATTCACATTGCTCTGAGTCACATCCACTCTCCTGCGGTTCATTCATTGGTAGTCGTAGTCGTCGATATATTAGACAACTTGCATCTAATGCTTTATCATTTCAAGAAGTATTGATTCAAAATAATTTGAGGTATTGATGGATACTAACATAACTGCAACCGAAATTGCCGAAGGAAGCGCGTTATTTGGTGCCCTTGCCGATCCGATTCGGCTCGACATTTTTCATCGTTTAAGTGCTGGTGGAGAATGCGTATGCAACCTCCAAACGACCCCTCCTATCCCAGACAACCTCTTGTCCTATCATCTTCGCATTCTGCGAGATGCCGGACTTGTTGTCAGTGAACGCCGGGGGCGCCGTGTCTTTTACCAGCTAGCTCCTGGCATCCTCGATCGTCTCCACAACTGCCTGCCCGTTTCTGCTCCGACCACTGACCAAAGCGTATGAATTCACCTATCTACGACGTCCTTACTTTCTTCCTTGTCGACACCATCAAAATATTTGCTCTTCTCATAGCAATCATTTTTGCGCTCAGCTTCCTGCGCGCAAGCACCGACATGGACAAAATCCGTGACTTCCTAGCAGCTCGTGGACTTTTCCTCGGCCTTTTCCTCGCCGCTGTCTTAGGCGCCGTTACCCCGTTCTGTTCGTGCTCTTCAATCCCGTTGTTCATCGGTTTCATCTCTGCTCGCGTCCCCATACCAATTGCCTTAACCTTCTTGGTTTCTTCACCCCTTATTAGCGAAACAGCAGCGGTGCTTATTGGTATCGAGTTTGGGTGGGACGTCGCGTTAGCCTACGTACTAACGGCGGTTCTTTTGTCTATGTTTCTTGGCTGGGTCGCGTCATTCTTGCCACTAGAAAAATGGGTGGAAGATTTTGTTTTGACGACGCCGGTGGGACTGTTGCGAATGGCAACGCAAACTCCTTCACTAGCGCAACGGCGCACGGCAGCATGGGGCGAAGTAAAAAGCATAGTTGGCAAAGTTTGGCCCTGGATTATTTTTGGCGTCGCCCTTGGCTCTGTCATCCATGGCTGGGTGCCAGCTCATTACTTCGCTGATTATGTTACGGCAGATAATCTCTTTGCAGTTCCTCTAGCAACTATCTTGGGTACCCCGCTGTATGCCAACGGTGGTGCAGTCGTCCCAATCGATCAAGCACTGTGGGCAAAGGGCATCCCACTGGGAACCGTCATGTCTTTTATGATGGGAGCAATAGCATTATCGGTTCCCGAAGCAATAATGCTTCGACGAGTGATGAAACCACGCCTTCTTGTTCTCTACTTTGTCACCGTCATGATTGGAATCATGGCGATCGGTTACTTGTTCAATATTGTTTATGTCTAGCCAGGAAGAAGAATCCATGTCCCACCCCGCCATTCTATTCGCATGCAAACAAAATGCTGGACGTTCGCAAATGGCTGCCGCAATAGCGAGTCAAGACCCACGCGTAACTGTGCTCTCAGCAGGAACTACCCCAGCTGATGAAGTCCACCCGCAAACGGTCACGGCGCTTGCAGAAATCGGTCTGAGTGTTCATCAAAAACCGGCACTGCTATCTAATGATGTCCTAGAACAGGCCGATTGGGTGATTACCATGGGGTGCGGTGAAACTTGTCCAATCTATCCCGGAAAACATTACGAAGACTGGGACGTATCAGACCCTGCTAATCAATCATTGGACCACGTCCGAATCATTCGAGATGATATTGCCGACCGGGTAACAGATTTGATCAATCGGATCATGTTAGCTCAGTGACTCCAATCTTCCTAACCTACATTAAAGGCACACTATAATGTGTAGATAGGAAGTAACCGCTCCGAGGAAAGCTGAAAACATGTGGAACGTACTAAGCGTAGAAGATTTTATGACCGGCGCAGTAAGCCTGCTAATCACCACCGTTTTATGTTTCCTTCTTGGCGTTGAACGCTACTATCACAATAAAGATGCCGGCGTGAAAACACATGTGCTCGTTGGCATGGGTGCCTGTCTATTTACCCTCGTATCAATTCACGGATTTTCTTCAACAACTGTTCCACTTGATCCTTCTCGTCTAGCTGCTCAAATCGTTTCCGGAGTTGGTTTCCTTGGCGCAGGCGTTATTTTTGTCAATAACGATACGGTTAAAGGTCTCACCACAGCCGCAACAATCTGGATCTCGGCGGCAATTGGCGTCGCCTGTGGTGCCGGCATGTCACTTCTTGCCGTCGCCACGCTTATTATCCACTACTTGCTTATCTTCGCTATTGGCCCACTAGCCAACAAAATTCCCAGCACCCACCACTTAGACCGCACCGTCGTCGAATATGAAGCTGGACTAGGAGTCATGCGTCGTATCCTCGTAGTAGCTACTAGCTTAGGATACAAAGTCATGGTGAATTCAACATCAGTGATCGAAACTGAAAATGGCACTGGCATGCGAGCCGTCATGAAATTCGACGGCCCCTACCCCCGTCATACTCTTCACGAACGGTTAGCCAGCCTCGAGGGCGTTAACGCAGTTGACGAAGTGACCCGGGCTGAATTAGATTAACAATGCACTGCGCGCTCGTACTATTCGTGGCGTGTTCAGAAGCGTACACATTCGTATGATGGAGACAACGATGTCAACACAACTCAACACAGCATGGTCCACAGATGACGGGACAGCCAAAGTTCGCCAACTCTTTCATGCTACGTTCGATACTGAGCCAACTGTTTTCGCTAGCGCTCCTGGTCGGGTCAATCTCATCGGCGAGCACACTGATTACAACAATGGTCTATGCCTGCCTATTGCGTTGCCACACCGCACTTTCATTGCGTTAACCCCGCGCAATGATTCGCAGGTACGCCTCATTTCAGATCAAGGGGCACTCTGGGAGGGAAACCTAGCTGATATCAAGCCAGGAATGCCCAACTCATGGGTGAACTATGCGGCTGGTCCGGCATGGGCACTAGGAATAGATCATGGATTCGATGCCGCTTTTGCATCATGTGTTCCGCTGGGTGCTGGCTTATCGTCCTCCGCAGCAATCGAATGCGCGAGCGCATTTGCGCTTTCCGAAACTGATAAGGACCGCATTGTTCAGGCCTGCATTCAGGCAGAAAATGAAGTTGCTCAAGCACCAACGGGCGGTATGGATCAGACTGTTTCCGTTTTCGGCGCAGACGGCAAAGCTGTTCTCATAGATTTTGATGCCAATACTAAGACGCTAATCGATGCAACGTTCAATGACGATGACCTCCACATCCTAGTCATTGATACCCGAGCAAAGCACTCTTTAGCTGACGGACAATATGGCAACCGACGCCTAGAATGTGATCAAGCTGCAGACCTTCTCGGGTTGAACTCCCTGCGGGAAGCCCGACTCGATCAGCTTGAATCATTACCGCCACTACTACAACAACGGGTACGCCATGTTGTCAGCGAGAACGAGCGAGTCACGCAAGCCGTTGCTGCTCTTGCTGAGCGCGACTACGTGAAGCTTGGCCAGCTTTTCTATGAATCGCACCGGTCGCTACGCGACGATTTCAATGTGTCGTGCCCCGAGCTCGACTGCGTCGTTGATACTGCTCTGGAATACGGAGCGCTCGGCGCTCGCATGACCGGTGGCGGTTTCGGCGGGTCAGCCATCGCGCTCATCGACTCAGCCAATATGACACAAGCGATCGAAGGCATCCGCGAAACCAGCATTGCTCGAGGATTCCCCGAACCAGCGTTCCTTATCGCGAATGCCAGCTCAGGAGCTAGCCGTCTCTAGCACAACAACCTAAAATGAGCACAACCGTATAGAAAAACTGCCGCACCGATTAGCTGGTGCGGCAGTTTTATTAGATTCAGCGGTAACCTTGCGGATTAGCCGTCTGCCAACGCATCGAGGATTCTGCCATATCTTCAATGGTATGAGTAGCTTCCCAATGCAATTCTCTGCGGGCCTTTGATGGATCTGCATAATTTGCAGCGACGTCACCAGCACGTCGTGGCACTACCTCATATGGGATTTCCTTACCTGCAGCACGCTCGTATGCCTTAATAACATCGAGCACCGAATACCCATGTCCCGTGCCCAAATTA
The DNA here is from genome assembly GCF_018913465.1 of Arcanobacterium phocae. Taxonomy (GTDB): domain Bacteria; phylum Actinomycetota; class Actinomycetes; order Actinomycetales; family Actinomycetaceae; genus Arcanobacterium; species Arcanobacterium phocae_A. The sequence goes on along the minus strand of NZ_JABAPM010000001.1, from coordinate 287,537 downwards.
TAGACGTAAACGCCTGGCTCAGAAATATTGTCAGTAGCGGCCACGTGACCGCGTGCAAGATCCACAACGTGGATGTAGTCGCGAACACCCGTGCCGTCTGGGGTATCGTAATCGTCACCAAATACTCGTACCCGGTCCAATTCTCCAACTGCTACCTTCGCTACGTATGGCGTTAAGTTCGCTGGAATACCCTTGGGGTCTTCACCTATCAAACCACTTTCATGAGCGCCCACCGGGTTGAAGTAGCGCAAAATAACAACTGTCCATGACGGATCAGACTTGTATAGATCGCGCAAAATCTGCTCTTCGAAAACCTTAGTGTATCCGTATGGGTTAGTGGCAAGACCTGCCGGAGATTCTTCCGTCAATGGCAAATCAGTTGTCTCGCCATAGACGGTTGCGGAACTCGAAAAGACGAACTTCTTCACTCCGTGTTCGCGCATGGTCTGTAGCAAGCACAACGCACCGCCGATGTTGTTGTCATAGTATTCGAGCGGTTTTTCAACCGATTCGCCGACAGCCTTGAACCCAGCAAAATGAATGACCCAATCAATCTCGTTTTCGGTAAACACTTCGTTGAGCGCATTCGCATCGCGAACGTCAGCATCATAGAACCGCAGGCTCTTACCCGTTATCGCTTGAACTCGCTTAATCGCTTCTGGCGAAGAATTTGAAAAATTATCCACGCACACCACATCGTACCCTTTATTCAAGAGTTCAACCGTAGTGTGAGTGCCGATAAAACCAGCCCCACCGGCGACCAAAACCGTTGTCATATTAGCTCCTTAAAATTGTTATTCTGCCCGTTTAAAGCTTAACCATACCGAGATTTTCTAGGAACGATACCAGTCTCTGCTCTTCTTTGAACACAGCCGTGTTGGTCAAGATGCGTTCGCAGATACTACCCAGCTCTTCGCGAATCGCAGCATCGATAGCTGAGCGTTCTTGGCTACCTTGCAACGTAGCACGAACTTCCGAATCAACAAGCGAGAACTCTGCTATCTCCGCTGGAAGCTCATGCCCCTTTTCAATCGCGTCTGCCAGGATGCCAAGCTGTCGCTGTAATCGAGCAGGCAGGATAAAGAGGCCTTGAGCTTCGATAAGCCCAATAGATTCCTGTTTAATAGCGAAGAATTCTGGATGCGCATGGAACACGCCTGCCGGGAATTCTTCACTGGTGATGTTCGACCGGAAAATAATGCTCATCTCATAGCCACGGTCGGTCACACTACACGTTGGAGACACGCCAGAATGGATACCGTCTTGATCGCGCGGAATGATACCGATTTCTGGTTCCGAAAAGCTCTCCCAAGCATCAGATATCCGCGCGCTAACACGCGCCACTGCATCTCTGTCACGGCCCACAACGCGCACAACAGTTGAGAACCAATCGACGATTTCAACGACGACGTCGGGCTCATCCGCTAGCGTGAACGTAGCAGTTGCTGATGCCTTTTGCATCGGTAGTACTTCCCCACCACCCTGGTAGTGGTCGTGTCCCAGGACAGAGCCCCCGATGCGCGGCAACGTGGCGTTACAACCAATAAAGTACTGCGGGAATTGATCCACAAAATCCATCAGACGATAGAAAGTTCGGTGATCGATATGCATCGGGGTGTGCTCAGTATTCACTGCAATTCCGTGCTGATCAAAATACCCATAGGGAGAGAACTGCCAGAACCATTCTTGCCCGTCTAAGTGCAGTGGAACGGTACGCAAAGTCGCTTTTTGTCGTCCCGCAAACCCTTCATTCTCATGGCAGATGACACATTGCGGATAGCCACCGGCTACTGAGTTACCAGTTGCTGCTTTCTTCGGATCTCGAAATTCAGGTTTCGCTAAATTGATGGTGATAGTAAGTTTCCCGATGTCAAAACGCGGATTCTTATCTAAAACTGCGCGTTTGACGTAATGGTTTGCCACACAATAGTCATAGAACCAGCGCATCGCTGCCATTCCGCCGTGTTCCGCTGCCATGGCTTGGTAGCGGTCATCTATTTCAGCGGGACGCAGGGACAGGATTCCCATAACACGGTCTGCTAAGGCAACTTCCTCTTGCTCGGAGATTAAACCTGCTTCTACACATGCGTGTGTAAAATCTGCGATTACTTTATCAGGCTTATCATCGGTACATATTTCCCCGGTAGGACGGTAACCATCAAGGCTAAAGATCGCAAAAATAAGGTTACGAACATAATCCTCATTTCGAGGATCTAACGCTAGGTGTTTGCGTGAATAATCGATGAGTTGATCTACGGCTTTGTAGATTGATTCATTCATGTTGGCTCACTTTCGGATTCATTACAATCATAATGTACCCCTGATGTGTGCGCTCGTTCACCTATAAACCGCTTTTCCGTTATCTTTTTCGACGACGCACCTAATACTTCCTCACCAAATAACGAAAACGGACATTACCTGGAATCTATCTCTCCAAGTAATGTCCGTATAATGCTCGTGAGAACTACCGAATCCTCAGGAATTCTCCCAGCATTTTCGCTTAGCTATTGGCGTTATTATCGTCAAGCTGCTGACGGGATGCTTTTTCAGCAAGTTTCGCTAGTGGTTCTGGATCGACGTCACCCAAAATGAGATGTCCAGAAGCATGGTCTCCTAATGCTTTTAACGCAAGCCGCCCAACGAGTTGCTGGTTCGTCGTCGAACGCGCGGAACGAGCATTGGACAAATAGCTAATCGCCCACCGCATCAACGTCGAAAAACGTGTCTTGAATCCGGAAAGCGTCAAAATATGGAGGACGCACCAGGCTAGCCAGGCAATAAAACCATCGAATTCTAGTTTGCCAATTTTGACGACTGCTTTGGATTTGGCGATTGTGGCCATGGAACCTTTGTCGTTGTATTCGAATTTCTCTGCAGTAGGCTTTCCAGCAAGCCGGTCGATAATCGCTTGAGCAGCAAAGCGCCCTGGCTGGATTGCACCTTGGGCTACACCTGGAACGCCATCGAGTGACATCATGTCACCGACAACAAAAATCTCAGGATGGCCCGGAATCGTCAAGTCTGGATTGACCCGCACGCGCCCGGCACGATCAAGCTCAACTCCGGTGCGTTCTTGTAGCTTCTTACCCAACGGTGATCCTTGGACGCCAGCTGACCACACCTTGCAGATCGAATTGATTGTTTGTTCGTTACCTTCTCGATCACGCAACGTCACGGTACGATCCGTCATTCCGACAACCATCTGTCCCATCAGAACTTCAATGCCAAGCTTTTCGAGTGCTTTGCGTGTGCGCTTGCCAAGACTTTCGCCGAATGGCGGCAATGGATGATCCGCTCCGTCAACGAGGATCACGCGAGCATCACGCGGATCAAAGTTGCGGAATTCTTTTTTAAGGGTCTTGGAAGCAAGTTCGCGAATCTGTCCGGCAACTTCAACGCCGGTTGGTCCTGCGCCGACGACGACGAACGTCAGAATATCCTGGCGCTTTTGCGGATCATCTTCTAACTCTGCTATTTCGAAAGCGCCTAGAATACGGGCGCGAATTTCTAGCGCATCGTCAATCGTTTTCAAGCCTGGAGCATAGCGAGAAAACTGGTCATTGCCAAAATAAGACTGATCGGCTCCAGCAGCTACGATGAGCGAATCGTAGCCGGTGCGCACTTCACGGTTGTGGTAACGCCATACAACTTCTTGAGCATCAACGTCTATGTCTTCAACGAGACCCAAAAGCACCTGCGTATTACGCTGTTTGGAGAGGATTTCACGAGTAGTTGGAGCGATTTCACCTGGTGACAAAATACCGGTTGCTACTTGATACAGCAAGGGTTGGAACAAGTGGTGAGTCGTCCGAGAAATCATCGTGACGTCCACATTAGCCTTACGTAAGGCTTTGGTTGCAAATAAGCCGCCGAATCCTGATCCGATAACAACTACTCGATGTTGAGACACTCTTTCTCCCCTACTTAGGTATTCCAATCAATGCACTACTCTACTCGATTTACGCACAGTAATCGTTGCGTAAATTGTTATGGTTATAACTATTAAAATAAGCTAAGCCGCGCCGAAAGACTGTTCGGTGCGGCTTAGCTATTAAATTGGGCTTACTGTCAGTTCATTGACCGGCGATGTTTCGAACCGATAAGAACGCCACCAGCAAGCAACATCAGTGCTGCCAGTCCGGCTATCTGCGCACCTGCAAAACCAGTCTTTGCCAGCTTAGAAGTCTTCGACTCATCTGATCCGGGCTTCTTTCCATCCTTTTGATCCTGCGGAGTCTTTCCTGCCGTATCCGATTGCGCATTCTTACCGCAATCAACTTTGACTGTTAAACCAGCTTCCTTGGTCACAACAGTTCCGAAGTCGGTAGCGACTGTAACTGGCATGTCTACAACGCCGGTAGCTGCCTGGCAGATACCTGCAGTAGGCAATGTAGCAGAAGCTTGTCCGGCACCGTCAGTGGTGATTACCGATGTTTCTTTTTCAGCATTTGGCTCAAGAAGCGCATTATCAACGGCGACTGTTTGTGATGCCGTCCCGACAGTAACGGTTGCCTGCTTGGTCATTCCATTACCTTCAGTGAACGAAAGTCCCCGCAACGGAATGGTGATATCAGCACCTTCAGAGATAACTTCTGTTGGCAATGTGATACCAACTCCACGCTTAAGTGTGGCGGAGGTGAGCTTCGGTCCGGTGATCTTCTTCAAATACTTGTTGAAACCGTCGCGATCGAGTTCGCCGAATGTCTTTACAGTCAAGCCTTTCTCAAAATAGCCGTCGCCACCTTGCAAAACAAATGTCATGGAGCCAACGTTATACGTCTTGTCCATGTCCATTGGCTGTCCGTTAAGCAAAATCGACGTAATCCGCTCGCCGGCAGGCTTTGTTGCATCGTAGGTGTACGTGAGGTTTGACGACGTTCCCAACCGCAACATCGGACGGGAGTTTTGTGAATTCAAGTTAGTTTTCCACTGATTTTCAAGTGCCTGCTTGAATTGCTTACCCGTCATAGGCGCATAACCTAGTTCGTTTGAGAATGGCAGTGCCTTATATGTGTCAGCGTATGTGAGCACACCGTTGGTTGGGACAAGATCGGCCCGCAATCCGCCGGCATTAACGACGCCGAAATCAACGGGAGTTGTACCATCGATCGTAACCTGGTCAAGAATCGAATCTGCTACCAGATTCCCTAGAGTAGATTCAACACCGCGGTTCGACCCTGGCTCAGGCTGTTCTTTTCCGGGCTCTAAGAAAACGCCACGATTCCACTGTGTTTTTACGCCCGAAACAATCTCAACTTTGCCAGCTTCTTTAGCTGCATTTTGGGCAGCTTTAACAACTTTTGCTGCTGATGCATTTTCGAGGCAGTCGGGGTTACTCTTTTCTACGACTTCCTGCGCTGGAATTAAGATCGAATCTGCCTTAACTACTTTGTTGGCTTTTTTATCAAATTCCACACGGACCAATCCGAGGTTATCGGTATATGATCCGGAAGAGATTCCAGCAAGTAGCGGATTAACCGAATCGAGCTTAACTGCAGAATCAACCTTGTCGAATTCGTATGGAACGTGGGTATCTCCGCCCATCAATACGTCAATTTCGGCAGGCATCTTCGGATAGTTATTCTTAACGTCGTCGTCAAGCATTGCAACGACGATCTGAGCCTCTCCGCTGGCTTTAAGTTCCTTAGCGAGACGTCCCATCTCAGCGATCGGATCTTCGAAGGTCAATCCTTTAGTGGTGTCCGGACTGAGTTTAAAAGGCACATCTTGCGCAATAGCGCCAATGAATGCAACCTTAATTCCATCAAGATCGGCCAAAGCATAATCTTTCAAATACGGGATATCTTTATCGCCGACCTTGTATGTCCCCATTCCCTTAACGTTTGCACCAAGATACGGGAAGCCAACTTTAACAAATTCTTTCGTGTTACTTCCGTCTACGCGCTGTTTGAAAACCGGCTGACCAAGATCTAATTCGTGGTTGCCAATAGTCGATCCGATGACTGGCAATTGGTTTAAAGCTGCAATCGTTGGGTTATCTTTTTGGGAGCCAGAAGTATACGGTGACGCACCAATGTTGTCTCCCAAAAGTGTCAGAGTAGACTTCGGATTGGTCTTGTACGCATCTTGCAAATAGCATTGCACTGCTGGAATACCAGATTCGCTGACTTTTTCTTGCTTAGTCTTTTTATCAGTTTTGGCGACCTTTTCAATATGTCCGTGAATATCGGTTAGGTTATAAAGGTCTAGAGTGACAATGTCACTGCTATCTGCACTAGCAGTATTCGTTGTCTCGTCTGCCCAAGCTGACGTTGGCGCAAGGACTAGCGCTATCGCTAGACTTGCACCGCACAACGGGCGGGATAAATGTTTACGCATATCATATCTCCATCGATTAGATCTCAAAGCAAACAGTTCCAGACTAACAATTTGACAGCGTTGTGAACAATAGAGATCTGTTAAAAATGTTTAATTGATTTGTAAACTGATAGTCTGATGTTGACTTTTATTCCATATAATTCCTATTCTGGCTAAGGAGAGTGATAAAAATGGTCAAGCAAGCACGCAGTATGCAAACCCGCAAGTCGATTCTCGATGCTACGCATCGAGTCATTATTCGAGATGGTGCCTCAAAGATCACCGTGTCGGCTATCACCGCCGAGGCTGATATCACTCGGTCGCTTTTTTACCATTATTTCGCAACTAAGGAAGAAGTGGTAGAAGCGCTTCTTGACTACGTGATTGATGAATTCCTCGAAGAACTCGAGGAATGGAACAACGCTCGCGAGCCAGGAAATATTGAGAAAGCCTTAGACGAAGCCACCGTGCTGATGCGTAAAATTCTCCATGAGGACGGTCCTTTTGCCACGAGCCTAGCGCATGACGCAAATGCTCAGTTGTATCTTGTCTTCATTGACCGAGCGGCCCGCAGAATTGCACTCTATATTAGCGAAACAACAGTCCAAGACTACGAGAAGCGGCACTCTATCAGTATTTCCCATATCAATGAGACTCTCTACATTCTACTCACTGGCTTGGCTGCACTCATCCGGTCAAACCCCGAAATTTCCAACGAAAAGATCGCCCGAATCATCGCTGAGACTCTACACTTACACACTCATCTCATCTAAAAACGATGCCTCATTCTATGCGCCGCGCTAGTCGGTAACTACCGTTGATCTCCACCGCTAACTCTTGATCTGGATCGCTGCCCTGTATGTGTGACACTTCCCCATAATTCCACACATCACGCTCTTTGTCCGATTGTGTTCCCAGCCAGTCAATTTCAGCAAGCTGCTTTTTAGATAGTGGACGGGCACTCTCGACGTCGAACACAACGACATCGTCTATTCCACCGATCAGTTCTCCCAGTTGGCGGTCGCCGAGTTTTTCATTCGTGACCGTATAACGTTGCCCGTAAGCATAGAATACGTAAGCATTTTCCGGATCGAGGCGGAGGGATGCCTCATGGCTATCACTGGACGCGTCTTGCGCAAGAGGTTGCGGAGTATAGAGTTCACTCCCTGGATCAAGCTGACGTTCGTCAACTGCGCGGTAACGTTGATTTCCAATATCGACGAGTAGTGCCGTGGATTCGCCGTGTTCACGGTAGACGTTGAAAAATTGTATTGTATGGTTACCTGGTTGCTTTTGCTCGCCATCTACCACAACATCTGGGTCGTACATAATGGTTGCATCTTGGTAGGCCACTACCTTGCCAGTTTTATCGACAACAACGAGTTGACGGATGTATCCGATCCAGTCCCCGACTTGCTCGTCTTCTGCTCGCTCGGCAGTGATGGCATAGGCTATATCACCACACGAAAAATGTTGAATATCGGGATATGCCAGCTGACAGTGGATTTTGTCCCGTGCATAGTAGCGAGTGAGCGCCTCAAACGTTGAGCATCCTGAACATAACAACACTGTAGCTAACAGTAATGCAGGAATCCTTAGCCATTGTTGTATCCTCGACTTTTTATTCATAACTCGATTATGATGCATTCACACTCGAGTTGAAATAGCCCGGCTTCTACTTTTTTAGTAGAGCTACCTCTACCATCAGACTAAACCGCTAGCAGCTGATCGCTTGGCTGGCACTCCCCAATCGCTTGACGCACACTAGCCAAATAGTTATCGACTTGCTGCGGGCAGCGTCCAATAAACGCAGCCGGATCGAGCACTGCGTTCAATTCCTCTTCCGTCATATTGAACTCTGTATGCATAGCAAGTGCACCCAATAAATCAAACGGTTCGCCGGCCTTCATCAAGGCAGTTGCACGGTGAGATTCTTCGCGAATCAATTCGTGTAATTCTTGCCGATCGCCGCCACGCTTGACGGCTTCCATCAAAATATTTTCGGTAGCAATAAATGGCAAATAGTCACGCACCGACTTTGCGATGATCTGGTCGTTAACATGCAAATTAAACGTCACATTCATACACAGACGCAAGATCGCATCGGTAGCCAAGAAACCTTCCGGCATCGAAATACGGCGATTTGCCGAATCGTCGAGGGTACGTTCAAACCACTGAGTTGCCGCCGTCATCGTTGGATTAGCGACGTCGGACATGACGTAACGTGCCAAGGAACAAATGCGCTCGGTACGCATCGGGTTGCGCTTGTACGGCATCGCACTCGAACCGATTTGCTGGGCCTCGAACGGTTCTTCAACCTGGCGATCGTGTTGTAGCAAGCGAATATCTTGCGCCATACGATATGCACTCTGTGCAATCGACGACAAGCAATTCATGATCCGTGAATCGAATTTACGCGGATAGGTTTGGCCAGCAACATCGAAAAGTCGATCGAATCCGAAGTCTTGCGCAATCCGCGAGTTCATCTGATCGATACGTTCCTCATCGCCGTCGAACAGCTCCATGAAGCTTGCTTCCGTTCCAGTGGTTCCCCGGCAGCCAAGGAAACGAACAGACGAAATCACGAAGTCGAGTTCTTCAAGGTCTGCCATAAAATCTTGCATCCACAAGGTAGCGCGTTTGCCAACGGTCACTAGCTGAGCAGGTTGATAATGCGTGTATCCAAGCGTTGGCATAGCTCGATACTGTTGGGCAAACTGCGCCAAATTAGCAATGACAGTGCACAAGGAACGGCGCACGTGCAGTAACGCATCACGGTAAATGACTAGATCCCCGTTATCAGTCACATAGCAGCTGGTAGCACCCAGATGGATAATACCGGCAGCATCTGGCGCAACCTGGCCAAAAGCATAGACATGCGCCATCACGTCGTGGCGGACCTGCGCTTCGCGAGCGGCCACCACATCCCAATCGATATCCGCAACGTGATCGCGGAGTTGAGCAACTTGTTCGCTTGAAATCGGCAACCCCAGTTCGTGCTGTGCACGAGCTAACGACACCCACAGCTTTCGCCAGGTTTCGATACGAGTTCGTTGAGAGAACTGCTCGACCATGAAATCTGACGCATAGCGGGTTGTTAACGGATTGACATAGCGATTCTTGGCTGAATGATCCACGAAGACTGCTCTTTTCTGGGACAAGTAGTGCAACTAGAAATAATTATAGAGCTGGCCGTGGAAGCTCCACGACTGCCACAGCCAGCCGAAGGTTATCTATCGAACAATATAGGCTTCGCGCTGCGCGCCCACACTCACATACCGAATATGGCACCCAATGCGCTCTTCAATGAACTCTACGTAGGCACGTGCCTGTTCTGGGAGCTCATCCCATGTGCGGCATCCGCTAATATCACACTGCCATCCTGGCAACGTCTGTTCTACTGGACGTGCTTCCTCAAGATCGGCTGGGAATGGGAATTCGTCTGTTTGTGTTCCGTGCACATCATAACTGACGCATACCGGGATCTCTGCCATGTCAGAGAGAACATCCATCTTGGTCAGCGCGATCTCAGTGGCTCCTTGCATCTGGATTCCGTAACGGGTTGCAACTAGATCCAACGGACCAACACGACGTGGCCGTCCGGTGGTGGCGCCATACTCACCACCAGCATCCCGCAATTTATCAGCCTTTTCACCGAACCATTCACAAGTGAATGGACCGGCTCCAACACACGTGGAATACGCCTTGACCACAGCCGTCACTCGATCGAGCTGCAAACTCGGCAGTCCGGCACCAACTGGAGCATACGCTGCAACTGTATTTGACGACGTCGTAAACGGGTGGATTCCAAAGTCAATGTCACGCAGAGCGCCCAACTGAGCTTCGAACAAAATACGTTTACCGGCACTGCGCGCATCCGATAGCACCTTCGCCGTGTTAGCTAAGAATGGCACGAGGCGCATCGCCCACGTATCGATCCATTCCATGATGTCTTCCAGTTTCGCCTCTGGCGCCCCGTAAACCTTGGTAAGCGTGAGGTTCTTCCATTCAAGAAGGTCCGCAACATGTTGGCGGAGCCGTTCTGGATCACGCAATTCACCAGCGAGAATCGTCTTCTTTTGGAATTTATCGGAGTAGAACGGTGCAATACCTTGGCGAGTAGAACCGTACTGCTTATCAGCTAGTCGCATTTCCTCTAGCGTGTCTAGTTCCCGATGCCACGGTAAGAGTAGCGATGCGCGTTCCGAAACCACCAAGTTTTCTGGGCTCACCGATACACCTTGCTGGGCAATCGTATCGATTTCGGTAAACAGCTGTTCTGCGTTCAGAGCCACTCCGTTACCGAGGATGTTGAGCACGCCGTCGTTAAAGATACCTGACGGCAACAGGTGCAACGCGAACGTTCCGTAATCGTTGACGACGGTGTGTCCAGCGTTTCCGCCACCTTGGTAACGTACAACGACGTCGTAATCCGCAGCCAACAGGTCAACCATTCGGCCTTTGCCTTCGTCTCCCCAGTTGGCTCCGACGATAGCCGCACACGAACCAGAATTTTCTTTCTTGAACATAATAATTCTTTCTCTCAGACCACAGATTGTTACCACGACGTCGGTACTGGCGCGCCTTCGCGATAGCCCGACGATGACTGAATACCAACGATTGCACGCTGGGCAAACTCCGCAATATTTTGCGAACCAGCGTAGGTGAAGGAGGAACGAACACCAGAAATGATCTGGTCGATCAGGTCTTCAACTCCGGGACGTTCTGGATCGATGAACATGCGAGCAACCGAAATACCTTCTTCGAACAGCGCCTTACGTGCTCGATCGAAAGCTGATTCGCGGGCAGTGCGGTTACGCACCGCACGCTTAGATGCCATACCAAAAGACTCTTTATATGCTCGTCCGTTAGCGTCATAGTTGACGTCACCAGGCGATTCGTATGTTCCGGCAAACCAGGAACCCACCATAACGTTGGAAGCACCCGCCGCGAGCGCCAGAGCAACGTCACGCGGGTGACGAACTCCGCCGTCGGCCCACACATGTGCACCGAGTTTCTTCGCTTCTGCAGCACATTCGAGAACTGCAGAGAACTGCGGCCGTCCAACGCCGGTCTGCATACGGGTGGTGCACATCGCACCTGGCCCCACGCCCACTTTCACAATAGATGCCCCGGCCTCAACCAAGTCCCGAACGCCATCAGCAGCTACCACGTTGCCAGCAACAAGTGGGAATCCGGCAGGCAAAATGGCCCGGACTGCGCGCACGGTTTCGAGCATTTTGTCTTGGTGTCCGTGGGCAGTATCAACAACGAGGAGGTCTACCCCGCCTGCCACAAGCTGTTGCGCTTTGCCAACGGGATCGCCGTTCATTCCAATAGCAGCGCCGATGCGCAGGTGACCATTAGCGTCAACTGCTGGCTTATAAATGGTGGCACGCACTGCTCCGGCACGGGTGAGAACGCCGAGCAAAGCGCCGTCGTCGTCAACAACTGGCGCTAGTTGATGATGATGGGACTTGAGAATCTCGTATGCTTCGCGTGGATCGATACCAGCTGGCAGGGTGAAAAGTTCAGTGGACATGACATCACGAACTTGGGTGAACCGATCGACGCCGGTTAAGTCTTTTTCTACGACCAAGCCGACCGGTACGTTGGTTTCAGGATCAACGACGACGGCAGCCCCGTGCGCACGCTTCGGAATTAGTCCCAGCGCATATCCGCAGGTGTGGTGCGGCTTGACGACGACGGGGGTTTCATAAACCAGATGCCGAGACTTAACAGCAGCAATTGTGTCAACAACGATGCCAGTTGGGATATCTTGCGGAATGATGACTAGACCGCCCCGACGGGCAACTGTTTCTGCCATGCGTTTGCCGGCAATAGCCGTCATGTTTGCAACCACGAGCGGGATTGTGGTTCCCGACCCATCGCTGGTTGCTAGATTGACGTTGCTCCGGGATCCGACCGAGGAACGGGACGGAACCATGAAGACATCGTCGTAAGTGAGATCAAAAGTGGGCACAGTATTGTTTAAGAATTTCACTAAGAAACTCTATCGAGGTGAACAACCCAAATTCCACCACTTATCGCAATCTCTCACAATATGAAATGAGCCCGTTCCACATTATGAAACATAGTGACGGTAGATCGTTCAACCCACCAGCCTAGGAATGGGATCCATGCGCTAGTTTTTCGTGCCCGCTGTGTTCCTTCGGTTCAAACTGAAACGTACTATGAGCAATAGGAAGATCGAAATGTTCCTGAGCGCATTCTTCTAACCGATGCAAAAGCCTAGCCCGCTGTTCATCGCTAGTATCAGAGTCAATAGCAATATGCGCAGTCAACGAGACAACACCAGTTTGAATTGTGGAAATGTGCAAATCATGAACGTCGTACACGTTTTCCATTGCTAGAAAGTGGTTATGAATTGTATGTGCATCAAGTTCCTGCGGAGTTGCTTCCATCAAAATCCGTAGCGCTCGGCGAAGCAAAATAACCGCCCGCGGGGCCATCAAGATTGCCACGAACAGTGCAGCGACGCCGTCGGCGCGTTCCCAACCCCACAGGTAGTAAACGCACCCGGAGACAAGCACTGCAACTGAACCTAGTGTGTCATTAAAGACCTCCAAAAAAGCGGCTTTCATATTCAACGATTCATCTCGACCGCCAAACAGTACTGCCATCGATACAATATTTGCCACCAGGCCCACCGCAGCAGCCAGTAGCATTGGACCGACTTCGATGGCAACTGGGCTAACAAGACGCGAAATTGCATGGTACGCGACCCATAGACAAATAAGGAACAACATACCTGCCTGAACGGCGGCAGCAATGATTTCGATTCTTCCCCACCCCCACGTGTAAGTTGTATCGCGCGGGCGACGCAGTAGATGCGCAGCAACTAAGGCAACAACTAAACCCGAAGAATCCACAAACATGTGACCGGCATCAGCCAACAAACTAAGCGAACCTGAAACCAGCCCACCAATAATTTCAACGGCAAGAACAACGGTTGTCACTGCCAATGCAATACCCAGACGAGTACGTGAACTCGATTCTAAAACGCCATGTTCATGGCCGTGAGTATGATCGTGATTCATTATCTATATTCCTTATTGAGGGGCTGACACACTCAGGCTTTTAGTTTCACCGAAGCTTGCCACCCATGATTTGTTGAGCAACGGCAACAAGAGTTTCTTCGTTACGCGCTACCAGCTGAATCCCCACGGGGAAAGCTTTATCTACCTGCACTGGGATAGTCATCGCAGGATGCCCAGTAACGTTGAATAATGATGTAAAAGCAATGTACGGACGCGCAACCAACGCGGTACGAATCGCACCTTTGTTTCGAGTAACATCTGCACGTGGCGGCAACGCCGCCAATGTAGGTGTCAGGATGACTTCCGCACGATCGAGGAGTTGATCAACTTTCTGGGCCACGACCTCTCCCCTGGCTTCTGCCTTCTTACGCACATCGTCACTAACCCAAGCTCCCAAAGAGTTTACCTGCGCAGTACGTGACTCAAGCAGTTCCGGATGATCGACGGCCGCGTACTCAGTACGTATTCCAGCGAAAAACTGTGGTACAAATGCACGGGTAGCATCTGGTAGAAAACGAGGACCCGGAACTTTTTGATATCCGCACTTCGCTAGCTTTCTCTCAGTCTGAGCTAGTCCATCACGAATTGTCCGCGCTATTCCCATCGCAGGAGCATGACTCACAGTCATAAATTTAAGTGACGATGGCGGATTATCTAGTGCTTCTACCAGCGATCCCATCGGGTCGGCAGTATATAAATCTGTCGCTTCATTTCCTGAAATGACATCGTAAATTAACGCCGCATCACGCACTGATTTTGTTAAAACTCCCGTCACTCCGAGCGACCACCATAGGTGCGGTTCCGGCGCAGTCGAGACACGGCCACGGCGTGGTTTTAATCCAACTAGACCCGTCATAGCAGCAGGTATTCGGATCGAACCGCCACCATCGCCGCCAATACCCACTGGGATAAGACCACCGGCTATCGCCGCAGCTGTCCCGCCCGAAGAACCACCGGGACTTAGGCGCGTATCTAGCGGGTTGCGGGTAATACCACCATAGGTAGACTCTGTCACCGGCCATGCACCAAATTCTGGCATGCGAGTATGACCAATCATAATAGCACCGGCTGCTTCAAGAGCCCGCACGATATGCGAGGACTCTTTTGCTGGCTTGTCGTTTGCACGAGTACCAAAACCAGTAATGTATCCAGCAACGTGGACTTCATCTTTGACTCCGACTATCAGGCCATGTAACCGCCCACGTTGGCTAACCGGTAGCGCATCTAATTCTTTTGCACGGCGTAAAGCATCATCATCAAATGTTTCCACGAAGGCATTCAAATCACTTGATTGAATCCGCTTTAAGCTCTCAGTAACTACATGCTCAGCACTAGTCCGGTTAACATATTCTAGAAAATCTACCGCGTCCATTACCCCATTATACGCTGTGACAGAACAATAGGTTAATGCCGTCCAACCACACCATTTAGCGAAGCATAAACAGTTGTTCGTTGGCGTTTTCTATCTTTATTAACCAGATAGCAGCCTACGCGAGACTTCCTAAACCGTTGGCAGGCGGCCGTATCCCCGCTTGCAAAGCCGAAATAATAAATTCGATTTTTGGCTCAACCAAGTCCCGGTATGTGTCGGCGCTATAAAGCAGTGCAGACAGATCGGTACCCAATTGTTGATTGGATAACTCAAGGTTACGTCGAACAAGCGCTTGCCGTTCGGTGTCTTGAGGATCAACCCGATAGGCACTTACTCCCAAATGAATTGTAATAGCAGTATCACCAATGAAATCTAGTGCGAATAGAACTATGTCTTTAGACAGTCCAGCAGCGGTAAAATCCTCAACTATTGACGGCACTGATTTCATAAAATTGACTTGCGGAAATGGATATGTGTAAAGCGTAAGAGCAAATCCTGGGAACGCTTCGCACAGTTCCCAACAGTACCGAGACCACTCACGAAGCATATCTGGCCACGGTACTTGCGGCGAAACCCACGGCCGACGTCGAGCTATTTCTTCCAAACAGGCCGCGACCAGATCGTCACGAGAATTATAGAGGCGATAGAGACTAGGAGCGCCTACCCCAACTTCGTGTGCCGCCTGGGACATAGTGAACTTGTCTAAACCAATTCGTAGCACTGCATCGATCACTTGTTCTGCAGTGAACTTCGGTTTTGGACCAGTTTTATGTCCCAGGCGCATACGCATTATGTCAACGACCATCCTTTAGCTGCTTGACGAAGCTCCCAAAACTCCCGATACGTTCCGTCTTTTTCAAGAAGTTCTTGGTGCGTACCTTGTTGAGCAACTTGTCCGCGAGAATCTAAGACTACAATCTGATCTGCTGTTTGGATTGTAGATAACTTATGTGCAATAACGATAAGTGTAGCCCGCTCACGCAAATAATTCAGCGACTGAACGACATGATTCTCATTTGCCGGATCTAAAGCACTGGTCGCCTCGTCAAACAAAACAATCGGCGCGTCTTTGACGATAGCCCGAGCAATCGATACCCGTTGGCGCTCACCACCAGACAATGCGCGTCCACCTTCACCAACTTTTGTGTTCCAGCCATCAGGCAGACGTTTAACGATCTCTGTTACCCCGGCCAGATCCGCGGCATGGCGAATCTGTTCCTCAGTAGCGTCCGGATTGCCAACTCTAATATTTGCTTCAAGAGTGTCATCGTAGAGGTAAACATCTTGGAATACCCACGCGATTTGCTCCATAAGATCCGCTACACGTTGCTCTTTCACTGGAACGCCGCCAACTAGAACTGAGCCTTGTTCAACTTCATAGAATCGCGCAATGAGACGCGCTACTGTTGTTTTTCCACAACCAGAAGGGCCTACGATAGCAGTGAACGATTGAGGTGCAAACCGGATGCTGACACCATTGAGTACGGATGTCTCCGAAGTATAGCCAAAATGCACGTCTTGCAGCTCTACTGCTCCTGGACACTCAACTGGCTTTGGCGAAATTGGGTCAGTTAATACCGGCTCGTCAAGCAGCTCGTCAATCTGTGATAACAGCGGCCTAGATCCTTCTAACGCCATGCCTAACGAACCAATCTCGGACAACATGGTAGTGAAGCGAAGCATGATTCCAATAAACACAATAGTTGCAATCGGATCGCTAAAGCCAAAAGTAGCACTGACGGCAATGATCATCGCAAACACTGCAACGAACTGGGTTGCAGTACCAACAATGACATTTCCTAATACACCCCACCATAGGCCGCGGATACCGGCTTTTTCGGTTGCCTTTGTTGCTGAAATGAGCGGTTCGAACGAACTCGCCTGTCCACAAGCTCGCAAAATTGGTTGGTTTTGAGCAAATTCCACCAGCCGTGCCGATAGTTCTTGCGACGGCGGGGTGGTTAACTTGTCATCATGTTCTTTACACCGTTGGGACGCCCAAACTGCCAGTAACATGACCGGGACGCATATTGTTAAAAGCATGCCCATCGACGGCGACCAGATCCAGCATCCAGCTAGAAGCACAAGCATAGTAAACGTGTTCATGATCATCGGCGCTAAAAAGTGGGCGAATGATTCGCCAAGCATCAGCATCTGTTTCGATACTAACCTCGAGAACTTCCCTGCAGTTTCTGAGGTGAAATAGCCAAGTGGCAGCCGAGCCACTTGATCACCTATTTGCTTATGCAAACTCACCATGGAATCCAAAGCTACCGAATAGTTTGCCATCGCAAGTACATACTCTAAGATTGCCGAGGTTATTCCCAAACAGAGCAAAACACAGAGCCAACCGACGATAGACAAGCCCCACACATTCTCATTCTTTACCAGTGCAGTCGCTGCAGGTAAGAAAGCAGACAGAGCCAGACCACGAATGACGCCAGAAATAGCAGCAAGGATGAATACGGATCGGAGCTGTTTTTGTCCTTGCGAGCTTAACAACCGAAAAATCTGTTGGGTAATCCCTCGTGATACCGTTTTCATGCGTTCGTTCCTTCCCACAGAGCTGCATAGAGAGGATGTTCATTCACTTCATCTGGAGTGCCCACTGCGCTCAACCGTCCTTGTTCTAAAATTGCCACTTGATCTACTCCCTGTACTGATGCCGGACGATGGGCAATTGCAAGAACTGTTCTTCCACCTTTCCGAGCTTTTATAAGGCGAGTTAATGCTGTTTGAATAAGTGCTTCAGATTCCGGATCAGTAAATGCAGTTGCTTCATCCAAAATAAGAATTGGTGCATCAATCAACAGAGCGCGGGCGATAGACAAGCGTTGACATTGTCCACCGGAAAGATAGGTGTCAACTCCGTAAACAGTGTCCAAGCCACGGGGCAAAGCGGAAATCTCATCAGCAATCTGGGCATCCCGTAAGGCCTGCCAAATCGCTTCATCGTCCGCCTGCGGGCATCCCAACCGCACATTATCGCGAATCGACAGCCGAAGTATTTGCGGATCTTGTAAAACAAAACTGACGTATCGGTACAGTTGAGCATCGGGCCATTGCCTAATATCTATTCCACCGATAGTAATTGCTCCGCTGTCCGGGTCAGAGAACCGAGCTAACAGAGTTGCCAACGTCGATTTTCCGCCACCTGACGGACCAATAAGTGCGGTTATGCTTCCCGGTTTGAGCGTCAATGAGACATCATCAACGGCTAGATTATCACCATAGCTAAAAGATACATGGTCGAAAACGACTTCTTCTGGCACGGTTCTGTCATGATCGCCCACATGAAGATCAGATGATTGGGAGATCTGCGGGATATTTAATATATTTTGAATACGCAGCGCAGCCGCGCCCGCCATCTGAATCGACCACGTCATATTAGCTAAAACTTCGATGGACTGCGGAATCATCAATGCGATAATCGCTGTGGGGATGACGTCAGTAGCCCGAGCATAGCCATAATAAACAGCCAACGCTCCTAATCCGAGATTTGTTAGAAGCAAAACAGATGTTGAAATCGCCGAATATGCTAATGCTGACATCCGTAGTAGCGGCCCGCACCAAGCCAAATAAAAACGATGGAACTCTTCGGTAGCACAACGGTAACGCTCATGAGCTTTGCCGGTACGTCCAAAAGCTTTTACCACCGCAATGCCGGTAATAAACTCAACCATCGTTGCCGAAACATAGCCTAACCGAGTATCCATCTCAGCAGTTTTTTCGCCCATATCTCGCATCATGTATGCCATCGCACCAAAGTAGAACGGGATCGTGGCAATGGCGATGAAGCCCAATAACCAGTTGAGATAGAACGCATATACTAGCAGCGCAATGGGACTGACAATAGCCACTGTATTATCAACTGGAGCGTGTGCAACCACGGTGTGCACATCAGCAGTATCATCTTGGACAGCTTTACGCACTAAACCAGAGTTAGTTTTGGTAAACCACGATAATGGTGCTCGCGCGATGCGTTCGGCAACCTGATCTTGTAGGATTCGGCGCAGATGCATATCGGCAAAGTGCGTGACGGCTAACGCCAAGACATATAGGAAGAGTCTTGTTAAAAAGAGCCAGATGAGGAGCATCAGAGCATTTCTTACTTTATCTGGATCAGGGCTAGTGCCGCGTTGCCATGCTTCTAAAAGTGTGCCAGACAGCTGTACTAAAACAATGTATGGGCCAACCGAAAGTAGCGCTGAGGTCACGGCAAGTATCCGAGCCAGCAGGATGCGTCCAGAAATCGGTTTGAGGAGATCTTTAAATGCTACCCGTCCTGCTTTATCTTTTTCTTTATTGGTAATTTCGGGATTATCGTTCATAACATTCTTCCGTGTGGTTGAGTTTTGACGTAGTAGGGTGTGTGAGAGGGGCCAGATGAAGAATCCGATCGGCGCACGAGGTCAGTAGCTCTTTATCGTGCGTAATAACTACGATGATGTGCCCGCAATCAGCGAGCTGACGAAAGAGCGAACTGATGGCTTGCAACTGACGATAATCAACACCCGATGTTGGCTCATCGAAAATAACGAGCCGGCGTTGAGTAGCTAAAGCCGCCGCAATAACAAGACGCTGTTTTTGGCCACCAGACAGGCTTAAGGGGTGACGATGCTGAGAAGATAGTAGGCCGAGTTGTTCCAGTAATCTTTCCGCTTCGACGTCGGCATCCGCCCCTAAAGTAACTTCTTTGATGACGCTGTCAGCAAAGAGCTGCCGATGGACATCTTGCATAACAATG
This sequence comes from Arcanobacterium phocae, assembly GCF_018913465.1. Lineage (GTDB taxonomy): Bacteria > Actinomycetota > Actinomycetes > Actinomycetales > Actinomycetaceae > Arcanobacterium > Arcanobacterium phocae_A. The sequence continues at coordinate 268,039 of NZ_JABAPM010000001.1, read as the reverse complement.
GAGCTAAGTGACGACAACGCTCGAGGCGAACGAGCTTTACCGTCGAGGTGAATAGTGCCAGATTCCTGCTTAAGCAGTCCACATAGTAACCGCGCTAACGTCGTCTTTCCGGCACCGTTAGGGCCAGTCAATGCGGTTATTTTGCCAGCAGGGAGATCAGCACTAAAATCATGCAAAACCTCATGGCCGGGATAGGAAAAGTTGAGATTGCGCAACGATAAGCCAGAAGTGATTGGTGGCTGATGGACTCGCTCACTAGTAGCTTCATCATAGGGAATCCCAGTACTTGTAGGCAGATCCAAAACACGCAATCCACGACGACGACGTTCGGCGTCGTCGAAAGCGAAAAACGTTACTCCATCAATAATTTCCGGATCGGAACCAGGGTAAAAATAGACCACTTGGTCCACGAGATCGCGCAGAAAATATAATCGGTGTTCAGCGATAATAATAGTTTTACCAGCCGCTTTTTGACGGCGGAGTACACTCGAAAAATTATCAATCGCCTCCGGGCTTAGGTTCGACGTCGGTTCGTCAAAAAGCAAAACCGGAACCATAGATGCTAGTCCACTTGCCTGCGCCACAGATTGAAGCTGCCCACCAGACAACGTATGCAAGCTTCGTTCCAACAAATGATATGTGCCGGTTTCTTGTGCAGCATCTATGCATCTATCCCACAGTTGTTCCGACGGCACACGGTAGTTTTCACCAGCATATGCAATTTCAGCCAAAACATGCCCCGTGAAAAACTGTGTCCGGGGATTTTGGAACACAGTGGCGCTTGTTTTTCCGATATCTGTCAGATCGACGTCGTCCACTTTATGTCCACTAACCGTCACGCTTCCCCCCATATGCCCTGGCTGGAGCTGTGGGATTAGACCGTTGACCATTTTCAACGCAGTGGATTTTCCGCTTCCCGACGGTCCGCAAAATAGCGTGCAACTTCCCGCCGGCATATGGAGATTCAAATGTTGGAAGACGAACGACGGTTGCTGCCCTTGCGGAGCTGGGTAGGCAAAACAAACGTCATCAAAATTAACTACCCCATTGTCGTGCTTAGTCATCGTATCAATCCTGGAATATGCGCAAAACCTAGTAGCTCTTCACCAGTTGGATTCCAGAACCGGATCAAAACATAGCTCATAGTTACGAATAAAATAAGTGCATCTGCTGGCCGGAATCGAGTTGCGTATAACGGCAGTGGCCGCTCGTTAGACCCTAAGCCTCGGATCACTGCCGAGGCAGTAAGATCGTCTGCAATACGAACAACTCCAGCTAACAACGGAACAATTAAATACTGCACCGTTTGTGTTGGGTGACGGATTACGTCTGCGCCGACAAGGTTTATTCCACGCAGTTTCATTGCTTCTTGGATAGCTTTGAACTCGGCAAGAATTGTTGGAATGAAACGTAGCATCACGAGGATCGCCGAAACAAAGCTTGCCGGCAAATATAGTGCGCGCAGTGCCGCCCCCAGTTCAGACGTGCTGATGGAATAGATAGCATAAATACCTATAGTTGCAGTCAAGATAAAACGAGACATCCAAAAGCTAATACCAATCAAGAAGGCAACAAATCCGTTAGTACCTACAGACGCACCATAGTAGGTGAACAGAAGAAATCCACTCTCTAAAGCCACGAACCTGGTAACGCCTTTAAGCGTCCCAACCGAAGCAAAAAGAATTCCGACTATGGCAGTTGCGATGAGTAAAACAGGAGCGCTAGCTCCACCAATGACGGTGATGTTTATGGCTAAAACGACTAGCAGAGTTGTGCGCGGATCATTTTTAAAATAGCGAATCGGTTTCCACGAGGTACACATCTGATCCGGTACGTTCACAGCGTTCAACGTCATCTCACTTTTTAGGCGATGCCGGCTTTAGCGAAATTCTTCCGCAGAATCTTTGTTCCTACCCAGCCGCCAATAAGGGCGACGAAGAAGTTCACGATGGTGAAGATGATAATGATATTTGGAGTGAAAATTGCCTGCATATGATCGGCATATTCTTGCCCCATTTGCACAGCGATGTCAGCAAAATAGGCATCTGCAGCGTAGAAAATTGGCAACCAGGCACCAATATACCACTGCTGGAGAATCGCATAAGCAAAGATGTTTTTCTTTTCATCAGTGTAATTGCCTGACTTGGCAACAAGATCCGCAAGGAAAGATGCAACAACGGTGAATACTAAGGTTGTCCACGCATGGCCAGTGAGCATCATTAATAAACCGACGATGATACCCAAGATAGTTAGAGCGCCGAATGACCGGATTTTATTCAACATCAAAACGATCACTGCACCTTCGATTAAAAGAGCTAGTGGTGTGCTCACGAACATGAATTGTGGGCCAAAGAACCCCAGCATGCCGATGGCGAAGAACACAACGAAATAGATAGCTGTGAACACGCCGGTGTAAACAATTTTTTGAGCATTTGTACCTGATGTGGAACGAGTGCGTAGTTCTGGCATTTCTTGGTTAGACATAACAAACCTTTCATACTGAATGACGTTCGGAATTAGGTTAGCACACCCTAATAGTGAATACTATTCTTTATTATTCAATCGGTTACCCTGCTACGCCAATACCACTTATGTTCCTTCTTCCCAATCAGGAACAGCTATGACCTATCCGATAATCCCTTAGTGGAATTTCGAAGCCGAGGAGCGGAAAATTACAACAGTGAATTCTCAACGCGAACTTATTATTCCTCCCATGGGGCCAGCATGGTTTTCATCAGTAATGGGAACCGCAATCCTCGCAAATCTCATCGGCCGAAAAGCCGACGATCATCCTTGGTTCCTCCCTCTCGCTACCGGCTTGCTATTAATCGGCACTATTTTGCTGGTCATGTTCACTGCGACGTACATTACTCGATGGGTATGGAAAACATTCCACGGAAATACCCACATCCGTCTGCTACCAGTGGTAGACCCTGCTTGGGGAAGCGTCTCGATGGGCTACCTAGCGATCGGCGCGGCCCTGTTAGCAATTGGCCCTCGTTGGGGATTGAGCACATTCGCAATTATCGGTGATACCTTTTTGTGGTGGATCGGCACATTCATTGGGCTCGTCACAAACTTTTCATTCCTAGCTCACGCACTTTTCCGCCACTTAGGCCAACCAACTCCGATTTGGGGATTAGCCGTAGTCGGTCCGATGGTTTCTGCAACTACTGGAGCAATACTCTTACGAGAGTACGAATCAGTTGGACTGCAGTTCTTCATGCTAACGCTCTCATTTTTGTGTTTTATCATCGCTCTAGTCCATGGGTTGATCATCTTTGCCCTCGCATACGGGTCAGTTAAGCGCTTCCAATCACTACCACTTAAAGATGCAATAAGCGCGTGGATTCCGTTGGGTATTGTTGGACAGTCAACTGCCGCCGCAGTAGCCATTTCAGGTTCATCCGGTCTATTCCTCAGAATCAGTATTCACCCATATGCCACAACAACCGCAATTATCTATGCGATTATCATGATGATCCTCGGCGTACCAATGCTCGCATTTGCTATCCATCAAACCTGGCGAGCAGTACGGAACACTATTCCGTTCTCACCCGGCTGGTGGGCACTGACCTTCCCAGTCGGCACTATGTCACTGGGCGAGACAACGCTCTCCGAGCTCCCTATCTTGCAAGGTTCTGTCCTAGCATCAATCGCAGGCGCCATCGGCACAAGCGCACTGATATTCTTGTGCTTTACTTGGACACTGTGTGCTTCATCAAGCGTCATAGCTACAGTTGCACATCAACGTCGTCGCCACTGAAACTATCCGAATCGACCCGAAACATAATCTTCGGTCTGTTCGTTTGCTGGGTTGGCAAAGATACGTTCGGTATCGTCATATTCAATCAAGTGCCCGGGCTTGCCCGTACCCTCAATATTGAAGAAACCCGTCTTTTGCGAAACCCGTGCTGCTTGTTGCATATTGTGAGTCACGATAACGATTGTGTAGTCTTTTTGGAGCTCTTGCATGAGGTCTTCGATAGCCAGCGTAGAAATCGGGTCAAGCGCAGAACACGGTTCATCCATTAACAACACTTTTGGCTCTACGGCGATAGCGCGTGCGATACACAACCGTTGTTGTTGCCCGCCAGATAACGACGATCCGGGCCGATCCAGTCGATCCTTCACTTCGTTCCACAGGTTTGCGCCACGCAGCGAGCGCTCTACTATTTCCGCGGCGTCATTTTTAGATAGTCGCCGATTGTTCAGTCGCAGCCCTGCCAACACGTTATCCTGGATAGACATTGTGGGGAACGGATTGGGACGCTGAAAAACCATACCTACGTGCTCACGCACGCGTACCGGATCTACCCCGGGCGCATAAATATCTGCCCCGTCGATTATGACAGATCCGTTCGTGTGTGCTCCGGGAATCACTTCATGCATCCGATTCAGGGACCGCAAAAACGTTGATTTTCCGCATCCAGACGGGCCAATCAAGGCGGTTATCGAACGCGCCTCTATCTCCACGTTGACGTTTTCGACAGCAAGGAAATCACCGTAAAAAATATTGAGGTCAGTTACTTTGATTCCATCATTCATGATGTGTCCCTTCATCTGTTTCCTGCGGGCGCAAAACGCCGCGCTATCCAGCGAGCAAAAAGATTTAATATGAGCACGATTCCGATCAAGATCAATGCTCCTGCCCACGCCGTCACGTGATGCCCTTTGGTGTATTCGTTGTAAACGTAGACCGGCAACGTCAGCATCTGACCAGTGAACAGATTGAGGTTGTAGGAATCAGTGGTTCCAGCAGTAATCAACAGCGGAGCCGATTCTCCAATGATCCGGGCAGTGGCAATGACGATTCCGGATACGATACCGGATACTCCTGTTCGCAAGACCACGCGAAGAATAGTTGCTGCTTTCGAAACACCCAGCGCATACGACGCTTCGCGTAGCTCGTTGGGAACTAGTTGCAGCATTTCTTGGGTATTGCGGACTACTAACGGCGTCATCAGCACAACAAGCGCGATTGCCCCCATGAAACCTGATTTAAATTCGGCATGCCCAAACACCTGTAGGTTGACTAACGGAATCAGTGCAGCAGCAAAAAGACCGGCGACGATTGACGGAATCCCGGTCATGACATCCACCAAGAACGTAATGATCTTGGCAAATACACCCCGGCCGTATTCCACCAGATAGATAGCGGTGAGCACACCAAAGGGTACCGAAATCGCTGCGGCAGTGGCCGTGATGAATAACGTACCAACTATTGCGTTCCCTGCCCCAACCACCGCATCAGCTTGAGAAGATCCAAACGTCGTCTGGGTGAAAAACCCGGCTTGAACCATCCGGCTCCAGCCGTGAATGATTACGGTGTAAAGTAGCGAAATCAGCGGAATGACAGCCATGACGAACGCACCCACGATCACATTGCTTGCCAACCGGTTCTTCCCATACCGGACGCCTTCGACGGCAAACCCGCATATCCCTGAAATAATCAAGAAGATGAGAGCGGATAGCAACCCACCTGCAACGATGTTCGGTTCTTTTTGACCAACGACGAATATCAATAGCCCAGCGGCTACTGCTACCCCACCAGCTAGATAGTTAAACCAGTGCGGGAGGTATCGTTGGGGGCGCGAGATGAAGGACGACGACGTCGGCGTAGATAAAATTTGGCTCATGCGTTAGCTCCAGAGAAGTCGGCATAACGGTTGACGATGGCTCGGGCAACGAAGTTCACCACGAATGTGATGACGAAGAGGATAAAACCCAACGCTACTAAGAAGTCCGAGGACAGTCCCGAAGATTCCGGGAACCGCAACGCAATCTGCGAAGCGATCGTCGAGTGTTGGCCGGGCTGGAAAATTTTGAAATTGATCATCAACCCAGGAGACAACACCATCAATAGCGCCATGGTTTCGCCCAATGCTCTGCCGAAACCAAGCATCGTGGCAGAAACGATACCGGAACGCCCGTGTGGCAACACCACCATTTTGATCATCTCGTAGCGGGTGGCACCTAAGGCCAAGGATGCCTCTTCGAGTAACCGCGGGGATTGTAGGAAAACCTCTCGGCACAGCGAGGTAATAATTGGCAAAATCATCACTGCCAAAATAACCCCGCCCATCATGATGTTTCGTGCGGGCGGAACAAAAACGAGCGCATCAGGCTGTAGGGGCCACCAGTCAAAATTCTGTGCAAGGGCAGAAAACCCCGGCAGTCCACCTTGCCACACAGTTTCGCCATCGATTGTTTCTTTCCTACCGGAGATGAACTCCAAAACCGGCGTCAACGCCGTCGCTATTGAGGTAAAAACCGGGCGAAGCAATGGCTCTAGCGTCCACATCCCCCACAAGCCGAATACGACAGATGGGATCGCAGCCAGCAAGTCGATAACTGATCCGAACAGCACCGCCAGTTTTCGGGGCGCGTAGTGCGAGATGAAAAGCGCAATGCACACCGCGAATGGAACGGCAATGATTAGCGCAATAATCGAAGCTAGCAACGTGCCAAACAGAGCACCCGCGGCAAACTGCCAGAAATTTTTCCCGCGGGTAAATTCGACGTTGTCGATAATTGTTTCGGCCGAAGCAAACAGCGCGTTTTTCGATGACAGCAGCAAAAAGATCGCTACTGCAGCAAGCAGCACAAGAATCATTGCGCCGGCACCGCTAGACATCCACCGAAAGACTGTATCTACCCGAGAACCGCGAGCGACCGGAGACCACACAGCATGTGGACGGCGATCATACTGGTCCGGAATCGTCGAACGAGTTATCAGTTTGTTTTCCACTCAGGTTCCGTTCTTTTTACGTAACACCAGCTGGCATTGGCAGACCGATTTAGTCGTTAATAAGCCCGATAGCTGCCATGACTTTTCCTCTCAGCTCATCCGAGATAGGAGCGTTTCCGCCATTCGAGGCTGCGGCAGTATCCTGTCCTTCTGCTGAAGCAACATAGGTTAAGAAATCTTTGACGTCCTGGCCGCTTTGAGCCTGCTCATAATCAGTACATGCCAGCAGGTATGAAACCATCACGATTGGATAAGCGCCAGCAATGGAGCCATCGCGCTTAAGATCAACGGTTATACGCCGTTCCGACGCATCAGCTGTTGGCGCGGACCCGTCAACAATTTTCGCTGCAGCTTGCGGTGAATAAGGTAAGAATTCACCGGCAACATCAACATTTGCCGTCCCTAGATCACCAATTTGAGACGCATCTGCATAGGTAATAGCACCCGGTGTTGAGGTTACAAGATTGACGACGCCGGACGTCTTTTCCGCAGATTGGGTGCCAGTACGTGGCCAAGTATCCGATGCTTCGTACGGCCAGTCCCCACCGGCAGATTCGATCAAATAGTGTTGGAAGTTTTCCGTTGTTCCCGAGTCATCGGCACGATTAACTGGAATAATAGCTAGGTCTGGCAGTGAGACGCCAGGATTTAACCGGGCGATGCGCGAGTCATTCCAGCTAGAGATTTTCCCATCGAAAATCTGGGCAATAGTGCTCGCTGTCAAATTGAGTGACTCAATGCCATCGAGGTTAAAAGCCACCGCAATCGGGGAAATATACAGTGGCAATTCCAGTGGTTCGCTACCGCAACGCGCAGTTGCCTTCGCTACTTCTTCTGCATCAAGAATCGAATCGGTTCCCGCATATGCAACCTGGCCGGCAATGAACTGTTTCCGGCCGGTTCCTGATCCGGTTGGATCGTAGTTCACTACTGTTCCCGACTTGGTTGTGAAATTATCACGCCAGGCTTGTTGCGCGTTAACTTGTGACGATGCGCCCGAACCGTTAATCGTGGTAGACGACGGCGAATCATTGCCCGTCGTCGAGCTGGTATCAGTAGTTGTACAAGCCGCTAAGCTAAGCACTCCAGCGCATGCAACGGCGACTAACTTCAATCGTTGAGATGTGTTCACGGTATGTGTCCTTTGATTGTCTTATGAGGACTGATCCCTCATCTACAATTCAATGTAGTGGGCGAATGTAACCACCCAACCGCTATTGGGTTAACACTTGGTGAACACTTAGTGAGTGTTATTTAGCCGCAAATTTGTAGCCCAAACCGCGTACAGTCACAAGCAATTGCGGCTCGGCTGGGACCTGCTCGATCTTGGATCGTAACCGTTTAATATGTACGTCAAGCGTCTTCGAATCCCCGATATAATCTGCGCCCCAAATCCGGTCAAAAATCTGGCTCCGGGTTAACACTCGCCCTGCATTTTCCATCAGGAATTCCAGCAGTTCGAATTCACGCAACGGCATTGCTACTTCGGAACCATTGACGCTAACCACATGGGAATGCGAATCTAACGTCACTGGACCGACGGTGAGGACGTGGGCTGCGCCGTCGTCGTCAATCGCTGGTACCACGCGCCGGAGCAAAGCACGCACCCGAGCCAATAACTCCCGGTACGAATACGGCTTCGTGATGTAATCATCGGCGCCGATTTCCAGCCCAACGACTTTATCTATTTCGGAGTCCTTGGCGCTGACCATGATAATCGGAACCGATGAGGTCTTGCGAATCTTTCGGCACACCTCGGTTCCGTTCACCTGCGGCAACATGACGTCAAGCAACACCAGATCGATAGCATGAGTAGCGAAGATATCTAACGCTTGTTGACCATCAGCAGCTTCAACGACGTCGAACTCTTCCCGTCGCAGATTGAACGCCAATGTTTCGCGTAACGTATGTTCATCATCAACAACCAGAATCGTTGTCATCGGTTTTCTCCTCCCGGTATGGCCATGCCCGCCGCGCTTACATCTGCCCGCGGCAACACGAGTGTGAACGTTGAGCCATGCCCTAATTCGCTCCAGAGTTTCACCTGTCCCCCGTGATCATTCACCACGTGTTTCACAATGCTCAGCCCCAAACCAGTTCCCCCGGTTTCGCGCGAGCGCGCCTCATCGCCGCGGTAAAAACGCTCAAACACCCGTGTTTTTGCTTCGTCTGAGATTCCCACTCCGGCGTCGATAACCGCAATGTGCACCTCAGTGTTCGTCCCTGAAACAACAACTGATACGCGGGAATGCGGGTTGGAATAGCGCACCGCATTATCGAGTAAGTTTCGTACCGCGGTGACGAGGAGAAGGAAATCCCCTACAACAGTGAGCCCCGGTTCTCCGCCGGATACCAGGTCAATCTGGCGTGCGTCAGCTTCTAGTTGGGTTCGTTTGAGAGCTTCGACGACGACGGCGTCGATACTCACAATCTGCGGATCGGTCAGCGCATCGGATTCTTGCAACCGCGAGAGCTGAATAATCTCTTGGACAAGCTGCGATAGTCGATCGGATTCGGTTTCTAACGCCTGCGCAAACCGACGCACTTGTTCGACGTCGTCACTGACGTTACTAATCGTTTCGGCGAGCAACTTGATACCGCCAATCGGAGTTTTTAGTTCATGCGAAACATTCGCAACGAAATCTCGCCGGGTGTTTTCTAGCCGAATTTTTTCGGTCTGATCTTCAAAAAGGACAACGACTTTGTCAGCTGACGCGCGAGCTACTCGCACCCAGATTCGTCGCGCAACCGCATGCCGTGATCGCCGGTTAGCCATATCAAATTCAGTATCGCGGGTCTGACCGCTAGCAAAAATATCACCGACTATGGCATCGAGTTCCGGACGCAAGAGTTGCCCGTGAACCAGTCCAAAAGCAGTAGCTAAGGCAGACGAACGCACAACTCGATGGTTACGATCTACCACAATATAGGACTGTGGTAACGTATCGAGAATAAGTCTGACCTGCTCGTGCATCGCCAGCTTGGCAGACTGCAACTCTTTGTCATCGCGATGGCGGCGAATACGACGCTCGGTCAACCAGATACCGCCAATGATGACAGCACCTAGAACAAGTCCGAGCCCGAACGATAAAGCCTCGTGCATATCTCCACCCTAACGGTAAGAGAACACGAAGTTCGAACCAAGCGATGTTTTGTCACCTGTTGTTAACCTTTGCGACGCTCAGAATTAACATGACTGTGCTTTACTGAGCGTAACGGCAGACGAAACGAGATCATCCTTGTTTACGGCTGTATTCTGCCTAAACGACTTCCAAGGAGCCCAGGTGCGCGAACTCTTCCATCAACAAATGAACCGTCTCAATGACACGATTGTGCTTGAAGCAAAAGCCGTAGCGAAGGCTATGAATCGCGCAAGTATCGCAATGCGTGATGCCAATCTTGCCAAAGCCGAAAAAGTTATCGACGCTGATCGGAAGATAGATTTGTTAGAGCGATCGATTGATGAGATGGGTGTGTCTATCCTGGCACGCCAAGCTCCGGTTGCCTCAGACTTGCGCGTGGTAGTTTCCGCGCTGCGACTATCAGCAATTTTAGAGCAAATGGGAGACCTAGCTCGGCATATTGCTTATGTTGCGCGCAGTCGCTATCCACATGTTGTACTACCAGATACGGCACTTGGCGTACTGGTGCAGATGACGGAACACGCTGGCACCATGAGCGAAAACATGGTGCGTCTCCTCGAAACACGCGATTTGCAGTTTGCCAATGCGATTGAAGAAGAAGACGACTATCTCGATGATCTGCACGAGAAGACGTTCGAGTATGTGCTCGATGACGAACTCGATCTAACGCGACAAGAAATTATCGACATTATTCTATTGGGCCGATATTTAGAACGATTCGGGGATCATGCTGTCTCAGTTGCCCAGCGTGTCCAGTTCATGGTCAACGGAATGCAGGATCCCAGCGACCCGTTTGCTGACGTAGACCTGACTGAGATTTAGTACTGATAACACTTGGCGCTGGTGTACCAGCGCCAAGTGTTATTATTGGTTGTGATCGTTTTGCCAACGTTAGTCGATGTAGACGGCGGTACCAGAAGCAGTAACCATCAGCATGTTGTTTCCGGCTCCAAGCACTTCGTAGTCAATATCTACACCGACGACCGCGTTTGCACCAAGTGCGGCGGCACGGTTTTCCATTTCTTGGATTGCGGCTTCTCGGCTGCGTAGGATTTCTTCTTCATATGAACCGGACCGGCCACCAAAGAAGTTTGTCAACCCGGCGCCGATATCCTTTATCGCGTTAACGCCTTGGATGACTTCACCAAAGACGATGCCATGGTAGCGAATAATGTTGTGCCCCTCGATCGAGGGTGTGGTTACTGAAATCATAGAAGCATCTCCAATGATGTATAAACTTTTTGTATTCTATCTAGTGCCGAACATTGATAGCGACATAGGCTTAAACGGTCTGCGAAAACTACTCATTCATATAGGTGGCTAGGCGATCTGGGTCAGCGTCCAACTTTTCTCGATCCCAACCGTCCAGGTCAGCAGCCAAAGCGTATGTGCTCTCCAAGAACTGGCGAACCATCTCTTCCGGATTGTCCGACTTACGGACCGCCTCATAAGGCAGAACATACTCATACAATTCTTCACTGTAATAAGCTTCAGCAGGTTCAATCTTTTGGCGAGCGTAGCCATCTGGAGCAGGATATGCGTAGGAATAGAACATGCCTTCGCCCTCCCCTCCAGGCCAGAAACCAGCGCTCGTTAGATGATGCGAATAGCCTTCCACCATCACCCAGTCAGCACAGTTTGGAACACCACCCGGATGCTGCGGAGCAGGCTCATCCACGAAACGAGTACAGGCCATATCGAATGATCCCCAGAAGAAATGCACCGGGCTTACCTTACCCAAGAACCCTGCACGGAAACTATCCAACGCAATATGGACCTTCGATAACTGCAACCAGAAACGGTGAACAGCGTCCTTGTCATAACTCTTATGAACAGTATCCTCCGGGAACGGAATTGCTGGGTCAACCTCATTAGGGATAACACTAATGTCCATAGGAACATCGATGTCTGCCATGGACTGTTGTACCTTTGTGTAAAAGTCAGCTACCGTCATCGGCTCTAGCGCAAACTTCGCTTGCAGTCCGTTGCTACGACGGAACCGAATTTCATGGCTAATAAAATCGAATTCGATATCGAACACGTCGCCGTGAAAAGGGATCGACGACGTCGTCAAACCAACCGGCGATACATACAACGTGACCTGCCACCAATGATTAACGAGCGGCGCATACTGCATACGAATCTTGCCAATAATCTGCGTCCACATGTGCAAGGTATCGCGGGTATCTTCCCAATCATCAATCCGAAGTTCCGGCCAGGAAGAAAGGGTATTTGGAGTGGTCATAATATTTTCTTCTCCGTTGAATCAGTGTTGCAGAATATAGCAAACATAGTACCAACCTGCGCCACCGCTATGATGGGAAACTAGCACGATGTAGCTTTGAGCAGAATTGACACCTGCAACTCATTCCAACATTGAAATGCATTAATTAACCATCTAAATCAGAGAGCTCATGGTAGTGAATGCCCATGTATTGCATGGCAATGAGGTCTTCGGGGTGGCGAACGCACAGGTAAATAACAGATAGAAAACCCCATTCCAAAGGCTTCATCAATACCCAAACAATATCTGCCACCCATTTTGTTCTTATGCGCTTAGCTAGATCAAAGCCATACCGGTCATAAAAATGGCGGAGCAATCGGTGCATACGAGGTAACCGGTCAGAGATTACCTGTTCAAAAGCATTGGCTACGAGCAATTGCCGATTCACTATTACTGGGTGTCCGTGCCGGATTCCTCCACGCATTGGTTTAACAAGTTTCTTGTGACCACCAGCTGCCACTGTACAAAGATAGTGCTCATCATAGAATACATTCGGTGGCGAAATTTGTTGCGATAAAGTCCATTCACTAGTGTCCGTAAAAGCCCTGATAAGTGCATGCGGGCCTTGTCCGAGCAACAGCAATATCACATAAACTACTCCCATCACGGGTAAGGCTATCAAGAACCCCAATACGGGCCAGGTTTTCGCTCGTGCAAAATAGCTGTTGAGCTTCGCGAGAATTGGATGGGTTTCAATCTTCACGGATCGATCTGCATCTAATTTATGTGTCCGCACAGTAATAGCTATTGTTCTGGATACAATCAGCACGAATACAACGACGGGAATAAGCATATATAGGTCGATTAAACTAGCGTATTCAAAAATCTGTATCGTCCACAGGACAACATAAACAATGATAATATAGAGCACCCCAATAGCCAGAACTGGGATGAGCGGCAGTAGCTTGTCAGCCGGTTTTAGACATAGCACGTAAACGCCACAAAACAAATCCCAAGAAGAACAACGAACCATAGATAGTAATTGGGAGAAATTGACGAATGCCACTGCGAATCCTGCAATTGCTCTTGCAAACCAGCTGAAACACCACGTCTTTATAGAAGACAAGGTATAAAACATCGCATACTAGAAGGAAACAGAGCACCCACGTTTCATATCCAGGAGGATTCGACTGCAGGGTCTTCCACCGTAAGGCTCGCGAAACCAAAATCAGCTGCCCCCCAGCAACACCACTGGATATACACACAGAAATGAAAACGCAACTAAAAATACAGATTGGAGGATAACGCATGCCTGTACCAGCTAGATCGTACCTCTTTTTTAGTTAGCAACTCGCAACCTCATACGAGCATCAGGAATCGCATGGCCGGTGGAATAAATTTGAGGGTTCAGATTAGTTATTCATTGTTCTTGTCATATCGTTGGCAACTTCTCTTCGTTGGAAATCACATCTGCCAAAAAGTAACAATATAGTTATTGCAACAGTTGTAGACTCGAAAAATTTTAGATTCACTTAGACCGATTTACGCTGATTGATCATAGCACGTTGTTCTTCCACAGAATTATCTTCCTCCTCGACATGGTTGTTCCAGTCGTAGACGGCATTCACATCTCTAACGATCTGGAGTGACATCATCCCAAGAGCTACGACTCCCGTGATAGCAACAACACTTACCAACCTTGCAATGAATGAATAAATCGAGGCTTCGACTATCATGGAAACTTGTAATTTAACTGCTGGCGCTATGACTCCAAATAGCATTAGCGCGAAAGCTAATGCCGATCCGATAAGGGAAAACTTGACTGCTCGGTCTACGACTATACGCCATCTATTCTCAATGTTTTGGTAACGAATTCGCCTTTTCGTGATGGAGCTACGCCACCCGTTCAAAACGCTAAATACGCCTAAAAGACCCGCCGAATAAAGTCCAAGTGCACTGGCGATAGTTCCAAAGTCTCTTGCTCTAGCATCTAAAATCCATAAAGTAATCGCACATATAACAAGAACGGTGATTGCAAACTTCAATGGAACTGTTGGCGCTCCTATTCGTTGTCCGTTTGTTGGCCTGTCATCCATGTTTCTTCCTCACCTTTCACCCATTCGACAAAGCAATCCTTATCGGGCGTTTTGAGAGCGACCTGAGCTGTTTGACTGAGTTGGGCTATCTTATCAAGGGTTGTTTGGTAGTACGGCTCGGTTTTCGGATGCCCCTTTGATTTAAACTTATAGTTGAATAAATCAGCTAGTTGTCCCGGAAGAAGTGTCTTGTTTCCATGGGGGCTTTGAACATACACCTTCATGCTATCTACCCCAAGATTAGCATCTTTTAAAGAGTCCGCATCCATGTCTAAGTCATTCAAAGTCTCCGTGATTATCACGTCTGGTGAAAGTTTGCTATTCCTAAAACGCTTTATGATTCCTTCGCGTACCTGCGTCGCCTTAACTTTAATCGTAAGTTTATAAGTACTCTCCTTGCCGTTGACATCCGTGCCAGTGAAAGTAGCATCCATAGACGTCATATCATCGACGATGGCTCGTAATAACTCTGGATCGGCAACGCGTTGAGCACGGATTCTAATGGCCAGTGGAACCCTACTTTTTAGCTTGCTCTTGCTAATCTTATTGCCGTCCGAATCAATTTGAGCATCGGCGTTGCTAATCTCATCTATCTGTTGCTTACGCCTTTCACGAGCGAGGAAATTAATCCATTTTATTAGTGATGGAATTGAGTCTTTAGCACCTACCATTTCGGCAACGATAAATCCTTTTTTTGAAGCAGTTGCAAAGAAAAAATCTACTCGCATTGGGGTTTCTGCACTACGATTTTGCACATTCAAACGATCAGTTCTGTCATTCGGGTTTGTCGCATAATCATGAAGCCCTCGCTCCCCCATTGCAACGCTGGCATGAATCGCATTCATCTCGCTATTATAATCAACACACCGTAGTGACAAAGTTGGGTCAGTTTCATCAAATTCAGCCTCCTCTATGTCATCGCTATCATCGTCAGAGAGAATTTGCTCTTGCGAGTGAGGCTTACCGACTCGCGTACATCGACCAACCAATTTGATAATTTCATGTAAACGTTCGCGATGGTCCTCAATTTCTTGCATCAGAACAGTACTTCTACCTTCGAGCATCTCAAAAGTATAGACTCGATAGCCCCAGTTAGCCATGATTCCTCCATTGTAACGTTAGAGCGAGGCTATACGTAACCGATAACCACACAAATTCATGTTATATTAGCCAATAAGGAAATAAAAACGCTAATCTCATATAAATTGCCTGAAGTGATATCGCTTTTCTTCTGTTTGAACAAACAGGAGAATTCGGATCATGTCTAAGTCACTCGATCAAGAAACAAAATGTCATATTGCGTGCCTAGCTGAAGACTAGATTCTCACTTAAGATCTTTCGATTAAGGCCACAAATGAGATTATAGACGTTAAGTTTGAGGTATAGTGACACGTTGCTAGGCGATGGTTTACGAAGCTCGCAAATCTGGGCGGGTTAATAGGGTTGAGAAGATCTCATTAACGAGAATTCTAGGCTTCGACGGGAGAATCAGAGTCTGTGCAACGTGAACGGGCGGCTCAGAGCCACCTCAGCTCTTTTCGCATCCGAATTCCAGCCTAAACGTCGAATAATTGTGATAATAGATAATCATAGTGAATGTTTCGGCATTGAGTTCGTACGTGTGACGTCTGACATCAGGTGTGCACGAGGGTTTTATTTCCTCTTGAGGCTATAGGGAAGCTAAGCGCCGTGGGCCTAGTGCTTGCCATGATAGAGAGTTGGAAGAACTGCTAAGACTTCTTCACGTATTGAATTATTAGTGTGCGGGGTGAGGAAGATATGACATACTCTGGCCCGTCAACTTGATGTGGGTGTGCGGACATAGACTTGTAGGTTAATGGGTCTTGCTGGAGTGTCGGCAAGGAAAGCTCAAGCGCCTGATAATATCCGGAAAAGAAAGCATGCTGATATACGTCCTGGCCTAGTGCAACCTGAGTTTAAGACTTGAGGTTCGAACCAGTTGCGGGTTGCCGATATTACATATGTAAAAATCTGTGCCAGGTTTGTCTATGCTACTTTCATTACTGATGTGTACTCCCGAAGGTTGCGGGATGTGCATTATCGGATTAAATGTTGGTTGAAGCCTTACCGTTATAGGCACTTAATGAAGTTCTCCGGGTTTTAGTCCTAGACGTGTGTCTTAATTTCCAATATTTCGTGTCCCATGTTGCCGGTCCAAAACTCATCTTCAACCTCAGCCGGTGTTACGGTACGGTAGCCCAGGCTCTGGGCAAGCCGCGACTCCGTTCAACCACGAGACCCATTCAAACGTCGCAATTTCAACACCCAACCACGTCCGCCCACAACCTCCTATGAATCAGCCCCGTCGTTTTCTTCGCGCATACAATCGCCTGATTGAGCACCTGCAGTGGCAACGCTTTAAGTACACATCGAATCAGATTGCACCCACCCGATAAATCCGTCCGGAGAGAACACATCGGTCACAAAAGCGTGTAGACCCCCTACGAGTACCGGCACAGGGGGGGGCGGGTTCTAGGGATTGTTGCAACACCTGACTTGCGAAAGGGATTATCGGGCGTTTGGGAATACCAAGGGGTGCAGTACCCGAGGCGTTCAGTGATGTGTATTGCGAGGTGTGAACATTGCATATGTCTACTGGATGAAGGAATGAATTTCACTCAGGCCGCGAAACCTGTGGGTGTTTCAAAATGTACTGGCAAAGTTTGGCCTAGCGGCAGGAGTCGTTCAACGGGCTGTAACGAAGCCGTACGTGTGGACTGGTAGTGTTTGACGTGGACAAGCCGAATTCTATTAGCAGTCGCTACTTTTCCCAAGATGAACGCATCATTATCGCTGACTGCTCAAACACAATGCGAGCATTCGGAAGATATCGCAACGCCTGGGTCGTGCTCCTTCTAGTATGAGCCGTGTAGTTCGAGCAAATACTCATCCTGATAACGAGAGCATGTGAACCTTATAGAGTTCACCAAATCTCACGTCAGTGTTTGAAACGGTCAAAGACACCGAAAATTTCTTGCCTACCCCGTGATGTTTGCGTTAGTTGAGAAGTATCTAAAGATGCATTGGAGTCCAGCTCAGATAAGTGGCAGACTGAAAAAGATGTATCCCCGTGATGAGTCGATGCACGTATGGAGCGAAACTATATATCAAGCTATCTATGTTCATGCCCGCGCTAGCCGACAACTCGATGTTGACCAAGTACTACGATCTGGCAGATCAAAACGCCGACCACGTCATCTGACCTTGCATAGAAAACCAGGCTTGGGTGATCCGATGGTGATGATCGCCAACCAGCCTGAAGAAATCGATACATGTGCGCTCACTTGGTCATTGGGAAGGTAACTTGATCACCGGGGGCTGAGAACAAGAGTGCTATCGGCACGCTCGTTGAACGCACGACACGTTTTACACGTCTTGCTCCACTTACCCGGCTAATCATGATGCAGGTAGTGTGCAAGAAGCAATAGTGAAGAAAATTGAGCGCACTTCCCAAGCTTTTACATAACTCCTTAACCTGGGATCAAGGCTCGCAAATGGCTCTACACGCGAAAATTTCAACCATGCTAAACATGGATGTATATTTATTGCGATCCACATTCACCCTGGCAACGCGGAACAAATGAAAACACACACGGGTTACTCCGCCAATACTTCCCAAAAGGAACCGATCTCAGCCAATACTCTAAAAGCCTATCTCGACCCAGTCAACGAAGAACTCAACGACCATCCCCACAAAACACTAGACCGGGACAAACCAACCGAACGAATAATCGAACTAATCAACAACGACTGTTGCAACCACTCCTAGAATCCGCCGGTATTGTCCAATAGATATGCGAAGCTCGCGTTCTCTTCATCAGAGACATGCACAGGAGAACGCAAGTTTGCTAACGAATGTCGTGAACCAAGTTCAACGAGAATCGCTGCTATGACGAAAAACACATCGCAAGAAAGAAGTATGTGATCCCTATGGACACCCGCTGAATGAGATAACAATGTGGCGTTTATGGTCCAACAACTAGAAAATCCAGCCTTCGCGCCCACCAGAAAAGCGTGGATTCTTGCTTGCACTGTCAGTCTATCAAACCCTTCTTTGAGCCCCCACTAGCATTTTCCGATTCACAAATGCAGTGTAACAGCCATAGGTTTTATATTAATGGAACTATTGCTCCCTTAACGCCATATCATCAGACGGAATGAATTGCTTTTGATCTTATGGATTGGTAGGAGCGTAAAGGCTAGAAGTGTATGCATAACGATGAGCAGCATGTCTCGAAGTTCTATGTCTTTTCAACCACCTACATCATCTCAATAGAAAAGGAACAAACACTTCCACAGCCATACCCCGATAGCACCTCCTACGCACGCAAGAACCAATCCACGTACTGATGCATCATGCTTACTGAAGATGGACCACACTCTCTGCCATGGTAGTCAGAGCAGCTTAGACCTCGGCGTCACGAAATCTAATATCGATTCGGACACTCGCGAAGACGGAGGTTTGCTGCTCTTGTGAGTGAAGTGCAGGTACGCGAGTGAGTGTCAGCGATCGATGAACTGCAACGTTCATAAATGAGCTCTCTTGGCAACTGCGGCTGAAATATCGAGCAACTCGTGCTTATAAAGGATTGGTCACTTCGACGTTTCCCTTTATAAGCGGGTAAAAGCCATCCTGTAAAAACATCTCAAAATCGGGGAAATATCGGATCGTCGTCATTGACGACCCCCGTGTCGAGTATGGATTCCAATGCCCTCTTTTTGGTCACAGCGCTTGTACGCGACCTGGCCGCCATCTGCGCTAACAATTTCGACTACCTCTAAGGCGACGAGTGCGGCGACTACATCAAGCAACTTTTCGTCCTTACCCCACAAATGCCTGCTTTCCCGAGAAACAAGCTACAACCGTCTCAAAAGTTACTCGACAGCTTCGCACTACCTCATCTAGAAACAGGACAATCAATCGCGAGCCACCCTCTGTACGAGGCCCAAGGCAGAGATTCCAAGCCAGACGGAGAACTACAGCCCCGTAGTTAACAGTTACGCTGCCATGTGGCCCGAATGCCGCGAAGCAACCAGCTCAGTATCGCTGATGAACGTCATGCGTAGAATCCTCGAGCACTACTTTCTTCAACTCTCTGGGTATGACGGAGTAGATCTACGCACCCGCATCCTGAAAGACAACCGAGACAAGTTTGTACGTACGAATGAGGACAGCTCCGAGGACTTTTCCTCGTACTACCAAGCATCAGCAATCGTCGCTTATGTCAGCCAAAGCTTGACAGGCATTAGCGACGACATCCACTTCGTCACCGACGCCCAAAACCCAGACCAGATGCGAAGCACTTCCAAACAGATCTTTGAGCTGATGGGACAAGGCCAGCACTACGCGATGATGTCAGATAAGCAACCGATGGGTTCGCCAAATAGCTGGGCATCCACTCTCCAACGCATAATGAAGATGTGCTCGCGCTCGCGTTCACCATCGAGTGATGCTTGAGTAAGCATCAGGTAATCCTCGGCCTGCTAATCATCCTGAACTACACCGATGTTACTCCAACCACCGACTTCGGCAGCATCGAATCCACAGAACTTGTCTTCGGTGATCATGACGAAGCAGACCGCTCCGGACTGTTGATCGACCTACGCTAACGCACGGAAGATATAGTTCTTGAAGGACAGCCACAGTTCCCTTTCTATGACTGATTGCGAGGATTGATACATAAGACCTCACCTCACAACCTTATCTCTTCACGCGTGAACTGCGATTTCGGTTGAGTCGCCGCCCCTGCATCGTCTCCGAAATCGTCTCAAAATCCTCTAGGGTACTCCGTGGAATTCGCAGTGATGCGACCAACACACGCTCATCAACTAGCCGACGAGCCTCATCTATCATGCTCCGCCGGAGAAGATCGTCAACTTCACCGATCAGGACTTCGTCAACGAGCTCTGGATCGGGAATGAAAAGGTTTACGCACTCAGAGGGCTCTAGTTCGAGAATTCCACCACCATAGGACCTTCCATACACCTCGGACAAAGCACAGGTGATCGTGTTTAGAGCAGCAGTTGCCAGTTGAGCCGCCGTCACCCGAGAGTTCTCTAGAAAGACTCTATGCACAGTGTCCGTGGAGGTTGCGCCGGTATCGTTCGCGAAGATTCTAGGAATCGTTGAAATCTGCCTGAGCATGAAACCATCTGGCACAGATATTGATGGAACGGACCACCACTTTTTGCGGATTCGAGTCTTATAACCTGTGTGGACTCCGGAGAGTTCTCCATCGTGAAGATAGGCACTGAGCGCGTCGTCTGACCAAACGTCAGTTTCGGAAGAAATCGCCAATAGGCGAGTATTGATATCCTCAGCCTCGTTCGCAACAAGGTCGTCACCTGTGAACGACACGCCCTCGAGATGTGCAGAACGTGCAACAAGAGGTATGACCCATTTTTCAATTCCCAGGTCAGCAGCTCTCTTCTTTGTCATGCAGAAAAAGGCATTTCTACCGGTAACGACCCCCACATTGACCTTTGCAAACTCCCCAATCTTTCGGAAGATTCCCGAATCGAGAAACTCGCGCAATGTCCGAACGTATCGGGCTTGAAGGTAGTAGTAAGTCCACTTCTCATCAAGATCCAGCGAGGCCCTCACTGCTTCTCCATCAATTTGAAGGTAATGGAGTTCAGCGGCGTCGTTAATCTCGGCTGTTCTAAAACGGGCAGGGCCTGAACCCACCTCCAATAGCAAGAGAACAACCTCCTGCAGAACCTCAGGAAAAACCAACTCCTTGAAGGAGATGATTGAAATTTCTGAACAGTTGCGAATCAGAAATTCGCGCAATTGCCCCGCATATCCGACCTGCAGAAGTTCTGCAGGTACAACCAGAGCAACCCGGCCCCCAGGCTTCGTACGGTTCACCGAAGCAACAACAAACGGAACCCACGCATTCGTGAGCTTGCTAGGAGCTAAACCGCTACGCACCATTAGCTGAAGAGCCCGTTCTCGTGACTCGACGTCCCAGTTCCCGAATCGAATATAGGGAGGATTCCCTACAACCGCGTCAAACTTTAATCCAGGATTTTGCTTTGCTTCCCACACGAAGAAGTCTTCGTTGACAACCTGTCCAATCCCAAGACCAGCTGCCTTCCGCGCTTCCTCTTCGAGGAGCTCTACACCTACTACATCCAGGTTCGTGCCTCTGAGCTCTCCTAGGATTGCGCCATCTCCGCATGACGGCTCAAGGACCTTCACAGGACCATAGCTACCCAAGGTTGGAGCGAGCGCCCATTCAACTATGGCAGCGGCAATCTGCTGCGGCGTATAGTAGCCGCCTCGCAGCTTGTCCGCCTCTGGCTGCGCTTTCGAACTGTACTTACTCATCGACTCCATTGTCGCATGATCTACGCCTAGGTCGTAGTCCTCGAGAGGCGCGTCGACCGGCTGTCGTGGGCGTGTGGCCAGCTACCGATGCTTCGCTGTCATATACTTAAAGATGACTGTGTCCCGGTACAGGGCGCATACGATGATCTAAGGAGAGTGTTTATGACTGGATTCACGAGGCCCAGCAAAGAGCACGCCCGCGAGTGCATGGCTAACCTGGTAGCGAGATACAGCCCACTTCACGCGAGTCTGACATCGCCGAAGTCCGATTTCACAGAAACGGAGACAAGAACCCAGTACATCGATGAGTTTCTGAAGATTCTCGGCTGGGACGTGTCAAACGAGTCAGGTGCCACCAGCCGCAAGGCAGACGTGGTGCAGGAACGCTCCCACACCACAGCAGACTCTGGTCGCGGCCGCCCCGATTACATTCTCAGAGTCGGTGGGAAAGACAAACTACCTGTTGAAGCTAAAAAGACCTCGTACTCATTTTTGGGCGATGTTGAAGCCCCTAACCAAGTACGCACCTACGGCTGGACGCTTAATACCCCGATCGGTGTTCTGACCAATTTCACAGAGACTCGGATCTATTCCGCCCTTTCAGAGCCTCGCAACGATCAGTCTTCAGATTTCGGCCTAGTACCTGGTGGTATCTGGCGTTTCGATGATTACGTCGAACGATTTGATGAACTGTGGGAACACCTATCGTTTGAATCCGTCTCCTCTAAGAAGTTTGAAGCTCTCTACGGAGCAACGCGTCAATTCAGAGGCGAATCCGAGTTCGACAGCTCTTTCCTGAACGCTTTTCGAAAATGGCGTCAAGAATTGGCTCAAGCGATTCATAACGCTAATCCCACACTCCCTGAAAATGAGGTTGGCAGAAGAACTCAGAAGGTTCTAAACGCCCTCCTTTTCATGCGCGTCTGCGAGGACAAAGACATCCTGTCCTACAAAGATCTCCTCAACTCTGCGACTTCGAGTAACATCGTTGCAACGTTCAGAAACCGTGACAGAGTTTTCAATGCAGGTATCTTCAAAGCTTTGGGAGGTATAAATCTGCCAGATGAGGCGCTACTTCCCGTTATCAAGCAAATGTACTGGCCCAATTCGAAATTTGCCTACGGTCTACTCCGTCCAGACACTCTCGCTTACGTCTACGAGCAGTATTTGAGTGAACATGTCGTATTTGACGACTCAGGAAAAGTACTCCTAGAAGAAAAGCCAGAGGTGCTCCACGCCGGAGGTATAGCACGGACCCCTGAGTACATCATGCAAAGGCTTACGATACCGTCGATTGACAAGCAACTAGCTGCAGGCATCACAACGCCGACGGTTCTGGATATGGCGGCTGGTTCTGGCGGCTTCCTTCTCGCAGCATTCGACCACCTAACCGACCTAAAAGAACGCCAGTTGGGGCGCCCGCTCAATATCACCGAACGAGCCAAAATTGCCCAGAACCAGCTTTTCGGAATCGACATTGACGGTGCAGCAGTCGAAGTCACACGCCTAAGCTTGCTCCTCGCAATCCTCGGCGACGCAGACATCGACACTACGACCGAAACTTCGGTACTCCCCGATCTCGAACGAAATGTAATCATGGGCAACTCCGTTGTTCGGCAGGACTTCGATCGCATCGTTTCTAGTTGGGCTGCAGATATTGATGCAAGGCTTTCAACGCTCCCGCTCGATATAGAGAAGGCACTGGGATCCCAGTCGCCAGCGAAGGGTTTCGATGTAATCATCGGCAACCCTCCGTATGTCCGGATTCAGGTTCTCTCTGAATTCTTTCCAGCGCAACTAGCATATTTCCAGTCTCCGAAATCCGGTTACAAATCTGCGTCCTCGGGAAGCTTTGATCTCTACATGATCTTCATTGAGCGAGCTCTCACTCTTCTAAAGCCTTCGGGAACGCTGGCTTGGATCCTCCCAAACCGTTTCTTCAGCACAGATCCTGCTGCAGCTGTTCGAAAAGAACTCTCTCAACGTATTCACAGACTCGTCGACTTCGGAGTTGAGCAGGTCTTTGATGGCAAGACCACGTACACCGCACTGATCTACGTCGGCGAGGAGACCAACGCACCTGTGCAAGTTGACTTGGTGTCCGACTTGAGTAAATGGATTATGGACGAGTCTGCCGTCACCAGCACCAGACTTGATCGAGCAATCTTGGGATCGAAACCCTGGAACATCTTGACACCCGCACAGTCTGCACTCTTCTCTCAAATGTTCAAAGAGTCCGATACTTCGCTGAGTGACCAGACCGAGGTTTTCGTTGGCGTCCAGACTTCGTCTGACGAACTGTTTATGATCAAAGACCCCAAGCCCATCGATCGTTGTCCTGGCCTTGTCACATTCCATGACATCAACGGTGACCCTCAGATAATTGAACAGTCCATCCTGAGACCAGCTATCAAGGACGTCCGAATCGACATTTTGGATAGCGAACCAACACCGGATCGATGGGCAATCTTTCCCTACTCGATTAAAGAGACGAATACAGGACGCCTTGTTAGCCGCGCATATTCACTTGAGGAGCTTCAAGAGCACTTTCCTCATGCGTTGAAATATTTCATCCACCACAAGGACGCTCTTGCGAAACGTAGTATCACACCCGATCCGAAAGGCAAGTACTGGTCCTACGGACGCAGCCAAAGTCTTACGAAGCTCGACGATCCAAAACTCATCGTTCGCGTTCTTTCGATTCGCCCCTCCTACGCTTTTGACTCGAAAGGGCTGGTGACACCAGGAGGCGGCGACGGCGGACCGTACTACTTGATTCGACCGCTGTCTGGCTCTGACTTTGATACGGAATTGCTGCAGGCAATCCTGAGCCATCCGGCGGTTGACCATTACGTGACTTCCATAGGTAAGAAGTACCGGGGAGAGTACGCCGTCCACAGGAAGGCATATCTGGTCAATGTTCCGTTGCCTAAACTCAAGGAACACGACGCACAGCAAATTAGAAATATGGTATTCGAGTGTCGCCAGCTATCGATGCAGATCCGCGATGAGGCAGACTCTCAACGACGCTCCGTAGCTAAAGATCGGAAGCAGTATCTTCACGCGGAAATCAACTCCCTGATCTCCGAGGCATACAAGATCACCGAAGAACTCCTCGAGGGCGCAGGATTACTAGAACTCTGATGACAAGTCGTGCTGCACTTTCTGATTCCTCGCAAGCATCTTTTGAAGCCTATCACACACCTTTTGACGGTGGCCTGCACTTAACGCCCTGGATATCCAAAACGGCAGGCCCCGTTGAGCACCCCCAAACGGGCCTCGAACAACCTTCACCAGACACTTCCCTCCCCACTTAGGACACAGAAAACCCCTCAAGTTACACGCTTATACTCAAACAAAATGCGTACCCCAAAGGGTTCTTTTCCTACCCACACTCTTGCATCCAAAAATGAGTACTAATGGTGCAGAGGTTTACCTACTCATGTAGCGAAGCTACCTATCGAGCAGGTTTCAGTCTCTGCATTAGCGTTGAAAACACTACCGCTCGCAAACCGTTACCACGGTTATATGATTGAAGGAGCCATCCAACGAGTAAGCTTGATCTGGGTACCCCTTCAATCTTTGCCACTTCATGGCATTGTGAGCAGAGCAGTGCTTCACTCAACTTTCGTCACTTAGACCTCATTTTGATACAAACAAGGTTTTGGGTGCAACAATCAAAAGCCACATAAGGTATCAACAGCATCTATACATGATAGGTGCTGTTGATGAGCGCAGCAATACTTTTACTTTCCTAGGAAAGAATCGAGTGACATCTTCCCCGCAGCAAGACATGGATAGGCCCCACCTATGAATCCCCCCAGATAATCGGTATTCAGTATGTAGCCGCTGCTCAAAGTGATATTGAGTGCCTTCCCCCGACCGAAATACTCAGCCTCAGGATCGTACGCCTCAAGCGGCACCAGGCAGAATCCCACGAAAGACCTATCAACCGGCACCCAAACGTGACCAATGGCGGGGATTAACGGGGATTCATTTTCACCTGGATTATCACAGCGAACAAGTAATTTCTCCACTGCACGCGCAGAAATACTCACTTGCGGAGTTTCAGCCTCACGCTGGTTCGAAAGTTGCCGTCCCCGATAATCGACTAGATACTCATCCCCGTACGACTTGTTCCGCTGATCAATAAGCCGCAAGTACGCGGGGCTGTCTAGAACTTCGAACGAGCCTGAGGCCGCGTATGAGACAAGCCCAGGCAACATCGATTTGAGCAATTGTGTTTTCATGGTCTTTATCCTTAAAATCATGCGGCAGCTTTATGTGAACCGCGTGATTCAAGCCTATCACACACGAGGTGATTTCGCACGGGTGCCTCTAAATCATTTCACTCCTATTGTGTATCTGCGACTTCTCCCACTTCGAAGATCCCCACACATCAATCGACGAAATGAAGCTCAACATGCCCCTCAGAGTTCACTAACAGTAATCTCACAAGGACGTTCCATGCTTGGTCGCTGTATTCGAGTGGTGGTTGGGTGGTGAAGTAGTCGTGAGCGGCGGCGGCTTGTGCTCGGCGTTTGGTGAGGTCGGTGATCTGCTCGCTGATAGTGTGGTGTTCTTGTTCTTGGTCTTGGTAGCGCTTCTCTAACTCTTGGTAGCGGCGGTCGTATTCGTCTGGGTCGTGCGCGGCGGTTGCATTCTCAGTGACGAGCTGGTTCATCAACGCTACGGTTTCTTCCATCCCTACAGCGATCTTGGTTAGCTGGTTTTCAAGTTCTGTCGTGTTATAGACAGTCTTATCGAGTAATTCCATTGCGTCATCGAGCACGGTGTCGCTATTTACTCGTTCGGTGAGGGCTTGAACGAAGGCGTCTTTGATTTGTTGCTCGGTAACATGTGGGGTTGTGCAGTGGTAGCCGGGCTTCTATTTGTTGTTACACCGCCAGAGGTAGTGGAGGTATTTACTTGTTGAGTGCCAGACTGTCCGGCCGAACCACCCACCACAATCAGCGCACTTAATCCGGTTAGCAAACGGGCGTGTAGAAGATGTTCCCTTGCCTGATCTACGGGCATCACTCAGCAGAATGGTATTGCCATCAAGACACTCTACTTGAGTATCGCTGAACACATGCATTTCCAGAAAACAGCGTTTAAAAAGGCCTGAATTACGCCTTTTCTTGCCAGGCAAAAATATTTCATTTTCATGTTTTTAGTTGCCTTTTATTATTCCATCTGATTTTGGCAATAAGAAAAACAGTAATCCAAGAATAAAAATGATCGTTGAAGTAGTTGAAATAGGACTAAACTGGTGAGTGGTTTTTCTCGACAGTCTCAAGATCAAGGTGAGCCATCGAACAATGCAACATTATCGCAAAACCGTTCTCAAGATCGTCTGGAATTTCCCCTGACCACGCCAGTACTTTAAGGGTATTATTTTCGTTAGCCATCATATTAAACTGTAATATATTCGGATCTACCCAACTGGGCTCTTCAGGAGGCATCTGGATATGATGCCAAACACAACCAAAATGGAATTATAAACTTTCAAGATTAGAGCGTAGTTGTTTCTGGAAATAGACCAGAAAGACAACTCCTAAAAGTAGTAAAACACTAAGACCGCCGATCAGACTCGCTGATGAGATAATTCCGTTGGAAACAATAAATCCACCTGTTACAGCCCCAACCGGAGAGGCGCTCCAAGATACGAGCCTAGCTGCTGCAGAGACACGCCCTAAATATTCTTCATCCACAATTTCCATTCTTAAAACCGTGGCATTGATGATGACTAGGCCATAGCCTGCCTGCCAAAGCATAAGCTCCAACAGTAACTATATAGTATGTGTGACCCACCTGCTAACAGAAGACTTGAAAAAACGGTTACAAGCAAAGACGCTCCAGCTACCACTAAAGGAGAAACACCCATCTTGCGCAAACGCGGCAGGAGTATGCTACCAATAATCCCTCCAACTACCATTACATACACCGCATACGCAGCCCGTATATCTCCAGCCCGGACTGAGTATTGAGTGTCTGCCAAATTCAAATACAGAACGTAAACCACACCTCCAGAAAAAGCGTTCAGCACTCCAACCAGAGTCAAAATTCTGATTATTTTATGCTTCCACAAGTAGCGAGCGCCTAGGCGAATATCTTTCCATAAGGGTCGCACAGCTGAGCTTCGCAAACTTGGTCGCTCCTCCTGACGAAGGAGACTCTCATTCCCCGGAATACGAATCAATGACAAGAGTCCAGCAGCACAGAAAAAAGTAATTGCATTCACTAAAAAAGAGGGCGCTCGCCGCAACGATCAAGAACATAAACAGCAATAGCTGGTGAAAAGAAATTAACAATTTGCATCGCGATCTGAATATAAGAGCGGGCTGATGCTATGTGCTCTCTCCACGATACGAGGAAACACCGCTGGAACAGCCGAAGAATAAAAGATGGCAGCGGATTCAGATATAGGATAACAAACAAGGGCCACGATAAGCGCAGGAATTGTTGCCACACCCACTACTGTGGTGACAATAAACGCTCCGGCCGATAACAAATTAGGGTAGATAAGAAACTTTCTCTTAGCCGGAGACCGATCGACACTCGCTCCAGCAATAAGGCTAAAAAGCAACTGTGGAGCCACTTGAGCTAAGACTGTCAGTCCAGTTATAAGCGCAGACTCCGTAAGCCAATAAGCAACAACGGGCCAGACCGCATCCACCAAAGAAGAACCAACGCTAGAGGTCAAAGTACCCGCGAAAAATAGGCGGTAATTTCGATTATTAACCATTCTTCTCCCATCTAGAGAATGATGACATGCACCCTTACCCGAACACACCTTCTCATCAAGCCCTATTGATCATTTATCTGCAACTCGTTTCCTTCAGGATCGACAACCCGAAGCAAACGCCCGAAATCTTCTTCCTGGATCGTACCGCCATCAAATCCTGCAGCAACCAGCTTCGCTTGAACTTCTTCCAACGGAAATTCAGAAATCATGCACACTTCAAATCCCTGCTTCGGATAATTAGCTACCTCTTTGCTATGAATCGCTAGCACCCCACCCGAAGCTTTCGTCTCCGTCCACACCAGATCGACTTCCTGCTCAAGGTCGAGCCCCAAGGCCTGATAAAAGCGAACGTTAGCCTCGACATCACCAACGTAATTAATTACCAAAAGTTTCATTCGTCCCCCAACAAAAGAATTCTCTATGATATTCCATCTAAAGTACCCAAGTCTAACCTTGCTTTAATATAACATCATGACCACACCAAAACGCCATCTAGCAAAGAGCAATTAAATGCCATCATTAATTTTCCCGCCCATCTCTTGCAGGACTATGCGAAACCTTATTCGCAATCGCTCGGGTACAAACAATCCGATCTTGTTTACCCTTAATAAAATATTTTAAGCGATCAATACAATCAGCCACTAACACTAACTAATAACGCTCTCTAAAGACACTTTTATGCATTTAACAGCCAGCTACAATTAAACCGACTAGTGGTGCAGAAACAGCTTCTAACGCTCTTATATTTAACAGTTAAGCAAAACGCATAGTAGGTGCGTGTTGCCTATTACCTTTCCCAGTTTCCATACTTTTTCGCGGCTAACGTTAGCCTGGTTCAGGAATTCCCCGTTTCTCAGTTTTCACAGCCTCAAGGGCATCAACTACAGCTACCTACACCGTGCCCGCAGAATAAGAGAACCCCTTGAAAGCCGCGTATTTCCAAAGAAAACACGACCCTCAAGGGGTTTATCCCGCGCCCAAATTTTTGTATCAAAATGAGCGTCTTAATGGTGGAGATGGGGAGAATTGAACTCCCGTCCGATAATGAGGAACCCAAGGCTTCTCCGGGTGCAGTCTGTTCATCGTTATTTTTGGCTCCAGCACTCTAACAGACATGTTGCTGACGAACCTAGCTACTTGGGAGTCGCCTAACAGTTAATAGCGAACCGTTAGTGCCAGTGGCTTTCAAAAGCGACGCCAGAGTTCTCACGCGAAAGCAACGTGAGTCTGACGGATTTCTTAGTTAATGCGCTCGCTCAGGCGGCGAGGGCGAAATCAGACTTCTGCTTGTTGGCAGTTATTTGTTTACACAGATCGTTAAAGAGATAACTGTGCATCCTCTACCCGCTTCCCTTCGGTAATCACTACCGTCGAAACCGATCATCCCCTATTCAGTTGTCACCTCACAGCTAGAATGCAAGTCTTCATACAACCTAGCTACGAAACATACTGTCTTGTCAGTGTAGCGCACGCAACCGACGTCGTCCAGCGGGAGCTGAATCACATCAAACCGCTAACTGCCCGTCACACTAGTTCTACAACATCCGCAATGGAATCGTGAACAAAATCCGGCCGGAACGGGAACTTCTCAATGTCGGACTTCTTCGTCGATCCAGTCAGCACCAAGTGCGTCTGCAAACCGGTTTCAACACCAGCCAACACGTCCGTGTCCATGCGGTCGCCCACAATTGCGGTTGTTTCTGAATGAGCACCGATCTTATTCAAGCCGTTACGCAACATGACTGGGTTTGGCTTGCCAACAAAGAAAGGCGACCGCCCAGTAGCTTTCTCAATCAAAGCCGCCACTGCGCCCGTTGCCGGAATATCGCCTTCAGCAGATGGGCCAGTATTATCTGGATTGGTGGCAATGAAACGCGCTCCACCTTGGATAAGACGGATCGCCTTCGTAATAGCATCGAACGAATACGTGCGCGTCTCTCCCAAAACCACGAATTCCGGTTTTGAATCAGTCATAATAAAACCCTGCTCATACAGCGCCGTGGTCAATCCAGCTTCGCCTACCACGTATGCGCGACGCGAATCCGACTGTTTCGCCAAGAAACCCGCTGTCGCCAATGCTGAGGTCCAAATATGGTCCTCAGAAACATCCAGTCCAGAGGTTTTCAGACGCTCCGCCAAATCACGCTCGGTGAAAATCGAGTTATTCGTCAAGATCAAATGCGGAATCTCTTGTTCCTGCAATTTTCCTAAAAACTCGGCTGCACCTGGCAACGCTTTTCCTTCGTGCACCAGCACGCCATCCATATCAATAAGCCATGATTTCATATACCTATGTTTACCATGTTTAGACGGTTAAGGATACAAGTTTCGCTTATGAAAAACAGAAACCAGCCAATACACGGCTAACTGTGTGCACAGAGTTTGCAAAAACGAACCCTAATACTAAAAAACAGATGACATGAGCATCATTTTGCACACTGTATGCACGCTTGGCTTCTTACCGACGTTGCTTACGGCGCGCCTCACTCATCGCGCGCTGTGCATCTCGCTCATCTTGACGACGACGCAGTGTCTCACGCATATCCCATTCTTGCTTACCATGAGCTAGAGCGATTTCTAGTTTTGCACGGCCTTGTAAAAAATAAAGTTCGAGCGGAACAATCGTTGTCCCCTTGGCTTTGACTTTAACGCCCAGCTCCCGCAACTCATGTGAGTGGAGAAGAAGCTTGCGCTTAGCGGTTGGTTGATGGTTAGTCCAAGATCCCATCGCATAGACCGGGATATTCATACCGACAACCCAAGCTTCGCCGCTACGGTCAATCTCAATCCATGCTTCGGATAACGATGCTCGTCCAAGGCGCAGTGCCTTCACTTCAGTCCCCGACAGCACAAGTCCTGCTTCGAAAACATCATCGATGAAATAATCATGACGTGCTTTCTTGTTCCGGGCAATAACCTGTTTTGCGTCCGCTGCGGCCTTCGCTTTTTCCGCCTGGCTAGACTTGCCGGAGTTTTTCGTAGCGCTATTTTTCTTCGCCATCATTATTCTCCTTTGTCTTAAAAACCTGGCAACGTCATCGGGTTAAGGGTAACGCCATTCTTCCATACTTCAAAGTGTGCGTGACATCCTGTGACACGACCAGTCGCACCCGTTAAACCTACAACCTGACCTTGGGAAACATGTTGTCCAACGGAAACACTAACCACTGACATGTGTAAATGTCGCGTTACCCAGGAAGCACCATCACGATAGCCATGATTCACATAAATCATATTGCCACCAAGCGGATGGTACACAATATTAGTGATCGTACCGTCTGCTGCAGCATACTGCGGGTTACCACATGCCGACGCCAAATCTACACCGTAATGCATCGCAGTGTAATTTCCCAATGGATACACACGCATTCCCCATGGCGAGGTAACAATAAGCGGATGCGGGATTGGCGGGTTCAACCAACCAGATCCAGTTGATGCTGGTGCAGGTGCTGGTGTATTGGCAGCAGCTGCCGCGGCTTGTTGCCGACGACGTTCTTCTTCAGCCCTGCGATTTTCTTCGTCAATAGCCGCGATTCTTGACGATGCAGCCTGTTGCTGACTCTCGATCTCAGCTAGCGAAGACTCGAAATCCTGTTTTCTTTTTTCCAGATCTTGTGTCTGCGCAGTAATCGATGTTTCCAGTTTCACCAGGTCCGTCTTACGATGTTCAGCATCATCACGAGCTTTGTCTCGAGTCACGACGATGGCATCGGATTCCGCTTTTAGCTCTGTTACCCGCTTTTCCACCGCTTGTTGGCGCGATTGCCGATTCTTTGACTGAGCCACCGACTGCGAGAGCTCAGTCAAGGCTGCACTCTGAGTACGAGTTACAGCAGCATTAACACGATAGGCATTGGTAAATTCTTCTGCCGATGCAGAACCGACGACGAGGTCAATCGCGCTCGGCATCGTTTCACCACGATATGTTGCTCGAGCTATCTCAGCTAATGTCTGTCTGGTTTTGCTAGCTTCATCGGAAGAGTCCGACAACTCTCCTGTAATTCCAGTCAGCTCATTTTGAGCAGACGAAAGTAAGGCAGCATTCGCTTGCGCCTGACGTTCAGCGGCTGCTAGCTCACTTTGGGCTGAAGCCAACTCAGCCTCGGCATCAGGTAGCTCTGCGCGCGTCTTCTCTAGCGCCAAAAAAGCATCTTGGAGGTCAACATCAATTCCTTCTAGCGACGAACGAATCTCTTTCATCTTGCCAGAATTTTGCTCTTGTTGATTGACTAAATCCTGTCGCTCATCTGCCCACGCAGGCAACGATACAGCGGCAAGAGAAATGCTTAGCGCAGAAATAACTGCGATAGACCGACGTTTGAAGTTCATGATCACACCTTGGTGTAACGACGTAGAGCGAAGAACGAAGCAATCGAGGATATTGCTATTGCAGCGAGCAACAACCACGGTGCCAGCATCAGGACATCATAGCCGGAGACCACTTTGAGCCAAGAATCTGCGAACCACTGCTGGACGAAGAATTGGACGGCAACATACAGCCCGCCAACTGCAAGAATCGCACCGATAAGGGAAGAAATAATACCCTCGATTATGAATGGAGCCTGGATAAACGCATTCGATGCTCCCACATAACGCATAATCTCAGTTTCGTTGCGCCTGAACATTGCGGAAAGGCGTATTGTCGCCGGAATCAGGAGTACCGATACGACGATCATGATAACTGCAAGAATCGTTGAGATGAGGGTGAATCGGTTGAGCATATTGAACAGTGGCTTGAGCTGCTGACGCTGGTCAATGACGGATTCAACGCCCGAACGTCCGGAAAGCATTTCAGAAACCACGGCGATATCATCTTCATTTGGATTCGACAGCTTCAACCGGAATGAGGATTGCATCAATTCAGCATCAATCGTGTCTGCCCACGTCGTACCTTTGAGTTGTTCTTTAAATGCCTTGTATGCGTCTTCTTTAGTTTCGAAGTAAATTTGTTCAATATGCTTAGAGACTTCCCCGTTCTCCAAGTAATCGCGCAACTCGTCGATTTGCGATTGACTAGCTTCGCCGCCAGCGCACGCAGCACTTGTTGACTGTGGTGGACACATAAAGACAGACACTTCAACTTTGTCATACCAGTCATTTTTTGCCGACTCGATTTGGGTTTGGAACAAAATCGCTGCCCCTACAAAAAGCAACGAAACGAACGTTACCAAAACAACCGACGCCATCATCGAGGTGTTTTTACGCAAGCCCTTCCAGACTTGGGAAAAAATAAAACCGATCCGCATCAGCGAGCACCTCCATATTGGCCGCGCTCTTGATCACGCGTCATCTGTCCGTCAACTAATTCCACAACGCGTTTGCGTAACTGATTAACGATCTCTTGGTCGTGAGTTGCCATCACAACGGTTGTTCCCTGTCGGTTAATCCGATCCAACAATCGCATAATTCCCAGCGCAGTATTGTGATCAAGATTTCCGGTTGGTTCGTCCGCTAACAAAATTTCTGGCCGATTGACCATAGCCCGGGCAATAGCTACCCGCTGTTTTTCACCGCCAGACAGTTCATGCATTCCACGTTTTTCTTTTCCATCAAGACCCACGAGTTCAAGAACCTGTGGGACTTCTTTCATGATGGCATGGCGAGGACGCCCAATAACTTTCATTGCCAAAGCAACGTTATCAAACACATTTTTGTCGGTAAGTAACCGGAAATCCTGGAAGACCGTGCCAATTTTTCGACGCAGCAACGGCACTCTACGAGAAGAGACACCAGACAAGTCTTTACCTAGCACATGAATTCTTCCCGATGTCGGACGTTCCTCAGCCAAAATCAGGCTGAGCATGGTTGATTTGCCGGAACCCGAGGCTCCAACAAGAAAGACAAAATCGCCACGCTCAATGTTGAGGCTGACTTGGTCCAATGCTGGAGCCGCCCCACGAGCGTAAATTTTCGTAACGTTTTCAAACGTAATCATGAACTAAGCACAATCTACTTCGGGTACATACTGACACTACCCTAATAATGATTTCGGCGCGTCACATATATGACGCGCCGAATCTGAAAGAAAACACTGTTGTTTACATCAAAAACAAGCGGTTCTCACTCGGTTGGGAACATTTGTCCGTGACGCCAACGAATACCGGCGTCGATAAAACCATCAATATCGCCATCGAAAACTGCTTCAGTATTTCCAACCTCATGGCCGGTTCGTAGATCCTTAACCATTTGATAAGGGTGAAGAACATAAGAGCGCATCTGGTCTCCCCACGCGCCTTTCACATCGCCAGCAAGTTCCTTCTTGATGGCAGCTTCTTCTTCGTGACGGCGAGCAAGCAATCGAGATTGCAACACACGCAACGCAGCTGCACGATTTTGGATCTGGGATTTCTCATCCTGCATCGACACAACAATTCCTGTTGGGATGTGAGTCATTCGGACTGCAGAATCAGTAGTATTCACCGACTGTCCACCCGGCCCGGAAGACCGGAAAACGTCAATCTTTAGTTCGCTTTCTGGAATATCAATATGGTCGGTTGTCTCAATTAGCGGAATAACTTCTACGGCCGCGAATGACGTTTGGCGACGGCCTTGATTATCAAATGGCGAAATGCGCACTAAACGATGCGTACCAGCTTCCACAGTGAGCGTACCAAAAGCATAAGGTGCGGAAACTTCGAACGTCGTCGATTTGATTCCAGCCTCTTCAGCATAGGAAGTATCAAGGACTTTTGTAGCGTAACCATGGCGTTCTGCCCAGCGCAAGTACATTCGCTGGAGCATCTGTGCCCAATCAGCCGCATCCACGCCACCGGCACCAGAACGGATCGTTACCACTGCGTCACGCTCATCATATTCGCCTGACAGCAATGTTTTAATTTCTAGCTCAGATAAATCAGAACGCACTCGTTCAAGCTCACCGTCAACTTCACTGAGCAATTCAGCGCCCATGTCCGGATCTGTTTCAGATTCTTCGAGGGCCATCTCATAGAGAGTCCCAAGATCCGCAATCCGTTCTCTCATTCTTGCCACTCGGTCAAGTTCAGATTGCGCGTGAGAAAGTTTCGACGTAACTGCTTGCGCCTGCTCCGGATCATCCCACAAATCTGGGGCACCCGATTTCTCAGTCAAATCTACGATCTGCGCCTCCAAGGCGCTCACGTCTGTCACCGCCTCGATCTGCGAAAAGGATCGGCGGAGTTCTTCAATTTCAGCTTGATAATCAATTGCCACGGATTAAGTCTACGCTATTGTTCCACTTCTATTCTCAGCCGAGCAGACGAAGTTGCACACATTTCCACGCTCTGGAACGCAGATAGGATCCGCGGCACGAATGGTACCTCCACGGTACGACACAAGGTAATGACGACGTTATCACCGGCAACTCCCGTTGGATGGGACAGTTTATCAACCGTCGATGCAACGCGCGCACGTGCTTGCGTGAGTATTTCTTGCTCGTCGTATGAAATAGCTTGTCCAGTGTAGTACTGACTATCTGATATCTCATTCACAAGTGCCAGTGCAGTAGCATCTGCATGGGCCAAAAGATCCTTACGCTCATTGTGCAGATGAACACCTGCCCCAATGATAAGGACAAGCATCATAATAAATACCCATATCGCGATTCCAAGAACGAGGAGGTTGCCGTCTTCTCGGTTATTCATGGGAACTCCGAAAAGAGTCTACTGTCATTGAATAGCTAGCACTAACTGGCACCTCGTAACCCATGCTAGGTATCTCTATTCGAGTACCGACGGTGATGCTAATGGTTGTTCCTGGCGAGTGACAAGGGAACGCCGAACATGAAACAACCACATCTATGTTTTCTTTGTGTCCACGGCTTTCCCATATAGCGCGCGCCTGGAGTTCTGCTTGTTCCTGACAGTCGTTGCCTGAACAGCGCACAAGTTCCCGCACAGAGTCACGCGCGGCAGCTTCAACACCAAATTGCGCTCCTAGAACGGCTCCCAATCCCATCAAGAGAATAAGCGCCGGACCGATTATTACAATGATGATGCCAACGAATTCGACTATGGCGTTCCCCGACTCTCTTTTTCGATTGACATCAGACAGCTGGCTTGGGGTTCTATTCAATCGGTGCACGGGCTTTTACCTCGATAGAAATGGGCAGAATCAAACCCAGAACTGGAGCCGATGCCCGAGCTGTGACCTCTACCCATTGAGAGCCATACCGAACTGAAATATCTTCTGCAAAGGAATCCGGCAACGTCGTCGTTATTAGTTCTGCCGTACGGTCACGCGCAACGGTTTCTGTAGCACCATCCAGCCCTGCAATTCGAGCACCAATAGCAACAGAATCGTTCATTACTTCGCGCGCATACCACGTCAGTCCTAAGCTCATCACAGTTACGGTGACAAGCATTAGTAAACCAACTGTTGCGGTAAAACCGACGACGGCGTTACCGGATTCCACCCGTCGCTCGGTCACGATATTTCGGTGACTCGGCTAATAGCGTTTTCAAAGAGCGAAGTCAAAGCCGGTCCTACTACTGACCATAGTAAAACCACCAGCGCCGCCGTCATGAGAGTTATCATCACCCAACCGGGAACATCGCCGCGTTCTCTCGCACGCCACTTTGTACCGGCGCAAACAATATGTTCTCGAATCTTAAATCTTGAGATGAACATTTATTAGTCCTTTCTTATCGTGTTATCCAAAATTCAGATGCTGCAGTGCAGGGAAAATCGTAAACAGAACAGTGATCGGCAAAATAAGGAAAACTACCGGTATCATCATTGAAATTTCAGCTTTTCCGCCTTCTTCAAGTAACTCTCGACGCGAGGCATCTCGGGCATCGCGAGCTTGATTGTGCAAAGTCTGTGCGAGTCCGCCGCCTTGTTCCATCGCAGTAATCAACGAGTCCGAGAAACGAGAAACATTACGATTATTGGTTCGGATTGCCAAATCAGTTAACGCTTGAGTCAACGACGCCCCAGCATGGACGTGAGACAATGTGATCCGCAAATGCTCGATTAATGGTCCTTGCCCTAATCTAACGACTCGTTCCAAAGCTGGTCTAACAGCTTCTCCAGCAGATACGGCAAGCGCAATGAGCTCGATAACGTCAGGGAGCTGGCGAGTGAGCATGCGGGAAGTTGATTGCGCAGTCGCTGTTAACCGAGAATCAGCCCACAAAGCGCCACAAACTGCTCCAAAAATCGCTAGTACTACAACCATCAACGGAGAAAATCCTCGGCTCACACTCAGTGCTCCAAGCGCCGCTCCGATCACTAACCCGACCCCTGCCCACTGAGCTTGAACAAGTCGGAAATCAGCAACTGTTTGTTCCCCGATGATTGCTAACCTGCGGGCTACAGACGCCCGCGAAGAGCCTAGCGATTCCACGCTATGAACGAGCAGCGGCACAATCCGCGCCGTCAAAGACACCCGTTTACGGTGCTGGTCACGAGTAGCAACGTGAGTCATGATTCGGGACGCTAGGGACCTACGCGGGGTAAAGAGTCCAATCATAATACTGAAACAGCCGGCACCGATCACCATTCCCAGTATTCCGTAACCGATCATGCTACCGGCACCCCTTTGAGATCTGAAGAAATGAAAATTCTTGTATCCGGAGATAGCTCGCCGAGCTTGAGCATTAAAACGTACGCCACAACCGTTGCAATAACGCCCACACACAGCACTGCTATCCCCGCTGGAGAACTGAAGGATTCTATGGTTCCTGGACGTGTGGCAAAGAGAGCCAGAAGAAGCCATGGTGCCACAGCAGCTAATCGAGCACCGTTAACGGTCCACGATTGACGAGCTAGTAATTCGCCGCGTGCCCGGTTATCTTCGCGCACAACACTCGCCAATTGACTAAGCAAAACGGCCAGATCTCTGCCGCCCAGTTCGTGCGATAGCCGCATTGCTTCGATGACTCGATCAGCCATCGGATCTTGAAATTCCTCTTTTAATTCGTCCAATGCTCCGCCTATCCGGCCGTGTGCTCTAAGATTACGAGCACACTGAGCAAAAGGCTCGCGCATAAGCTCTGGCCCCCGTTGACCTACCATAGCTAACGACTGCGAGACAGATAGACCCGCCCGGAGAGAAGAAACGACGTCGTCAAGAACATCGGGCCACGCTTCACGACGTAGCTTATCGAGCCTTCTGATGTGTGCTTGTTTCACCAAATATGGAACTGCAGCCCCTATTAATGCACAGCAAACGATGAGCGGAGCAACTGGGAAAATGACGATTCCCATTACGGTTCCTAAGACTGCCCCGCCACATGCCATCACGATTGACCGCGAAAAAGTAAGAGGATGCGGATTATTCCATGACTGGATAACAACAAAAAGACCGAGACCTATTACCGCGCCGACTATAAATCCCATGAGCGGACTCCTAGAAGCTTCATCACATCATAGTTAGCTACTGCAAAACGTTCTTGTCCTGGAATGTCTCCACCGGCGTAGTGAAGTCCCGATCCCTCGTCGATAAAAATTGGAGAAGTTTCTACAGTTGTGCCTTCTACCCGTCCAGTGACACCAAGAATTTCACGTACTTTACGAGCACCCTGCCGGTCGCGGGTGAGATGTACAACGAGATCAATGGATCTGGCAACCGTTGGTACGACAAAACTGCTTGTGACGTTATCGCCAGCCAGTAACGGCAGAGCACACATTTTGGCAACCGCTTCACGCGCGGAATTGGCATGAAGCGTGCACGCTCCCGGAATTCCTGAGTTCAGTGCGATCAACAAGTCAAATGCTTCAGCTTGGCGAACCTCACCAATAACGATGCGCTCTGGACGCATACGAAGAGCTTCCTTGACGAGCCTCCGCAACGTGATTTCACCACGATCTTCTATATTAGGCGGTCGAGTCTGCATCGCCACAACATCACGATGCGAAAGATTAAGTTCAAAGACTTCTTCGGCAGTAACTATCCGTTCGTTCGCGTTAATTCCACCTAAAAGGGCCCCGAGAAATGTCGTCTTGCCAGCTTGAGTTGCTCCTGAAACCAAAACGTTTAGTCCGATGTCAACTGCTGCATCGAGAAACTGCGCTGCCGAAGTTGTTAAAACACCCTGCCCCACCAGTTCATGTAATCTCCTCGGCCTAATCACATACTTGCGAATATTCACTGACCAATGGGCGCGAGTAATATCCGGGATAACTACATGAAGTCGTTCCCCTGTATGTAGTGCCGCATCCACAAATGGACTAGACAAATCCAACCGTCTACCTGAGGCTCGCAACATTCGTTCTACTAGGTCACGGACCTGCCCATCGGTAAGGACAATAGTTGTTAATTCACTTCTTCCTCCACGCGCCGCAAACACTTTACCGGGTTCATTAATCCAGATTTCTTCGACATTAGAATCGTCAATCAGCCGTTGGATGGGACCAAATCCTCCAATATCATCACGCAATTGCTGAATAATACGACGAGATTCGGTAAGCGGCGGTACAATCCCCTCAATAGCAAACGCTTCGTATTCGCTGCATGCTTGTTCAATAAGTTTGTCCAGCCCTCCCAAATCTTCTTGCGGATCGATACCAGTTGAACGGACAAGCTCGCGCACGCGTTCATCGAGCCACGTCTGCGACCGTAGCGATTCGTCCATACTTTCCCCTATCCCAGTTTTACTATTACTAATCTACCTAAATGTCTTTAATCGCTTTTGCGCGTTATCCACAGGTGTGGATAACTGAAACTCTGTTCGTGACTTTTGTGGTAAGAGGCGTGTGGGTTGGGAATAGTAGAAGAAAAATAGATACCGTGGAACTATGAAAATGTCGCCTTATCATTTAGCTGCCCTCGCCGTCGTCGCAGTAGACGGGTTGAACGCTGTATCTATTCGTGGACCGTACTCGTCTTCTCCAGATTTCATCTTCGGCGGGGTCCTGGATTCGCGCGGCAAGCACTGGATTGTCAAGGTTCCTCGCAATTCACATGCTTCCACTGTGATTGAAGCTGAGGCTGGACTGTCGCCTGTGTTAGTGGACCGTTTACGTCATGGCCAATTGCCGTTTGATGTTATGCGCCCTGCTGGCTTCGCTCCTCTCACCAACGGCAGAGCAATCGTTTACCCTCGACCTTTAGGGAAAACATTCGATTTCGATAGCCTAACAATTGACCAGGCTCACGAATTAGGGCGAACTCTTGCGACAGTTCATCAGCTCAACCCCGCAACCATTACCGATGCTGGGATGCCCGCATACAATTCCGAAACTGTTCGGAAGCGGTTGTTAACTGAGCTTACCGACGCAAACGCCACCGGTTCTGTTCCCGCAATATTGAACCGACGTTGGGAAAACGCCATCGAAAATACTGAGTTATGGTCTTTTACTCCCCGCGTTGTTCATGGCGATATTGCGCCGGATAACATCTTGTGGTCTGAGGGTCATGTCAGTTGTGTTCTTGGCTTTGGCGAGGCACACGTAGGAGACCCAGCGCATGACTTTGCCTCACTTATGTCCGGCATCGACGAATCATTGTTCGATGCAATTGTCGAGTCTTACCGCAATTCCCTTGCAGATGACCTAGACGAACACTTCTTTACACGAACAGTACTGTTGAGCGAAATCGCACTCGCCCGTTGGCTCATGTTTGGTGTCCGGAATTCCGATCGTGCCATTATTCACGAAGCGAAAGAAATGATGAATGAACTAGCGGAAGAGATATCAGCGGATCCGGATCTTGCGCCTGGCCCAGTATGGGAAGTAGACAGCGTAGATACTGATCTACCTATCGAGGATGCCTCTGAAGCTGGTTTCCATACTGGGGACGACGACGAAAGTGCAGCTATTCTATAGCACCCTGCCTCGCTATGAGTGCTTGCTCAATAGCCTGCTCGATATCTTTTTCGCTGAGTTCACCAGCATGGACCTCTCTGCGAGAAGGATCTTTTTCACCTAGGTAATAGAAACACGCATCAATATTAGCTAAGTCAATGTTGTGCGACTTTGCCCAAGCAAGTCGGTAGAGACCTAGCTGTAGCTCACGCGAATGAAGCTGTTCCAGTGCTGGACGTTTGCCAGTTTTCCAGTCAACGATAGTGACTGGTTTGGAATGCGAATCATCAGAGGTATCGAAAACTGCGTCTATTACACAGCGCACTGGAAAACCAGCCACATAAACTTCGAGTGCTTGCTCGATAGCTAGCGGCGACAGGCTCGCAAAACGCGATTTCTCGAAACGAGTACGGAACAATTCGACATCTATCTCTGACAGATCTGTATCTATATCAATTGGCATCTGACTGACATCTAATACAGAGTCAATATCTAGCGTTAATGGGGCGTTGAAATGTGCTGCGATGGAAGCGTGAACGCTGGTACCTGTCCTGCTAGCACGGGTTGAAGGTTGCGGAATTGGCCGGCGCTGATCACGATAGAATTGATCCGCATTGTCCATCAGAGACACGACGTCAGAGGCAGTGAGATAGTTTCTTTCCACGCGGTTACCTAGATCATCCTGCATGTATTCCTGACGAAGTCGTTCATACGTAGCTTTCCACATATCTAAGATGGGCTCGATCTCTATGTCAGCAAATGGATATCCTCCTGATCGTGCCTCGACGGATCGGTCCACGCTATCAGGCCATATGAATTCTGCTGATTCTTCTCCATGCGATAATGTGTCACTATCTTCGACAGAGAATCCCTGAGTTTGTCCCCAGTGACTTACTTCTTCAAGCGACACAAACGG
Organism: Arcanobacterium phocae; assembly: GCF_018913465.1. Taxonomy (GTDB): domain Bacteria; phylum Actinomycetota; class Actinomycetes; order Actinomycetales; family Actinomycetaceae; genus Arcanobacterium; species Arcanobacterium phocae_A. Next base: position 226,081 of record NZ_JABAPM010000001.1, on the reverse strand, counting down.
TTCTTGATAATGTTCGTCCCGCTGAGTGCTACCTTCCAAATCTGAAATGAAGGTATTGGCAAAAAATATCGGTTCACTATCTAATTGATTACCTGGCTCGATACTTGTGTCAGTGCTGTCCTCAGCATCTTTCATGACAGACTGGTATTGTTTGAGCGCGTCTGCTGGATCTTTGAAATCATAGGTTAACAACATCAAAATCGTACGGGGTCGTGTGACAGCAACGTATGCGAGACGACGTTCTTCATCGCCAGCGTATGAACGAATACTTTCATCATAGAAGCCGTAATCTACTAAAGCTTGGCACTTGCGCATTTGCGCATCATCAATATCCAAATAATCCTGAACACTAAAATGTGGAATATGCTCCTTATCGGCACGTAGCGGAAAAGGAAACATACCGAGCTGTTTATGCCAGAACGGATACCGATTTTTCTGGTAATCAAATCGCTTGTTTACCAGTTCCGGAATAGCAACAATATCCCACTCTAGACCTTTAGCAGCATTAACCGTGAGGATTTGGACGACGCCAGCGCTAGGCTCAATCTCATATCCAACTGACGCATCAGCAGCAGTCGACAGTTCTCCACTGTGTTCATGGCTTTCTATCGCATCGATCCACGATAAGAACCCACCAATACGAGCCAACGGATTATTATTGGCGTAAGTTCCAGCTAGCTTCACGAAACTCGCTAGTGCTGCCTGTATACTCGCGGAACCTTTTACTCGCGTAGCAGCATAAATTGGTAAGTCTAATTTTTTAATGGCACTTGACACTAGATGTTCTATACCGCGCTGACGTTCTTGTTGTATAGAAACAACTAAGGAGCGTATATGCTCGATTCGTTGCTGAGCTTCAATGCTCATATTACTGATTTCATTACCCGCAAGAAGCTCAGACACTAAGCTCACGTTCGGTCTACCTAGTTGTTCACGCAGTGAGCGGGTATCTATATCTGCACTGGACTTGGCCGAAATATGGTTCAGCAGGAAATCTTGTTCTTGACGCGTATGCTCTACAGCATAATCAGAAAAGACTCGTATATCAGCTATTCCTATACCAAAGAAATTGAACAAATACATGAGCTGATCATTCCGTTGAGAATCCTCTGCAACGGTCAGCAAGGCACGAACAGCACGAATTTCTGGCCGAACAATGCTTGACTGTCCTACGATAACCTCGAACGGGACATCATATTCTTCGAGCGCGGCAATAACGTCATTTTCAAAGCTATGGTTCCGTACCAGCACCGCTGCGGTTGGAAAATGTCCATCGTGTTTTTTCTTTAGTTCAACAGCTAAACGTTGGGCTAGCGCCTTGTAGGTATCGCGAGCATAGTGGCGATGTATCCGCGTTACTTCACCTGCTGGAGCTCCGGACCGTGGCCGTAAACTCTTTATAGACAGCCCTTCATAAGAAAGCTTCCCCTGAGTTATACGATTTGCCGCATCCAGAATTGTGGTGGCATTACGAAAAGCTTGCGATAAGGATAAGCGAGCTGATTGTGGGACTTCATAATCACGGATGAAATCGGAAAAGGCGTTTGCAGATGCCCCACGCCATCCGTAAATTGCTTGGTTAGGATCTCCCACTGCAGTCACCGACTGCGCTTGTCCGAAAGCAGCGTGCAAGAAGCGCGCCTGATTCACCGACGTGTCTTGGTATTCATCTAATAATACGACGGAAAACTTCGTCGCAAGTGTTGCCCTTACTTCCGGGACATTTTCCAAAATGCGAGTAGCCCACGAAACCTGATCAGCAAATTCAATCAGCCCTAGGCTCTTTTTTTGTTCTTGATAAAGCCGCACACATTCTAGAAGATGTACTCGAGCTTCCAGACTTTTTACTATTGATTTACGAGTGAAGGCAGTTTTTGCTCGATCGTATTGGGCACGCTCCATAGACCCCTTATCTGGAGTCGACTTGGCTGATAGTCGCGGCGAGAGAACTTCGTCGACTGCTTGCGCTTCTTCTTCAAGGAATCGATGGGCCTCGTCAACAGTGACATCATTATCGATAAGTCCAGCAGCCAAGCTCAAAGCTGCATCGGTTAGGCTATCAATAGATTTGTCCGCAAGCGCATCATCTATCGCGCTATGTGCAACAATGTCAAACATCAGCTGATAACGCTCAGCTTCGTTCATCAATCGGGCACCTGGGTCTTCACCAATAAGCATCGCATAAGAAGTCGCAATATTTGATGCAAATGCATTATACGTGCTAATTGTTGGGCGTTCGAAGTAGGCGTGCGTGCGCGAAGCTTCACGGTTGATTGTCTCCCTCACGCGAGATTCAGCATCTGGGCCCACAGCTTCACTAGCCACGTCGTTTTCTGTTGGCTCATGCTTGAACAACCCTCGCGCCGATATTTCAGCAATCTTCCGATTTACACGGTCAGCTAATTCACCAGCAGCTTTCCGTGTAAAAGTAAGTCCAAGAATGTCTTGCGGCTGAGCTTGCCCGGAAGCTAACAGCCAAGCAATTCGATTCGCCATAGTCGCCGTTTTGCCTGATCCGGCTCCTGCAATCACCAAAGTCGCCCGATGAGTTGAAGTAATAACTGCCTTTTGTTCTTCAGTTGGTGGGAACTGATCCGTTTCAATAAATTGTTCGTAACTAGTCATGAAAAAATACGTTTCCCCTCCTGCGCCGGGCACATCGTTTTATAAGTACATATACGGCACTCTTGGCTTGGGAGGGCAGCAAGAGACTGTGAACGTTGTGTCTGGGCTACTTGTTCAATCATTTGTTCAATAGCGTTGCGCTGTTCATCATCTAATTCATTTTGTTCTGTCAGTCCATAATTCCTAGTTGGTGTACCAATATGAACTAGCTGGGCACCACGGCTTATTGTTGGAGTAGCTAATCCCTCAGGCATTACTAGACCACCTTGTTCTACCAGCCACTGGTATATAAGTAACTGCGGAACTTTGTCACCTTCATCTTTCGGAGGTTTAGTTTTACCAGTCTTGAAATCAACCACTCGAACTTCTTGCCCATCGGCGTCAAGGAACTCCAACCGATCGATCTTGCCCGATACGACCAGATCATCACGCTCTACTCTGGCATATAATTCGCATAAGGCTTTGCTCGGGTGCTGCACCAAATATGCATAGAGTTTATCCACCATAGTTAAGGCCCGCACATGTAGCTGTTGGGTTTCTAGCTCTGTTCCAAAGTCTTGTGATTCCCACAATTCTTCGAACCGTTCAGTCATGCTATCTTTATCCGGCGTCACGGTCTCTTCAGCGATTTGATGAATAAGCGTTCCGACTTGAGCTAATACCGAGTTAGCGAGATTTTGCCCGTGAGCTGAATCCAAAACACCACGGAGTGGGCATGACAGAATATTTTCTACTGCTGACGGGGAAATTCGTACTGTAGTGTCGCTGGATTCGAGGGAACTGTATTCGATTTCGTCAACCCAAATTCGGTTTGTCGTATGGTGGCCGAATAGGTCACTTAAGCGATCCAAGTATTCGTGAGCTTGATCCGCTAAATCTGGGTTATCACGCCGAACAGCCTGGCGGAGTTGACCAACAAAAGTCGCTTTGTCTAGCGCAATAGTAGCTTTCTCATGTCGCATCAACAACGGCGAGTTATCCGGGAAAAGCCAAGACATAAACCGAGACGGTAACGTATCCTCACCATTCACACAGGTTATTTCAATCCCGTCAGTTGCACGCGACACTGCATACAAAAGCATCCGTAACTCGTCGTCGACTACATCTTCTACCCGTTGTTTTGCAGGTACAGAGCGCCCCGCAAGCTCGCTACCAACGATTACTGAAACAAGCTCCGGCACTCGAGTCAATGGGTTTCGTAACCGAAGATTAGGCCATACTCCATCGTTGAGTTGTGAAATGAAAACATGATTCCATGTCCGCCCTATAGTTGCATTCGGAGTTGTCAGCATAATGCCTTCATACGAAGATGTCCGTGCAATTGAGTCTTCCGGCACTTCTTGTTCTTGTAACACCCGCAATAGATCTGTAATCCCAGCGTTAGCAGGATCTCGATCAGCTAATCGTTGTGCTATCCGAAAGAGCTGAATCACTGCATCAAGATAACGATTTGCTTGGTCAGCTCCTTCGGAACCGTTCAAAACGAGATCACGCCAGTATTCGGCTTTGCCGATGCTTTCCCATGCAACCCACAAGATTTCTTCTGCCGTATATGTATGACGTAGTGCTTCACGAATTTTGGCGATAGCTGAGCGCACTGAATCCAATTCAGGGATACGCGCGGCAGGAGAAATCGGATCAGAATCATACACTGATAGCAACAGTCGATCGCCCGTGCGATGACCACCAGCTGCTATCTCCCAGCCATGCATTTTTCCAAGGATGGAAGAAAGCTCAACAGAAGTCAGCCCAAAAAGTGGACCGGTTAGTAGCCGCCGAATGTCTTCTACCGAGAGATCAGTACTGCTCGCATCAATCACCTGTCCGATGAGCAAAAGCAAGTCAGCCACAACGGGATTAAAACGCAACGGTGTAGTTGTTGGTAGCGGTTGAACAGGAACACCGTAATCTAAAAATGCCTGCCGCAAACCGCTATGGCTAGACCGCGAGCGCGTGATAACAGCCATATGCGAATACGGTACTCCCTGATCGACATGCAAGTGTCGTATTTTGGTTGCAAGATACGCAATCTCGTCATGTTCGCTGAGAAAAATGTGACCAGTTATCTGACACGGAGTAGCCCACTCATAATCCGCTTTGCGTTGTGCCCCGGATCCGGAGACGTGAATAGCTCCAGTCAACTTTTTAGTTATCAGTGTAGTATCACCACCGCCACGATAATGGTGCTCCAATACGAACCGCTGCGCACCTAAACCGCGCTGCGCAGAGGATCGCTCGAGTAAAGTCTGGAGGGCAGGAATACCGCCTCTGTATCCCTGTACTCCAACGTCTGGATCACCAAATACCAAGATTCGTGTTCCGTATTCTTGTAAAACCCTTAGTAGGTGACGAAGCGCTAGGGTACAGTTCGAGATATCGTCAATAATCACCCAGTCCCATACCGGGCGCTTGCGCTGTATTATTCCGTCTGGATCCGTATCCCATTGTTGCAGCAGTGCTGCTGCTTGCGTGACTATCCGGGCGTGGTCAGTACGGTCTGGATTCCCGTGGCCACTACCGGCTTGGACAGCTAGCGCTTTCTCATACTCCTCCATCAGGTCTGCTCCGATGGCCCAGGAGATATTGTCGTTTTCTTGGCTAAGTTCACGCAGGTGTTGTGCTGTTATGCCTAGTTCTGCAGAGCGCGTCAGCAGATCTCGATATTCACGGCGAAAAGCTTCAAGCTTCGCGATCTCAGGCTGCACAGTTCCTAAGGGTCCATCATCTGTGTAATAACGAGTGGCTATGTCAATAACGTCTCGAATGACGGCGTCTTGATCCGGTCCCGATAGTAGCTCAGGCTCTTTGCGACCAATCGCTTGGGCGTATTCCGAAACAATAGAAAAAGCAAAAGCAGTTACCGAACGCACTCTGACGTTTTCAGTTAAGGCCGAAAATTGCTTCACAATATCGTTGCGTAGTTCGCCGGCGGCACGCCGATCAGGTGAAAGAACCGCTATTCGGGCATCAGGCTTTACGTCCAAGACCGCTCTTACACAGCGCTGAAGAACCGTTGTTTTCCCAGTTCCCGGAGCACCTAAAACAGAGAATGCTCGCCCAGCATGATGAGAGTTACAAGCATCTCGGCATGCGTTAATTACCGCATCATGCGAAGAATCAACTACTAAGCTCTGCATAAGTAACCTTCTCTACTGGAGTATCAAGAATTCGACCTTCTCTAATGTTATCTTTCACCTCCCACATATTTCGGAGTACACCGCACTAAGTCCGTCAAGACCTCCGCAACTTAGGGAGTTAATTAGGGTCGTTAACGCAGTAAAAGTACGCCCTACGCGATTCTCAAGTCAGCTTAGGTGAAAGTCCTTGACAGGAAAGGTAGGATATCATGTGGAAAGAAAGGACAAACCTTGGATATTACAATCGGAATCCGCGACGTTAGCGCTGCGGTGAACATTAGTGTAGATATGGCCACTGAGGAGCTCAATGCACTCGTGACTGATGTGTTAACAAACCACAAGCCACTAGTGCTGACAAGCTCAGATAATGAAACTGTGTTCGTACCAGCAGATGCCTTAGGTTACGTCCAGGTATCAGGAGCGCCACAACGGCGCGTCGGCTTCGGTTTTGCATAAAAACCAAACAGAAGCCGAATATAGAAAGCATAGGTATGACTCAAACGTCAGGAATCGCGGATACATCAAAAGCATCCGTTCCAACTAATACAGAACCAGCAGCAGATATCGAAGCAGCTGGAAAAGATCTTAACCTTGATCAAAAGACTTTTGCCGATTACGGAGTATCTGCTCCAATCGTTGAAGCTCTCGCAGAAAAAGGTATTACTCACCCTTTCCCTATTCAAGCTCTCACGCTTCCAGTAGCACTTAAGGGATCCGATATTATCGGCCAGGCGAAAACCGGAACTGGCAAGACTCTCGGCTTTGGCATTCCAATGATCCAGCGCTGTGTAGGCCCTAACGAAGAGGGGTTCGACTCACTCGAACATCCTGGAGCGCCACAAGGTCTCGTCGTCGTTCCTACTCGCGAGTTGGCTAAACAGGTGGCACAAGATCTGCGTGCAGCTGCTACCAAACGTTCAATACGGGTTGTTGAAGTCTATGGCGGTCGCGCATACGAGCCGCAAGTGAAAGAACTCGAAAAGGGCGCCGAAATCGTCGTCGGAACACCGGGACGATTAATCGATTTGATGAAACACAAGACCCTCAACCTCCACGCCGTCCGCACCGTCGTTCTCGACGAAGCAGACGAAATGCTGGATTTAGGGTTCCTTGAAGATGTTGAAAATATTTTAAGCACAACACCACCCAACCGGCATACGATGCTCTTCTCTGCAACGATGCCGGGACCAGTGGTAGCAATGGCACGTCGATACATGACGCATGCTACCCATGTCCGTGCTCAAGCTCACGACGACGATTCCACTACCGTTAAATCTGTACGCCAAGTCGTCTACCGCACCCATGCAATGAATAAGATTGAGGTTCTTTCCCGAATCCTGCAGGCACGCGGACGCGGTCTGACCATTATTTTCACCCGGACTAAGCGGGCTGCCTCACGAGTAACCGAAGATCTCGCTGCTCGAGGTTTTGCTACCGGGGCAATGCACGGCGATCTCGGACAAGGAGCTCGTGAACAAGCGTTGCGCGCCTTCCGTCATGGCAAGATTGATGTACTTGTTGCCACCGATGTCGCAGCACGCGGTATCGACGTCGATAACGTTACCCACGTGATCAACTACCAGACTCCGGAAGACGAAAAAACGTATATCCACCGGATCGGACGGACGGGTCGAGCAGGCCATTCGGGCACTGCAATCACATTCGTAGACTGGGAAGATACCCCAAAGTGGTCAGTCATCAACAAGATGCTCTCCCTAGGAATGCCAGAACCAGTAGAAACCTACCACACGTCAGACCATCTTTATACCGATCTTGACATTCCTACCGAAGTCACTGGTCGGTTACCAAAAGAGCAACGCGTCCGGGAAGGTCTAGCGGCTGAAAAGCTCGAAGACCTTGGCGAAACGGGTAAGAACGCTGGTCGTGGACGACGCCATAACGATTCGCGTGACCACCATGACAAGCACGGCTCACACAGCCGCCAACATTCGAAGCGCTCTTCTGATTCTCATGAAACACGCGAGCGCAAGCCACGCCAGCGTCGTCGTATCCGCAAATCTACAGACTGAGCACGTGACATACCATAAAAATGCATAGAAAAGCCGGCGAGAAATTCTCTCGCCGGCTTCTTTCATAAACGCGCTTAGTTCAACTCAAAAAATGCGTATTGACAATTGCCACGATGCCGTTAATCATCAGCTGCGCAGCGATAGCAGCCAAAAGCATGCCAGACAATCGCGTAAGCAGCATAATTCCGGATTCACCCAACAATTTAAGAATTGGGTTAGCAAAGCGCATTGTCAGCCACGAAATAGTCAAAACGGTGACCAAACCAAGAACTGTGGTAATGATACGAACCCAGTCATGCCCAGCGTCGTCAATAAGCAGCATGAACGCAACAATAGACCCAGGACCGGCCAACAGCGGCATACCTAATGGAACCATCGCCACGTGGAGATCGCCGTCGGACTCGCCGGGGTCCTCTTCTTGTCCCGTCAGAAGTTGGAGTGCGATAAGCAATAGCAATAGCCCACCTGATAGTTGCAATGCCGGCGCGGAAATACCCAGCGCATTGAACATCGCAAAACCAAAGAAGCCGAAGAGCAACAGCAAAATTCCAGCGATAAAATTAGACTGGAATGCGATCCGACGACGGTTACGCTCCGACGCTTTGGACGTTAAAGCCAAAAAAATCGGCAAGTTACCTGGAGGATCAATAATCACAATGAGTGTTGCGAATGCCGAGACAAACAACGACGTATCGAATGACACTAGATAACCTCCGCAAAAGTCCCGTCGATAAGCTGATAGTACACATCTTCAGATGTGGTGTTTTCTCCGAGCTTGTTTGGTTTTCCAGTACCGTGATAATCCGATGACCCGAATCGTGCAAGCCCACACCCCTTAACAATATCAGCCAACGCCGGCCGTGTATCGGCAGGATTGTCACGGTGATCTACTTCAACTCCGAAGAGACCTGCTTCAGCTAATTCTGCAAAAGCAGAATCTGGGGCAACCTTCCCGCGTGCTCGTGCCCATGGGTGCGCCCACACTGTTTTTCCGCCTGCTTGCTGGATAAATTGGACAACGTCAACTGCTTCTGGTGCATACTGACTAACATAGTAGGGCGAAGAAGAACTCAGAATCTGTTCAAACGCTTCTGACCGATTGGCAATGATGCCAAGTTTTACCAGTGCATCGGCAATGTGTGGCCGGCCAAGAACAGCATCTGGGGCTGCTTGAGCAAGAACGTCATCAAATGTGATTGGAAAGTCAACTGCCAACCGTTCAGTTATTTCTCGCGCTCGATTTTCACGTGAGGCTTGCACGGTATAAATATGGTTTCGCACAGCTTCGTTTTCCGGATCGAATAAGTAGCCGAGAATATGCACTCGTGCTCCATGGCATGTTGCCGTCAGCTCCATACCACGGACTAGCCGGACGCCAGTTTCGGTAGCTGCTGCCGCAGCACTGTTCCATCCGTCAACAGTATCGTGATCGGTGATTCCGACGACGGCGAGACCGGCCGCGCATGCTTGCAGTGCCAGTTGACTAGGCGAATCAGTTCCATCAGATGCAGTGGAGTGGGCGTGCAGATCTATCTTCATGCTTTCCATATTACTCATGGGCTCCACCGCGATATACTCACACCTCCAACTAGAGGTTAGAATCCCCTGCCATTAAGTGGGATAATGGGTTACATGAGTGAAGAAAAACAATCTTTAGAAGAGCGTGCGCATAACCGCACGCAACGTCCAAAAAGTGACGCGTTCCGTTCGTTCATCGGTGAAGACTGGGGTGCTCGCCCGGCAGGCCCGCAGCGTGCAGCTGCCGCCGATTATCTGCCAGCACGTCATTACAAGCTCGGCTCTCACTTTATCGGTGAGCGTCTAGTCTTCCCTGCCGGAGATCTGCAAGTACGCTCCAACGATACTGACTATCGTTTCCGAGCTCATTCTGCTTTCGCACACTTAACTGGTTTGGGTGGCGAAGACGAGCCAGGAGCAGTTCTTGTTCTGGAACCTCGCGCAGCAGAAAACTGCACGGATGAAGCTACCCACGATGCGACTCTGTATTTCCATCCCCGCGCATCACGCTCATCAGAAGAATTTTATGCTGATTCGCGTCATGGCGAGTTTTGGGTTGGTGCTCGTCTGTCTGCTGAAGAGATGTCCACGCTAACCGGTTTACGAGTGGCGCATATCGACTCATTGCGCGACGCCCTGGCAAAAGACCTTGGCGAGATTAGCATCCGAGTGATGCCAAGATCAGATGCCGGCATTGAGGCGATGGTTGAACAGTTACGTCAAGAGAACGGGCTTCTTTCTGATGCGACCGAAATGAATGAGCAACTAGCAGAAACCGCTTCGGAATTACGCCTTATTAAGGATGAATTCGAAATCAGCGAAATCCAAAAGGCTATCGATGTCACTCACTCTGGCTTCGATGACATCGTCGCATCCTTCCCACGGGCTCGCACGCATTGGCGTGGTGAGCGCGTGATTGAAGGCGCGTTCTTTGCTAAGGCACGCGAAGAAGGAAACGGCCTTGGATACGACACAATTGCTGCAGCCGCTAATCACGCGAATACCCTGCACTGGATCAAGAACGATGGCCCACTTGTTGACGGCACGCTTATGCTCATCGATGCTGGAGCCGAAGTTGATTCTCTCTACACTGCAGATATCACTCGAACCCTCCCGGTTTCTGGAAAGTTCTCGCCGACGCAGCGAAAGGTGTACGAAGCTGTGCTTGAAGCATGCAACTATGCCCTTGAAGTAGCTTCGCAACCTGGCGTTCGATTCCGTGATGTACATACCGCTGCTATGAGCGTCATTGCTCGTCACTTAGAAGAATGGGGTATTCTTCCAGTATCGGCTGAGGAATCACTCAAGCCAGAAAACCAGTATCATCGCCGCTGGATGCCGCACGGAACATCTCATCATCTTGGCCTTGATGTTCATGATTGCGCACAAGCAAAACGCGAGCTTTATCAAGATGCAGTTCTTGAAGAGGGCATGGTTTTCACAATCGAACCAGGCTTGTACTTCCGCGAAGACGACCTCAAGGTGCCAGAAGAATTCCGTGGCATCGGAGTTCGTATTGAAGACGACGTCGTCATCACTGCTAACGGAGCGGTACGCCTTTCTGAGCGTATTCCACGCACTGTTGAAGACGTCGAAGCATGGATGGCTCGGCTAACAAAGTAACTAGTCAAAGCTAGCATTTGACCATTAGAGCGGGTGCGCCCGCCACGACGAATAAAGGAGAGTGAAAAATGGGCACTCATGGTCCATCCCGTGTTTTTGTGGGACGCCTCGCTGGAGCTGACGTTTTCGATCCGATTGGGGATCGAGTAGGTAAGGTTAGTGACGTCGTCGTGGTTTTCCGATTACGGGGCGCCCCGCTCGCAGTGGGGCTAACTGTTGATGTTGCTGGAAAACGCCGAGTATTCGTGCCACTTACCCGAGTGACATCAATGGAAAACGGACAGGTCATTACTACCGGCCTAGTGAATATGCGACGTTTCACGCAGCGCCCGGTTGAAACGATGGCTGTTGGTGAACTTCTTGACAGGCAAGTTACCGTCATTGATTCTGGTGAACCAGCAGAAATTGAAGATCTTGCTATTGAACAAACGCGGGCACGTGAGTGGCGCGTAACCACTCTCTATGTTCGTATGGGACGCGGGGCGAAAGACGCCGGCAACACGCTATTGATCCCGACGTCCGCTGTTCGCGGTTTAGCTAGCAGAGTTTCTAGTCAAGGCGCCACTGCCCTGTTGGCGCAGATTTCCGGACTCAAGGCACCAGACGTTGCTGACATTTTGCGTGACCTGCCGGAGGACCGCTTATTGGCTGTGGCTCGCGAATTATCGGACGAACGTCTCGCTGACGTGCTGGAAGAATTAGGCGACGACGATCGCGTTGCGATCATGGAATCTCTCGACGTCGATCGTGCTGCTGACGTTCTTGAGGTTATGCAACCCGACGACGCCGCCGACTTGGTTAACGAACTTCCGGTCGCACAAGCCGAGGCGCTCCTCGAGCGTATGGAGCCAGAAGAAGCTCGCGATGTGCGTCGCCTGATGAGTTATTCTGAACGATCCGCTGGTGGTTTGATGACTACCGATCCGATTATTTTGCCACCAGACGCCTCGGTGGCGATGGCCCTTGCTCAGGCCCGTCGACCTGAATTAGCACCGGCCCTCGCCTCAGTCATGTTTGTGACCCGTCCACCTCACGAATCACCCACCGGGCGATATTTGGGTGTTGTTCATTTACAACGGGCGTTACGCGAACCGCCATCGAATATGATCGGTGGCATTATCGATCATATAGAGACGCTGTCCCCCGAGGACGGTATTGGAACGATCACACGTCTGTTAGCAACATACAACCTGACAGCACTGCCCGTCGTCGTCGACGATATGCTCGTTGGCGCAGTTTCTGTCGATGATGTGCTCGATCATCTGCTCCCAGATGATTGGCGAGAAGCAGATGAAGCCGAACTCGATGAGGCTGTTGATGCTCAACACAACCATGACGAAGAAGAGGAGGTAGACTAATGGCAAATTTTGATGAACCATCAGATAAGCGCTCGCGCCGAATTAAGAAAGCGCGCTGGGATTCAGATGCGGTAGGAGTTGTCTCGGAGCGTATCGCCCGTTTTTCTGGAACGCCGCAGTTCCTTGTCTACCTCACAATATTCGTTGCTATTTGGCTTATCTGGAATACCTGGGGGCCTGATTCATTACGCTTCGATTCAGCCGAACTTGGATTTACTGCTCTGACGCTGATGCTCTCGTTACAGGCGTCCTACGCGGCGCCCCTCATTTTGTTGGCGCAAAACCGCCAGGATGATCGTGACCGCGTCACAGCGCAACAAGACCGGTTTACCGCGGAACGAAATCTGGCAGACACGGAGTACATTACTCGCGAAATTGCCTCGCTTAGGTTGGCAATGAATGACATCGCCACCCGCGACTTCGTTCGTTCGGAAATCCGTGACCAACTTGAAATTTATCGTGAATCCAACGATGAATTACAAGCCGAATTGCAAGAAAAAAATACCAGAATTGCCCAGCTTGAAGCTCAACTTGCAGATTTTTTGGCAGCTGATGAATCCTCACAAAAGAAGGTAGACTAGAACCTATGACTATTTCTCGAGACTTAATCGATAAAGCACTGGCAACGGTGTATGATCCCGAAATCCGTCGCCCTATCACGGAGATAGGGATGGTCGGATCGGTGGACATTACCGACGACGGCCAGGTAACTGTTGGAATTAATCTTACGACGGCTGGATGTCCCCTGCGCGATAAGCTCACAATCGATGTGACTGAAGCAGTTTCTCGTGTTGAAGGCGTGACCGGCGTCAGCGTAACAATGGGCGTTATGACTGATGAGCAAAAAGCTCAACTACAGAAGACGCTGCGCGGTGGCGCACCCGAGCGTCACAACCCATTCAGCGAACCAGGATGCCTCACCCGTGTGTACGCCATTTCTTCTGGCAAAGGCGGCGTAGGCAAATCCTCAATGACGGTTAACTTGGCAACTGCTATGCAACGTCAAGGTTTGAAGGTCGGCGTCGTTGATGCAGATATTTACGGTTTTTCTATTCCACAGATGATGGGCGTTGATTCACCGCCACAGGTGGTGGACAAGATGATCATTCCGCCGATTGCGCATGATGTAAAGACCATCTCAATCGGTATGTTCATGGAAGAAAATATTCCAGTTGTGTGGCGTGGACCGATGCTTCACCGTGCACTAGAACAGTTCTTCTCCGACGTTTACTGGGGCGATCTCGATGTGCTTCTCATCGATCTGCCGCCGGGGACAGGCGACATCGCCTTGTCGGTAGCACAGTTGATTCCACAAGCTGAAATTGTTCTTGTTACAACGCCTCAAATTGCTGCGGCTGACGTTGCAGAACGCGCTGGCATGATGGCAAAGCAAACGGAACAGCGAGTAGTCGGCGTCATTGAAAACATGTCTTTCCTCGCGATGCCTGATGGTAGCAAGATGGATATCTTCGGCTCTGGCGGTGGCCAAAAAGTAGCGGATGAGCTGTCGTATATTCTCGGCTACAAAGTTCCGCTGTTGGGCCAGATTCCACTCGAGCAAACACTGCGTGAAGGTGGCGATGCCGGAGTACCACTAACAGCTCAAGATAAGGTTTCACCTGCTCGTGACGCCATCGATGCAATCGCGTCGACTCTTGGTCATCGTGCTCGTGGTCTGTCTGGAAAATCCCTCGGCGTATCCCCTGCATAGGAAGAAAGCAGATAAATGAGCATCGAAAAAGCCCAATCCTGGTTGTATGCCGAATCGTTTGCGACCGATGATGATTTTATTATCCAAGCACGTCATCAGTCTGCCGAACTAGGCATCGATCCAATAAGCCCAGCGACTGGTCAGTTTTTGTCCATGCTAGTATCCGTCAATGGTGTCAAAACAATTGCAGACATTGGTACCGGAACCGGCGTGAGTGGTTTATATTTTTTGGCCAGTTCGCAAGACTCGCAATTAACCAGTATTGATACTGATTCAGAGGCTCAGAATCTAGCGCGGCAGAACTTTGCTCATACTGGAATCAGATCTGGACGTTATCGTCTGATCAATGGCCGAAGCGCAGACATTCTTCCACGTCTAGCCCCAAACTCCTATGATCTCGTTCTAGTCGATGGCGATATCTTAGAAGCGGAAGGCGATGTGAGCGAAGCGCTACGAATGCTACGTGTAGGCGGCATCCTCGTCGTCGCTCATGCGCTCTATCACGACCGGGTTGCCGATCCTGCACGACGCGATGAGCAGACAGTAGCAATGCGTAACCTCGGCAAGACCATCCAAGAGTCTGCCGAACTGACTAGCTCGCTAATCCCGATTGGAGATGGCTTACTGGTGGCGGTTAAACGCTCATAACTCATATGTTTTGGGGCCTCTACTTAGTAGAGGCCCCAAAACATATTTCACAAAAATTTCTCAGGATATTTTCTTTAGCGATCTTGTTACCACTCGTTCTCGAATCCAAGAAACAAGAACTGCAAGTAAGTACAGAGCTAACAAGAATAATGCCTGAACGATCATCGGCCACGGACTTGGCAAGGGATTAGCGATTGCTGCAAAAACAAATGCTACAACGGTTGCCCAACGCCAACCTTTTATCATTGTTTTCGCAGACATAAGGCCTAAGAAATTCAGCACAACAAGCAATTCTGGCAATAAAAATGAGATACCAAATGCAATTACCAGCCGCATGTAAAAAGTGACATATGCATTTGCCTGCAGTAGCGAAACCGCCCCCTCAGGCACAAATGATTGTAAGATCTCTACTGCCCGCGGCGCCATCCACACTCCGCTGATCGCGCCACTGCTAAACAGAATTACTCCAACGACACCGAATAAAAGAACATAGAGCTTTTCTCTACGTTTCAAAGCAGGAGCAATAAAAAGACCCACCTGTGTTATCCACCACGGGCTTGTCAACAAGATACTAAGCCAGATAGCCACAGTTAACTTCAAGTCAAAAGCTGCCCCAATGGTCTGAAAGTTGAGTGCTAGCTCCGCATTTTGTGATTGCCTCACTGGTTCTTGAATAAACCGCATCACTGGCTCATACAAGTACCACCCGGGGACAGTCCCGATGACTATACCCAAAAGCGCTAAGACCAGCCGCTTTCGAAGCTCGCGGATATGTGCAAAAATCCCCATTCGCGCTTCTGGATTTTTAGCCACTTTATGCCTTACTTCTTATCAGTTTCCTTATGATCTGGCGTATCCGAGGACTCTGGTGGAACATCGTCTTGGAGTTCTTTCATTTCTTTTTTGAGGACTTTGGCGCTTTGCCCAATCGATTTTGCAATTGTTGGTAGTTTAGAAGCACCAAAAATAATAATCAAGACAATAATAACAACAAGAACGTGTGATGGTTTCACGGCTTCCTCCATTCGGAATTTGTCAGTTCACATATACTAACGTGTATAGATCGCAAACTTAAGTCCACTACTTCTACCCTACGTGTATTTCACATAGATAGACTAGTCTTAGCAAATAGTGACACATTGATACATACGATGCAACAACGCGTATAAATTTGCATTGGAGGACGGCCATGAGAAAAAGCAATATACTTGTCTGCTCTATTCTTGCAATCGGCATGACAGCATGCTCAGTTACACAATCGTATCCAGCCAAACCAGATGGCGTAACTGTTTTTGCCGCCGCATCCCTCCACAATGTTCTTCCCGAACTCATAAAAGAACTAGACCCAGACGCCACTGTCACTTTTAATTTTGACGGTTCTTCAGGTTTAGTTGATCAGCTTTCTAGCGGCGCCCCAGCTGATTTACTATTAACCGCAAATGAATCTAATATGAAGAAAGCTAGCGACAAAAAGCTTGTCTCGCATGCAACTATGTTCGCATCGAACACTCTGGTTCTTGTCGTACCGCGAGATAATCCGGGTAGCGTCACCGGTTTTTCTGATGGGTCACTTGACAGCAAACGACTTGTTATCTGCGCTCCGGAAGTTCCTTGCGGAGCTGCCACTCAAAAACTTGCAGAATTAAATGGCGTGGCTCTATCGCCATCGTCAGAAGAACAATCAGTGACAAGCGTTCTCGGAAAAGTGACCAGTGCAGAAGCTGATGCCGGAGTTGTTTACCGAACCGACGCAGAGGCTGCGCGCGATAAAATTCAAGTAATCGATATCGACAATGCCAATCAAGTGGTCAACAACTATATGGTGGGTTTGACCCGCAATAGCCATAATGTGGAAGCTGCTCGACATATTCTAGATCTTATTAAAAGCGAAGCTGGACAGCGAAAGCTTGGCGAGTACGGATTTTCGGTTACGGTCGGTATCCGTGAGTAACAAGCATCCAGATTTGTCGCAACGCTCCGCTTACGCTCCTTGGCTCCTAGTACCAGCACTATTAGCTCTTTGCTTTCTTTCTATTCCATTAATAGCAATATTCTGGCGAACACCTTGGGCAGTGTTCTTCGAGTTGATTGTGTCTCAAGAAGCAACAGATGCATTATGGCTATCCCTAAAAACATGCCTGGTCTCAACGGCGATTGCCACAATCCTGGGCGTGCCGCTTGCTGTTGTGCTGGCTCGGAGCAGGAATTGGTGGTCTAAACTACTGCGAGTAATAGTGCTATTACCCATGGTGTTGCCACCGGTTGTTGCGGGTCTTGCACTACTGTTGACGTGGGGACGCCAAGGACTCATAGGACGCTACCTTGAACTTGGTGGGATTTCAATCAGCTTCAGCACGTTGGCAGTTATTTTTGCGCAAGTATTTGTTTCTATGCCATTTTTGGTTATGTCATTCGAATCGGCAGTCCAAACTAACGGTAATGCCTATGAGGATACTGCACGCAGTCTAGGGGCAGACAGAAGCTATACATTTTTTCATGTCACTCTGCCGATCCTTAGCCCCTCGCTTGTTTCTTCTATCGCGCTCGCTTTTTCACGTGCGCTAGGAGAGTTTGGCGCGACAATAACGTTTGCGGGTTCCCTACAAGCAGTAACACGCACAATGCCCCTCCAAATATATTTACAACGAGAAATGGACACTGACCAGGCTCTTGCCTTAGCAGTAGTGCTGATCGGTTTAGCAACTTTAATGTTAGCAATTGCTGGTTTTTCCCATCGCCAGTGGCCTCTAGCTAGCTGGATTCGAGGTCACTTCCGCACATCTATTCCAGAGAAGGAATATACAAACAACGCTCTCCCGTCGTTGTCAGCCCCTTCAATCGCAGTCTCAGCGCATGTTGCTAGCCGAAACGTTTATATCAAAACACATTTTCCAGCGCATTCAGTGACAGCTGTTATGGGAGCTAATGGCTCTGGAAAATCTACCTTATTAGGTTTAATAGCCCGATCGTTACTACCATCATCTGGAACAGTTGTTTTCGATCCACCGCGTCCCCGCGTTGTTTCACTACAACAAACCCCACTGCTCTTTCCGCACCTGAGCGTCATTGCAAATGTAGAATTCGGTCTGCGATGTGCAGGGATGCCACGCGATAAAGCCCGGCAACGTGCTTTAACTGAATTAGCACTCGTTGATATGGCTGATTTCGCTCACCGTCGTTCAACGCAATTATCTGGCGGACAAGCTCAACGAATTGCATTAGCTCGAGCTATGGCCATCAATCCGGATGTTGTTCTCTTAGATGAGCCTTTTACTGCTCTTGATGAAACCACCACGGAGTCCTTACGACAGCAATTACGCGCTCGTCTTTCTGCAGCTCGGGTGACTACGATTATCGTGACTCATAATGTTCTCGATGCTGAATACATAGCTGATTCAATCGTTACTTTAAGCAAAGGGCGCGTGATTTCGGCTCGTAAGACTCGACGTGCTAATTAACTGTCTGTTCGTTTCCATTCGCCAGAACGCCCACCTGACTTGCGGACAATTTTGCAGTCTGCGATATAAGCGCTTCGGTCTACACCTTTGACCATATCGATGATGGATAGTGCGCCAACGGTGACAGCCGTGATCGCTTCCATCTCAACTCCAGTTCGATCCGCGGTCCGAACTGTTGCTGAAATAGCAACATGGTCCTCCTCCAAGCGGATATCGACGCTCACCCCATGAATGCCTATAACATGTGCCAGTGGGAGGAGGTCAGGGACTTTCTTTACTGACTGGATAGCACTAATACGCGCGACCGCCAGGACATCACCTTTCGGCACAGAGCCGTCTCGTAGTGCCTGCATGATACGTGGTGAACACAAAACTCTCCCGATTGCAGTAGCTTCGCGGACGGTCGGCTGCTTGCTAGTCACATCAACCATGTATGCATGACCGGCAGTATCGAGATGTGTGAAGGACATAGTCGAATCCATATGGTTCCTTTTTCAAATAAGAGTAAATGGCAAAACAGAGATTACATCGCCAACATTAATGCGTTCTACATTAGCTGGCGTGACGGCCAGAAATTGTGCTTTCGGCAACGAGCCAACAAGATGTGAACCTGAACCACCTTTAGCAGCAGGTTCAACTCCGTTTTCTCCCAAAATTGCCGGGAGGAACTGGTCGCGTCCAGTCTTGTGCTGCCAGGAAACTCCAGCTTGGCTGATAGTGAATAGATCCGCAAATCTTTTACCAGACTCGCCCTGCATAGTGCGAATAAGTGGCAAAACGAAAAGATGGAAAGAAACAAATACGCTCACCGGGTTCCCAGGAAGACATACTATTGGGATTCCATTAATAGTGCCCCATCCTTGAGGTTTGCCTGGTTGCATAGCAACTTTGGCAAAGGTGACACCGGTCGATGATAAAGCTGCTTTGACGACGTCGAATGCTCCAGCGCTGATTCCACCAGTTGTTATGATCAAATCACATTTTGTAGCAACCCGCTCTAATTGACTTATGAATTTCAGATGATCGTCAGAGTGCAACGAAACAGGTATAACAGTAGTGTTGGCATCTTGACAAAGACCAGCTACAAGGTATGAATTCGAGTCTGGGATTCGTCCCTGTTCTAGTGGCTGGCCCGGTGTGGTCAATTCTTGTCCGGTGGCAATAATACCTATTCGAAGACGGCGATGAACGCGCACTGTTCCATGTCCTAAAGCTGCGAGCGCAGCCACATGCGCCGGATTAATCCGCGTTCCTGAACGGAAAGCTACTGCCCCGCTAGCTATATCTTCACCTATGTGACGTACGTTCGCACCGGAAGCCACTTCAGAACAAGCAACAATCGATGACGGCAAAGTGGCTCGCATATTTGCCATTTGACCCTCGGTGTCTTCGACTTTCAGCACCGCATCCGCTCCGGCTGGTAGCGGAGCTCCTGTCATGATTCTGCTTGTGGTTCCTTCGGTTACCCTCAGGCGTGAAAAACCGCCTGCAGGAATATCGTCGACAACTCGAAGCACTGTCCCCGGACGAACATCCGCCGCTCTGACAGCAAATCCGTCCATCGCTGAATTAGTAAAAGGCGGAATAGCATTATGTGCCACCACATCTTCAGCCAATACTAGATGTTGTGCTTGTGCCAGTTCAACCGTCATATCTTCAACGGGAGCTCCCAGAGCAAGCACATCCCGGTAATGCTCTTCTACAGTTTTCACGTCAGTCCTTTACCGTTTCCATCGATCGCTTGATAATAGGTATCGTTCGCAGATCACTATTAAAAACATCAATAAGTGCAAGCTTTCCAGCCATAATGCTACCTACTCCAGCTACTATCTTCAGTGCTTCTGCGGCCATAAAAGACCCTACCATTCCGCACAACGGCCCAAATGTACCTTTTACTCCCGGAGAAGGCAGATCTTCGTATTTCTGCGACTGCGGATAAACATCTTGAAGTGTTGCACTCGTAGCTAAACCATCATGAAGGAACACACTAACTTGTCCATAATACGCGATCACCGCGCCCCATACATGCGGAATTTTTTGTTGCTCGCAGACACGATCGATAAGGTATCGTGTCTGAAAATTATCAGAACAGTCAATGACCAAATCGTAGGAGCTCGCAATCTGTGTTGCATTTTCAGATGTGATTCGGTAGGGATGCCGTTCAATGTGAACCCGCGGATTAAGAGCAGTTAATCTTTCTTCTGCACTTTGTGTCTTTAGGATTCCATCGTCTTCGGAGGTATGGAGAACTTGCCGTTGCAAATTTGAAATATCAACGACGTCGTCGTCGACAATTCCCAATGTTCCTACTCCCGCCGCAGCGAGGTATAACAGGACTGGCGAGCCCAATCCCCCGGCACCAATCACCAAAATTTTCGAATTCTCAACACGCTCTTGCGATCGCTCGCCGAATCCCGTTAGGCGAATATGCCTTGTATACCGCATCATTTTCCTTCCATTTGCAAGTACTCAGTTATCCTTTAGACTGATTTCATGAATCGAAACCAGATAAAATTTGCTGTCATCACTGTCTCTGATCGAGTCTCTTGTGGCGTTCGGGAGGACGAGTCTGGACCACTTGCACAAGACCTTCTCGCCCAAATTGGTGAAGTCACTTTCTACACTGTGGTACCCGATGGCATCGAACCCGTTCAAGGCGCTGTACACGATTCAATGGAAGCAGGGGCTAACATCATCCTCACCACAGGCGGAACTGGAATTACTCGTCGAGATCAAACGCCCCAAGCAATATCGTCAATCCTCACATATGATATTCCTGGAATTCCAGCTATGATCCGCGAGGGATCTAAAGTAGCTACATCTGCTTTGACCCGTTCAGTCGCTGGCGTTATTGACGATGGAAACCATCGTTCTGTTGTCATTAGTCTTCCTGGTTCTCCTAGCGGTGTCGCCGAAGGCATCTCAATAATTTCTCATCTTTTCGTTCACCTTGTCGATCAACTCAATGATGGCGACCACCCACATACACACTCCTCTCATTCCGAGCACTTTGCAAAGACTTACGCACTAGCACACGGAACTGAGGCTTCTACCGGCGCTGGCGATGTCATCATTGCTCGAGTTCAGAACACACCGATCTCGATGTCAGAACTCGAAGAGGCCGTTACAACGGATGCAGCCGGTGCAATCACAAGTTTCTGCGGCCGTGTCCGCAATCACGACCACAAAAAAGGCGTCATCAGAATCAATTATTCTGCCCACCCAAGCGCATCCGATATTGTGAAATCCATTGCCCACAAAGTTGCAACCGAACATGGGCTCCACAAAATCGCTGTTATTCACCGAGTTGGACAACTCGACGTAGGAGATGTAGCCCTCGGGGTGGCAGTTAGTTCCGACCACCGTAGGGAATCCTTCTCAGCTGTTGAAGATCTTGTAGAGCGTATCAAGCTCGATCTCCCCGTGTGGAAGAAACAAGAATTCACCGACGGCACTTCAGAGTGGTCAGGAATGGCCTAAACCTCACCCCCCAGCAAATGGGGGCAAGGCATCAATCTCGGCACCATCCAGTAGTGGGTCGTCGTCTTGCAACCGACGCCCGCTACTAATGAGAGCACATACTGCGAGATTAAGACGAAATTGCTCCCCGTGTAAGGCAGATAAGGTATTAGCTAAATCAGCAACTGTAGCATCGGGGCTCAACTCCACTGTTTCTTGACTTATCCCAGCAGTATCCGCAATGCCTGCAAAATATCTCATAAGAACAGTTTTCGACATATTTCTCCTTGTGTAAACCAGATGAATTTATCCGCCAATAGAACTCATAGTTCGTTCTGGCTGGACAAACCCATAGTCGTTTATTCCATGCCCCAAAGGCTTACCCCACATAGCTTGTTGCCAAGCGTGAACTACTTCGTCATCGTTAGCGCCTCCGCGTAGCAACGAACGTAAATCCGTTTCATCGTCACTGAATAGACAGGACCGTATGGCACCCTCTGCAGTGAGCCGAGTACGATCACACTCAGCACAGAACGGCCTCGAAACCGAACTAATGAACCCAACTTTGCCAGCTGGGAAACTATCACCATTAAATGAGCCGGCTGAAACATTCCACAACGAAGCTGGCGAACTTCCCCGTTTCGATTTCGGTTCTGGTTCTAAAACAAAATTCGCTCGCAAGATGTCGATCAATGCATCCGACGTGATCACTTCGCCTCGTTTCCATTCACCTTGAGGACCGATCGGCATGTATTCAATAAACCGAAGCGTAGCACCCAAACGCAAAGCTAGAGATAATAGTTGGCCTACTGAATGATCGTTGACTCCAGGCATGACTACCGCATTGATCTTTACTGGTGTAAAACCAACGTTAACCGCGGCTGTGATGCCCTCTAGAACATGTTCGAAACGATCACGTCTTGTCAGGGCAAGATATTCCTCACGCGATGCGGAGTCTAAGGAAATATTAACCCTATTCACGCCAGCTTTTCGCAATGCATCGGCCCGGTGCGAAAGTCCTAATCCGTTAGTCGTTAGCGAGATATCAGGTCGTCCACTATCATTAGCGAATTGGGCAGTGGCAGCAACGATGTCTTCTAGCCCTTTACGTAACAGTGGTTCACCGCCAGTAAAACGGACCTTTGTTATTCCTAGCCGCTCAACGCCTAAACGAATAAGACGAATAACTTCATCGTCGCTTAAAACCTGGGATAGCGGCAATAATGGGAGGCCCTCTTCCGGCATACAATACTGACAGCGAAGGTTACAACGGTCTGTCAGGGAAACTCGTAAATCAGTCGCGTTACGTCCAAACCGGTCAATTAAAGCTCCATCTCCTTTGCGTGAATCCTTAATATCTGCTAGACGTCCAACCACTCTCTTCTCCCTCACTTGAAATAATGACAATACTAGTGATCTGTCAATCTTTCAACTAATGGTTTCATCAGTTCAAGCGGAACTGACTCAAACGGATGTTCACGCCGATACGCACACAGCGCACATAAGTCACCCGCACTAGCTTCAACTACTACTCCGCATGAAGTACATTTCCGTATCAGCAATGTCGCCAAGGCATTTTCTTTCTGCGAAGCAGTATCAGCCCACGATGACGAACCATTGTCAGATAATGCGTCAACAGGACATAGACTTTCGCACCGGCGACATCCACGACACACTGACTCGTTATGCCATAACGTCTTTTCATTACCACTACCTCGGATAGCAAGTGCATCATGCGGACACGCCTTTACGCAAACTGCGCACATAATGCATCCTGTTGCTCGGAGTCTAATTCCCTTCGGAGACTGAACGGACTTCATTTCTGAAGCATCTATGCCGAGAAACCGAAGAGCCTGCATCGTGCGTTCTTGATCATCTGCTGCGCAATCGATCGGGGAATCAATACGCAAACCCAAGATCGCTCGACGCGGCACCGGAACATGTCCTAAATACAGTGTTTGGGCTTTACGAATCCCCAGGAATCTGCGCTTTTTCGCTGGATCAAAAAGCGAAACCTTTCCCGGAATAATTGAATTCCACACGTCCATACGTTGCGCTATCTGAGTAGTATGTGCCTGACATGGGTGAATAACTACATGGCTAGCACCAACTGTAACAAGTTGTGCGACGGTCCCAAGTGACATAGAAGCAACACATTCATCCCATACCACGACGACAGATCGCGCCCTGGCGCGCACTAAATCGACATCAGGGCATTGAAGAACAATCTCAGAAATAGGGTCTTGTGCAGCAACCCAACGCAATAGTGGAACAAGACGATCAAGCATGAGGCTCTAGAACCTGGGTCCACGATTCAATAGTTCCACGAGCTAAGGCACATATACCGCGCACCCAGGCAGTGGTGGCTGATGCTTCGGCATCCGCCAACATGTTTGGAGCCCACTGTATGATGTGCTCCTCTGTAAATACTTGTGCAAGCAGTAAAGCGGTTTGGTCTCCGTCCAACGCACCAAGGAGACACTGACCAATAAAATCTAGCTCCAACCCGATATGGTCGTCCGGCTCTGCATTATAACGGGGCGCCTGCAGTTGAAGTTTGGCATACTCTGATCGCACTTCGAGAGTCTGTTTATCGAATACCAGACGATCTTCACCACGATGGACAGATTCGTACGGCGCCACTTTAGCAGCTGCAGAAATGCCATAAAGCATATCTTGATCATTGATAATAGCTGAATCATCTTCCTCTAAATCCTGTGATGAACGAATTAGTTGGAGCCCGCGTACAGTATGGTCAGAAGACTCCACGGAGATCGGCCACTCATCAAGGAGAGCGAAAAAGTGAGCCCGAGTGTTGTGATTAGCCGGTTGGATATGCAGTCTTCCAAGAACTGTAAAAGCAGCAGCAAAAGAATCAAGTTCCATTGTTGAAAGCATGATGTTTCTCCTTAATATCAGTATCGTTACCAACGCTACCGTGCACTAAAGACATATGCACAGTCCGTTAAAGTTCCTATTTCAATAGCAATAAAAATGTGAGCTGAGAAAATCATCCCAGCTCACATTTCAGAATTCATAACGATCATCCAGAAAATGTTTGCCACGTGTTCAGGCCAGCACGCCACAACCCGTCGTAATGGATGGAACGCCCCATGAATTCGGATACTACAGCTAGAATAAACGCAATAACAATCACAGCAATCAGAATCTTGTTAGGAGTTGTAGCCAGCTTCGCTTGATTAAAGGCAAATACGCCAGCAATGACAACTGCTCCGCCTAAGAAAAGCAACCGCCACATCAGGAAGCTAGTAGAAATACCCGTAGCTACATGCTGCGTGACTTCACCGCCGTGTGCCAATATAAGCAAATACATAGGGTACGTAATGAAGATGACCACGCCAGCTGCAGTGGCCACTGCAGTCATCCCCTGCAACGAGGAACGCAACAAGGAAATAAGATCAGATCCGAACGATACACTTTGCTTGTTACGGATTTTCGCTAATGGATCGCGAGCCCACACGACAAGTAACGCTAAAGCCACAGCTAACGGTCCAGTCAGTAGCGTCGATGCAAAGAAAAATACCGGAACAGTGAAATTATTCCATGCTGGAATAGTACGAGCTGAATAATACACACCACTCATCGCAACAATAAGGAAAAGTCCAGATACAGCCGTTAGAATCGCAATGATCTCTCGCACGCCACGGCTAAACCAACCAAACCACTGTGAGACCGCAAAGGCCGCTCCAAAAGCACCAAATAACACACCTGCTAGGAGTTCACGACTCAGCCACGAAGACCCTAAATGATTCATTGTGAAGATAGCATGGAACGGATCATTCAAGTGGAAGAATGCGGCAAAGAAACCAGCAACTAGCAACGGACCAACAGCATACATTGCTGCATCTGTTATTCGGTCAATAGCTAGCACAGAGATTTTACGGTACCGTCCTACCAGCTGAATCGCGCCTAACGCCCAGAAAGCTCCTACCGACATTTGTGCTACTACGGTGAAGAT
This sequence comes from Arcanobacterium phocae, assembly GCF_018913465.1. Classification (GTDB taxonomy): domain Bacteria; phylum Actinomycetota; class Actinomycetes; order Actinomycetales; family Actinomycetaceae; genus Arcanobacterium; species Arcanobacterium phocae_A. The sequence continues at coordinate 200,535 of NZ_JABAPM010000001.1, read as the reverse complement.
AATCATGGGCAATTCATGAATATTCATCAGATCTCCTTTGGATTCGTAATCTGACCGGTGCCGGAATCCCATGCTTGAGCATCGCGATGCGGTGTAATAACAAGATGTGGCTTGGTTAAAGATGGGTCTGGCAATGGCGCCACCGAGTCCTTGTCGCCATACTTTTCACGTAATTCTTCGATTGGTCCCCAATCGAGAGCACGCGAGGGGCATGCAGAAACGCATGCAGGTTCCTTGCCCTCAGAACGGTAGTCATAACACAAATCACATTTTGTCATGTGTCCAGTTTCTGAGTTGAGTTGTGGCGCACCGTAAGGACAAGCCCACTGGCAGTACCGACAACCAACGCACTTAGATTCATCAACATACACGGTACCATCAGGGCGACGGCTCATCGCCGTGGTCGGGCATACTTCCATGCAAACTGCATTCTCGCAATGGTTACAAGAAACCGATGTATAATATGCGAATACATTAGGTTCAAAAGTGTTGCCATTAACCTGCCATGACCCACCAGAGTATTCAACAACACGTCGCCATGTTACTCCCACTGGAAGATCATGCTTATCCTTACATGCGATCTGGCAAGCTTTACAACCGTTGCACAGTGATTGGTCAAAATGGAAGCCGTACTGAGCGCCTTCTTCTGTAAAATTCTCAGTCATGCTCACTTCTCCTAGGCTTTCTTAATCTCAACAGCAATGGTGTGGACCGCATTACCACGAGCGAGTGGCGATGGGTGCAATGCTGAAAGCGTATTGGTATTGCCTCCGATATCCACAGGTAGCTCTTGGTTAGCGTCCGTTGGCGGAGCTACTTCAGACGCCGGTACTGGCTGATACCAAGCACCTTGTGGAAGTGAAGCAACTCCAGGAGCAATGCGTTCAGTTACCTTTGCTTCTATCTTTACAGTTCCACGCTCGTTATACGCAAAAACTTGGTCACCATTTTTTATGCCACGAGCAGCAGCGTCCATAGGGTTGATCCAAATTGTTTGAATATGAGCTTCGCGTAACCAATCAACATTTCCATAAGTTGAATGAGTACGTGCTTTAAAGTGATGCCCAATTAATTGGATCGGATACTTACTATCGCGTACATCAAGAGCACCTTCCCATGTAGGAACATACTCGGGCAACGGAACAAGCTTGTCGCCTTCCTTAGCCTCACGGAATTCGTCAAAGGTCCATTTTTGTGCCATTTGTTCTAGACGCTGAGAGTAAATCTCGATCTTCCCCGATGGCGTATCCAATGGATTCCTCTCAGGGTCTTCTCGGAAATCTTTCATCGACACAATTGGCCCTGCCATCTTCCGGAACAATCCCATATCTTTCCACTCTTCATAGGACGGAAGTTCCGGATCTTTCTCACGTGCTTTCACCACGGCTTCACGAAGCCATCCTTCACGATCTTTACCTTCAGTAAATTCATCTTTGACACCTAGCCGTTCAGCTAATTCACTGCAAATCGTATACACGTCTTTGCATTCGTATAGGGGCTTGATCGCCTGGGAGGACAAAATACCGTACGCCATTGGAGAACCGTTTTCGCCAGGATGAAGATCGAATTCTTCGGCGGCAGATGTCCCTGGCAACACATAATCGGCGTACCGACACGATACCGTCATTTGAATATCGCAGTCTACAATAAGCTCACACTTAGACTCGTCTTGCAAAATCTCAACGGATTTATTGTTATCCCCAGTCTGGTTAACGATCGAATTGCCGCTGTATTGCCAAACCATTTTGATGGGCACATCTAGTTTGACGTTACTCGGATTACCGTTCTCATCCACTGGTACTTTAAAGTCGCGCACACCTTCTTCTGGCTTTTCCATAACTCCAGAGTTAAAGGTATCCATCTTCGGCCCATGGTCAACTGCATCAAGCCAGCTGAATACAGGGATGATTTTCATCGACGGATTAGGCTTACTCGCAGTCAATAATTTTTTAATTGGTAGGCCGGGCGAAGATTCGCGCGCGCCGTTGCCTCCACCAGCAATACCAATATTGCCAGTGACACACGCAAGCAAAAAGATAGATCGTGCCGTATTTTCCCCATTTGCATGGCGTTGCGGTCCCCATCCTTGGGTAATAGCGCACGGCTTAGCCCCCGCAATATCCCGAGCAAGTCGACGAATAACAGCAGCCGGAACTCCCGTTATATCTGCCGCCCACTCAGGTGTCTTTTCGATCCCATCCTTCTTACCTTCAACGTAAGAACGGTACGAGGCGTTCGCCGGGGCCCCTTCAGGCATATGATCTTCATCAAAACCAACACAATATTTATCTAGGAATTCTTGATCATGCAAATTTTCTTCGAGCATGACCCAGATCATTCCAGCAATAAGCGCGGCATCAGTGCCCGGACGCAATGCTATCCATTCGTCCGCCAGATCAAGAGCGGTTTCAGAATAGCGTGGATCTATAACGATAGTTCGAACACCCGATTTTTTCCGAGTTTGCTGACTCACAAAAGTCAGACCACCGCCAGACATACGAGTCTCTAGTGGGTTATTTCCGAACATGACCTGCAGTTTTGCGTTTGCAGCGTCATCTAATGAATTTGATCCCTTCCAGCTTCCATAAAAATAAGGGTATGCAGAAGTAATTTCTGTCGTCGAATAGTCCGAGTAGTGGTCAAGATATCCACCCCAGCAATTTAGCAGCCGAGCAAACGCAGTAGCATCTGGCGGCCAAGACGTGGAGACCACAGCCCCAAGTGTTCCAGTACCGTAGTTAACGTAAAACGCTTCATTCCCATATTCGGATTTAATTTCTTTCATCTTGGCAGCGATTTCATCAAGCGCTTGCTCCCACGAAATCTCTTCCCACTGCCCTTCGCCACGTTTGGTACCTGGCTTGCGTTTAAGCGGTTTCTTTAATCGGTCAGGATTATAAATACGGTGACGGATAGAACGACCACGAACACATGCGCGAACTGATTGTCCGCCTAATTCATTTGTTCCGGTATCGTCTGGAAGGACCCGAAGGATAGTGCCATCTTTAACTTCGAGACGCACCGGACACCGGGACCCACAGTTCACTGTGCAAGCAGACCATACAAGCTTTGATTCATCCTTACTGGAACTTTCCGCTGCAGAACTCAATAAAGCTGAACCGCCCATTCCCACGAGAGTTGCACTTCCAGCAGCCACACCCGACCATTTCAGAAATGACCGACGTGAAATATCCAATACGCCGTCGTGATTCCCAGTTTGATCAACCAAGAGATCCTCCTCATTTTCTATCGACCCTAGGACACTACTCCCCTTGTTACTGCCGATAGTATGAGTAATGAACACGCGTTCAATAGGCTGAAGGTCCCTAATTAGACGGTTTAATATTTACGCAACAAAAATCAATCAAAATAAAACATTCATTGATTAAGCAACTCCCCCACAACGACCTTAGGCCTACCTAATTTTCAGCAAGAAAGATCTTGTTTCAACAGGTAATGGCGTATACTCTAGTTAAATTTACAAACATCCATACCATGAGGATTTTCAGTGACATCTTCATCGATTAAAAACACTGACCCACGGTTTATTCGCTCCCGCGGGCTACTCCGAGACGCACTATTATCACTCGCTTTAGATTTCCGACCCGAAGACATTAAAATCGCCGACCTGACTAGAGCTGCTGGAGTCTCACGTGGCACTTTCTACGCCCACGCATCCACTCCGTCCGAATTGTTGGCAGATTTCCTTATTGAAGAACTGTCCGATAATTTTTCACGCATATCAACTTTAGTCCACGACGAGACCAACCAATATTTACTCAGATGGCGTGACATCTATATTAAATTACTCCATCATGTCCAAAGCCACGCCCCCATTTACCGTCACATTTTCTTAGATAAACCCGAGTCTCTTGCACTGGGGTATCTCACAGCTTATTTCCGAAAAGAAATCACAAACTACGTACGCGGGTTCGTTCGATATAACGATGAGCCGCTCTCCGAACTGTGGATCACTATGGCGACCGAGCAACAAGTTCACAATACGATAGTTATTATTACATCTTGGCTCGAAACTAATATGGAATCCTCACCAGAACTTGCGATGAACACATTTATGAGTCTGGTTCCACCATGGCAATTGGCTAAGCTTAGTAGTGATGGACGTATTTCGCTCCGTCGAACTCGAGCGCTCCATGCTATGTTAAATACCCGAGCTGGACAGCCAATAGAAAGAGGCAACGATGTTTGGAATCAACGGCACTGAATTTGTTATTGTGCTTATCGTTGGCGTCATCGTGCTTGGTCCCTCTCGCGCAGCACAGGCAATCGTGTGGCTCCAACGGGGAATTGCGAAGTTACGCAAATGGTCCGCACAGATGCGGGAGTACACTGCTGAGCTTCGGTCAATGGAAACCAGTAGCGCTAACGACATTAACGATGCACTAAACGAATTAAATCCTAGCAAGCTCGACCCTAGGTTAATGATAAAGGAAGCTGTGGCCGAAGAAATGCAGCTGTGGTTAAAAGAAGCCAATATCAAACAAACTCATCCATCATCTCAACCCATGGAAGGTTCACATGACACGCAAAGATGACCCCGAAGTAATGGCCCGAATGGAATCATGGCTCGACAGCGTTAATAACGAATTAGAGCTTGACCCTCAGATTATTGCCCGTCACAAAGCATCACTGCTTCGGCTCATTTCCACAGTTGCCCACGGACCATCTCGTCCAGGCGCACCGTTAACCGCTTTCCTTGTCGGATATGCAGCCGCATCAACTGACATAAATCCGGATGAGCTCATTGCTCGGTTAGAACAACTAGCTGAAAAGTTCCCCAGTGTCGACTGATGCAACAATTAATGGAGTCCTCTTCTTAGGTGGTGGACGGGCTAAACGCCTCAATGGCGTTTCAAAACCCCATTTCACAATCAATGGAAAGACTCTTCTTGAGTATGGGCTGACATGCGTAAATCGCACAATCGGTTCAGTACCATGTATTGCAATAACAGCACCAGATGATCGCATACCTCGCGGTATGCAAAGCACACTAGAGGATCCCCCATTTGGCGGCCCCATCGCTGGATTAAGGGCCGGATTAGCCACGCTACAAAATTTGTCGACACCCGCTTCAGATGATTCGCTTGTTGCAGTTTTTCCCGCCGATTCACCGCTCGCCCCACTTCTCATACCTGAGCTCACGCTAGCTTCTCATCAGCACGACGGAGCAATTGTGTCATGGGGTAACCGGCTTAATTATTTGATCGGGGTATATCGATTCAATAAATTAAACTCAATTTTACCTAATCCAGCCCACGGATACTCGGCACACAGCGTACTCGATCAGCTCAATGTGGCAATCGTGGACGATGCCAGCCACCTCAGCGTTGATGTCGATTACTCGTCCGACGTCTCTCAAGTCCGCAGGCTTTTAGGCATACACAACTTACTAGAAGAACAGTCGTAATCGCTCATCGTTCGTTAGTAATGCCAAACGATGCCGAACATGAGCTACGTGTTCGACATCGATTGGTGATATTGACGTATTAGTCGCGTTCCGTTACTGCCTGTTGGACGACGGCGTAAAGCTCATGTAGTTCTTCATCATGAAGCTCAAGCACCATGCGTCCACCGCCCTCGAGTGGGATCCGTAAAATCGTTCCGTGATTTGAACGCTCTGTTTCTAAAGGACCATCACCTGTTCGGGGTTTCATCGCAGCCATGAGAACTCCTCTCGTAAGCCAGATCGGCTGTTACCTAACAGTCTAGTCTATTTTTTCCTTTTTCTAGCAAAAATGGTCCATCAATACTGTCAAGGAGTAAAGATCTTCACTGCGTCGTCGGCAGTATCCACTATCCTCAGCAATTTCAAACAGTCCGGAGAAATTAGCCCCTCGCTCAGCATCGAACCACGCAACCATTCGATAAGTCCGGCCCAATACGATGTACCTACCAAAACAATCGGATAATTCGTTATCTTATGATTTTGTTCAAGCGTTAAAATCTCAAACAACTCATCAAGAGTGCCAAACCCTCCTGGGAACACGACGAATCCGGTTACATGTTTGGTGCACATAACTTTCCGGGTGAAAAAATAGTGGAACGCCATGCCCCGATCAACATATTCATTCAAAGTTACCTCGTACGGTATCTCGATTCCTAGCCCGATAGAGGTTCCATTTGCTTCGTGAGCGCCGCGGTTTACTGCTTCCATGATTCCAGGCCCGCCACCTGTCACAACAGAAATGTCATGCTGAGCTAAGTTCCGTCCGAGCTCTCGCGCAACCTGATAGTAGGGGTTTTCCGAAGATAACCGGGCTGATCCGAACACTGCCACTGCCCTATCTGAGTTCTCGAATACAGTTTCACTTGAGTCAAAATCAGCGAGGATTTTTTGAACCATATCTGATCTACCCGCTTCTTTGTCGCGGAGTTCGGAGTGGTTAACAGTCATAAGAGATATATCCTTTTGGTCACAATCTTAACATCACAGCTCCCCATTTTATGTGACGACGGCGATGGTTACTACCCTAATGACTGCTGGTTTTTGGTAGTATTTACCTATGGAAAATACTGAAATTTCACCGCAAGACCTAGCCAATAAAGCAGCAAAAGTCATTGCGGAAAAGACCGGCGTATCGCACCATGATATTGCATTAACTCTCGGCTCTGGGTGGGGCGGCGCAGCCCAACTCATTGGAGATGTAGTCGCTGAGGTTGATGCTCAAGATATTCCTGGCTTCCACGCCGCTGCAGTTGCGGGACATGGCGGAAAGATCACGTCAATCAAACTCAAGTCAGGCCATCATGCCCTCGTGTTAGGGGCCCGTACTCACTATTACGAAGGAAAAGGCGTACGCGCAGTTGCACATGGTGTACGTACCGCTGCCGCCGCTGGAGTTAAAGTTTGTATCTTAACCAACGGCTGTGGCTCAACGGTTACCGAATGGGGAGCCGGAACTGCGGTGCTGATCAAGGATCACATCAATCTTACTGGCACTTCCCCAATTGAAGGGGCACACTTCGTTGATTTAACAGATGCCTACTCACAGCGCCTGCGCACTATTGCACACGAAGTTGATCCGAGTTTACCGGAAGGTGTCTACACTCAATTCCCTGGTCCCCATTACGAAACTCCCGCTGAAGTCAAGATGGCGCGGATTCTTGGCGGGGATCTCGTCGGAATGTCTACCGCGCTTGAAGCTATCGCAGCAGCTGAAGCCGACATCGAAGTTCTTGGCATTTCGTTAGTTACCAATCACGCTGCCGGATTTGCACCAACAAAGCTTAACCACAAAGAAGTGCTTGAAGCTGGCGCCGCAGCTGGTCCGCGTATTTCACGTTTACTAGCTGACATTATTGAACGCATTTCTACGACCGTGCTCTGACGCACGATTGACGAACATTTATTGAAGGAGAAACATGTCGTATAACGTTACCGAAGTAGAAGAATGGATTGCTCACGATCCTGATAAAAACACTGCCGCTGAAGTTGCTGAGCTACTGAGCAAAGCTCAAGGCGGCGATAAAGTAGCCGAGGCTGAGCTTACTGATCGTTTCCAAGGATTCCTGGAGTTCGGCACAGCTGGTTTGCGTGGCTGTATGGCGGGTGGACCGCACCGCATGAATCGCGCCGTCGTACGCCGTGCCGCTTACGGATTAACCGCATGGTTGAAAGAAAAGGTCGGCGATGATGCCCTCGTCGTCATCGGATACGATGCCCGATATAACTCTGCAGACTTCGCTGCTGATACCGCAGCAATCGTGACGGCTGCGGGCATGCGCGCAAAGATTATGCCACGCGCACTTCCTACTCCAGTTCTCGCATTCGCAGTGCGTCACTTCGATGCTGACGCTGGCGTTATGGTCACCGCATCGCACAACCCAGCACAAGATAACGGCTACAAAGTCTATACCGGCGGACGTGCAATCGACGAAAACGGTCGCGGCTCTCAAATTGTGCCGCCGGTTGATTCGGAAATTGCTGCATATATTAAGTCTGCTCCGGCTGCGGATGAAATTAAGCTAGCCGAATCAGGCTGGGGTGTCATTGATGAAGAGTTTATCGATACCTACGTTTCCACAACCGTTGCAACAATCTCCCCTGACACTCCACGTGATGTTAAGATCGTCTACACTGCAATGCACGGTGTAGGCGCGGAAGTTATGCGTCGTGTCCTAGCAGATGCCGGCTTCAAGGACGTCGTCGAAGTAGCCGAACAAAATACTCCAGATCCAGACTTCCCAACGGTTTCTTTCCCGAACCCAGAAGAACCTGGCGCACTTGACCTAGCTATCGCACTAGCCAAAAAAGAGAATGCAGATCTAGTTATCGCCTCTGACCCAGATGCTGACCGTGCTTCGGCAGCTGTGCCGATCAACGGTGAGTGGGCCCAGCTTTCCGGCGATGAAATCGGCTCTCTCCTGGGAGAACAGGTAGCTGCCCGCATCGCAGCAGAAGGTGGCAACGGTACCCTCGCTAACTCGATCGTATCTTCACAGCTTCTCGAACAGATTGCGCATCATCATGGACTCGATTATGAAGCGACGCTGACCGGATTTAAGTGGATTTCACGAGCACACAACATCAGCTTCGGTTACGAAGAAGCTATCGGTTTCTGTGTTGATCCAGAACACGTTAAAGATAAGGATGGCCTGTCTGCCGGTCTACTTATTGCGCAAACCGCTGCCACACTCAAGACTCAAAACAAGGGTTTGCGTGACGAACTCGATCGGATCGCTACCAATATTGGTGCACTATACCTCACTGCCCCAGTGACCATTCGCGTCGACGATTTGTCGATTATCCCAGCCACCATGGACAAGGTTCGCAGCAACCCGCCAAAGGTATTGCTGGGATCTGCTGTGTCCTCCGTCGTCGACCTATCCAACGGCACCGATCAGTTACCGCCAACGAATGCGATGGTTCTACGCACTGAAGACGGTGATCGGGCGATTGTGCGTCCATCGGGTACCGAGCCAAAGGTTAAGTGCTACCTCGAAGTTATCGTGCCACTCGAAGGCCGCGATATTAACGAGGTGCGCACTCTCGCTTCGGAGCGACTCACCCGATTCAAGGCTGAAATGGGCGACGTTCTCAAACTTGGCTGATTGTTTCGTATAACTTGGTGCGGGCTAGTCAGAAGAAACTCTGGCTAGCCCGCACAGTTATATGACACCGGTAATCACAACAAATGTAGAAATAGCGCAAATCCAGACTTCCGCCTGAGTTTGCGCTATTTCCGCTATACTATGAGGCTACTCTTGCTCACTCTGGGAGAGTATCGAGAACCTTCTGGGTGCCTGATAGACCGAGTCGAGTTGCGCCAGCCTTCATAAGCTCCAATGCGAATGCACCATCATGAATACCGCCAGACGCCTTAATCTCTAGTTCGTCGCCCACGGTCTTCTTCATGATCTCAATGGCATGAACTGAAGCTCCACCAGCTGGGTGGAAGCCGGTGGACGTCTTCACGAAATCTGCACCAGCGTTCATTGCAGCTTCACAGGTCTTTTCGATTTCTTCATCCGTCAATGCAGCCGATTCGATAATGACCTTGAGTACCGCATATGGGATAGCGTCACGAACGACGGCGATGTCGTATTCGAGCTCTTCCCAAGCGCCTTCCTTTGCTAAGCCAACGTTGATAACCATATCGACTTCGTCTGCGCCTGCTGCTACTGCACGGGCAGCTTCAGCGGCTTTGATTTCAGAGGCGACTGCGCCAGATGGGAAACCGCAGACGACGGCGAGTTTAACGTCACCCATCTCGATTTCTTCTGGAAGTGGAAGCATCGAAGGTGAGACGCAAACTGAGTATGTGCCCAGTTTCTTTGCATCCTCGATAAGCTTCTTAACGTCATCCATGGTTGCTTCTGGCTTCAGCAAAGTATGATCTACGATGCCTGCTACTTCTTCACGTGTTGCCACGATTTCTCCTTTTCTCTGCAAAGGCTATTGCCCTTGATCTTCTATTTTTAGCTATGAAATACGGTCTAAAACGACAGATTCTTGTGGCTGATATTCGCCACCGATAACGATTCCGCCGTCGAGAGAAGCCAGCGCACGCTCAATTCGCGACTCATCATCGGTGTGGAGAGTCATGAGCTTTTGCCCCTTCTTTACTGTGTCACCGGGCTTGGCGAATAGTTCAATTCCAGCTGCCAACTGGACTGGTTCTTCCTTAAATGCACGTCCTGCACCGAGACGCCACGATGCTACGCCAACAGAGAGTGCATCGAGAGTAGAAAGCACACCGTCAGCTTCTGCCACAACATCATGCGTATGCTTAGCGACCGGCATCGCCGCATCAGGATCTCCGCCTTGTGCTTGAATCATCTTGCGCCATACGTCCATCGCGCGACCATCCTTAAGCGCAGCTTCGATATCTGCATCGGGCTGGCCTGCTGCTGTCAGCATTTCGCGAGCCAACGCTAGGGTCAGTTCGACGACGTCGGAAGGGCCACCGCCTGCAAGAACTTCAACAGATTCTTCGACTTCAAGACCGTTACCAATCTTCATTCCAAGTGGTGTAGACATATCTGTCAGCAAGGCAGTGGTCTTCACTCCCGCATCAGTTCCCAGATCAACCATTGTCCGGGCTAGTTCTTGAGCCTTGGCAAGATCCTTCATGAATGCGCCAGAGCCAACCTTGACATCAAGGACTAGGGAATGCGTTCCTTCGGCGATCTTCTTCGACATAATCGATGAGGCGATGAGCGGAATACAATCAACGGTTGAGGTAATGTCTCGCAGTGCATACAGCTTCTTATCAGCTGGTGCTAGTCCGGATCCAGCCGCACAAATCACAGCGCCCGGGCCTTCCAGGCCAAGCTGATGCATAATTTCTTCATTGGACAAAGCAGCACGCCAGCCTGGAATTGCTTCGAGCTTATCTAGCGTACCTCCAGTATGTCCTAGACCGCGTCCCGACAGCTGCGGAACTGCAACGCCATAAACAGCTACTAGTGGAGCAAGTGGCAACGTGATCTTGTCGCCTACGCCTCCAGTTGAATGTTTATCGGCGGTGATACGTCCGAGACTGGAGAAGTCCATCCGTTCGCCAGACTCAATCATGGCGTGTGTCCATTGAGCAATTTCTTCCCGATCCATACCGTTAAGGAAAATTGCCATGGCCAATGCTGCCATCTGCTCATCACCAACGACGCCACGAGTGTAGGCATCAATGGTCCAATCGATTTCTTCTTTCGATAGCTTCGACTTATCCCGCTTTGCGCGAATGATATCAACTACATCAAATTTTTCTGCCATAACTGCTCCTGTATTTATTTCGTATCTTCGGATTCGCGTAACGCGTATGGGGTATCAATCTTGATCAGGCTCGACTCTACTTGGGCAAGATCCGCCGGTGTGAAGCCTTGTGGCAGTACCTCGTCCATCCGCATAATTCCGGTTGGCATTGTGACGAGCAGATTTGGCCCACCATGTTCGTAAAGTAGCTGACGGCAGCGCCCACACGGTACGATAACTTCTTCGTTACCGTTGACGCAGTAAAATGCGACTAGGCGGCCACCACCGGTGCGGTGAAGCATCGAGACCAGACCATTTTCTGCACATGTACCAAGCCCGGTTGATGCGTTTTCGACGTTGCAACCTGATACAAGACGACCATCATCTACCAAAGCTGCCGCGCCGACTGGATAGCCCGAGTATGGCGCGTACGCAGTCTTCATAGCTTCGATGGCAAGCTCTTTTAGTTCTTCCCAGTTGATTTCTGGCATTTCGACTTCTTTCATCTGAAACGAGCGGTGAGCCGGCAAAGCCGGCCCACCGATCCACAAATTGTTTACTTAATGTAAGGAATGTTTTCTGCTGCTGGCGGTCGTGACTTGCCGACGAAGCCGGCCACGGCGATAACGGTAATGATGTAAGGAATCATATTAACCAGCTGCGATGGAATTCCACCGTGCAAATTCGGCATCAACAGTGCAACAGCCTTTGCGAAGCCGAACATTCCCGCAGCTCCGAGCGCCCCGACAGGATGCCACTTTCCGAGGATCATTGCAGCCAACGCAATATATCCGTTTCCGGCCGACATATTATCGGTGAACGCCAATCCTTGGCCGATCGTGAAGAATGCTCCACCAAGGCCGGCAATTGCCGAACCGAAGATCGTATTCCGGATACGGGTACGATTGACGTTAATACCGACGGTATCGGCGGCGCGTGGATGCTCACCACATGCGCGCATCCGTAATCCCCAACGTGACCGGTAAAGGAACACGGTTAGCAACGCAACCGCGATGTACATAATATAGACCAAAATTGTCTGGTCAAAGAGCATCGGACCAATAATCGGAATCTCTGCTAAGAATGGGATGCGGATTGTTGGCAATGAATATTGGTTTGTGTTGAGAACTTCCGCATTATCTGACATGAGCGTTCCATAGAAGAACGTGGTCAAGCCGAGGCACAATACGTTGAGGACAACGCCGACAATGATTTGGTCTACACCGTACTTAACCGAGAACAAAGCCAGTAAGGAACCAACAAGGGCACCTGCAAGCGGCGCAGCTAGTAGACCCACGTAAGGAGTCTTGAAGAACGATGCTGCCATGACGCCAACGAATGCACCAACCAACAGCTGTCCTTCAATCGCGATGTTGACAACTCCCACATGCTCACAAACAACGCCAGAAAGGGCACCGAAGATAAGCGGAGTAGATATGGCGACGGTAATACCAAGCGTGGATGTGAGTGTAATAGCTCCAGCCGAACCAGCGCCAGCAAAGACGAGGAAGCCAAATACTGTCAGGACAGCGACAACAATAGTTGAGATAACGTCGAGAATTCGTCCAGTTTTTCCGTACTTTCCACGGCTGAGAGTGGACACTACCGACCATATAGTGGCAATTGTGATGAGTATAAAGAAGACCCATAGCGTTGCAACTGCCGGCACCATAATATCCGGGATATCGACAGAAGATGCACGGTCGTTTAGACGAAGCCGCGCGTTACCGCTAGCACTAAGTGCGAAAAAGAGTGCAAGTAGAGTTGCAAAGCCATATGTAATTGGGAACTTCCACGAGATTTTACCGATGACCTCATTGTTGAGCGCCTCTGGGATTTCTACTTGTGGAGCTGATAACTGTTGAGAACCACGGTTTTCCATTATTCTTGCGCCTCCTTTCCGTTAGCAGGCGAGTCATCTGAAGCAGAATCCTCCGGCGTCGAAACATTAATAGCAACAGCCTTGTGCTTCGGTCCAGAGTTACTCAACGATGCGGCATACTCGCGGATACCCTTTCCATCTGGCTTTGGTAGCCGGAACATCCAACGGATAAGTGCTGGTGCTGCAATAAACAAAACAATGACGGACTCAAGGATCAGTACCATGTCAATCGGCACACCCTGTGCCTGCATTGAATAGCCACCGGCTTTGAAAGCGCCAAACAAGAGACCAGAGAAAAATACTCCCATCGGCTTGTTACGCCCCAGCAAAGCAACCGTAATCGCATCGAAACCAACCGTTCCAGCAATTCCAGATGTAACGCCCTGGTTTGCCTGATACATGGTTCCAAGAGCTTCATTTGCACCAGCTAACCCGGTAAAAATTCCTGATGTCACCATCGTTAGCGTAGTGACTTTAGCGATTGACATACCCGCAGTGCGAGCTGCGTGTGGGTTAGCTCCTACGGCTCGCACTTCGAAGCCAAATGTTGAGCGCTCAAGCAACCACCAATATACGAACACCGCAACAATGGCGATAATCAATCCTAGGTGGATCTTCGAAGGGGAAGGCAGTAATCCCGGCAATGCTGCAGTTTTTGATGCTACTGGCGTCACTGGGTTATTTTGCCCCGGTTGGTGCCACGAATCCAAAGACAACACATACGTTAACGCAAGCCCGGCAATAGAGTTCAACATGATCGTCACGATGACTTCATTTGCACCAGTTTTAGCCTTTAAATATCCCGCGATACCAGCATAAAGACCGCCGGCAATCGCGGCTGCGATTAAAGCGACAAGAAGATGGAGACCGTATGGCAAGTTGAGGCTAAAAGACACCCAAATTGCTGCGAGCGCACCGAACACGATTTGTCCCGCACCACCAATGTTGAACAAACCAGCACGGAAACCGAATCCCAAGCCGAGTCCAGCCAAAATGAGTGGTGTTGCGAAGAACAACGAATCCATCGCAGGACGCAATGCATAGGAGAGGCCACGGTTAAGGGCCGACGCATTGAAGATTGAACCCTTGAACATCGCTACATAAGCGTCAAACACTGAAGCTCCGGTGATGAGAATAAGGAGAGCTCCAAGCGCAAAAGCAATGAGTACTGCGATAATTCCGACGAGCCAGCCTGATCGTGGCGCAACATGGAAAAATGCTTTTATCCATGCCCCCGAGGTAATAGAGGTAGTTTTTTTATTACTCATTATTTCGCACCTTCCTTTGCGGATGCTTTAGCAGCCGAAGCCAAAGCTTCCTCCTGTGGGACACCCGCCATCATCAAGCCGAGAGCATCACGTGACGTGTCAGCCGGCACGATACCGATAATTTTTCCGCGATACATAACTGCGATACGATCTGCCAGTGCAACAACTTCATCAAGTTCTGATGAAATAAGCAGGACCGGCGTACTTGCGTCTCGCGCTTCAATAATTCGGCGATGGATAAATTCGATTGATCCGACATCGACTCCGCGAGTTGGTTGGCTTGCTACCAATAGCCGAAGATCGCGCGAAAGCTCTCTCGCAACAACTACCTTTTGGGCGTTACCACCTGACAACGTAGAAATTGGATCGCTAATTCGGGTGATACGAATATCGAATTCCTCCACCTTTTCATTTGCATTTGTGGCCACCACATTCGGATGCAGTGCAACACCGCTGGCATACGGTTTGTTGAGATACTGATCGAGAATAAGGTTTTCAGCAATCGAAAACGACGCAATCATTCCGTCTTTGGAACGGTCTTCAGGAATGAACCCAATACCTGCATCAATGTTTGCGCGAACGCTATGTCCTTGAATTTCGCTACCATCAAGTGTGATAGTTCCTTGTGCTGGCTCATACAATCCTAGGACTGCCTCAGCTAACTCAGTTTGTCCATTCCCTTGAACACCAGCAACTGCTAATACTTCACCGCGACGTACTTCAAATGATACGTGGTCTAGCACATGGGAACCAGCGTCATTCAGTAGCGAAACATCCTTGAATGCCAAACCTACTTCACCGAGCTTAGGGGCTTCTTTTTCAAGTTGTAGCATAACTGGGCGGCCAACCATCTTCGTTGCCAGTTCAGCCTCTGACGACGTCGGGCTGGCAGTTCCTACAACAGCACCCCGTCGGATGACGGTAATGTCATCAGCTACTGCACGAACTTCACGAAGTTTATGCGTAATGAAAACAATCGATGTCCCAGCAGCAGCTAGCTGCTTCATAATAGCCATCAATTCGTCAGTCTCTTGCGGAGTCAGCACGGCAGTCGGCTCGTCCAGAATCAGAATCTTTGCATCACGCGACAGCGCCTTGACAATCTCGACTCGTTGTTGAGCACCGACTGGCAGATCCTCGATATAAGCATCTGGATCCAAATCAAAACCAAAGCGTTTCGAGACGTCAATAACTGTTTGGCGTGCTTTCTTAATATCAATGATGCCACCAGCACCAGTTGGCTCATAACCTAGAGCGACGGATTCAGCTACGGTAAACACCGGAATCAACATAAAGTGCTGATGCACCATACCGATACCAGCAGCAACCGCATCACCTGGACCATTAAACTTGACTTGTTCACCATCGAGCAGAATATCGCCCTCGTCTGGATCATATAAGCCATACAACACGTTCATTAGTGTTGATTTGCCTGCTCCATTTTCGCCAAGAAGAGCATGGATATGTCCTTCTTCGACTACAAGGTCAATATGATCATTCGCTACAAGAGGGCCAAACCTCTTTGTAATGCCCCTTAGCTCCAGCTTCACGCTGAACCCCTTTCGTTCCTCAGTATCTAGTAATTCTGAGTTTTGTGTATCAATAATCATACCCTGTTGTCAGTTCTTTTACTGACGCAAGGAAATTGAACTAGATTCGTCTAATTACATAAAGAGTGGGACCTTACTCTATAAAAGAATAAGGACCCACTCTCTATCTTTAGTTCGTCATACCAGCTGCGTTACTAAGAATCAGTTAGCTGCTGGGGACTCAATCTTAAGTTCGCCAGAAGCAATCTTAGCTTCAAGGTCCTTAACTTCGGACTTCAACTCGTCAGAGAGCTGGGAATCGAAGTCATGGAACGGAGCTAGGGAAACGCCCTTGTTCTTCAAGGTACCTACGTAAGGACTGGTCTCGTACTTGCCATCCTTTGCGCCGTCAATAGCAGCCTTGACAGATTCGCCAATGCCCTTCATAACCGACGTGATAACGATCTCCTTGTAGTCAGGTGTGGAGACGTACCAATCGGAGTCAACACCAATGATACGGATGTTGCCAGCTTCCTTTGCGGCTGCAGCTGCACCAAGACCAACTGGTCCGGCAACTGGCATGATGATGTCTGCACCCTGCTCAATGAACTGCTGTGCTTGCGACTTACCGAGTGACTGGTCATCGAAGGAGTTGGTGAAGGAACCGTTTTGAGCTTCCTTATCCCAACCAAGAACCTTGACCGAGGTACCCTTAGCTTCGTTGTAAGCCTTGACGCCATCCACGAAACCGTCCATGAAGATTGTCACGGAAGGAATCTGGAGACCACCGAAGGTTGCAACAGTGCCCGACTTGGTAGCTCCTGCAGCAACATAGCCAGCGAGGTATGCAGCTTCTTGGGTGTTGAAGAGAAGTGCGCGACCGTTTGCTAATTCGACTGGGTTACCGTCAGCATCAGCGAAGCCGGAGTCGATAAGACCGAAGTGGAGATCTGGATTTTCTTCGGCAGCCTTCATAATAGCTGGAGCAAGCATGAAGCCGACGCCGATAACGAGGGAGCAACCATCGTCAATCATGGTCTGGGTGTTTGGACCGAAGTCGGAATCACCCTTGGATTCTGCTGTGTTAACCGAAACACCAAATTCTTTCTCTGCTTCTTTCAAACCATCGTATGCGGATTCATTGAAAGACTTATCGTCCCAACCACCAGCATCGGATACCAAGCATGCCTTGAAACCGCTGGCGTCGTCTGCAGACTTCTTGGCTTCGGTGCCGGAACATGCTGAGAGCGCCAATGCAGATGCGGCGGCAACTGCAATAAAAGACTTGAATTTCTTCACTAGTTTCTCCTGATCTAGTTTTCAGTAAGGGTCCATCTATTGACCAAAACTGTTCACCTTCTAAGAATAGGCTCGAAAAGCTATATACGCCACCCATAAAGATGTTCTAGGTCACTTTCCAATAGTTTCGTAACCAAATCGTTACATAGAGCCGTTTTTACCGCACTCCTGCGTCACACAATTTGCACTGTGTGAACTAAACTACAATACTCTATATCAATTTATGAGACAGGCTATCTTACCTATCAAACCATTATCGGCAGAATCAAAGAAGACTAGTGAGCCCCTCGGCGCGAATCTGATCAACTACGTTCTTCACATCCTGAGCTCCGTGCGCCGACACAACAAGAACAGCGTCTGCAGTATCAACCACAACGACGTCATCAACACCAACCACAGCTATCGGACGGTCATGAGTAAAAATCGTTGCGCGTGATGCTTTAACAGCGAACACAGGCTGGACTTGCTCACCACTATCGGGGATTACTATCGACGACGACGCATCGTCCGCTCGCCGTCGTAAAACCTCACCGACAGCAGCAAAATCGCCCACGTCTGTCCAACCCATCTGAGCTGGAACAACCGCTACTCCCCCGTCGGCTGCTAGTGGTTCCGCAATGGCATGGTCGATAGCAATCTTAGTAAGCGATGGCCACACGTGATCTAGCACCTGGCTACGATTATTGGTATCCCAGGCTTGCGCTATCTCTTCGATACCGGCATGTAGCTCCGGCTGATACGTAGCTAAGGCACCGAGCAACACATCCGCTTGGGCAACGAACATACCCGCATTCCAAAAATACTGCCCACTAGCAACATACGCCTGCGCCGTGTCCACATCCGGTTTTTCTAAGAACTCACTAACGTCAAACGCCCCACGAACATCGGTAACCGGATTGGCAGCGCGAATATATCCAAAACCTGTTGCCGGGGAATCAGGAGTAATCCCAATTGTTACAACGTAACCGCGCGCCGCCGCATCCATAGCTGTCCAAACAGCTGTTTCGAATGCCTCCGGTTCAGCAATCAGATGGTCAGCAGCAAACGAACCCACGATCACATTTCCATGCCGTTGCCGAATAATCGCTGCCGCGAGACCAATAGCCGCCATCGAATCCCGGGGCGAAGGTTCTGCAATAAACTGCTCGTCAGCTAATTCTGGCAGTTGCCGTACCACCGCCGGCATATGGGCTCCGCCAGTGACAATCATGATGTTGCTACTCGCCAACGGCGATAACCTGGCTACAGTCTGTTGAAGCAGACTTTTTCCACTCCCAGTTAAATCTTTCAAAAACTTTGGCGAACGTGCTCGCGAAATCGGCCAGAGTCTAGTTCCAGCGCCACCAGCAGGAATAATCGCATGTAACTCATTCATCTTCTCACCACGTCTCAGTCTTCATCTATGCTCTGTGCCAGACGCTGTCCGACATCATCCGGATCGGCTTGCGCATGCTCGGCTGAAGTCGTCGGAACTGACTGCTTCTTATATGAACGCCATGCTGCCTTCACATAAGCTTCACGTTCTTCATCCAAGTGTGCCTGTGCAGTCACAACTTTTTCTTCGGCACGGGCAATACGTCGTTTCATCCATGCTGCTCGCATACCAGTCCACGGTGGCGCAACCTGTTCATCTGTTTCATCGACCGGACGCGGCGCAATCACGCCCGTCATCGGATCGTAATTCCAGTCCAAAGTTTTCTCGACGGTTTGTGTCACATAATTTGGGTACTCTTCTGCATGCTCAAGTTGCGACTTAGTTGGTTCACCGGGAGCGGGCGGATTAGCTACAAAAGCAGCTGCCACCAACGTCACCTGAGCCAATAAATTAACCCAGACGAGGAGCGTTACGATAGCCGCGAACGGCGCGAGCAATGCATTCTCGGAAACTGACGAGACCACCGTCGTTCCCAATAAACGTAATATCGACGACGCAAGCCCAGCCAGCAGCGATCCTTTAATAAGATCTTTCAACGGCGGATGAGCACCCGACATCACACTGAACAAAAACATGAAAATTACTGTGTCAACAAGCAACGCAATAACAAACGTTCCACCTTGGATAAGGTATGAACCAACCGATCCTGGTATTCCAAGCCAGTCGAGCACAGTAGTAGAGAACTGAGTAGATACCGTAACCAGTGCGACTGTTGCAAGCGCGCCGATCCCGATCATCAAGAAACCTGACAGATCAAGCAGTTTTGCTTTCACAAAGGGACGCGGCAAGTAGGTAATCCCAAACATTCCTAAAATAGCGATCCGCAATGCAGTCATTAACGAAGCTGCCGACCATAGCAACACCAGCAGCGAAATGACCGACGCCCAGTTGACTGGATTATCAATAATTAGATCTTCCGGATCTAACAGACCTGATCCGCTCCCATCCACATCCAAAATTCCTGGAAGCGACGCATTTACCGTATCAAAAAGGGTCTGTTGGAGTTGCTCATTACCACCCAGCGTATAAAAGAATACGGTAAACGCAATGGTCAAAGCACCAGCAATGGCGAATAAAGCCGCATAGGCAATCCCGCCGGACAACAAGTATCCGCGAGCCCAACTATAGCGGCCATAAGCGCGGACCACTCGTAGCTCGAATACCCATTCAATGGCCTTATTAAGCCGGTCCATAAGGCTTGGCTTTGGGCTAACTTCCGGAGTGCTCATGCGTTATTCACCTCGTAATCAATGAGCAACGGCGCGTGATCAGACCAACGCTGATCATACGACGACGCACGGTCAACTCGTACTGATTGCGCAACTGACGCTAGCTCGGGCGAGGCCAAATGATAATCAATACGCCAGCCGACATTATTATCAAATGCTTTGCCACGCTGCGACCACCAGGTATATTCGGCCTGCTCATCACCGATAAGAGAACGCTGCACATCAACATAGCCGAACTCATTCATCCACTTATCCAAATAGGCTATTTCCGGATCGAGCACGCCGGACGTTTTGTTATGATTCGATCGCCAATTTGTAATATCTAGTTCGGTATGAACAATATTAAAATCACCGGTTACTAAGACGTGAGGAACATCTGCTGGACGGTTCTGTTGAAGCTGAACAAGTCGTGTAGAAACCCGATCTAAATGGGAGTATTTAGCCGCCATCTTAGCTTCATCGGTTGCGGTGCCAGAATGCAAATATGCCGATACGAATGTGGTACCCAGTTGTGGAATATCGACCTCGACCCAGCGGCCAGTATCTACTCCAGGTTCTGCCGGGCGATCCCAGAATGTACGCGCGTCAGCTCCCGGATCTGATTCTGGCAGGTCAGCCCCCAAACCAATGCTCACTCGGCTAACCGCATAGTCATTTTTAACAGCGACTGCTACCCCAGCGCGTCCTTTAATATCGCACGCTTGTTGATACACGCGATAGTTTTCGCCAATGAGGCTCGGAACAAGTTCTTCGGGAGCTCGTACCTCCTGTAACAACAACACATCAGGCGCAGTTGTTGTGATCCACTCTTGTATTCCTTTACGCACCGCGGCACGAATGCCGTTGACGTTACAGGTTGCTATGAGCATGACTCCCCTTCCAATTAATCAGTCATGATTAATTTTACGGGGAAAGTCAGGAATTTTTCGCGCCTGCTTCCACAACGTTCGACAAGAGCATAGCGCGAGTCATCGGACCAACACCGCCCGGATTAGGAGAATACCAACCGGAATGCTCGAAAACTGCTGGATCGACGTCCCCCATCATCCGCGACTTTCCAGTTTCTGGATCCGTCACCCGCGATACACCGACGTCGAACACCGCCGCGCCTGGACGAACCATATCTGGGGTGATCATATGTGCTACCCCGGCTGCTGCAATGATTACGTCAGCACGCCGAGTATGTTCTGCCAGATCTTTGGTAGCCGAGTGGCAGGCATCTACAGTCGCGTTGATACTGCGTGATGTGAGCAAAATAGCCAGTGGCTTGCCCACAGTTGTACCACGTCCAACAATACAAACATTGGCACCGGACCATTCGACGCCATAGCGACGCCCCAGCTCCACAATTCCCATGGGTGTACAAGCGATAGGAGCTGGAATTCCATTCGCGAGGCGCCCAATATTGACTGGGTGTAATCCGTCAATGTCCTTAGTCGGCTCGATTGCTTCCAGTACTGCTTGGGTATCAATATGGCGCGGCAACGGAAGCTGAACGATAAATCCGCTACATGCTGGATCCTCATTCAGCTTCCGCACCTGTGCCAAAACTTCCGCAGTAGTTGACTCTTCCGGCATATCAATACGGATTGATTCGATACCCACTTCAGCGCAGTCACGATGCTTCATGTTCACGTACATCATCGACCCCGGATCCTGACCGACCAAAACAGTCGCTAATCCAGGAGCGCGATCCAGGTGTGCAATCTTTTCTTTCAGCTCCGTCTTGATCTGTGCAAGTGTCGCTCGACCATCCATTTTTACCGGAATTGTCATGTGGGTGTTCCTCTCAGTGAGTCTGATCCAAGTCTGGATACAACGGGAAACGATCAGTTAAAACACTGACCCGTTCCCGCAAACCAGCAACATCTGCGTTGCGTCCATCACGCAAGGCAACAGCAATAATATCGGCAACTTCAGCAAACTCTTCATCACCAAAACCACGGGTAGCCAACGCCGGGGTACCAATTCGTAAACCAGATGTAACAGCCGGTGGACGCGGATCGAATGGAATAGCATTACGGTTGACCGTAATACCAATCTCATGCAACAAATCTTCAGCTTCTTGCCCGTTGAGCTCATGGTTACGCAGATCTACCAGCACCAAATGGACATCAGTGCCACCAGTCAATACCGATACTCCCTTGGCAGTAACATCTGGCTGGATGAGCCGTTGCGCCAGAATCTTTGCACCACGCAACGTACGCTCTTGCCGATCTTTGAACTCTGTAGTTGCCGCAATCTTCAACGCAATCGCTTTTGCAGCAATTACGTGCATCAATGGACCGCCCTGTTGCCCAGGGAATACCGCCGAGTTAAGTTTCTTGCCTAGTGATTCGTCACGGGAAAGAATCATACCTGAGCGCGGCCCACCAATGGTCTTATGGATCGTCGTCGTCACCACGTCAGCGTACGGAACTGGGCTTGGATGCAATCCAGCCGCTACCAAACCGGCGAAATGCGCCATATCTACCCACAGGTATGCGCCAACCTCATCGGCAATCTCGCGGAATGCTGCGAAATCTACGTGACGCGGGTAAGCCGACCAACCAGCAATAATCATCTTCGGCTTGTGTTCACGGGCGAGCCGACGAACCTCATCCATATCAATGAGGTATGTTTCTGGATCTACACCATAAGAGACAACGTTGAAGTTCTTCCCAGAAAAGTTAATCTTCATACCATGAGTCAAGTGACCCCCGTGTGCCAATGACAATCCCATAATGGTATCGCCATGGTTCAACAACGCATGATAAATAGCTGCGTTGGCCTGCGCTCCGGCATGGGGTTGAACATTGACATAAGCCGCGCCGAACAAGGACTTAGCCCGCTCAATCGCCAGATTTTCCGCGACGTCGACAAACTCACAACCGCCGTAATAGCGACGACCGGGATAGCCTTCCGCATACTTATTCGTCAAAACTGAGCCTTGGGCTTGAAGTATAGCCCGCGGCACAAAATTCTCCGATGCAATCATTTCCAACGTGGCACGTTGGCGACCCAGCTCATCATCTAAAACCTGAGCAATCTCAGGATCTAATTCAGCAAGCGAAAGATTGAAAGAATCTGTCACTTCCAGCCTCCTTGGGGACTTTCAAAAACAATACGATTTCATTCTACGCTCACCCTCCCACACTTTTTGAAATCGTCTGCATTCTAGGACGCCCATTCCCACCTCGTGACCAAAACGATTAAAATGTTCTTATGGAAAATTCAACACTTACGTCTCATTCACTCGTATTCACATTGTCATGCCCAGATCAACCAGGCATCGTTTATGCAGTAACTGGTCTATTGACTCAAGTCGGCGCGAATGTCACACAGTCACAGCAATATCGAGACGCAAGCCAAAACCGTTTTTATATCCGTCTTCAAGCAGATGTTCCCGGTGGCCGTTCCACAATCGACGCTGCGTTCGCCGCATTAGCAGCCCGTTTTGATATGGACTACACCATATCTGACGCAAGCCCAATGCGAACCATCATTATGTGTTCTAAAGATCCACACTGCTTGAGTGATTTGCTCGCCAAACAACGAGAAGGCCGGATCCCGATCGACGTCGCCGCCGTCGTCTCCAATCACGAGACATTACGTCCTCTCGCTGAATTTTATGGAGTTCCATTCATACACATTCCCGTTACCAAAGGTACAAAAGCACAGGCAGAAGCTGAGTTACTCAAACTGGTTGACGATTACGACGCCGAACTTGTTGTACTGGCACGGTACATGCAAATTTTGTCCGATGATATCTGCCGCACCTTATCTGGCCGGATCATTAATATCCATCATTCGTTCTTGCCTTCGTTTAAGGGCGCTCGGCCATATGCCCAGGCACACGCTCGTGGCGTTAAGCTTATCGGCGCTACCGCGCACTATGTAACGGCAGACCTTGACGAAGGCCCAATTATTGAGCAAGACGTCGTACGCGTATCTCATGCCCACGATGTTCATGAATTGCAGGCTATGGGAGCCGAAGTGGAACGTCAGGTTCTGTCCCGAGCAGTACGCTGGCATGCCGAACATCGCGTGCTCCATCAGGGGCTACGCACAGTCGTATTTGGATAACGCGTTATGGCTGTTAATCGAGCAGATGTGACGGAATCACGTCACATGCACTGACGTCGGTTGGTAGTTCTTTCACTACGTGGGCGGGGCTACCAACCGCTACTGTGTTGGCCGGAATATCCCTAGTGACAACCGATCCAGCACCGATAACACTATTATCTCCGATACTGACGCCGGGAAGAACCATCACTCCAGCACCCAGCCAAACATTGTTTCCGACGACGATAGGGCTACCACCCTCCCAGCCTTCACTACGCAAGGTAGGTTCAAGTGGGTGCCACGCAGTTAGCAGCTGAACGCGTGGCGCGATCTGGCAGTTCTTGCCAATAGCAATCGGGGCGACATCGAGAAAAATACAGTCATAATTGACGAACGTACCATCACCAATCGTCACGTGTTTTCCATAGTCGACACGCAACGGCGCCCGCACAATAACTCCTTCACCGACACGGCCAAGCCAACGCTTCAGCACTTGATAATGGGCATCCCAATCGGCGGACGGTAACGAATTAAATTCGTCTTGGCATGACATCGCATGACTGTGGATCTCTTGAAATTGTGTACCCTCTGGCTTGTACAGTTCACCGTTAAGCATACGCTGGTACAGTTCTTCGTCGCGTGTCATAGCCAACAGTCTACTCGGTCAGCTTCCTGCAAAACACTGTTGCCTCAAACTTCAGGACATTTTTCTCTGGAAACCCAATAATAGTCCCAAACATCAGGAATGAAGAACCCCGGAAACCGCTTCGATTCAAAAGTCTCTAAATCTGGTAGGTGATAACGGATCCGCGTCGGGAAACCCGGAATACTAGGTTTAACTACTTCACTCGCTAGCGGGAAGAAACCTGTTGGATTACCAACTTGACGCACCCAACGTCTGTCTATGATGCCCCAATAACCATAGATGTGACGAGCTCGAGAAGAGACACCTGCTTGTCTGCGGTTAACCTGAGATTCGTGTGCACGGATGAGTGCCTCCCCTAAATAGTATGATCCTTTAGTTCCTCTTGCCGCAGGCGCCATTATGTACACATCAATGAGAACAGCTAGTAGCAAAATACTGTAACTCACGATTGCTATCAACCATGGGAGCCACGCTATTTCCGAACCAGAACTACTGTACGTAGCTAACGGCATCAGCGAAACCACTAGACCAAAAACCAATTGGTTGGAGACTATCAGAGGATAACGGAAAGCGTCCCCACCTCGTCGCTTTATTACAGGAATAAACGCATCAATGAAAATG
This sequence comes from Arcanobacterium phocae, assembly GCF_018913465.1. Classification (GTDB taxonomy): domain Bacteria; phylum Actinomycetota; class Actinomycetes; order Actinomycetales; family Actinomycetaceae; genus Arcanobacterium; species Arcanobacterium phocae_A. Next base: position 175,370 of record NZ_JABAPM010000001.1, on the reverse strand, counting down.
AGATAAAAGAGCACACTGAGAAACACAACTGCCAGTAAAATCGACACAGCCATCTTAAAGCTAAAAACAGTCCCATATAGCGCCCCTTGAGTGAACGCAAACAAAATTCCTAGTAGCCTTTGCACTGTGCGCAGCCTTAGATATTTTCTTTTCGCTTGTTTGCTGTCATCGTCAATGCCGCTCGCCAGCTTTACGCTATTTTGTGCACGTATCCAATGCCGGGATTCAATTAGTGGCAATAATGACTGAACGTTGTATCTGTCGAGGGTCCAACTCTGGATGGATATGTAGAAATAGAAAAGCAGATCCACAGCTACCAAGACATATTGGGCTTTATTAAGCAGAATAATCAAGAGAAGCAAAAGGTACAGCCGAAAGACACATAGAAAGATTGACATGTGTTGGTAGTACATCAAATCGCGAAGAGTAGAATGCTTTTCTTGATAGCCACAGATATCCCTATTATTGCCCACCGTATCAATGTCGCCCAAGGAGTCGGGCGATTTTTTTAGCCTGATACTGGCATTCAATAATGACACTGTTGCCGCAATTCCTACCGCAGCCACAACCGCAAAAGCGGCATATACTTCAGCGTCTGAACAATAACTAACAGCTGTATGTAGCATCGAACGCTGCATCTCGAATAGGACAAAAGAATCTCGAGAATAATTCTCTTTTTGGAATGACATAATCGCGGAAAGAATTAATAATACCTCCACGATCGTTACTGCAAGAACAGTATCTCCTAATACAATTCGCCACCACGGCGAACTATCTTTGCTGTTAACCCAGCGTTCCCGGCGAATATTTTTAGTAGTGAACGCGAATCGTCCAGCACATTGTGAAGCTTGTTTAGTCGCACTTCTTGCGTTTCTCATACTATTCCTGTCTAGACTATTACGTTTCGCTCGCTCCTACATAATATTCTAATAAGTACGGAAAACACAGAAAGATATCCGCACATTGAAAGGCAGTGTTTCAGGTACGAAATTTTAACTGGATGTCTTATTCAATCCCCCGAGCCGCCGCCCATCGAGATAGTTCATAACGGTTTGACAGCTGAAGTTTGCGTAGCACTGCCGAGACGTGAGTTTCCACGGTTTTGATAGAGATGAATAATTCGGAAGCAGTCTCCCGATAGGTATAGCCGCGAGCGATTAACCGCATGACTTCTTGCTCACGTTGTGAAAGTCGATCTAATTCTTCGTCACGTTCGGCTACATCTGCTGCTTGCGCGCCAAAGGCATCGAGAACAAAACCTGCTAGCCGCGGGGAGAATGCAGCATCGCCAGCCGCTACTCGCGTTATTGCTTCCACGAGTTCTTCTGCACTGACGGCCTTCGTCACGTAGCCGCGAGCGCCAGCACGAATAACAGCCACAACGTCCTCCGCCGCGTCAGAAACCGACAACGCCAGAAACCGAGTAGCTACCCCAGCTTGCAAAACGCGCCGAGCGACCTCAGCTCCACCACCACCATGCCCGCCGGGCAGATGGACGTCCAACAACACGACGTCGGGAACGGACTCGCCTGCCATACCAGTTAATAGTATTACGGCACTATCAACCGAATCTGCTTCACCGACATATTCGATTTGGGAAAACTGTTCCAGTTGTGCCCGCACTCCGGCACGAACGAGGCCGTGATCATCAACAATAAAAACAGACAGACTCATGACTTATCCTCTTTGACAACCCGCATTCTTATTTCTGAACCTCCACTGGGTAACGGTGAACGGATCTCAACTTCTCCATTCACCTTAGCAATGCGTCCCCGAATCGAGTCTCTGATGCCTGCGCGATCCGCTGGAATAGAATCCACATCGAATCCCGGGCCACGATCACGCACGAACACCTCGCATACCTCTTCACTGAGCTGAGCAAACAGCGATATTTTTCCTGGCGCATGCTTGGCAGCATTTGTCAGCGCTTCCCTGCTGGCACCGAGCAATGCATGCGTGCGGGCACTAGGCACCGCATCTCCGGTAATAACCGCATCTATCTCGGTATGGAACCGCTGATCTATATCTGCCGCGATACGCGAGATGCCGTCGGCAACAGACGTTCCTGCATCAGCCCGATCAGAATACAAGTAGCGACGTAAATCTCGCTCCTGTGCTCGCGCCAGACTCGCAACCTCTTCTGGCGATTCTGCTCGAGAACGAATTAACGCCAGCGTTTGAAGTACTGAATCGTGCAGATGAGCCGCAATATCTGCACGTTCAGATTCCCGAATTCGCTGTACATATATATCTTGCAGCTGAGTTCGGTTATGCAACAAAACTGGAACTATCACCACGGCCAGAGCAATAAGAACAGCAAGTCCCATACCGAGACTCGCCACAGTTTCATAAAAACCGTACTGCGTACTGGTGAACGTCAAAGCTCCGCTCACCGCAATAAGCGCACCGGTAATTGTCCACCCAATCGGAGCAGAATCGCTACTTATCGGGTGTGACCATGCAATGCCCGCACCGGCCAAAACAATTAAAAACGGAATGAGATTACTACCATACCCGCTACTGACAAGCACGATGCCAATTGCGCTTGCTAACAAAATGAGAGCAGTAAGAATCAGTGGCTTACGCGCCGGGTTATCTATCTTCTGTTCTAACTCCAATTTCGGTGCAAGCCGGCGTTGATACCCGGATAAACCAGGGTCTTTTGGCATCAGCACTGCCAGGATCATGTACGCAAAGAGACCTGCGCCAAAGAATGGGATAGCCAAAACAAATGTCCACCGCCATGCGACGACAGATCCGCCCAAATGAACACTTAATCCACGCGCTACTCCGGCAACAACACGCGGCGAGCGACGAACTAGTGGCGGGCGCTCGATCACCCCTGGCGCCCGTAAGTGCGAATAGTTATTGTTCATCGTCATAGCATCTATCATTCCACACGCCTCCACCACATTTTTACCCTGAGGCCTAAAATCAGGGGCAAATCAGGGTGCCACCTGATAGCCGATGAACGTTTCATCTGTCACGATGAAAATATGAACATTTTCGAACGGTTAACCGCCCAACCGATACGGCGGACGGACGACGGATACCTCGCTGGTATCTGCGCCGGACTATCTCACCGCTGGGAGATCTCTCCCATCTTGCTTCGACTAGCAGCAATCATTCTGGCATTTTTCGCTGGCATTGGTATTATCGCTTACGGCCTTGCCTGGCTCCTTCTACCGCATGATCCAGACAACCGCATCGAGCTCGAAGAAGTCGTCGAGGGTCGGCTCTCCGGGGGATTCGCTGCTAGCCTCGCTATGCTCGTCATAGGAATATGGGTCTTCTTCGAAGAGCTGGCCCATCAGCACTGGCTGTTCTATTCTCGGTTCTCTGGATCTCTACTTATCGTGGCAGTCATTATGATGACGGTTGTCATCATTTTGCGGAAGAAACACGACACCCATCCAGCTACTGTCTCAGCACATTCTTTCGCCGCACATGACCAGGCTGATGACGCATCAGTCGCTGCGCCGTCGTCGTTAGAACAAAAAACAGAGCCACAACCACGCTCTCAACTACGCCCCCGCACTCCTGCAGTCTCTGGAGCGTTTATTCTCATTACACTCGCGTTATGCGCCAGCGCCGCAGCTGTCACTATGCTCGTCACTCCCCGAACCATCTCGTCAGCTTTACTTATCCTTGGCATTCCCCTCACAATCCTTGGAATCAGCATTATTTTGGCAGGAGTCCGTGGAAAGAGAAGCACCTGGCTCAGCTTCATCGCAATGCTCCTGGTTTTTCCAGTCGTTACACTTACCCCCATATCCTTCCTTATTCCCCAAGCCATCATGGACAATGACAATCTCAAGTTCTTCGCTGAAACGGATCGAACTGGTTCCGCCGGAGTTATAGATCACCACAAGCACAGCACCACTCACTTGGCTGATAAAAGTAGCATCAGCGCAGTGTTCACTGACTCGAAATATGTCTTAGATCGCAACGACCCAGTCATTCTTGACATCACTCTGACCGGGACTATCACAATGGACGACATGGGAGGATGGAAAGTACACGATCACAACGGAGAAACTTATATCACGCCAACACCAGAAATCCACTCAGAGCGCAATGGTGACAGATTTGGAGATCCACAACCCGACACCCCGATTGAGCCCGACGAATGGTACGTTATTCCCAACGAGACGATGATCAACAGTTCTCACGCACCAAAGTCTCATATAACAATTACGAGCCCGGCAGCTCAACAAGACCCCAAATCGGCCCGACGTATCACTATTACCTATGCAGTTGGTGATGTACGCCTGTCAGAAACACTCAACGGCCAAGATGCGGTGACATTCATTGCCCAACAGCGTGGAATCCCCATCGATTCTGATACGCCCGCGTTAGAGGCAGCCCCTGCCCAATCAGAGAACTAGGAGACTTCAATGAAAATCGGAACATTCTTGTGGGGAATTGTTATATCACTTTGCGGCATTATTGCTATCTTGCAAGGTATTAGCACGCAAATAGATATATCCACGCTGATCGTCGTTTTACTTCTTATATTTGCTGGCGCTTGTACTATTGCTGCACTGGTCCCAGCTCGGCGGCCGGCTGAGACAACCGATATGCCTGTGCACACCGTGCAGAGCGGTGAAGGCACCCATTATTCCAGCACTACTGAGGTTTACCAGACAACGCAAAATGTCGAGGCGTCACCCTCAGCTAGTCAGACTGAGTGGCTCGAGGTAGAGCCACCTACCGACCCGAACAACGAAAACTGATCGTTCGTGAAGAGTGCCTTGCTCTCCTGATGTCTCATCAACATACGATGCAATAAATTCAACCTGGTCGTTTATTGCTTCAATAACGTCCAAGCCCGTCCATCGGATTCCATCAGTGGAAACATCCGGTGGGCGGGTTTTTGGATGCCATGAGGTAAAAACAAAATCGTCCCGGCCAAGAGCGTACGCACTATACCGGGCACGCATCAATTCTTCGGGATTATCCGCTAAGCGCACACCGTCATGGAGTGGTTCGCAGCAAGTAGCATAGGTTTTGCCAGAATCACATGGGCATTTCATAGTTTCTCCTATTCGGGGTGTGCGCAAAACTGGGCAATAGCGCAAACCTCGGCAATATAGCTCTAGGCTTGCGTTATTGCCTAGATTAGCCGGCATCTTTTGGATGGTAACACAAAAGGCGGGGACATCGTCCCCGCCTTTTGCTGAAAGTTAAACTCAGATTAAGCCAAGTTCGCGAACTGCATCGGCTTCTTCTTGAAGAGCCTTAACATTGCGTGCGATACCAGCCTTGGTTGCTTCAGAAAGTTCAAGACCTTCAACAACCTTCCACTCGCCGCCTTCGGAGACTGCTGGGAAGCCGAAGATAAGACCTTCTGGAACACCGTAGTGCTTGCCATCTGACCAAATACCTGGGGTGACCCAATCGCCTTCTGGGGTGCCGTTGACCCAGTTGTAAACGTGGTCGATAGCTGCCGAAGCTGCCGAAGCTGCCGACGAAGCGCCACGGGCTTCGATAATTGCAGCGCCGCGCTTAGCAACGGTTGGTACGAAGTAATCGGAAAGCCATGCTTCATCAACGAGCTCGGTTGCTGGCTTACCAGCAACGGTTGCCCAGGAGACGTCTGGGTGCTGGTCTGCCGAGTGGTTGCCCCACACGGTCATCTTCTTGATATCAGAAACCTTTGCACCGGTCTTCTCTGCAAGCTGGGAGATTGCACGGTTGTGATCGAGGCGCATCATAGCGGTGAAGCGCTCGTTTGGCACGTCTGGTGCGTTGTGAGCAGCGATGAGTGCGTTGGTGTTTGCTGGATTACCAACAACGAGGATGCGGACATCGTCAGCTGCGTGATCGTTGATAGCTTTTCCTTGCGGACCGAAGATGCCGCCGTTTGCTGCGAGAAGATCAGCGCGCTCCATGCCCTTGGTGCGTGGACGTGCACCAACGAGGAGACCGACGTTGGTTCCGTCGAAAGCCTTGTTTGCATCATCGAAGATGTTCACGGACTCGAGCAATGGGAATGCGGAATCGTTCAATTCCATTGCGGTACCTTCAGCAGCCTTCATTCCTTGTGGGATCTCAAGAAGGTTCAAGCGAACTGGAACATCAGCGCCGAGTAGTGCACCTGATGCGATACGGAACAGCAATGCGTAACCGATATTTCCTGCAGCGCCAGTAACGGTGACGGTAACCGGAGTACGAAGCTCAGCCATGTAGTCAACTCCTATATTCTGAGGCGCTGTCCCTTTTTGTTTCCGGAACATGACGCCAGGTTGTCATTGAGCGAGATGAATTCTCACACCACCTCTAAGAGTACCTTGCCAACGAGTTATTCTGGGTGGCATTTAGTCCCGCACTTATTAAATGTGGCGAATATATTGATATATCTGGCAAATTTTTCACTCTTGAACTGGCCAGTTTTTGGTGATAAAATCAACATAATTAGGGCGAAGCTGGAGCAATTGAGGAGCGTCATGCAGATTGGGTGGCTACATATAATTGACATTCTGTGGATTATTACAGGATGTGCACTGGCTTACGCTGTTATAACTTTTCCCAAAATGACTGACCGCATGGAAACCCGGCGTAGCTCATTCACTCCACGCGGAGCTATTCCGCTACCAGCGCCAACCTCCGAGTTCATTGCACGGATCAATCGCAGAGAGAAAAGGATCCGGCCTCAGCTGAAAATAGCGATGATTTTTGTCGCCATTGTCCAACTAGCATTTTTAGGTTTGACGAACGTTTTCTCTCCCTCATCATTCATGCTTAGCCTAATTGCAGGCTACACAATCGTGCTTTGGCTTCGGTTCCGTGCAGATATCGCTGATTTTACTGGAAGACCATATCCAGGCACTAACGCTACCGTCTTACGGCATCTTTCATGCAATGTGCAGCCACGTTTGCTCGATTACGTCCCGGTATGGGCATTGATCGGATACATCACGTTCTCACTAATTCCTCAAACCGTGGGGCTCATCTATGTTTGGCCAGCGTTAGCACCAAAAACCCTTTTCATTATTCTCCTTGCTGTAACCAATATGGCTATTCCAGCAGGAATATACCTGGCTGCTCGTTATGCATCTATCCCGATTGCTGCTAGAGATGATGCTACTGCACGGTGGGAGGATGATTTTCGAGCAGAAATGCTCAACGCTGTGGTTATGGCGTCTACTATTGTGCCACTGCTGGTTGTTATCATGCCAAGTCAAACTATGGCATGGCAGACACCAGGCTGGTTCTTTGGCACCCTGCTAGCTTGCATTGTTGGTTGCGGAATCATTATTTATTGGGCAAGTCGCAGTTATGCGCGAGTTCTATGGAAGATTGAGCCAAATAGCTAAGCAATTGCGGTCGCGAATTATATAAGTGATGGGTGAGCCACTGGCTCACCCATCACTTATATAAGCTATTGCTCTAGTTACTTAGTGCGATGTGCACGATAGTATTCAATGAGCGCACGAGTGGATTGATCTTCAGCAGCAAGCGCGGCCTTGTCCCCACTAACTGCATTCGTGAGCGCCTTTGCCATCTGCTTGCCGAGCTCAACGCCCCACTGGTCAAAGGAGTCAATTCCCCAGACGATTCCTTGAACAAAGGTGATGTGCTCGTAAAGTGCAATGAGCTGCCCGAGGACGGACGGGGTCAGCTCCGGAGCCATAATTGAAGCAGTCGGCTTGTTTCCTTCGAACACGCGTGCAGACACGATTTCTTCTGGGGTGCCTTCTGCGCGAACTTCATCAGCAGTCTTGCCGAAAGCAAGTGCCTTCGTTTGACCAAAGAAGTTACCAAGGAATAGTTCATGCTGATCAGCATCGCCATCCTTGAAGGCATATGTTGGGTTAGCAAAGGCAATAAAATCAGCCGGGATAAGCTGTGTGCCCTGGTGAATCAACTGATAGAAGGCATGCTGACCGTTCGTTCCTGGTTCGCCCCAGAATACTTCACCGGTCTTGGAAGTGACTGGAGTACCATCCCAACGCACGCGCTTACCATTCGATTCCATGGTGAGCTGCTGCAAGTATGCCGGGAAGCGATGCAAGAACTGTGAATATGGGAGAACTGCGTGAGTAGCAGCATTCATAAAGTTAACATAGAAAACATTCATCATTCCCATGAGGACTGGAACGTTACGCGAGAATGGCGTGTTTTGGAAATGCTGATCCATCTTGTTGAAACCAGCTAAGAAATCAGCAAAGTTATCTGGACCGATCGCGATAGCTAAAGATGTTCCAACAGCGGAATCCACGGAGTAGCGTCCACCTACCCAGTTCCAGAAACCGAATGCGTTTTCTGGATCGATACCAAATTCAGCAACCTTATCAAGTGCGGTAGATACTGCTACGAAGTGCTTTGCTACTGCCCCATCTGTTGGTGCACCTTGTTCTTCAAGCGACCGTAGCAACCAAGCACGTGCGATACGCGCATTGGTCAACGTCTCCAAAGTTGTGAAGGTCTTAGAAGCAACAATAAATAGCGTTGTTTCTGGGTCAAGTCCGGAAAGCTTTTCGCCAGCATCGGTAGGATCGATGTTAGAGATAAAACGGCACTCGATGTTTTCTGCTTTAAACGGCTTGAGAGCTTCGTATGCCATGACAGGACCAAGATCAGATCCACCAATACCGATATTAACCACAGTCTTGATGGCTTTGCCGGTGATTCCCTTCCACTGACCCGAGCGGACCTTGTTAGCGAAAGCATAAACCCGCTCGAGGACGCCATGAACATCACCAACTACATCTTGGCATTCGACAGTGAGCGAATCCGTCTTCGGCCGGCGCAAGGCAGAGTGAAGAACCGAGCGATTTTCAGTAATGTTGATGCGCTCACCGCTAAACATTGCATCCCGGCGTTCGGCCAGGTTAACTTCCGTCGCTAGTTCTTCCAACGCGGTTTTCATCTCATCAGTCATAACCGACTTCGAAAGATCAACAAATAGATCTCCAGCGCTGAAACTAAACTTTTCAGTGCGCTCCGCATCCTGTTCGAACCATGCGCGGAAGTCCACGGTGAGATTGTTATGAATATCCGTGAGCTTATGCCACGCAGGGGTTTGGGTTGCATCTATTGGGCTTGGCATGGTTTCTCCTCCATTACATGTGTGTTGCCGATGTAGCAACACAGCAATCAACAAGTTCTTAGTCTAGCTTTTCTTCGTATATTCTTTGAATCCGATTTACGGCTCATTTTCCGGAAGTTGGTTCCGGACCACCCACTAGGTAGGTGAAAGATTCACCGCGACCACCATCAGTGATGGCACGATACTCCAGCAAAGTTCCATCTTTCATCCCCTGAAGATTGTGATAAATCTTTGGGTTAGGTCCGGCAACAGATCCCAATGGGAACCATTTTCCACTACCAACAATGCGATAGAAAAAAGTTGTGTTAGCGTACCGATGTTCTTGCGTATGAGCAGTTAGTTCGATGGCTGATTCTGCCGTTTTTACGCCAGTCAATCGCGTAATTCCACTTCCTCGTTCAAGTTTCTTTCCTGCTTTAAAGACCTTAATCCCTTGGCTCGGCACGTCCACTGTCAGTTCAGTAGTACCACCAGAACTAGAAGCAGTTGGAGTTGGCGTATTTGCTGGCGCCGAAACCGCCCCGTCTGCCACCTCCATTACAAGAGACCAGTCCGAAGTTGTTGTTAAAACTGGGATTTTCGCTTGAACTGGTTCTGAGGCAGAGTTCGCCACAACCACATATTCGACGCCTTCATCCGGATCAATACGTGAAAATGCGTAGGTATTGCCATCGTTAAGTAACTCAATTTGAGCACCATTCGATAACCCTGGATGTTCCTTGCGATATTTCGAAAGCTTCGCAATTGCCTTATAAAGCGGGTTGCCCTTATCCATATGAGCATTTTTACCGAACTCACTACCATCGAGCAACGGTTGTTCTTGGTAGCTCGGCACTTCAGTAGCAAACAACGGCTGACGCGCAGCTTTGTCGCCATCCTTACCGGCGAATTCTTGTTCATCACCATAATAAACAACTGGTTGACCACGCATGGTAAACATCAGTCCGTGCGCAAAAACAGAGGAAGCTACTTTATCGCCCTGTAGCATTGACCCGATCCGTCCCATGTCATGGTTTCCAAGGAAGGTCGGCAGATCTAACGCAGTTGCGCGCTCAGTGACATATCGCGAATCTTGTGCAAACATGTCTGCCAAGCCTTGGGCTTTACCACCATTAACATAGCCAACTATCGCTTTTTGAAATGGGAAGTCGAGAACAGCATCCATATCGGTTTCTCGCACGTACTGGGATAACGTTGGCACATCAGTGTCATAGACTTCGCCGAACATGAAGAAATTTTCATCAGTCTTGCGCTTAATAGCCTGAGTCCATTCCTTCCAAAAATCCATGTTCACGTGCTTAACCGTGTCAATACGGAACCCGTCAACACCGGTGGCTAACCATTTTTGATAGATATCTTCCATACCGCGCACAACTTCCGGATTCTCGGTCATCAAATCATCGAGGCCAAAGAAATCCCCCATGGTTATGGATTCGCCAGTAAAAGTTGAATCCCCACGGTTATGGTAAAGATTGACGTTATTTAACCAGCTAGGAACTTTCTTTTCCTTACCTGCTACCGGAGTATAGGGAAATGACTTCGGATCAATCGCAGGAAAATCTTCTTTGCCAGCAACCTCAAAAAGATTGATCGGTTTCCCTGCCTTGTCAAGATACGGCTTAACAGTGGTAGGTACGTATTTCTGGGAATCTTCCTTATACGAAATAACATCCGCAGTGTGGTTGGTAATAATGTCCATATAGACTTTCAGCCCACGATCATGGGCTTTATCAATCAGCTCAGTAAAGTCTTTCATGGTACCAAAGTGCGGATCGATCGCAGTAAAATCTGTTACCCAGTATCCGTGATATCCAGCTGATTCCTCACCTGGTTTACCTTGAACAGGCTTATTCTTCATCGGTGGCGAGATCCAGATAGCTGTGGTTCCGAGCCCCTTGATATAATCCAAATTGTCGATAATACCGCGTAGATCACCGCCAAGGTAAAAACCCTCATTCGTGGGATCATATCCAGAAACTAGACGATCGTCCCCTAGACCGCCATCATCATTAGAGGTATCTCCGTTAGCAAATCGATCGGTTAGTAAGAAATAAAACTGCTCATTGCCATCATGGGCTCGAAATATACCTTCACGGGAAGCATCCGACCCACGAACTGCTGCATCAACTCCAAGGTCCGAAGGAATGACTGACGAACCTTCGACTTTCAGATCTGCACGGCCCGGCAGCTCAAGGGGATACTCTACGCCGTTAATACGGATTTTATGGGAGCCAGCGTCATAGTGGGTATAGCCTTCCGGCTGACCGTTGGAACATCCCGAAATACCAACTCCTACAAGCGCCAGCAAAGCACTGACTGCAACCGCTACACCACGACGTCGAAACACACTTTCCTCCAAGCCTCGTACCTACTATTGTAGAACGTACCTCCCACATAAAACCGAATACATCCCAAAGTGTGGAAGATTCTTAACCTAAATGTGGCAAGATGGGATATGGACAACACATTCTTCCTGCGTTAAGGAGAAAATTATGCTGGAACCTGCAAAGATGCTCAGCAATGAAGAACGCGCACAGCGCCCAAAAATTGGAATCTTGACCTCTGGCGGCGACGCGCAAGGTATGAACGCCGTCGTACGTGCCGTCGTACGAACAGCCCTCCATGCTGGCGCTATCCCGTTCGCACTCCACGAAGGATGGAAAGGCGCCATTGAAGGTGGCGACTTCATCCAAGAGCTGTCATGGTCATCAGTGTCAAACATTCTTTCCAAAGGCGGAACAGCGATCGGCACCGCCCGCTCAGACGAATTCCGCGAGCGCTCAGGACTAAAGAAAGTCGTTCGTAACTTAGTACAGCGCGGAATCGACCGTCTCGTCGTCGTCGGCGGTGATGGAACTCTATCCGGAGCCGATGAACTACGCGAATTTTGGCCCGAACTCCTCAACGAACTCGTCGCCGAAGGCGAGGTGAGCCCCGAAGCCGGCGAAGAACACCGACACTTGCGTATCGCCGGAGTCGTTGGCTCAATTGACAATGACCTAGTTGGTACCGACATGACAATCGGCACCGATTCGGCGTTACACCGCATTATTGAAGCGATCGACGCCATCGCAGCTACAGCCGCCTCCCACCAACGCACATTCATTATTGAAGTGATGGGACGAGCCTGCGGATATTTGGCCCTCATGTCAGCTATTGCTGGCGGTTGCGACTACGTCTTTATCCCAGAACTTCCACCAGAAGACGGCTGGGAAGAAGAAATGACCACCAAGCTCCGTACGGGGCGTGAACGCGGTCGGCGCGACTCGCTCATTATCCTCGCTGAAGGAGCTCTCGATCGCGCCGGTAACCCGATCACCGCTACACAAGTCGCATCCGTCATCAAAGACCGTCTTGGCGAAGATGCACGAATTACATCCCTGGGGCACGTCCAGCGCGGCGGCCAACCATCCGCGTATGACCGCTGGATGCCTACCCTACTCGGCTATACAGCAGCACTCGACATGGTCAATGCTGGTCCAGATACCGAGCCAACGATTATTGGCACCAAGCGTAACCGAATTGTGCGCATGCCGATGATGGAAGCCGTTGCCAACACTCGAAAGGTGAAGGCCTACCTCAAAGAAGGGAACTGGGAGGCAGCTATTGACTCACGCGGGTCTGGATTCCGCGAGATGATCGACATTTTTGAAGCCATGTCCTCCCCAACATGCAAAACCTGCAATAGCTCTGCCAAATCACCACGTGTTGGCATTATTCACGCCGGCGGACTTGCACCAGGAATGAACCCGGCTGCTCGCGCTGCTGTCAAACTTGGAATTGACCGCGGATACACAATGATTGGCATCGAGGGCGGTTTCCCAGGTTTGCTCGAAGGTCATATCCGGAAGCTTGAATGGGGCGACGTTGAAGGCTGGGCTGAAGACGGAGGCGCCGGATTGGGCACCCGCCGCACGATCCCTGGGGTAGACCAGTACTACGCGCTCTCCCGAGCTATCGAAAACGCGGAGCTCGATGCGCTGATCGTTATCGGTGGCTTCGCAGGATACAAGATGGCTTTCGATATGGGACAAGAGAAAGACCGGTATCCTGGCTTCAACATTCCGATCGTGTGCGTGCCAGCATCGATCGACAATAATCTGCCAGGTTCCGAGCACTCAATCGGTGCAGATACCGCATTGAACACAAATGTGGAGATGCTCGACAAGATTCGAACCTCTGCATCGGCCTCGCAACGCTGTTTCGTTGCCGAGACGATGGGACGCAACACCGGATACTTGGCGTTGTTCTCCGCAATTTCTTCAGGTGCGGAGCAAGTCTATCTAGCAGAAACTGGCATCACGTTGCCACAACTCGCCCAAGATACTCAGCGCATGGTTTATGCGTTTGAGCAGGGTCGTCACTTGTATTTGGTCGTACGTAATGAAGATGCCTCGCAGTATTACACCACGGATTTCTTGAGCCGGATTTTTGAAGAAGAAGGTCACAACCTGTTTGATGTGCGTACTTCAGTCATTGGACACGCACAGCAGGGTGGTAATCCGTCCCCGTTTGATCGGACGATGGCCGCTCGTATCGTCAATACGGCGATCAATATTCTCGACGACGAGTTGCGTACGCACGCTAAGAACGCACGTTCGTTCCATATTGGTATGGTTGGCGGAGTTATCCAAGCAATGCCACTATCCCATATTGGAGATTTAATCGATCTCGAATCACGGACCCAGCTTGATCCGTGGTGGTTGCCACTCAAGCACGTTGTTTACGTAGTTTCGGATCCGACTTACGATGGACCGCTCGAAGATCTAGCGATTATTCAATAACGCTGTTTACTAACGAAATCGGTGCTCTGCGGAGCACCGATTTTGTATCTGACCACGGATCCGTAGCCAGCAAACTAGCTACACCACTGCCGGGGTGTCTCCCCAATTGGCGAAATATGCGAGCACGAGTGCCAGCGTGAGAAGCGTGACGACGTCGAACCAACGCGAACGTACCTGCGGGACCATGCCTGCAGGCAAGACAAGCCGTGCCATCGCCAGCACCGCTAAGCTTCCAGCGAAGGTGTACATTGCTGGTTGAACACCCCAGACGTATGACAGTATCACGACTGCCACGATCCATAATGCTAGGAGCACGAAGAAAAACACCGAGGGTACACGATGCTCAGTCATGCGACACCTCTCCTTTTTCTGCCGATGATTCAGCGGCTTCATCGGACAGCACCGGCTTTGTTGTGTCCCGACGAATATGTTTCTTAACAAAGCCTAGCGTTGTCGGATGAGAAAGACCAACGCCCAAAAGGAACGGCAAACCAATCGACATGAGTGTGAAGGCAGCCGTCAACGCCGGAACAGGGCCAGTTTCTGCCATCCGGCCTGGGCCGATAGCTCCCAGAGCCATAAAAGACATAATCGAAACAGCCAAAGCGCTCAGTACAACCGCTAACGTCGCATCCACCAGTTGAGTAGATAGCGTCGTCGTCGGAACCAACTTACGGGCCACGACTACCCCGTATACACATGCGAGAACGACTATGACGATGAATAGCCACAGCATCTTCTCGCCTGGTGCAGGTAACGCCCCAAAAACAGGGATGGCTGGCAACGGACCCGATTCGACGCCGAATATCGAAAAGTTCGTTCCCGTGCCGACTGCGAATCCCGCTCCAACTAGCCAAGAAAAGAACCACACCACGAGTGCCGGAAAATACACCAGCTGAAGTAGTATCAGCCCAATACTGCCGGCAACTCCGGTCAAATAATAACCGTGGATCTCGCTGATAGTTCCAATTCTTATCAGAATAAACAATAGGGTGACGCCGCATGCAACTCCCAATATGAAGAAGCTTAACCACCGAGCATATTTCCATGCGCGATCCACATACGACCACCATGGAAGGCAATACAGGAGTGTTTCGCGGGCGCTCCACATCGCCGTTAGTCCAGCTAAGATAAAGGAGCCGATTAGCGCAAACCACCAGTCCCCCGGCGCGCGACCAGCAAGTGACAGCACCGCAATTACAGCCGGCCAGCTCAATGCGGCAGCGAACACATCAAACCATGTTTCCAGATTTCGACCGCGCAAGCTCTGATACGAGGCATACATAACCACGCCGGTCAGGAGCAACGGCATGAGCGTTAACGATGCGCTGCCGACTGAAACAGCCCCACCGAAAATCGTGGTCCACCAGCCAGTGGCAAAAAATGCCGCGCTTTGCCAGACGATGTCTCCCATCATCTGGGCAGACGCATTGAGCGTATAGAACACCATGACGACAAGGAAAACGCCGAACCACGAGAAAAATGGCGCAGCAATACCACCACAGAAAATGTACCAGTAGCGCGAAAGATCAATGTGAGTATTCATTAGTTCCCATCGTTACGCGTATTGGTCTTGAAGGCACGGTATTGACATGGTGTGTTGCTTACGTTTTGCGCTCATTGGTCGCAGACGACAAACGCAAGGAAAACTGCAAACTTTCGGTTAGCCGTTCAAGATAGCCCGGGCTATCTTCGCTGTTTCAGTTGGGGTTTTGCCTACCTTGACACCTACAGCTTCAAGGGCTTCTTTCTTTGCCATCGCAGTTCCTGCCGAACCGGAAACGATAGCTCCGGCATGGCCCATTGTTTTGCCCTCGGGCGCAGTAAAGCCAGCTACGTATCCAACGACCGGCTTGGTTACGTTGTCTTTGATGTAGGCAGCCGCACGCTCTTCGGCGTCGCCACCAATTTCACCGATCATGACGATCAGCTCGGTTTCTGGGTCAGCTTCAAAGGCTTTAAGAGCATCAATGTGAGTGGTGCCGATGACCGGGTCTCCGCCGATACCTAGGCAGGTGGTGAAACCAATGTCCGCTAGTTCAAACATTAACTGGTAGGTTAAGGTTCCAGATTTTGACACCAGACCGATTTTGCCAGGGCCGGTAATATCTGGTGGTGTAATACCAACATTTGATTGACCTGGAGTGATGATACCAGGGCAGTTAGGTCCGATGAGGCGAACGCCCTTGTCTAGGGCATACTGTACAAATTCAGCACTGTCTTTAACCGGTACGCCTTCAGTGATGACGACGACGAGGTCCAATCCAGCATCGACAGCTTCAATAACTGCCGCTTTGGTGAAGGCCGGGGGTACGAAGATAACCGAGGTGTTTGCTCCGGTTGCTTCTTTAGCTTCTGCCACAGTGCCGTAAACTGGAATCGAGACGGTACCAGCTTGGCGCTTGTCTGCATCGATGCCAATCGGTTCGACATCAAATTCCACGCTGGTTCCAGCTTTACGAGGATTGGTTCCAGCCACAATTTTCGTGCCGGCGCTAAGCATCCGGCGAGTGTGTTTTTGTCCCTCTGAGCCGGTCATGCCCTGGACGATAACGGTGGATTCTTTATTGAGGAAGATAGCCATAATAAGTTCTCACTTTCCAGCGAGCTGAGCGGCCTTGGCTGCAGCTCCGTCCATTGTGTCTTCGAGGGTAACAAGCCGGTGGTTTGCCTGGGATAGAATCTGGCGACCTTCAGCTACTTTATTTCCGTCTAAGCGAACAACGATTGGTTTATTTGCGGCGTCACCGAGTGTTTCGAGTGCGCGCACAATGCCGTTTGCTACTTCATCACACGCGGTGATTCCGCCAAAGACGTTGACAAATACGGAACGGACATCAGGATCGTTAAGAATGACGTCCAGACCATGAGCCATGACTTCCGCATTTGCTCCGCCACCAATATCAAGGAAGTTAGCTGGGCCGACTCCGTATTGTTCTCCAGCGTAGGCAACCACATCAAGAGTGGACATGACTAGGCCAGCACCATTGCCGATAACACCAACCTGACCGCCGTCTAACTTAACGTAGTTCAGTCCGAGAGCTTTAGCTTTAGCTTCGAGCGGGTTTTCAGTTTTCTTGTCAATATAGCCGGCATGTTCGGGGTGACGGATCCGGGCGTTGTCGTCCAACGAAACTTTGCCGTCAAGAGCGATAATCTTCCCTTGTGGGGTTTTGACAAGCGGGTTGACTTCGACCAATGTTGCGTCTTCCTGGGTGAAGGTCTCCCAGAGTTTCAAGATCACCGGTATCAACGCATTGTGTTCAGCTGGTGTAAATCCCGCAGCGGCAACAATTTCACGTGCTTTTTCCACGGTTATACCCTCATTGGGGTCTACCGGGATTTTAGCGAGTGCTTCTGGGCGTTCCACGGCGAGTTGTTCGATATCCATTCCGCCTTCTTTGGAACACATAGCAAGATATCGGCGTTCGGAGCGGTCAAGCAATATCGAGAAATAGTATTCTTCAGCAATATCAGAACCGGCGGCGATGAAGACCTGATGAACTGTATAGCCCTTAATATCCATACCTAAAATAGCTCGAGCTTTTTCTTCAGCTTCTTGTGGTGTGCGAGCTAGCTTCACTCCACCGGCTTTGCCGCGCCCGCCAGTTTTCACCTGCGCTTTGACCACGAGAAGGTCAGTTTGTTCCAGCAAGGTGTGGGCAGCTTGTGGTGCTTCTTCAGGGGCAGATATCACGATTCCAGGTAGTACTGGAACGTCATGCTTGGCGAAGAGTTCGCGAGCTTGGTATTCGTATAGATCCACGGAGTATCCTTCCGTTGTGGTCGTCCTGTTACACCGGTGTCTCAACATCGAGACTTGTTATTCAGCCTACCTGTTTTCATCTCATTGTGGAAACTACTAACCGTTATTTATTTCTCGGTATCTTCGGATTGCGCGGATGGTTCGGCAGGCGGTTCAGTAGCCCAGCCAGCACCTGGTTCTACTCCCTGTATATTCGAGAACTCAGTAGCTCCAGCAGTAATGGCATCCTTGATGAGTTTGCCATATGCATTAGCGCCGTCGATTGACGTGTGGGTGTCATCTACTTGTAATAGGTCCGGCTCTTTCGACGCCAATCCGTGCCAATCTATTAGCTGAACATTTGGGTATTCATCCGCAATTTTCGCTAGAGTCTCATTTGATTCCGCTACGAATGTTGATGGGGAGTAAATGTTGACCAGGAAGACCATTCGCTTTTCGCCGAGTTGTTCTATCGCGTCTCGGACGAGGTCTGGCTGGCTTACGCCACCATTTGTCCCGAAATCGAGAACGACGACGCGGCCGAGCTGGCTGTTATCTTCTGCTGCTTGAATCATCTTGCTCGCGCCGGACCACTGCGTTGAGGGCTCACCAAAGGCAGTAACGCCCGGCATAGCGTGCAGAAGACCGGTACGGGAAGCTGACACCATCGAGTCACCAATGACCGTAACTTCGTAGGTGTTCGGAATCGTGGTATCAAGATCTTTTGAAAGCTCAGTGGGACGGTTAGGACGCGGCCCGTTGTCACCTGCTTGAGCGTCAGAATGCGAGCCACCGGTTTCTGCTGATTCAGCATCTGCTCCTTGACTACCCCGTTCAATCATAATCTGGGTGCTGGTTTTTTCTGGCGCAAAGAATGTTGCCGCAATAGTCGTGCCGGTTAGTAGCAAGACAATGAAAGCTAGCGCTGTGTAGACGCGGTTGTGAGGTAGCTTGGTTCGTAAAAATGCAATGATCTGACGGTAGCCAAGACGACGAACTGGTGTTTCAACGAAACGATATGAGGTTTCAACGATAAGCATAGTGATCGCGATAGCTACTGCGGATCGCGCTAGATGAGCTGAACTCCCTATCGCTACCGGGTAAGCAGCTGCAACGAGTACCAAAATAGGCCAGTGCCACAAATACAAGCCATAAGACCGCGTACCAAACCATCGTAGTACCGGTAACTCGCCGATTCGTGCGAGAAGGGATCGCGGGTAAAGCATCTCAGCGATTACTAGTGTGGTAGCTAGCGAAGCGAGAAGCATGCCGCCTCGATAGGCCCATGGGCCAGTTTCCGGCATAACAAAAACGCAAACACTCAGTATTGCTAGGCCACCCCATCCCAAGAGAGCGTGGAAGGACTTCCAATGTTTCGACTCAAAAATAGGCTGATCGCGATCTGCCCATAAAAATGCCAGTGTAATACCAGCGCAAAGCCCAAAAATATGCGTATCAGTGCCGTAATAGAGACGCGTGTAGTTGTCCCCCGTGTAGAGAAGCATCATGAGGAACGCAGAAAAAAGCATCACCGAACCGGATATCGCGATTCGGGTACGTAGCCTGCTCACCAAGGCCAAAATGACGAGCATAATAATTGGCCACAGCAAATAGAATTGTTCTTCGATAGCTAATGACCAGAAGTTCTTAAAAAGCAATGGCGCGGTCGCATCAAAGTAGCTCGATCCGTGAGCGATTTCGAGCCAATTGGTAGAAAAAGTTAGCGCACCTAATATTTGCCGGCCAATGCCGACTAACAGATCTGAATTGATGGCCCAGGCAGCTGGTACGACTGTAATGATTAACGTAATTAACGCGGGGATAAGACGACGAGCTCGCCGCACCCAAAATTTTCGCAGATTGATGTAGTTGTTTGCACGGTCTTCACGTAGCAGAAGCGTAGTGATCAAAAAACCGGAGATGACGAAGAATACGTCTACTCCTAGGAATCCACCTTGGACAACTCCAGGAAACACATGGTAAAGAATGACTGATAGCACAGCGAAAGCACGCAGACCATCTAGTCCAGCGATATATCCGCCCTGATCATTGGCCGCCTGCTGACCGCGGGGTTGCTCACGCCGCCCAGGACGCTGGGCAGAAGCCGCAGTGCGGACTGGACGTTGTGAGCGTAACGAATAAGGTGAATCAGTCATAGTTTCAGATCTTTTCTAACGGAGCGAAACGAAGCATGAGGCGTTTGACGGCCCCACTATCGAACCGAACTTTGGCTACTGTGGATTTTCCGCTTCCTTCAAACGAGATTACCTTGCCAGTACCAAATTTTGCGTGACGAACTTTGTCGCCAACGTTGATCCCTCCGCTAATGTCAGGATCTGGATTGGAGGACTGAACGGGTTCTGGCTCAGTTTCAAGAATTTTCCCGGGAGTGAACTTTCCGCTCCCACGCCCAATAACAGGAGCAAAATCGTCATCATTCACGCTGCTCCAGTTGTTACGCTTCGCACCCCAACTATCGCGAGCGCTCCCCCAAGAAGAACTGCGAACCGTGTCCATTGCAGACGCCGCACGCCGCCAATCGATCACCTCATCCGGAATCTCATCTAAGAATCTCGATGGCGGTAACTCTTGCGGAGCACCCCACTGGGAACGAGTGGCAGCCCTCGTGATATATAGGCGCTGCCGAGCACGAGTTAACGCCACATAAGCTAACCGGCGTTCTTCAGCTAGTTCCGTTGCAGATGCCAGAGCACGAATATGCGGGAATGTTCCATCTTCAAATCCAGTTGCAAAAACTACTGGGAATTCTAGCCCTTTCGCGGTGTGGATCGTCATGAGAACAACTTCGCCTTCGTTTTCGCTATCCTCATCTGGAATTTGATCCGAATCGGCCACTAACGAGATCTGGTCCAAGAAATCAGCAAGGGAGCCCTCTCCATTCCGTACACGGAAATCAGAGGCTACCGCGTGGAGTTCAGCAAGGTTTTCTACCCGTACTTCATCTTGCGGATCCTTCGATTTTTGAAGAGTGTCCAAATATCCAGAGGCGTCCATTAATGCATCTAAGATGTCAGCTGGAGCCTCACCGGCATCAGCTTGGGTCCGCGCGGTTTCCAGCATGCCAATAAATGCACTCATGGCATTACGGGCACGCGCCTGCAATCCTTCCACCGCACTGCGCCCAGCTTCAACAGCTTGTTCTGGATAGGCCACATCGTGGAGCGCCTGGCCAAACGATATCCGGTATTTTTCGGCATGCATGGCAACAGCCGATTCAGCTTTTGCTCCTAGCCCACGTTTCGGTTCGTTCAAGATTCGGCGAATTGAGACTGTATCATCCGGATTCGCTACCGCATGCAAATATGCTAACGCATCCTTAATCTCTTTACGCTCATAGAACCGAGTACCGCCAACAACCTTATACGGAATACCTGAACGCACAAACATTTCTTCAATGGCACGTGATTGCGCGTTCGCCCGGTAGAACACAGCAATATCACCATATTTATAGCCGTGCTTGGTGCGTACTTGGTCGATTTCTTCGACGACAAAGGCTGACTCGTCCGATTCTGCATCCGCTACATAGCCAACAAGCTTCGGGCCATCGCCTTCAGCAGTCCATAATTTCTTCGGTCGCCGCCCTTTATTGTTAGCAATGAGTGAATTAGCAGCCGTCAAAATATTTTGGGTGGAGCGATAATTCTGTTCCAGCACAACCGTTGTAGCGTTCGGAAAATCTTGCTCAAAATCCTCAATATTGCGAATCGTTGCGCCACGGAAAGCGTAAATGGACTGGTCCGCATCGCCAACAACAGTTAATTCGCCATGTGGCTGATCAGTTTCTTCACCAACGAGTTCACGCACCAACTGATACTGAGCTGTATTCGTATCCTGGTATTCGTCTACTAATACGTGCCGGAAACGCCGCCGATAGTGTTCTGCAATCGACGGGTTATCACGCAGTAAACCCACCGTCAGCATAATCAGATCGTCAAAGTCCACTGCGTTCGCCGCACGCAGCCGCCGCTGGTATCCGGCGTATGCGTCAGCAATCATTTGATCATCACGATCTGCAGCTTGTTCCTTCGCCTGCCCAACCGTAACCATCGCATTTTTCAGATCAGAGATTTTTCGGCTCAACGTTTTTGGCGGGAAAGCTTTAATATCAATGTTTTCCTCTTGCGCCACAATCTTCATCAGCCGAGCAGAATCTGCCGCATCATAAATCGTGAACGATGACCGCATCCCCAAAGCCTGATGCTCCGTGCGTAAAATCCGTACACATGCCGAATGAAACGTAGAAATCCACATGCGTTGCGCGGTGGATCCGAGCAACGATTCTAACCGTTCGCGCATTTCTTTAGCGGCCTTATTAGTAAAGGTAATCGCCAAAATTTCGTGTGGACGCACCCGACCAGTAGCAATCAGATAGGCAATACGAGTAGTCAACACTCGAGTTTTTCCAGAACCAGCCCCAGCAACCACCAGCAGATGTCCACCAGTATGAACAACCGCCTGATACTGCTGTGGATTAAGACCTGCTAAAAGTTCTTTCACGCGCGCATCATCGTGCCCGCGAGCGCCGTCGTCATCCATCCGAGATAATCTAGGCGCAACCGCTCCAACCGCCGACGACTCCTGAGTCGTAGCGATCTTCGACTTTAGCCGATCCATTGCTGAAACAAACGCATCATTAGTACTCATAACACTTCAAGCCTAAAGGACACCTCCCACACATTTTGCTGTACACACGGAACTACCCCAGTTTTGTGGGAAAAATCAGCACACGCTCCCGTTGGCTCCTCCCCAAAAGCCACACTTTAAGCTAGCGACATGAGCACATCACGCACTCCAGAACTATCCCAGAGAGCCTAGTACGCCTACACCTATCCTGTATCAACGCCCTATCTATCCTCGGCATCTCCTCGGTTCGCAAGTGACAACGTCGTCGTCAATCGCATATGAAGCAATCCCCAGATACTTTCGAACTATGCAAGGAAACGCAATCGTCAGCAGCTCAACTCCATGCAAGTGGAACAACGGCTCGGATAATCGTTCCACGATACTATACTCCAGTTGTAAAACGTTTCCCGTGCATAGAGTTTGCATATTCGCGCATGTAGTCGAAGAAACACGGGTTTTCTGACAGAAATGCAAACTGTATGCACGCCAATCTGGTCGTAGCAAGCACTGTGTCACCCAATCACACCGAGATAGACTAAAATAAGACGAACGTTATAGAGAAATGACATGCTCATGAGTGGTAAACGGTTCTGGGATAGAATTGCGAAGCTGTATGCTCCGTTGATGGAAAAAGATGCATCTTTTTATGAAGAAATTTGCGATAATATCCGCCCCTATCTGACAAAAGATATGGATGTGCTAGAACTTGCATGTGGTTCTGGGCAACTATCATTTCGTCTCTACCGTCACACGAAAAGCTGGATGGGCACAGATTTTTCGCACCAGATGATTGCCGAAGCAAAGAAGCGAGGCGATTACGACGGGCTTTCTTTCGCAGTCGCCGATGCCACCTCGCTGATATCCGACGCAGAGACCTTTGATTGCGTAGTTATCGCTAATGCGCTTCATATAATGCCTAATCCGGATGAAGCAATGCGGGAGATACATCGAGTACTCAAACCAAACGGGCTGTTATGCGCCCCTACTTTTTTATGGACCGAAGAGAAACCCAAAAAATATATGAAGACACTGATGTCTCTTGTCGGTTTCAAAATGTATAACGAATGGAATAAGGAACAATTCCGCGATTATGTTTCAGAATATGGGTTTTCGGTTGTGGAGATAACGCTAGTGAAAGGTGGTCTTGCACCGGTAGGTGTGCTGATTGCCAACAAAAACTAGACGGATGTCATCATCGGAGATCGCATGATGCTCTGTTACAGCGTATCCAACGAACGCCCGTTCGTTTCTTCGGCAAACATGTAGATGACCCCGCCAATAAAAAGCAAAATTGCGAAAACGATAAAAGCTGGAACAACTGCGTTGAGCGTGACTGTTGGCCGCACGGCGCTCCCGCCGATCAGCAATCCCATCAGCATCGGACCGATGATTTTAGCCGAGGCACCGATACCGTAGCCAAGACCTAGGCCGGTAGCACGTACTTCGTTCGGGAATTGCTCTGCCCCAAATGCGTTCAAGATTCCGAAAGCGCCGTCGCCGAATCCCATTGCGATGATGACTCCGCTGAAGAACAAGATCCACGAACCGGCAGTGCCAGCGAAGGCTGACCACGCCACGATTAATGAGCCGATCGCGCCCACAGTTCCACAAGACAGTAACGTCCAGCGCCGTCCGATTCGGTCTGCGACCCAGGCAGCCGCCAACCGCCCGAGCAAGTCGGCGAGGGATACCAGCATGAAGAGCGAGGCCACCGTCGTCGTCGATAATCCGTATCCGTCATGAAGCAACGTTTGGCCCCACGACTGAATCGTCGCCGAACCGAGAATGAAACTGAAGGTTCCGAGCGCCACAACCACGAGCGAGCGCCGATGCCGGCGGAAAACTTGGGCGTACGATGCGCGGTGAGGTTTCGACGACGGCGGTAGCGCACCCACGTGGGAAGCTGGAAGTTCCAGCGCCCACGCCAACGCCTGGGCGGCTTCAGCGGTTCTCTCCTGGGAGAGCAGATAACGCGGAGATTCTGGAACCTTGCGTAACCAGAAAGGAGAAAAATCGGTAGCGCACCTAAGGCGATGAGGGCACGCCAGTGGTCGTGAAAAATCTGTTGTGCTAGAGCGCCTAAAAATAGTCCCACCGGGATGAAGACCGATGCCAGACCAGCCAGTAAACCGCGCTGTTTTGCCGGAACGAACTCCTGCACGTACGGGATCGAGACGATGTTGAGACCGCCCACGCCCATGCCCACCAACACGCGCAGCACGGCGAGCATGATCCAGCCGCGCTCGGGAGTGAAAACCGAGGCCAGCGTGAACATTGTAAACATGAGAACGCACCAGAAGAAGGCACGTTTGCGACCGATTTTGTCTGCCAACCGACCCCATATGACTGCGCCGATCACGGTTCCTAGCCCGGAACAAGCCAGGATCGTGCCGGCTTCGAAACCGGTTAAATGCCACGGCCTGGTGAGGACAGAGACGACGAAACCGATGAGGAACATGTCGAAGAACTCCGAAATGTTGCCGGCAACTACCAAGGCAATCAACGACTTTTGATGGCGCGTAAGCGGGCGCGAATCAATCTGTTGCAGGGCGGTTTGCGAGGTAGTCATATCATTAGGGTATGTTTTTGGTGGCGGCGGGGTCTAGGCGGAGAGTTAGGACAAGGGCTTACAATTTTCACATTCTTATCAGCATTACCATTTAGCAAAACAATAAAACAGTTTACTCAGAAGGTCGAGAAAATAAACACGTAGAGTATCGTCTCAGCTAGGGTCGTATGCACTTACACGAACCCATCGTTTACACACTACTTCCATACTGAGATTCGGTTTCTACATCTTTATGATTGAAAGAAAACCTAGATAACGTGAGACTCAGAGAATATACATTTTTAATTTCGAATTTTGTGGACTTTTTCGCAGCAGGTCAAATATATACTCTCTGAATTTTCCTGCAGATTCTACCGCCATACGAGCGTCTTGGAGAGTGGGGCAATATCCAGCATGGACAATTCTATTCCGGACTTTATAAGTGCTGTAATACCAATCTCTCAGTGGAGAGTTTGTTCTATTAACATCCCACACCCCTCCAATAATTTTCGACATTTCCCTTTTCACAATACTCATAAAACTTGCACATTCGAGAGTCTTTTCCACACTATTTTCGCTTTCTCCCGAAGCAAGAAGAAATTCCCGAAATATTATCCTAATAATCATTTCGATATTAGTTTGCACACTTACGATAGCTTCATCATAAAATCCTTCACGCAGTTTCCTCGTAGCGGTAAGAAAATATAACTCGGCAAGGATGAAAGGATTCAGATTTTTATCGTAAATGCTGTATATTCTCAGGAAATTAGCAACAGTTTTCGAATCCAACTCCTCTTTTTTATGTGGCATATTGAGATGGGTCAAAAATATCGTTTTCGAACTACTGCACTCTTCAAGGTCTACTAAGTTCATCACTATAGCAGGCGATAGCATTTCTTTAGTAACA
This sequence comes from Arcanobacterium phocae, assembly GCF_018913465.1. Classification (GTDB taxonomy): domain Bacteria; phylum Actinomycetota; class Actinomycetes; order Actinomycetales; family Actinomycetaceae; genus Arcanobacterium; species Arcanobacterium phocae_A. Next base: position 149,687 of record NZ_JABAPM010000001.1, on the reverse strand, counting down.
CGAAAACATCCATCATCTTTTACGCAAGTCATGTATGCGATTATTTGCTTATTTAGCTCGCGCAAGGAACTATCAAATAAATAACTCATAATGTCTTCATGGAGCTCATCATTCTCATAAAGAACAGAGTTAAATCCTACGCCGATAATTACAGATGTAGAATATGCTGCTATCGGAAAGTACCCAGTTTCTGCAGAATCAGATTTAGACTCGTCTGCTTCATAGCGATAGTGCAGGACACATTTTTCCATTCTGAAGCTAAACATACTATTGTTCGGGATAGGAACTTGAAAAGGTAGAGATACTTTAAACTCTAGTAACCTATCAATTTTCAATTCACAACTACCATATAACGACAAAATCTGCTGTATAAAGTCGCTTTCCCCTTTAAAGAAATCAAATTTCATTTCGCTCGAAGAGAGCTTCTCCCAATTCACCATATCCCTCTTCTAACATTCTTCACGCTTTAACCACGCCGGATGTCCTGGTAGGAAAACTCTAAAAAGTCTCTAATTGAAATTTCCCTAGTTTACTTCCAGCGCGTTTAGTCTCGTTTCTATTTTCTCTATTATATTACCGAAACACTAGCAGTCGTTTTCAGTCTTGAACGGGCACGTTATCTTAGGACTTCGGCTGCTCGGTCGATATGGGTATTTTTAACCAAGGGTCCCTCAAAAGTAGCTATCGTTCTCTCAAGCATATCTCGCCAGTTATGGATGAGAATCGGCTCGTCTGCAACGAAGTATGATCGTAAGAATCACTCAACTGAAATGGTTCATATTTCCCCATCTACTCGAACAAAAGAAAACCTGGACCATTTCTCAAGCCTGGCTAAACCACCAAGGTCAGATAGTAGAGAATATCTCCTACTAATCATTGGGAACCAAACTAGGTTCGGGAACTCTAATGCCATTTAAGTTATAGGAATAAGGAGAAAATACAGGCTGGAGAGACCGTATCGACATCACCAATGTTTAGAAAATAGTTTTGTCTTAGCCACATCCAGCATCAACTCACGAAAAACAGGGATGCATACTTACTTGACCCCGTATGAGCCTTTAAATAGTGTTTCGCACGAGATCTGCGCGTAGACCCCGCCTAGACTATCTCGTGGCTATCTACCGTGAACCTGCTGATAGCCTAGTAGCTGTGGGCAGGCTCTTGTACCACACGCCCCATTTCCATGCCGCCACAAGGAATAGGATCCCGAAAACATAAAACGAGATGAGACCCAGCTGCCCACCGAAGTTAACAAGGATAAAAGTAAGTCCTGATATTCCGTACAGCACAACAGGAACAATACTCAACCAACGCACACCCCTCGAAGCTGCTTCTAAAGATGGCACTTGTTCACGGCGTAACTGATACCCATGAACCAAATAAGACACGAATGCTACGAAGAACCAACCCACATAGTTGTGGACAGGGACACCGAAGTACGAGCCTCCATCTAGCCATACCCACCATCCGTTTTCCACCGCAATTGGGTCGTAGTTTAAGTCAAAGGTGGTCACAACCAGTGCACCTACTACCGCTCGCAAAACAATCAGGCTAGGCGTATGCCTGGTAGGAATCGGGGAACCATCAATCAGCAAATTCGTGATTACCCATGCAATGTAAAGAAGCGTGACCCAACCGGAAAAAACAGCAATAGGAATGACATCCAGTTTCGGACCCATCAGCGCAGTGAAATAGTATCTGCCGAAAATAAGACCAGTATGCACACCTATCTCTTCCAAGACATAGGCTATAGCTAAACCACTACCGATCATGGCAAGTGCCGGCTTCCACCCCAGCATCTTCACTGCATGCCAAGCCATAAAAGCTAAAGTCACTACCGCCAACGGAGCCACCACAAGGGGCATAAGTTCCGGATCCATCTCAAACACCATACTCACTTCTGCCCTTCGTTAGATACACATCATCTAACCATAAACACAGATATCATGTGGTTTAGTAGATAATCTTTGAGAGCATAATATTTCCCGCAAACATCTCCAGTTAAAGCATGATTTACCTAGTTTTGTCTGAGTATCTATAAAACGAGGAGGAATCTAACTCGTCTATATCGGAAAAATGGTGGTTAGCACGCAAACTTATCCAGTTTAGAAAGACAGGTTTCAAGGTCTTTCTGAATTGCTTTCAAACTCTTCAGGGCTTTCTTATGATCATTGTTTTTATCAGCTTCGGCCTGCTCTATTAGCTGAGATATAGCCTCCAGCTTTTGCTTAGTTTGGTAACTGGCTGTGCGCGGCACGAAACTAAACTGATATTGCGCACTCATCGCAACCTCCGCTAACGCCAACACCTGACCGCAATAGTCCCTCGAGATCTCCACAGAGTCGTCCCCATGCAACGCTAAGAAAGACAGCACACCTGAACTAGCAAGGCCGAGGGTAGCAGCCCCACCAGCGATAACCGTGGTTCCTCCCGCCATTCCTAATCCCCCTGCGGCGAGGGCCCCACCACCAGCGGCAGCGAGGCTGGCACTGGTCAAGGCGGCACCACTAAGCCCTGCGAATGAGCTACCGAATAGAAGCACAGCAATCTTTGGCGCAAGTATTAATCCTGCTCCTCCAGTAGCCAGACCAGCCAGTCCGGTAAGCGCGATTCCACCTGCAATCTTTCCTATTGTCCCTGTCAACTTCCTTCGGTACGAAGAATACGAATCTTTCAAAAGCTTAATACTTACTTCGCTGATCTTTGTCTGACTGGTTAGGAATACTTCTTCAACATAGTCGGTTTCAAGTTTGAGTTTCTGATACTCTTTTTTACCCTCGGATCCCAGCGGAGCATAAGGGGTGAACGCCGTCAGCTTTTGCGCGATAAGCAGAGCCTGCAGGCAATCCTCTGCACTGTCAGATAGATTCTGTAGTTGCTGGTAAGCAACTTCCTCAGCTAGCGGGGCCCCGTCGTCGATCTGACCAACTTCTTGCATTGCCACTAGCCACGCTTGTTTCCATTGCTGTTTCACAGCGATCTCATCGAAAGAGTCGGAGGCCCAGCAGTCATGCTCAATGCTGGCAATTTCAAGGGCGGTAAGAATACGACGACTATCTCTATTAATCTCAATCACGCTGGGTTCAGTACTGGAGACGTCTTTCACGCGCAACACTCTGATTTCTTCGTCTTCAACGGTCTTGCGTTTGAAATGATTTTCCCAGAATTCACCAATATCCTCTTTAAGATAACCAAAGTCTTGACAAATAGCGACGCCCATCCTGGCTACCCCAACAAAATTGATCTGCAAAAAGAAGGCTCCAACGTTGACCGATTTACCACCAGTTTCTATCGCAGCCCGGATAGCAGATGTAGTCATATTGGCTCCCACAAAGGTGCTACTGGAAATGGTCAGCATCCGAGTGAGGGCTCGACTATCGTGGGGCATAAAGGCTTTAGGATCTAGTCGCTTGAGATCTGAGAGGCTGTGAACATTCTTGCGTTTGATCTCCGCTTTTAGCCTAGTGATCATGTAGAAGGTTCGAACTATAGCTTCATTGAGGGTGACAGCTTTCAATTGGCTGTTTAGCTGTGCAAATAGGCCCACTTCTGTACGAAAATCAAATCGGAGTGGGCGACCATCTGCAGTTTTACACATGGTGCCGTTAAAGAGCTTGGACACCCATTGTGAGAACGCGATTTTGTCGTCGCTATATTTCAGATTGATGTTTTTGAAAAATGGTAGCGAAGATATTTCCTTGAACACCGACAGGATGGGTCCTGGGATTCCCGTGCCCACCCCGGGCGTGGAACTAGAGCCAGCCATATCACTGATCAAATGCATCGCCCAATTAAAGGTACTGATCATTATTCTCTCGCCAAAGGTTTTTCCAAGGAGTGGAGAATCCGAGTCGAGAACTGCTGCAGGCATATCAAATACGGTGAAGTTTCCGGCGGTATCGGTCCCGTATCCTTTATTGGTAAATTGGGAAAGAATGGAGAAAACTAGGCCCACTAAGCTGGGATGATGCGTAAAATCTCGAAGGTGATGCTGCAGCCCTCCCCCAAATTCCGGGGTGAGTTTATCCGAAGCCATGGGGAATTTTTCTTCAAGATGTCTAATCGCCTGCTCAATAGTCTTAATAGGTTTATCTGCCCCAGCTAGCTTCGCATCCATCTGGGCCGTCTGGATTACAAAACTGTTAATCTTTTCTTCACCCCAGGTATGCGCAGCCTCGAGATCGAACTCTTTTTGCAGGAAGATATTCAGCAGTCCGGTGAGTACACCGCTGGAAGCCGCAATGAGATAATCAATTTTGTCAGCTTTCGTTACCGTCGGGTCGAAGGATGCTTCAATCTGTAAGAGATCTATTTCCGAGGGAGCCTCTGCAACCTCGAACTGGAAACGAGATCCGTTCCAAACGATCTCAGGCAGCCCAGCAGAAGGCTGCGGAAGATTAATCTGCTTCACTACAATATCTTTACCCACACTGGCCTCCATAAACTCGTCATTAAAAGCATAATACTGACGGACAATATTAAAAAGGCAAAAATCCTTAGATAAAGCACGCCGGGTATTCTTTCGTTTGAGTCGATCAAAAAATCTGGAAAGCCGCGTGAAATTTGCGAAGAGAATGAATACCCGTGTTGTCCGATTGGTAGAGAACCAGGTCCTTGGCTAGATAGGCTTCCAACTCAACAAGCGTGTCAGGTGTTCACACCCTAGCTTAGCTCCTAGTGGCACACTGCACAGCAATGGTTGCAACAAATATACAAGAAGGGCAGGTCGCACGCGATGAAGAATATCTGACTGCAAGGAACGCCAGTCCGCGTCAGGACAATCAGGAGCTACGGGATACGAACGAGCATAGATAAGCGGCCTCGGCTTTTCGCCTCCGTACTTGCCCCAGGGAGTTCGGAAATGAACGCATATCATTGATACGTATCGCAATCATTTCAGTGTCGAGTTCATGCGTAGGACGTTAAACGAGTAGTGCCAAGCAGGATTCATCACATCCCGTGGGTAGTGCAACACCACATACGGTATCCCAGCGCCAGGAACGTTCGGGATCTGGAGCTTGTCGGCAAGGTTTGCCAGATACATGCAACTGCGTGTGGGTCGGGCCAGGGCAGACCGCAAGGCTCATAGACCTGGCAAGAGTATCTGGGTAAGGGACTTTCCCCAATCACCACACGCAAAGACCACAGGAAAGATACCAACCAGATTTGGCGCATCGTGAGTTTCGTGCCCTGGGACCGAACCGATTGCGGGCCGCGGGCACCACGTATTTTCGTCCCCGTACAGGATTCGTCTACGCGGGGTTTGCCACGGACGCATTCTCGCGCATCATCGTGGGCTGGGCACTCTACAATTCGATACGTACCAAAAGCGTTGGCGTTGGGCACGTTGAATCAGGAGATCACAAGTGTAAAGGAAACTGTGGGGTTGGCTCATCATTCCAACCACGGATCGCCGTATGTATGGGATTTGTATACCGAGCGGCTGATCGATGTGGGGAGCACCGCGTCAACTGGAGCGGTTGGGGATTCCTACGATAACGCGCTGGTTAAGGGTATGCATAGCTCGTATAGGAACGAGTTGGTCCATACCCGCACCCGACGTGATGCGCTCCAGGTCGAGATCGCGATGTCCACGTAGGTACACTGGTAGAACACATCCTGCCTCCACCAGAACCTCAACTACCGTAGGCTGATCGTCGTTGGGAACGACTGCTGGCACATCTCGAATACATCAAAGAAAATGACAACCAAGGCAAACGACTAGCTAGCAAACAAACACGGGATACTTCACACTCAGCTCCCAAGCCGCATCAATTAGATGGCCAAGTATTCACAAACAAGCTAAAAGTATAACTCTTAGTTTAATTTCTATCTTCAGAACGAGCTCGTGATCTTAAATAGAAATCCACTCCAGCGTATTGGTAGCTTACGACCTCAAAATTCGAAAAGCACTTCCAGCGTTCGCAAATCTTTTCCCATACCGACGGCCAGTTAACCAGTCGGCCACGGCTCACACGATTCTCGGATAACGATTGCAAAACATTAGCGGATATCGCCTTAATATGATCACCATTACTTTCGTTCATAAATGTATTGAAATCCTTTAGCTCATGCCCGTCGAGAGCCAGTGGATCCGCAGTATCTTCGCGATTATCGGCATAACCTAGAACGAGGTTTAACACTCCGATTAGGCGTAATAAATCACCGGCTAGCTCTTGCGGTAATACTGGAGAATCTCCAAATTTCCACACGCTGAGACCCTGGTATGAGCTATCTTCCCGACAAATTTTTAAAAGGTCACTTAGTTTCACATTTAAAAATCTCGTTATTGGCTTCAAAATGTTTCCTACGTCAGTTATGATCGCGTTTACCTCACGCACTTCGCCAATCTCCCGGGATGTACCTTCTGCTTCACTAGTCCCAAGGTCGATTATTCGCGCCCGAACCGGCTCCAAATTTCCAGGAGCTAGGATGCTACGTAGATCTGCAGGATTATTGGTATTTACACTTTCTCCGGAAATAAGTATATTCCCAGGATGCAGATCTCCGTGAATAATTTCATGTTGATGGAGCACACCTATCGATATAAGCAACCCAACTGCAACGTCTAAAGAATTCGCCAAAGTACATGCATCGTCATAAGCGTTTGGAGTAAATTCGTGACACTCGCTACTATTGAGATATTTTTTTCTTTCCTTTAACCAATATTCTAACGTCACAGATTCTTCCTCTAATTCCATAACTGCAAATATTGTTTCGATAGGAGATTTTATTACCCCCGCATCATTAACCCGTGCAATCACATCCCCTGGTTTACGACTCGCATTTTTTTTGACTTCTAAGAGTGCCCTCTCAATTCCCCCGGAGACTTTCTCTGGCCGCCATAGTTTGACCGCTTGTCTAATATCTAAGAGTTTATGGGTTGCAGAAAAAATTACACCGTTAGCTCCATCCTCACTAAGTGGAGTAGAATCAAATACGAAACGGCTAAAAGGATAGAGGCCATATTCTTCACACTCTTGTAGAGGTTTTTCTCCATAAGTTAATTTATTGTTTACAACTGAAAAATTCATTTCTTTTCCACGGGTTAATTTGATCCAGTATTGATTTTTTCTCATTCTATACCCAAAAGTATTTTAGGAAGAAAAAGAAAAAGGTCTATAGCTCAACTTTATTTAGTCTTTTCGAACGTCTGTCCACTCACAGCCATTTCGCCACCACTTTTGTTAATGAATTCTACTGGATTGGTGTGTACTCAGATTTGAATGACATTTACGGCGCAGAATGAAGTGCGCTAGGTATTCTCTCTAGAGGTCTACCTTATTTTATTGCCGGTGACATTTCTTGTTTCGCCAGCATTTTCTCCCGTTCTCAGCCGGATAGAATACTTACTTGGCTGTGGTGCAGACATACATTACTCAAGCATTTTATTCCTTCGAATGATGCTGTTTCTCGCTCGAACACGTTCGCTCATTTGCAGGTACGTATCAGCTCGTTTTATATGAATTTTGGTACTTTCAGCCAAGACACTACCGTGTTCACCTCCAATACCTCCTTTAAAAGAGAAATCGTTGTACTCGCTAGTCGCCCGCTACACATGATTAACATAATACTTACCACACTGTTTGAGATGATAGATCTGCTCGTTTACACACTTAGGGCTAGGGATTACCTAATCCAACACCTGCAAAATTTATGTCCCTCGAGGCACATAGAATCGAAATTTCCCGCTCATTATCTTGCAGGAGAACATCAGTAATAAACGCCGTATACGCAAAACCTAGATCATCTTTTAGCATGTAGTAAATACATGCCGTACTCCACAACCTGTGAACTGCTCCTTGAAATTTGGGTTCGATAATTGAGGTAATTCTTTCAGAAAGTAACTTTATGTTGTCTTCGGCCAAGGCTAGTAGACCGGCGTTCGTAATTGGTTATTGTTTGAGGCTGATTTTGGAGTTTATGCTGCTAGCAGACGGTCTAAGTATTGGACTAAAACCTCAAAGAATCTATGGAGAAGATGGCTCATTCGCGGCAGACCTGTCCTCACGTAAAAATCTACTCGTTCACACTATTCCTTTGGCCCCAAAGTCCAAGCAGTTGAGCATTTCGCTCGCGAGCCAAGGCACAACTTATACTTTTTTCTGCTTTTCAAGAATTTTTGCTAATCGCTCGTACGGTTTTGAGACTTCCCAATGTTTCTGAGGTGTGGCACGGTGATAGCGTTCTAACACAGCAATCTCCTCATCGTATTGCTTTAACTTCCGATGAATAATTGCCGCTTGAATAGTATAAGCTGGGGGCAGATAATAATCCTCTCCCTGATTTTTCTTGGCAAGAGCTTCATTTTCAGTTGCTTCTATTGCTTGGTAACACAGTTCCAATGCTTCTTTCAAGTTTCCTTTGCGCTTAAGCTCTTTTATAGGCTCAATTAACTCCAGGTAATGTACGCCATTGATCATGCCTGTGTGCATTTCTGTTGCATGCTGTTCCCAGCTACCTAGACTTTTTCTAACAATTGCGGAAGACTGAGCATGCAATTCAGAAGCTCGCTCTTGTACAGTTACAGGAGGGCGTGAGTTCATTGAATAACGCCACTCTGGAGATTCATTTCCTGCCCATATCCAAGCATCAACACGAATACTTTCAGCAAGATTTGAAGTAAAAATCTGGACTTGAACTGGTATACGGGCACCTGAGGGAATCCGAAGCATCTTTGAAATCCCGTCAGAAAGTACACCTATAGGGCCTTTTTCACTAACAAAAACACGGCAGCTGTCAGGATATTCTAGATCTGATGAATCTATACTCAACCAACCAGCGGCTTCAGCATAACCAGGAGCACTACCTGCAAGTAGCAACCCATCTCTCGTGGCCTGTTTACGCATGAACGTTGTTGTTCCCGAAACTTGGATACAACCCCATTGATGTTGCGCATCAACGAGACGCTGCATTACAGAGCAAATTTCCTTATGAGAGTTTTGGTCAGTAGCATTTGCAACTGAACCAACTAATCGCGAAAATAGTCCCATATTTTCGTTCTAACACTCACCTTTCCATTTCACGATATCAAGTTAGCTAGTTAAGCAAGTACTAGTCCTGTCATCACTCCCACTCAATGGTGGCCGGCGGCTTCGAGGTACAATCGAGCATCACGCGGTTCACGTCAGCAACCTCGTTAGTAATCCGGTTAGAGATCTTAGCCAGCACGTCGTATGGCACGCGGGTCCAGTCCGCCGTCATCGCATCTTCAGACGATACCGGGCGCAACACAATCGGATGCCCGTAGGTACGGCCGTCGCCCTGCACGCCAACAGAACGAACATCAGCCAACAACACAACTGGGCACTGCCAGATCTCGCGATCCATACCGGCAGCGCTGAGCTCTTCGCGCACAATCGCATCCGCAGCCCGCAAAGTCTCCAAGCGATCAAACGTCACGTCGCCAACGATACGGATACCAAGGCCTGGCCCTGGGAACGGCTGACGCCACACCAGCTTTTCAGACAAGCCTAGCTCCAAGCCGATTGCCCGGACTTCGTCCTTGAACAAATCACGCAACGGCTCCACCAGTGAAAACTCGATGTCGTCTGGCAAACCGCCCACGTTGTGGTGCGACTTGATGTTCGCGGTGCCGTCTCCCCCGCCAGACTCAACAACGTCTGGATACAAGGTGCCCTGAACCAAGAACGCAAACTCCACGCCTTCAGGCGCTTCTTCCATCAGCTTGATCTGCGCAGCCTCGAATGACCGAATGAATTCCCGGCCAATAATCTTGCGCTTTTCTTCTGGATCGCGCACACCCGCGAGCGCAGTCAAGAACCGCTCGGATTCGTCCACAGCCATGATCTTCATGCCGCGAGCTTCAGCATAGTCTTCGATAACCTGCTCAGCTTCGCCCTTACGCAGCAAGCCGTGATCAACGAAAACACAGGTGAGCTGATCGCCGATTGCGCGGTGCACGAGCGCAGCCGCAACAGAGGAATCAACACCGCCGGAGAGCGCACAAATCGCATGCTTATCGCCAACTTGGGCGCGAATCTTTTCGATCTGATCTTCAATAATCGATCCGGAATCCCAGTTTGGTTCGAGGCCAGCGCCGTCGCGCAAGAAACGCACAAGCATGTCCTGGCCGTGCTCAGAATGCTTGACTTCTGGATGCCACTGCACACCAAACATCTTCGTCTCGCGGTTTTCGAAGGCAGCAACTGGCGCACCCGGCGTCGTCGCAGTCACGACGAAACCTTCCGGAGCTTGCGTAACCGCATCCCCGTGGCTCATCCACACGTTTTCGGTTGCGTTTTCGCCAAGGATAACGCCGTTGTCGACGACGGTCGCCTGCGTTGCGCCGTATTCGCGCAAGCCAGTTTTATCAACTTTTCCGCCCAATGCTTGGGCCATCTGCTGGAAGCCGTAGCAGATACCGAACACTGGCACGCCAGCTTCCAAGATTGCGGGATCCAGGCTCGGTGAGCCAGGCTCATAAACGCTCGATGGACCACCAGACAGCACGATAGCTGTAGGCTGCTTGGCAAGCAGGTCTGCGGTGGACATGGAGTGTGGCACAAGCTGGGAGAAGTATCCGGCTTCTCGCACACGTCGAGCGATGAGTTGAGCATATTGCGCGCCGTTGTCAACGACGATCACTGGGCGAAGATCAGTTGTATTCATACCCTATAGCCTAGCGAATCAAGCTCGCTCGATGCTAACTGTTCCCACATAGAGAACCTGTGATATCTCTCTTGGTGATACGCAAGATTCCAATAATCAGTGAACAAGCGCCTGAGCCAACCGCGCCGAACTAGTAAACACTCGTTCCACTCCGTCCACTGGGTCCACGAAGCTCAGTTCCCGAGCGTGAAGCTGCAGTGGATATGCCCGCGCGGCTTCCTCTTCTTTAGTGAACAGCCGCGGATACAGTGGATCGCCTAAAATCGGCGCACCCACATGCTCCAACGTGACCCGCAACTGATGGGTTTTCCCGGTGTGCGGAATGAGCTCCCACTGCGCCAGCCCGCCGCCGCGTGCCACGATTCGCATCTGGGTAACCGAGTTGGGTTCACCGGCAACGACGTCGGTAGCCAGCGGCCGATACCCGCGCTCGAGTCGCAATTCCACCGTTTCCCAGGTATCGAACCCCGGAATATCGCGGGTGATCGCGCAGTACTTCTTCCCCACTACCCGGCGTTCAAACAAGGTCTGGTATGGTTTGCGCCACTGCGGTTCGCGAGTGAGTAGCACCAACCCGGCCGTTTCCGCATCCAACCGATGGGCGCACACGAGGTCGTCGTCGTTAAACTGCCGGCGCGCTGCCACCGTCACCGTGTGTGCCACATGCGAACCACGCGGAATCGTCGCCATGCCGTGTGGCTTATCCACAACGATGAAACGTTCTTCGTCAGCGATCACATTCAGCTCAATTGGCGATTCCGGCTCATCGGGAACCGGGCGAAAAATCCATAACCGCATCCCCGGAACATAAGGTTCGGCGCGAGATATCTCACGTCCTCCGTCGGCAAAAACATCGCCCGCATCGAGCAAGACCAGTCCAAGGTCACCGAAGCGTGTCACAATCCATTCGCCGATAGTTCGCCACGAACCGGGCGCTAAGGTGACCGGCGTAGCGTTGATTCCGCCCCGCAAAGCTGGGCGCACTGCTACCCGATGGCGCGCGCGTCGAACAGAACGAGGGGTACGCAACTATGTTCTCCTTTACCCGAAAGTCCTAAAACCGTGACAAAATAAAGACGTTACACCAAAGACGTTGAAAGGACCCGACGTGACTCACAGTCTGTACTTCACCGCAGCCGAAGGAAATGTTGGAACTCAAGCACTCGTTCGTACGCTCGTTGCTGAGCTACAAAAAACATACTCGTCCGTAGGCGTATTCCGCGCTTTCACTAACGGCCCGGTAGAACAAGACATTCAGTTCCAAGAAGCCCTGAGCCTTCTTGGCCGCGAGAATGACCTTCAGCTTGCCTGGGGTGCTACCCGCCAAGCATACGTGGCTGACGAAGAAGCCGCAATGACCGACGTCGTCAAGCGCTACACCGATTACGCACAACAGTTCGATGCTGTTCTTATTCTTGGTTTGCTCGACGGCGATCCGCTCAACCCGGGTGTGCTTGCCCGCATTGGTCGCGCAGCAGCAAACTTGTCCACCACCATTATGTTTGCCGTTTCGGGCGCGCTGCGTTCGGCTGATCAGCTTGCCACAATCGTCTCGCTGTCCGCCAACGAATTCACCCACGAGCACGCCCCAATTTCGGGCATCGTTGTCACTAACGCTGATTCGGAAATCGTAGCTGAGGCTCACATCGACAACGCCATCACGTTTGCCGACGGCGAAGCAATCGAACTATCGGAAGCTGGCCGTAACGCTTTGATCGCTGCGATGGAGCAGGGTTCCGACGTCGTTACCCCACTATCCTTCCAGTCGTGGCTGATTTCCCGTGCCCGGGCTGACCGCAAGCGGATCGTGCTCCCCGAAGCTACCGACCCACGTATTTTGCGTGCCGCAGATGAACTCCTAGCTCGCGAAGTTGCTGACATTATTTTGGTTGGCGACGCCGAACAAATCCACGCACACGCTGCCGAGCTCGGCGTCGACGTATCCAAGGCGCACATCGTTTCGGTTGACGATCCAGAACTCAACGAAAAGTACGCCCAAGAGTTTGCTCGCCTGCGCGCCAAGAAGGGCGTGACGATCGAGCAGGCTCGCGAAAAGGTCAAGGATCTGTCCTACTTCGGCACCATGATGGTTCACATGGACGACGCCGACGGCATGGTCTCCGGTGCGGTTCACACCACCGCCCACACCATCGTGCCATCCTTCCAAATCATTAAGACCAAGCCAGGCGCTACCCTCGTTTCTTCCTGCTTCCTCATGCTCATGGAAGACCGCGTCTACGTTTACGGCGATTGCGCAGTCAACACCAACCCGAGCCCACAAGAGCTCGCCGGCATCGCGGTCTCGTCTGCGGAAACAGCGAAGGCATTCGGCGTCGATCCGCGCGTTGCTATGCTCTCCTACTCCACCGGTACTTCTGGCAAGGGTCCAGACGTGGACGCCGTCGTCGAAGCAACCGCTCTCGCACACGAGATGGCACCGGAGCTCGCGCTTGAAGGCCCGATCCAGTACGACGCCGCTGTTGATGCGCACGTAGCTCAAACCAAGCTTCCAGATTCGCCAGTTGCTGGTAAGGCAAACGTGTTCGTCTTCCCAACGCTCAACGCCGGAAACATCGGCTACAAGGCTGTCCAGCGTTCGGCCGGCGCAGTTGCCGTGGGCCCAGTTTTGCAGGGTCTGAATAAGCCAGTGAACGATCTGTCCCGCGGCGCACTCGTCGAAGACATCGTCAACACCGTTGCCATCACGGCAATCCAAGCTCAAAACTGACGCACGCATAACGTCGTCGGCAATCTACCAACACTCGTCACAGAAAGTAAGAAACGAACAATGACAGTTCTTGTTATTAACTCTGGTTCCTCGTCAATTAAATATCAGCTCGTCAACCCGGAAACCGGCGAATCCATCGCCTCTGGCCTTGTTGAGCGTATTGGCGAACCAGAAGGCCACATCGAGCACAACTACAACGGCACCACAACTGACATCAACGAGCCAGTACCAGACCACGGTGTTGGCCTGCGCGAAGTCATCCGGTTGTTCAACGAAGTTGGCCCGAACCTTGACGAAGCCGGAATCAAGGCAGTTGGCCACCGCGTCGTTCAAGGCGGAAAGCACTTCGATAAGGCTGCCGTCATTGATGATCGCGTGGAAGGTTTGATCGAAGAGCTCATTCCGCTTGGACCGCTCCACAACCCAGCCCACCTGAAGGGCATCAAGGTTGCCCGTGAGCTATTCGACGTACCAAACGTTGCCGTTTTCGATACTGCGTTCTTCCAACATTTGCCAGCTGCGTCAGCTACCTACGCGATCGACCGCGACATCGCTGAGAAGTACCAAATTCGCCGCTATGGTGCACACGGCACCTCCCACCAGTTCATTTCCCGCAAAGTGACGGAGATGCTGGGCCGCGATGATCTCAAGCAGATCGTCTTGCACATGGGCAACGGCGCCTCAGTTTCGGCTGTAGTAAACGGTGAAGCTGTAGACACCTCGATGGGTTTGACTCCGCTCGAAGGCCTAGTCATGGGTACTCGTACTGGTGACATTGACCCAGCTGCTGTGTTCCATCTTGCTCGCCAGGCTGGAATGTCCATCGACGAACTCGACACCCTGTTCAACAAGCAGTCTGGTCTGAAGGGCCTGACCGGTTCGAACGATATGCGCTCGGTTTGGGAGATGGCTCATGAGGGCAACGAGAACGCAATCGAAGCACTCGAAGTCTACATCCACCGGTTGCTGAAGTATGTTGGCTCTTACACCGCAGTGATGGGCGGCTTGGATGTGCTCACCTTTACTGCTGGCGTTGGCGAAAATTCGTGGGAGACCCGCAAGATGCTCCTTGATCGGCTCGCGCCATTCGGCGTCAAGTACGATGCTGATAAGAACATGGTTCGCTCGAAGGAGCCGCGCGTGATTTCGGCTCCGGATTCGGCAGTTACCGTGCTTATTATTCCAACAAACGAAGAGCTCTCGATTGCTCAGCAAGCTATGGAAGTGATCTGAGATGGCAGTAGATCTCGTTTCCGATGTCACTCCAGAGCTAGAAGCCGCTTTCAGCCGGTTGATCGGTCAGCTTTCACGATCCGCTAAGCCAATGAACGGCGAACAAATCGAGGGCTTTTTGGCCCAAGATTGCGTTGATTTGTTGGTTTTCCGAGACGACGACGGCGCTGGCGAAGCTGGCGAAGCACCGATCCTCGGTATGCTCACCTTGGTCACATTCGAGATTCCAACCGGCTGGCGGGCCTGGGTGGAAGACGTAGTTGTTGACGAAGCAGCACGCGGCAAGGGCGTTGGCGCATCGTTAGTTGCAGCTGCCATTGATTTGGCGAAGAAGCGGGGTGCGAAGACGGTTGATCTGACCTCTCGTCCATCGCGTGAAGCAGCTAACCGGTTGTACCAACGAGCCGGTTTTGAGCTACGCGAAACCAACGTGTATCGAGTGACCAACTAAATTTTTGGCATCTTTTCTCATCCCGACGGTCGGGGTTTTGACAGCTTTTACACTTGCTGTCAAAACCCCGACTATTTTTGTAAATTTATGCAACACTTCACTGAAAAATCTTGCAAAGTCCGATATTTCACCTGCACTATTCCGATATCCTTAACATTGACATATCAATCATTCGAGACTCTGCAACTATTTGCACTATCTCGTATTAGTTTCACGCATAGGAAGAATGATGATTATCAAACGAACCCAACGAGTTTGGGCATTTCTCACAGTTGCTGCGCTCGTCTTGATGACACTCGGAAGTGGTCTCTTCGCACCACTTCTTGCGCAAGCAGACAGCAGGCGACAGCCAGTCATTACTGTTAATTTTGATTTCGATTCACTGCCTAAGAAATCGCTCAATAAAGGCGACGATTCCTTCGATAAGCACGTGTGGATTCACCAATGGTTAGGAAAAGAAAAGTCAAAAGATATTCAGATCTCTAAAGAAACCAAATCTGTGACTTTGAGTCCATTGAATGGCGAAAAGAACATTGAATTCATTGTTTACATCGGCAAAAGCAATGGCACACATCCTGAAACGATTTGGCATCCTTGGGGACATCCTGATCAGTACGCACAAACGGCCAACATAAAAGCATATGTCGGGCGGACTATTAACGTTAACTATGGCAATTTGACGAATAAGGCAGCTGATCTTCCTGCAATTCCGGAAGATAAGAATATGTACATGCCAGAATTGCTAGAGTGCGATGGATCTATTCCGACTGTAGAGCAGATGACGATGGATTTTGTCATGCCAAGCACCATGTTCAAAATGGATGATGGTGAAATTCAATTTCCGCCAGCAAGTGGAAAGCCTACATTAAAGATCGTATCCTCACCTTTCCCAGCTGAGGTAACTAACAACGGCTACATCAAGTTCCCGTTAATTCCAAGCGATGCTCAACTAGGTAAACACGAGATTCAGGTTGAGTTTACTTATGCTGATGGAACCAAACAGTTCGTCGATGTACCTTTCATTGTCACCGAGAAGAAATCTCCTGAGCTGAAGTCTCAACTATGGAAGCTTTCCTACGCTGACACAACAGTCCAGCAGCTAAAGTCCGCTACCGTTGACCTTACTGCTACCCTATTCGGCAAGGAACGCGCCCTACCACGCGCAGTCACCTTCGCTAAAGGCGCAGACATGCTAAGCTGGGCCAACGTTGACGCCAAGACCGGCACCATCGCACTCAACCCAAACGAATTCGTCGCACCACAAGACTACGAATTCACAGTCGCTGTCACCCACCTCGACGGCAAAGTCACATCCGTCCCAGTCAAGGTCACTGTCACCAAAGCCGACAACGCCCCTGAGCTGAAGTCTCAACTATGGAAGCTTTCCTACACTGACACAACAGTCCAGCAGCTAAAGTCCGCTACCGTTGACCTTACTGCTACCCTATTCGGCAAGGAACGCGCCCTACCACGCGCAGTCACCTTCGCTAAAGGCGCAGACATGCCAAGCTGGGCCAACGTTGACGCCAAGACCGGCACCATCACACTCAACCCAGACGAATTCGTCGCACCACAAGACTACGAATTCACAGTCGCTGTCACCCACCTCGACGGCAAAGTCACATCCGTCCCAGTCAAGGTCACTGTCACCAAAGCCGACAACGCCCCTGAGCTGAAGTCTCAACTATGGAAGCTTTCCTACGCTGACACAACAGTCCAGCAACAAAAGTCTGCTTCCGTTGACCTTACTGCTACCCTATTCGGCAAGGAACGCGCCCTACCACGCGCAGTCACCTTCGCTAAAGGCGCAGACATGCCAAGCTGGGCCAACGTTGACACCAAGACCGGCACCATCACACTCAACCCAGACGAATACGTTGAGCTTAAAGACTATGTTTTCCATGTAGTCGTTACCCACCTTGACGGTAAGACCGAAAAAGTCGCCGTGAAGATCAAGGTAACGGAAGCCGATCCGGAGACGACCTATCCGTTAACACCACTCAAGCCTGGAAAACACACCATTCCAGCCCTCGAGCTCACACCAGCACAACCAATTGCTAAACCACATACACCAAAGCCAGTAGAAACTCCATCAACTGGTCTAGCAAAAACTGGTGTTGATCTTGCTGGTTTAGCTGGTTTGGCACTTATCTCAGCATTGGCTGGCACTACAGTTCTACGCCGTCGTCACGCTGAATAACAATTACACATAAAGAGATCTGTGGGGGTCACGTTCCAAGAACGTGACCCCCACAGATCATATTATAGACAATACTCACAAAATCAAAAACAAAACATAAACTTCGTTACCATTAAACATGAAAGATAGTGTCCATCGAACAATCCTTCAATTTATTTTTCTTCTCATTCCGTTTAGGAGTATTAATGGTACGAAGCACTGTAGAGCGTAGAGGAGCAGCTCTGATAGCCTTCTCTTTAGCATTCCTCGGTTTTGGCTTTAACTTCAGTCATTCTGCGACAGCCCAAGCAGAGGAGCCCACGATTCAAAGAGCGTCTTTAGAAATCGACTTCGATTTCAAAACACTGCCAACGGAACGCCCTTCCTTTAGAGATATGGTGAGGGTCTATCAATGGTCCAGTGACAAAACAATCAAAAAAGATCAGTCTATTTCCAAAGACACTCATAAAATTTCTCTTACCCCACTAGGAAATGACAACACGATTAATTTCTATGTTTATGTAGGGAAAGATCAAGGCTATGCTCCAGAAATTTTTACTCGTGATCTTTATAGTTTCTCCGGCACAAAAGCTAAAACTGCAGAATTATCTGATATTCATGTAGGGCGTACTCTTAACATTTCATTCGCAAACTTAATGGATAGTAAAGAAACATTGCCGACAGTACCGACTGACGCTTCATTGTACGAACCACTCTTCTTAGAAGATACAGCAAAGCCTGATTCATTTACTTCAGTAGAGCAAGGAGCTTCAGAGCTTGTGCTTCCGCGTGTGATGTTCAATGATCAAAATGCATTTCTTATGTCTACTCTACCCAGTGGAGATTTCACACTACGTTTAAGCTCAAATACTTTCCATGCGGAGGTCATAAATTCTGGGTACCTCCGTCTCGGACCAATTGATGTTGATGCTGAACTTGGAAAGCACAAAATTAAAGTACTAGTCAACTATGCAGATGGTAGTTTCGAATATACGTCGGCCTCTTTTAACATAACCGAGAAGAAATCTCCTGAACTGAAGTCTCAACTATGGAAGCTTTCCTACGCTGACACAACAGTCCAGCAGCTAAAGTCCGCTACCGTTGACCTTACTGCTACCCTATTCGGCAAGGAACGCGCCCTACCACGCGCAGTCACCTTCGCTAAAGGCGCAGACATGCCACGCTGGGCCAACGTTGACACCAAGACCGGCACCATCACACTCAACCCAGACGAATACGTTGAGCTTAAAGACTATGTTTTCCATGTAGTCGTTACCCACCTTGACGGTAAGACCGAAAAAGTCGCCGTGAAGATCAAGGTAACGGAAGCCGATCCGGAGACGACCTATCCGTTAACACCACTCAAGCCTGGAAAACACACCATTCCAGCCCTCGAGCTCACACCAGCACAACCAATTGCTAAACCACATACACCAAAGCCAGTAGAAACTCCATCAACTGGTCTAGCAAAAACTGGTGTTGATCTTGCTGGTTTAGCTGGTTTGGCACTTATCTCAGCATTGGCTGGCGCTACAGTTCTACGCCGTCGTCACGCTGAATAACAATTACACATAAAGAGATCTGTGGGGGTCACGTTCCAAGAACGTGACCCCCACAGCTTATGTAACGAGCTCCACTCTAATCAGACATATGATTCTTTCTTGCGCCCTAGGGCTATCCCTACACCTGTTAGACCGACACTAATAGCTAGCAGCCCAACAATTGAAACGCCAGTATGCGCTAGTGAACTCTGGTTATCGACTGTCTTTTTCTCTTGACGCGTATCAATTGGCTGAGGCACGGTTGGGATCAAAGTGCCACGGTCTTGGACTATGAACGCTATCGAGAGAGGCTCTACGTCTTCTGCACGCTTCACTTCGAAATGATGTGTACCCGGCTTAAAGTTTTTCGGAACACTCCATGTAAATGTAGCGGTACCATCTTTTCCAGCCTTGAGAGTACCTAGTTGAATCAGATCAGAACGAACTGTCACATTAACTACTTCGTCAGCCATTAAGCCCGTTATTCTTAGCGTTACTTCCTCTCCTTGCTTCACATTTGTATTATCCAATGTTAGCTGAGGAGCAGGCTCCGGCTGAGGCGCAGGCTCCGGCTGAGGAGCAGGCTCCTCGCTTATGCCTTCAACGAACTCAGTAATTGTTATGAGTTGGTCAGCCGTTGCTTTATATCCGGTAGCGGCAGATTCTTTGCTATCCCATGAGCGCTGTGGCGCTGTTGCTACCGATGTTCCAGCCATGGCCAACGCCAATCCACTATAGCGATTGATCAATCGCTTATAGCCTGCGTCCTTACCAGTATTTGGATCAGTCGTTGATACAACAAACCACTGCTGTCCAACGTTGTGCGGATCAGCATCGCTCAATGTCACCGGCGCATCCCAAGCACGTCCTGCATTATTAGACGAATCTACCCCGATAGCTTTCCCCGTCGAGGATAGAATCATATAAGAACCATCATCTAAGCTCTTAAACGTCCAGGCTCCAGTTTCTTTATCTGTATTTATTCCAGCCACAACCGAAGCCCCAGCCTGATCAACGGCGAGCATAGCTTTATTTTGGTTAGCAATCACGTACTGCTTTGCGGTATCAATCGGAGTAATAACTGGTTTCATATCAACAGTGAGGTTAATAAGATCTGCATACTTGCCGTCTTTACATCCAAATGAACAATACGCACGAAAGTTCTTGCCAACGATTGCACTGTTTGTCTTATTGGCAGGATCAAGGAACCAACGATACCACGATGCACTGTAGTAATCCTTGCCGGTATCGCCAATCTTTACCCACTTCTGGGTAGCAAGGTTATCTGTTGCGTAGTACTCCTGTGAAGCCCTACCAGACTGATCCTTATGTTGTGGCTGTCCAATGTACAAACCAAGGTAGGCATTGTAGGTGACATCCATGACGAAAAGCGGCGATGTACCAGGCATGAGGCCTTGTGCAACCTGCTCTTGTGCGGAACCTGGGTTCTTCGGGTTATATTCTTTGTCGATCGGCGTATAGCCAGTGGACTGTTCGTCAACAACGGGAACCATATTAGATTCTTTACCGCCGATTCCTGGTTCATCCCAGGTACCGTTGTACCACTTTTGCCATGTACCGGTGGCCATCTTTCCAGAAATAGGGGCTCGAGCTACATGCTCATGAAAAACAACCCAGCTACCGCCCTTGTTTACTATCCGCGATCCGTAGAACGCATAGAAATACCCGGAGGCGTAATCAACGTAAAGTCGCGGGTCGCCGTCGCCATAGTAGTAGGTACTTTCAGGGAACGCCTTGTTATCACCACGTATCGTGCTGTATGGGGACGTAATGGCATGATCTACTATCGTCCATGCTTTTCCTTGGTTATGCGACACGGCATAATCAATAGAATCAAAATGCAAACCATCACCAAATGGTTGTGGCGTAAACTCGTTATGCACCAAGCCGTACCAGTCTCCCGTATCTGGATCGACCCACACATTGATCAAGTCACAGAAATTCTTTTGTGAATATCGTGAGTTTCCAGGAGCCATCGATGATTCTTTTCCAGTTGGGCTGGTATTGCACAACACTGTGGTATCTGGATTAGTGCCTACAGAATTGAGTTTTACATCCGGGCGCATCGTGTCCATGTCAGGTCCAGTGAAGAACTGCCAGTGACGCGGCTGGTTGGCACCATAGAGAGCCGCCGCATGCAAATAACGGAACTGCCCGTCTTTATCGAGGAATGGCCATGCCGGAGTATCAGATGGATTATTCCATGTTTGATCGTCGTAGGAAACTACCTTGATATTAGTTGGCTTTGCTGGATCGGTTCCAGGATTCGGAGTATCAGGCTGCGGATGGCCCGAGCTCTTAACAGCTGTCGCAGCATTAAATTCAGCTAGCGTCGCTACATTTTCAGCTTTGCCGTTACCGCCCCATGACGAATTATAAGTAACTCGTACGCAGCGGGCTGGACGCGGATCGAAATTAACATCCAAATCTACAAGATTTGCCGAACTATATGGCTGACCAGCTTCCTGTTGGCCACTAGCAGCTTTCTTAAACTCAGCGCTCTCAACAGTAGCCTCGTCGCTACATTTAGGATCTACAGACGTTTCAATAACGTATTCTCCTACTCGTCCTGACCCATTTGAGGATTGGCGCGGTGTAAGCGTCAGTTGACCAAGATTAGAGACCTCTCGTCCTAGGTCTATAACAAAATAATGCGGTAACGGGTCTGCCGGCCCGTTACCGTATGCGGTGTGCCAATAAGTGTCTGCATCACCATCTAAGACAAGTTCTATTGGTCCGTTACTACCTTCATTAGTAGCCACTGAATCGGTTGTTACCGCTGTCATACGGGTTTGTTCGAGTGGCGTATATTCATACGTCACTTGTTCTTCAGCGAAAGCCGGGGTTAAGGTTCCGACGGAAACAAACGCTACTGTAAGTAGTGCACAGGTAGAACTCCACGTTGAACGGTGCTTCATATGTCACGCTCCCTTGCGGATAATAGTTCTTTGCACATCGCCATTGATGTGCAAGTATCAGCGCATATATCTTGTAAAACAACGACTATGCGCTCCTACAGCTGTTATTATTCCATTAAATAAAACCCGCAGTTCGTTTTTTGCGTTAATCACCCTAAACCTGCAAAAAGGTGAAATTTTTTCTTGTTTTTCTGACACTTTCTGCAATGAATGAAAAAATCGGGGCGCTCCTTACTCGGAGCGCCCCAGTTTTAGCTTGCGAAAATCTAGTCTTAGAAATCGCCCACCATAGTGGTGACGTCAAGAGCCTTGTTGAGGGTCTCTTCATCGATTTCACCGCGCTCAACGAAGCCAAGATCAATCACGGCTTCCTTGATCGTCATGTTGTTCTTAACCGAGTGCTTTGCGATCTTTGCAGCGTGCTCGTATCCGATGTGACGATTCAACGGGGTCACGATCGATGGTGAGGACTCAGCCAGTTGCAAGCAGCGGTCTTCGTTAGCAATGATGCCGTCAACGGTACGCTTAGCCAAGGTTTCTGCTACGTTGCCCAAAATTTCAATGGACTCGAGCAAATTCTGTGCCATAACTGGGAGCATCACGAGCAAATCGAAGTTGCCTTGTGCACCAGCAAAAGCGATTGTTGCGTCGTTACCAATAACCTGAGCAGCAACCTGAACTGTTGCTTCTGGAATAACTGGGTTAACCTTACCCGGCATGATCGACGAACCTGGCTGAAGATCTGGCAAGTGGATTTCGCCAAGACCGGTACGTGGACCAGAGCTCATCCAGCGCAGATCGTTCGCGATCTTCACGAAGGAGACTGCGATGGTGCGCAATGCGCCTGACGTTTCAACGAGAGAATCCTGAGCGGCCTGTGCTTCGAAGTGGTTGGTTGCCTCAACAAATGGCTGGCCGGTATGCTCGGAAATAAGCTCAATGACGCGGGCCGAGAAACCAGCTGGGGTGTTGATGCCAGTACCAACAGCGGTACCACCGAGTGGAAGCTCGGCTAGACGTGGCATAACAGCCTTGACACGCTCAATGCCGAGGCGCACTTGTGCGGCATAGCCGGAGAATTCTTGACCCAAGGTGATTGGGGTGGCATCCATCAAGTGGGTGCGGCCCGACTTGACGATCTTCTTGAACTCTACTGCCTTGCCTTCCAGCGAGGTGGCAAGAACGTCCAACTTTGGCAACAGGTGAGTGTTAATAGCCTGAACTGCAGCAATGTGGATTGACGATGGGAATACGTCATTAGAAGACTGCGAACAGTTGACGTGATCGTTTGGATGAATCTCGATACCCGAAGCCTTGGTTGCGATAGTAGACAACACTTCGTTCGTATTCATGTTCGACGACGTACCCGAACCGGTCTGGAACACGTCAATTGGGTACTGATCATCATGCTTTCCTGCAATGACTTCGTCAGCTGCAGCAACGATAGCGGCAGAACGCTGTTCGTCGAGTGTGCCAAGCTCTAGGTTAGCTAGCGCTGCGGCACGCTTAATTTCTGCTAATGCATGTACGTGTGCTGGTGTGAGAGTCTTACCCGAAATCGGGAAGTTCTCAACTGCACGCTGTGTCTGTGCACGGTACAAAGCATCAACCGGCACTCGCACTTCACCCATTGTGTCGTGTTCGATGCGGTATTCGGTCATGTCAACCTCCTTGTTTAGCGCCCTTGTTGGCGCGACATTTGACATTTTAACGCGGGAACTATTGCCCTATGTAGGGCATTCGTCCACCGTTATTTTTCTTACGCACGAGCAGTGATTTCTACTCGTTGGAATTCTTTGACATCTGAGTACCCGGTCATAGCCATTGAGTGACGTAGTGCACCAATAAGATTTGTGGTGCCTTTGGCATCCGTGGCCGGACCGAATAACAGTTTCTCAAGTGGCCCGGCGGTGCCGACGTGGACTCGTTCACCACGTGGCAACCGAGCATGGTAGGCTTCCCCACCCCAGTGGAATCCTTGTCCGGGGGCTTCGTCCGCGCGGGCAAGTGCGGTACCGAGCATAACGCCGTCGGCACCACACGCAATGGCTTTCACCAAGTCGCCAGAATGCGAAACCTGGCCATCGGCAATGACGTGAACATAGCGCCCACCAGTTTCGTCCATATATTCGCGACGAGCGGCTGCGACGTCGGCAACTGTTGACGCCATCGGGACTGTCGTTCCTGCGGTTCGAACGTTCGCGCTGGTTGCGCCGCCGCCAAACCCGGCCAAAACTCCGGCTGCTCCGGTGCGCATCAGGTGCAAAGCCGCGGTATATGACGCGACTCCACCGACGATCACTGGAACGTCGAGTTCGTAGATGAAACGTTTCAGATTCAATGGTTCCCGATTCGAGGAAACGTGTTCTGCGGAAACCACGGTTCCACGAATAATGAACAGATCTACCCCAGCGTCGACGACGGTACGCCAGTGCTCTTGGGTACGTTGTGGGGAGAGCGCTCCCGCGACGACGACGCCAGCACTGCGGATTTCATCAAGCCGCGCGCGGATCAGCTCTGGCTTAACTGGCTCGCGATAAATACGTTGCATCAGTTTAGTAACGTAATTCGGCTCAGCATTTGCGATTGCATCGAAATGCGGTTGCGGATCTTCGTAGCGTGTCCATAAACCTTCTAGGTCAAGAACACCTACGCCTCCAAGTTTTCCGAGCGCAATCGCGGTTTGCGGAGACGTTACCGAATCCATCGGAGCACTCATAATCGGGATGTCTAGAAGATTGGCATCTAGTTGCCAAGAAACCGATACATCATTCGCATCGCGAGTTCGCCGCGAAGGAACAATGGAAATATCGTCGAATGAATAACCTACTCGGGCGCGTTTTCCGCGGCCAATCTCAATTTCTGCCACGTCTATAAGACTACCAGCATCAGTGCTAATAGAACTCGTTACTAACTGACTTCAAAGTATGTCGGACCTAGTCAGTATGATAGGCAGTAACAACCTAAATATAAGATATGGAGAACACGATGTGGACGTCGCAACCAATGGTTGGATTTGATACTGAGACTACCGGTGTGGATCCTACCGTTGAACGGTTAGTCACTGCCTCGATAATTGTTGTCGATTCTAACGGTGTCACGCGGCACTACTGGCTAGCAGATCCAGGCGTTGAAATCCCGTTGCAGGCTCAAAATGTTCACGGCATTTCTACTGAACAGGCACGCCGTGAAGGCGAACCTGTTACAAAAGTTCTTAATGAGGTAGCAGATCTACTGTGCCATCATATGGCTGCTGGGCATCCTATTGTGGCGTTTAATGCTGCCTATGATCTGACACTGATGGAATGCGAACTCGAACGTCATGGCCTGACAACCATGGCAGAGCGATTGGGACACGAAGTTGGTCCAGTAATAGATCCGTACATCTTAGATCGGACAGTCGATCGTTACCGTCGTGGAAAGCGACGGCTAGAGAACTTAGCTGATCATTACGATGTTGCTGCGGATGACTCCTTCCACAACGCTGAGGCTGATGTCTTGGCAACATTACGTGTTCTCGGCGCAATGCTACGCCGTTATCCAGAACTAGCCGAAGATTCCCTCGCACACCTGATGACTCTACAACAGCAAACATATACCGAATTCCAGCAGTACATGGCTAGCCGTCATGGGCAACACATCACTGGCCCGCTGCCCTGGCCAGTAACAAAATAACGTCATGTACTTCCCTACTAGCTGAACTGGCCCGGCTACACGATGTAGCCGGGCTAGTAAACAGTCTAGATATTAGTGTCGGATCAAATAATCGAATGCACCCAACGACGCATTCGCACCCGCACCTAAAGCAATCAAGACTTGCTTATATGGAATATCGGTGACGTCTCCTGCAGCATACACACCTGGCATTGATGTGGCATTCTTGCCATCAATGACGACTGCTCCGCGGTTGAGATCGAGCGTTCCATCCAGCCATTCTGCGTTCGGAATCAGTCCGATCTGAACAAACATACCGTTCGCTTCGACTGCATGGGTTTCCCCAGCTGAATCACGGTATGTCACACCAGTCATATCAGTTCCGTCGCCTTCAACAGACTGCAGTGCTGCTGAAGTAACGACCGTGGTATTGGACAACGATGCGAGCTTATCCAGCAGAACTTCATCTGCCTTGAGCTCTGGCATCATTTCGATCACCGTTACATGGGTACAAATCCCGGCAAGATCAATAGCAGCTTCAATGGCAGAGTTTCCACCGCCAATAACCGCTACTGGCTTGTCCTTGAATAGCGGACCATCACAATGCGGGCAGAAGCTCACACCGTTGTTACGATATTCAGCTTCGCCTGGGACACCAGTGGTGCGGTACCGCGCACCAGTTGCTAGTACAACAGACTTAGCACGGAGCGTCACATCGCCGTCGAAATCAACTGCAAATAAAGAATTCTCGTCTTTGTCTTGCAACGCTACCGCGTTAAGACCTGACATGATTTCTACCCCGTAATGTGCCATCGACTGATTAAGTTCACTGCCTAGCTCAGTTCCGCCAATCTTATTCAGAACCGTCAAGTTCTCGATTGACGCGGTATCCAAAACTTGGCCGCCAACATTTGCCGTAGCGACACCAACACGCAATCCTTTGCGCGCTGCATAAACAGCCGCAGACGCACCAGCAGGTCCACCACCGACGATCAGCATGTCAAACGGGTCAATGCTATTGAGCTTCTCAGCCCGCTTAGCTCCAGAATTGGAATCCAGCTTAGCAACAATTTCAGACAGAGTCATTCGACCCTGGCCAAACAGCTCCCCATCCATATAAATCGTTGGAACCGCTTTAATACCATGTGCGTTTACTTCATCTTGGAAAGCACCGCCTTCAACAGCCGTGTGCTTAATCAGCGGATTAATAATCGACATAGCATTAAGTGCCTGAACAACCGTTGGGCAATTCTGACAGGTCAACGACATATAAGTAACGAACTCGTGTGGTTCAGTCAGCTCTTTAATAGACTGAATCAGGTCTTCATCTTCCCGAACGGGGTGTCCGCCAACCTGGACAAGAGCAAGCACAAAGCTTGAGAACTCCTCGCCCATAGGCAGACCCGCAATACGAACCGACACATCCGAATCAACTCGTGCGATAGCGAACGACGGCGTGCGCTCATTCGCGACTTCAGCAAACTCGATTAACGGCGATAGTTCAGCTACCTGATTGAGCATTTCTCGCATTTGCTCTGAACGCTTCGAATCATCAAGAGATGCTTCAAAGCGAATGGGGACCTTAATGTTCGTCACTAAGCCCTTGAGCTGTGCGATGACATTAGAATCGAGAAACATCAGAGCTTTCCTGCAAGATCAAACGATGGAGCTAACGTTTCTTCGCCTTCTTCCCACTTTGCTGGGCAGACTTCGCCTGGATGGTTGTAGACATACTGAGCAGCCTTGACCTTGCGGAGGAGTTCAGCAGCATTACGGCCCACGCCCTCAGAAGTGGTTTCAACGTACTGAATGATACCGTCTGGATCGATGACGATGGTGGAACGGTCAGCTGCGCCCTGGCCCGGACGTAGCGTATCGAATGCCTCAGCGATTTCGCAGGTTGGGTCACCGACCATTGGGAACTCAATCTTGCCAATACGCTCTGAGGACTCATGCCATGCCTTGTGCGAGAAGTGCTTATCGGTCGAGAAGGAGTAAACCTTCACGCCCATTTCTTGGAACTGAGCATAGTGCTCAGCCATATCTTCAAGCTCAGTTGGGCAGACAAAGGTGAAGTCAGCTGGGTAGAAAAATAGGATTGCCCACTGACCCTTGTGGTCCTCGCTTGACAGCTCAACGAAGCTACCATTGTGGTATGCGGAACCAGCCCATTCGGCGGCCTTGGTATTAATCAAAGACATCGTTTTCCTCTTTCTCAAAGGTTAAGTTATACAAAACAGCACTTAAGACTATAGTCCCTGATTCAAGGCAAAACTAGAGAATACACTCCCGGCTTAATCACACCAAACAGTATTGACAAAATCATTTATTAGTCAACTAAAAAGTGGGACGGCTGCCATTCACTGACAACCGCCCCACTCTTACGACAGTTATTTCACACTATAGTTCGGTGCTGCAGCAATATTCTGCACATCGTGTGGATGTGACTCGTGTAAACCAGCAGCAGTGATCTGAACAAAACGACCGCGTCGCATTTCTGAAATGTTGTGAGCTCCAATATAGAACATTGTTTGATGGAGGCCACCGATCAGCTGATAAGCCACAGAAGCAACGGGGCCTTTGGCCGGCACTGAGCCTTCGATGCCCTCTGGGACGATTTTCTCATCAGATTTCACATCGGCTTGGAAGTAGCGATCCTTAGAATAAGAAATACGACCGCGCGAGCTCATTGCACCTAGCGATCCCATTCCGCGATACGCCTTGAACCTACGACCATCAACCTGGACTACCTCGCCTGGCGATTCATCAGTTCCAGCAAACAGCGATCCGAGCATCACGGTAGATGCACCCGCAACAATCGCCTTACCGACATCACCGGAATACTGCAGACCACCATCAGCGATCAATGGTATGCCAGCGGGTCCACACGCCTGCGCCGCTAGCTGCACGGCAGTGAGCTGCGGTACGCCAACACCAGCAACAATACGAGTGGTACAGATCGAACCTGGACCAACACCAACTTTGACTGCGTCCACACCAGCGTCAATCAATGCTTGAGCGCCTTCAGTAGTAGCAATGTTTCCACCGATTATTTGAACATGAGCAAATTGCGGATCTGCTTTAATTCGGCGGATCTGTTCCAATGCAAGTTTTGCAGCACCATTCGCAGTATCGACAACCAAAATATCCACGCCCGCTTGTGCGAGTGCCACCGCGCGCTCCCACGCGTCACCCCAATATCCAATCGCAGCACCGACCCGAAGCCGGCCCTGTTCATCAATCGTTGCTTTCGAGGCGTCCTCATCCCAGTCAAGCATAACTGGGGCAGCCTTAACTTCTGCCACCTGAGCAGCTTGATCTTCAATAGATGAATTGCGGTGGAGGATGCCAAGACCCCCGAGTCGCGCCATAGCAATCGCCATGCGCGAACCAGTCACTGTATCCATAGCTGCTGAGATAAGTGGAACTCTCAGTTTAATATCCCGAGTCACATAGGAAGTAGTGTCAACCTCAGACGGAACTACATCCGTTTCCTCAGGGAGAAGAAGAACATCATCATACGTTAAGCCCATTAAGGCGAAAGGATTGTCAACCATCCTCTAAGTTTACGCGTTCTGCCTACTGCACGAAAACCCCGACCACATTGCGACGCATCACTATTTACTGATTCATTCCACGACAGCACTCTATTCTCATGTCAATGCAATCAACGCCACACTATACCCGGCACTAAATCGCATAAAACCCCTTGTTTTACATCCAGCCTCATTGGTAACGTAGATAAAGTTGAAAATTGCAAGAATGAACAGGACGTGACATTAGTGGTCGCCCGAATCAAGGATGTATCTGGAGCTCTCGTAGACTTCTGGGACTGGCAAGCACTCGGTAGCTGTAACAATATGGACCCCGAATTCTTCTTCCACCCCGAAGGAGAACGTGGCGGTCCGCGCCGTCGTCGTATCGAACGTGCCAAGCGAATCTGCCAAACCTGCCCAGTCATTGACGAATGCCGTGAATACGCATTAGTAAATCACGAACCATACGGTGTATGGGGCGGACTTTCGGAAGAAGAACGCAACCGAATTATTTCCGCCAAGCGCCACGGCCGTACCGCCTAAAAACTACGGTCGCACCGCCTAAAAACGTAGCCTAGTTCCGCTGACAACTAGATCTGACAACAACTAGTTCCGATAACAACAGGCATTAAAAATGTCCCGCGAGCATCACGCCCGCGGGACATTTTCAGTATCTTAATCAGTGGGTGACAACTGCTAAGACGTCACGCTGCGAAAGAATCAAGAACTCTTCAGCACCATACTTGACTTCGGTGCCACCATACTTGGAGTAAATGACAAGATCGCCAACCTTGACTTCCATGGCAACCCGGTTACCATTGTCGTCAACGCGACCTGGACCTACTGCAATAACTTCGCCCTCTTGTGGCTTTTCCTTGGCAGAATCTACCAGGACCAGACCAGAAGCGGTTGTTTCTTCTGCTTCAACCTGCTTGATGACGATACGATCGTCCAGCGGTTTGATGGAGACGGACATCCGGCTCCCCCTTCTTTTGCTCGAAAATACTAGCTTTCTGCCTGGTTTCGCCGTCGCGGTGTACGAAACCGAGCACTACGTGGATTTCCACGTCCATTAACAAGAGTAAAGCGCACACTAGCACTCGGTCAAAAGGAGTGCCAGTAAATCGCTATGCGCGAATGTGGCTGTCCATGAGACGATAGAGGCATGAGCATGATTCCACTACTTTTAACCCCAGATGGACAACGTCTTCTCACCGAACTTCCACCTTACGAAGCCCAAGACGTTTTCGCTCTCACAGCTCAATTGCGTAAAAACGGCCATAACGCAGACCTTGTTGCGGCCGCCCTCACCCAAAGCCGGCTCCGCGCAAAAGCCACCGCAAAATTCGGTTCGTTTGCACAAACAATGCTTTTTACCAACGACGGCGTGGAGCAAGCCACTCGACTTCCGGTGGCAGCGCATCATGCCCAACGTTTCCGCAACGCCCACATCCACCACGTAATCGATCTGGGGTGTGGCGTTGGAGCTGACTCGATGGCATTCGCTGGGCTCGGATTACGGGTAACGTCCGTGGAAAGCGATGCCGATACCGCGCAAGCAGCGACATTCAATCTTTCCGCATTCCCCGAAGCCCGCGTCATTCATGCAGATGGACGTGAACTGGATCTACAAAGTTTCAGTGCCGATGCGCTGTGGCTCGATCCGGCACGTCGTAGCAATGGTAAACGTATCGCAGACCCAGAACAGTGGGCTCCCCCATTGTCTACCGCGCTTCGCCTTGCCGAACAGTTCCCGGCAGCTGGCATTAAAGTTGCTCCCGGCATTGATTATGCCGCGCTACCTGACAACGCCTACGTGGAATGGACTAGCGTCGACGGCGATCTGCTCGAAGCAGTTATCTGGCTCGGTTCAGCGGCACCACAGCCGGGACGCAGCGCTCGCATCATCCGTGGCAGTCACACCGTAGTTTTTGATTCCGGTAGCGAGGCGACGTCGTCGGAATCCCCAACCGTCCTGCCAACGCCTCTTGGTGACTATATCTATGAGCCAGATCCCGCAGTTATTCGCTCCGGTGGCATCGCTCGGCTGTGTGAAGACCGCAATATTGCACCAGTTTCGCACAACATTGCATACCTTACTGGCGCCGACCTTATCGAGTCACCACTCGTCACAACATTTGTTATCCGCGACGTGTTGCCGTTGGATACCAAGAAAGTCCGAGCCTACCTTACCGCTCACGAGATCGGAATCGTAGAAATCAAGAAACGCGGAACGGATCTAGATCCAAGCACCTGGCGAAAGAAGCTGAAGCTAAACCCGCTTCACAGCGCGCAAGCAACACTTATCGCTACCCCAGTCGCCGGACAGCATCGAGTTATCGTCGCTGAACGCCACCAACCAGCGTCTGGAAAGTAACGAGCAGCAGCTCGACGTCGATCAGTGAATAATCGTCGTTTCGCGGGCTAGACCGCTGTCTACTGTGATGTTGAGTGGGGACGGTTCTACACCGTTACGGACCATCTCCCATCCCAAGGCAGCGATCATTGCGCCGTTGTCAGTGCAGTAACGGATCGGCGGGATTCGCACTGTGACGCCGTATTCTTCAGCTCGTTCCTGCGCTAGTTCGCGCAGACGTGAGTTCGCCGAAAAACCGCCACCAATAACGAGCGTGTCACAGTTGTTGCGTTTACATGCTTCGAACGCTTTGCGCGAGAGAACATCAGTGACTGCTTCGGAAAAACCAGCAGCGATATCTGCCTTCGGTACTTCCTCACCACGCGCTTCCAAGCCCTCGATATGCCGAGCAACCGCAGTCTTTAAGCCAGAGAACGAATAATCGTAGGCGTGCACATCCTTATCCTTGACCCGGCTCAGACCACGCGGGAAACGGATGGCGTTTCGATCACCTTGCTTGGACAACCGATCGATGTGCGGACCACCGGGGTACGGCAATCCCAACAGACGACCCACTTTGTCAAATGCTTCACCGGCAGCGTCGTCAAGTGTTCCACCTAGTTCGACGACGTCGGTGGCGATATTACGAATATCAAGAAGATGCGAATGTCCACCAGAAACAGCTAAACCAATGAAGCGCTCTGGGAACGGACCATGAACGAGCTGATCAACAGCGATATGCCCGATAATATGGTTCACCCCGTAGAACGGTTTGCCTAAAGCTAAAGCAAGCGATTTTGCAGCTGAAACACCGACCGTTAAAGAACCGACAAGCCCTGGACCAGCAGTCGCCGCGATAGCATCGACGTCCTCTAGAGCTACTCCGGCTTTCTCAAGTGCCGCATCCAAAGTAGGCACAAATTGTTCCAAATGGGCTCGGGAAGCAATTTCGGGGATGATGCCGCCGTAACGTGCATATTCATCCATTGACGTTGCCGTTACGTCTGCCAGGAGCTCCCCATCACGCACGAGCGCAATTCCGGTCTCATCACACGATGTTTCAATACCTAAAATCAGTTCATTCACAACGTCTAGTTTAGTTGATTCGGTAACGGTTGTTCAGGCGAGCTTTGTTATATTCGGGACATGTTGTGCCGACGACGACGGGAGGGTCGCAACTAGCGTTGCGACCCTCCCGTTGTAGCTAACTATCAGCGACCGTGTACCATTGACTTCATCAAGTCACGGTTGAGCATCGAAATAAGCTCAAGCGGCACTTCCTTCGGGCAGGCAGCTGCACATGCGCCAACGTTGGTGCATCCACCAAAACCTTCAGAATCGTGCTGAGCTAACATCTTCACAACACGATCAAGACGCTCTGGCTGTCCCTGTGGGAGCAGACCAAGGTGCATAACCTTTGCCGAGGTGAATAGCATTGCTGAACCGTTCGGGCAGGCTGCTACACACGCACCACATCCGATACAAGCAGCGGCTTCGAAAGCACGATCTGCATGGTCTTTAGGAACTGGTACTGCGTGAGCATCTGGGGCTGCACCGGTGTTAACGGAGATGTATCCACCAGCTTGCACAATGCGATCCAACGCAGAACGATCCACAACCAAGTCCTTGAGGACCGGGAACGCGGTAGAACGCCAAGGCTCAATAGTGATGGTGTCACCGTCTTTGAAAGAACGCATATGAAGCTGACAGGTGGTTGTCACCTTTGGGCCGTGCGGATCGCCGTTAATAACGATGCCGCATTGTCCACAGATGCCTTCACGACAGTCAGAATCGAATGCAACTGGCTCTTCGCCCTTGGCAAAGAGTTCTTCGTTTAGTTGATCAAGCATCTCCAAGAAAGATGCTGTCTCATCGACATCGGCGAGGGTATGGGTATCGAAATGACCCTGATCGCCACGGCCATCTTGCCGCCAAAATTCAAGATTGATTTTCACTTGTAGCTCCGCTGCTTCATCTCGACGAATTCGTACTTCAGATCTTCCTTGTGGAGAATTGGTGCTCCGTCTTCTCCACCCCACTCCCAGGCGGCGACATAAGCGAAGTTAACGTCATCACGAAGCGCTTCGCCTTCCTCGGTCTGGGATTCAGCGCGGAAGTGACCACCACAGGATTCCCGGCGATGGAGAGCATCGATACACATGAGCTCACCTAATTCGAAGAAGTCAGCGACACGGCCGGCCTTCTCCAAAGACTGGTTTAGCTCATCTGGATCGCCTGGAACGCGAACGTTCTGCCAGAAGTCCTTACGCAGCTCTCGGATCATACCGATAGCTTTCTTTAAGCCTTCCTCGCTGCGCTCCATACCACAGTACTCCCACATGATGTGGCCGAGTTCCTTGTGGAAGGAATCGACAGATCGGGTGCCCTTGTTATTAACAAAGAATTCGATCTGCTTTTCGACTTCCTGACGTACCTTAACAACTTCTGGATGGTCTTCGGTGATCTTCTCAAACGGACCATCAGCCAAGTAATCGTTAATGGTGTTTGGAAGTACAAAGTAACCGTCAGCAAGACCCTGCATGAGCGCGGACGCGCCCAACCGGTTTGCACCATGGTCAGAGAAGTTAGCCTCGCCCGTAACAAACAGACCTGGGATCGACGACTGCAGATCGTAATCTACCCACAAACCACCCATAGTGTAGTGGACTGCAGGATAAATGCGCATTGGCACTTCGTATGGATCATCACCAGTAATCTGCTTGTACATATCGAACAAGTTGCCGTACTTAGCAGAAACAACATCCTTGCCCATACGGTTAATGGCATCCGAGAAGTCGAGGTAAACACCACGTGCCACGCCGTCGATTTCTGGGCCAACGCCACGGCCTTCGTCACACATATTCTTTGCTTGACGAGAAGCAATGTCTCGAGGTACAAGGTTTCCAAACGCTGGGTAGATACGCTCGAGGTAGTAATCGCGATCTTCTTCTGGAATATCGCGTGGATCCTTCTTGCAATCCTCAGCCTTCTTCGGTACCCAAATACGGCCATCGTTACGCAGTGACTCAGACATCAAGGTGAGCTTAGACTGCGAAGAACCATGCTGTGGAATACAGGTTGGGTGAATCTGGGTGAAGCACGGGTTGCCGAAGTAGGCACCCTTGCGGTGTGCACGCCAAATAGCAGTTGCGTTACATCCCATCGCATTGGTGGACAAGAAGAATACGTTTCCATAACCACCAGTACCCAGCACAACAGCATCAGCCAAGTGGGTTTCGATTTCGCCAGTGACCATGTCACGAGCGACAATACCGCGAGCACGACCGTCAATGACGATCAATTCAACCATTTCATGGCGTGGGAAGGCCTCAACGGTACCTGCCTTGACCTGGCGCATCAACGCTTGGTACGCACCGATCAACAGCTGCTGACCTGTTTGGCCACGTGCGTAGAACGTACGTGAAACCTGTACGCCTCCGAACGAGCGGTTATCGAGCAAGCCACCGTATTCACGAGCAAATGGAACACCCTGTGCCACACACTGATCGATAATGTTGGCCGAAACTTCAGCCAGTCGATACACGTTGGTCTCACGGGAACGGTAGTCGCCGCCCTTGATGGTGTCGTAGAACAAACGATAGGTCGAATCGTTATCGTTCTTGTAGTTCTTCGCCGCGTTAATTCCACCCTGAGCAGCAATCGAGTGTGCTCGACGAGCTGAATCCTGGTAGAAGAACGCCTTAACGTTATATCCCATTTCACCGAGCGAAGCAGCGCCAGCACCACCGGCAAGACCGGTACCGACGACGATGATGTTCAGCTTGCGGCGGTTAGCTGGGTTAACGAGGCGTGCATTGAATTTACGCTGTTCCCACTTGTCCGAAATAGGGCCAGTTGGCGCTTTAGTATCCGCGATTGGTTCGCCTGCGCGGTACAGGCCTTCGATCAAAGTTTCAGTCATGATCTCATACCCCTTAAGCAGCGATGAAGCCAAGCAGGATGGCAGTTGGCGGCGTCATGAAACCGACCAAAATAGCCAAACCTACGACGATGGCGATGATTTTGAATGCATGCTGACGACGACGGGTGTTCAAACCCAACGTTGCGAGAGCTGACCACACGCCGTGCGAAACGTGGAAGGCAATCGAAGCAAGAGCAATGAAGTAAACCAGCCATACCCACCATACGGAGAAGCCGTAAATCATGTTGTGATACGGATCGTGCGCTGAGTATTCACCGCCAGGCTGGAGAGCAAGGACGGTGTACTGCAAGATATGGAAGATAACGAACAGCGCAATAATGACTCCACCAAAACGCATGGTAGCAGCAGTGTAGGAGTACTTTACGCCAACCTTGGAACCGGAATTCACCTTGTACTTTTCGCGTCCACGAGCTTGCGTACCACGCTTCCACAGCTTAATAGCTGCGTACATGTGAGCCACAATACAGAACAGCAAAGTTAAACGGAAGATCCACAAAGCCCATAACTTTGGCAGGATCGGGTAGAGCAGACCATGCTTGAGCCAGTCTGCGTAATGGTTGTACTCTTCTGCACCCAGGAACATCTTAAAGTTTCCGAATGCATGGAAGAGTAGGAAGAGAACAATAAACAAGCCGGTCACAGCCATGAGCACTTTAAGTGCCACTGTGGTCTTGCGACCTCTAATTTCTACAGATGTTGATTTAGCCACGTCTCGAAGATAGCAAAACAATCCGTCAAAAGTCGGGTCTTAAGTAGCAAAAATCCCAGATGAGGATACCAGCTACGCATACTATCTCCTACTGGCATCGAATTTTCCGCGAAATACCAACACAAAGGACTATCGGCACACAACCAAAAAGTGACGTAAATATATATGCAACTCTTTAAGCACGAAATTACGTTTCGCGAAGCATAACTACTGCATCATCATCCGAGTAGTAGTGCTTGCGCCTGCTAATCTCTTGGAAGCCGGCTTTCGCATACATTTTCTGCACGCCTTCGTCTTTGCTTCGCACTTCGAGAAACACCCGTTGGGCGCCGTGGCAAGCTGCGATATCTAGCAAGATTTCTAGCAACCGACTTCCGATGCCTTGCCGCTGATAGCGAGGAGAAACAGCAATAGTGAGGATCTCTGCATCATCAACATACGCCACTCCCCCAACGCCAACAATCGCCCCCAGCGACCGTAGCGGACCGGGAGGCTCAGATAGCACCAGATACGTTCGATAGCTAGCGGATAATTCGTCTTCCCAAACCGTACTTGGCCAGGCATCACGTGCAAAAGTCTGGTGATCAAAATCTGCTATCCGCCCCGCCCACGAAACTGGCGCACGACGCAAATCAAACCCAGCAATTGTTGAAGGGAATGCGTCATTGGGCTGAAAACAAGAATTCATTAATCAGTCACGCATAATCAGTTTGCACTGTAGGGATTGCCCTTGGCCGCTGGCTGGGCGTGTGCACCGCCATGCACATCTGGTCGGCGCAAATACTGTGGCTTAGTATCCAATGAGAGGGATTCTCCAGCTTCAATTCGTGCCATTCGCGAATGCAATAAGCGAACCATCACCGTTGGCTCAAAGCTAACACTTACTCGTTCGTTCCCAACATGGCTATAAAGCTCCGGCTCGGCGACTGCCACCATAGCTCGATTCTTCCCTAGCTCATCTACTAGCTCATCCGGCTTGCGAATATCTGGTGCAGTAAGTACTTCGACGTCGTCGCCACCCATAGCCCTAAATGACGCAACAAACACTTCTTTACGACGTGCATCAATCATGGACAAAATTTCTTGCGCGCCCTGATCCACGGCTGCTAACGCCATAATGTCTAACGAAGACAATCCGTACATTGGCACATTCCATGCTCGTGCAAGTACTCGCGCAGTAACCAGACCCGCACGCAAACCAGTAAACGCTCCCGGACCGGTGCCAACAATAATCGCGTCTGGCCGCTCAATCTGTGCGGTAGCCAAAACGGACCGTACCATCGGTGCTAGTAGTTCCGCATGATGGCGCTTCTCCGAAGACGATTCAAATGCCAACGGGCTCGCTACCCCCAGCTGCCAATCAGCAACACCAACATTGACGGTAGCACTCGTATCGATAGTAAGATATGTTGTCATTTTGTATCCTTCGTAAATATCGTATTGTCAGCAGATTGTTTTTGGGGATGGATAAGTAGTCGCGCTTTAGCGAATGGGTCCCACCGATTTTTACTCGGTTTATGCACCTGCTCTATCGCAGATTCAGGTTCCTTGCCGATCCCAGATTGTTTTCTATTTTGATCCCACCGCAACCATGCAACCGAAAATATTGCCAAACCACTAAGAATTGCGAAGACAATAATGATCTTGGCCGGAGTCATCTGTTCGTTTTCGGTGCTCGGGCTGAGATTTTTTGCGGGAATCGCCGTAGCCGGGGCATCAATATCGATAAGGTCCTTGCGATGTTCCATGAACTTGTCAAATGTGATACTTCCAAGCACGTAGCCCGAGCCAGCACTATCGCCAGGTTCAATCATGCCGTCGCGGAAAACAAACCAAGCCTTAAGCTGCGGATCGTAAACCAGAATACTAGTCGTATCGTTGGGCCATGCAGCTGCTTCGGTAGCCAACCGGGGATCTGCCACGATTCTCGTGTTTGCACGCCGAGCGGCTCCGTTGCCTTCAGTAATCAGCGCTCCCACAGCGTTGGCATCTTTATAGACTGGCGCCAACCACATATTCGATTCTACAAAGGCAGTTTCCGGCTTACGTACCAACTCTTTTTCTTGGCTGAACGCAAAGGCATGATGCGCAGTACCTAAGCTCAGTAGCTCCGGATCAGCACCGATATCTTCGCCGAATGTTTCGCTGGCTTTGGCTCGCATAAGGTCGGTACCGATAGTCGTAAACCACTCTTGTTCTTCCTCAGTTAGCTCACTGGGCGTACTGGGTGAGCTTGGTTCTGACGTTGCAGACGCCAAGCTCGGCAGTCCGCATATGTTTCCGACGACGAAAACAAAAACAGCGACCCATGAACCAAGGGTATGATAGGTTCTCATTACTCAGCCGAGTTTTCCCACGAGGCCTCTGGGATTTCATCAGCAAGACGCTGTTGCAGTGAAACACCGCGCTCTCCATAAGCTTGGATCTTGAGAACACGTGGTGCATCCGCGAACAGATCTTCCGGTTCTAATCCGGCGTCTGACCCTTGCGGCCGCTGGATAAACACCTCGATACGTTCGTCAGAAAGTACCTCTGCTTTGCCGGTTCCCCATTCGACCACTGTCAACGATTCTTCGAGCGAAGAATCAAGATCCAATGCATCTACTTCTTCAATAGAGTTCAATCGGTAAGCATCAACATGAACCAAATCTAACCGCTGCCCATGATAGACCTGAGCAATCGCGAAAGTTGGCGAGGAAACTGCCTCAGTAATGCCAAGACCGCGTGCGATGCCCTGCGTCATCGTTGTTTTGCCTGCTCCTAATGGACCAGTGAGCATAACTAGATCTCCAGGTTGCGCCTGCTGTGCAATCACCGCACCGATACGCTGAATATCGGCAACCGTTGGGGCGTTCATCGACAGAATCATAACCGTGTTCTCTCATTCAATTCAGGTATTAGTCAGATATACGTTAGTCCACTGGGATCCGTGGAATGCGCGGGCCCAGATTACAAAAGATTTCGTAGTTAATTGTATCGGTCTTTTCCGCCCAATCATCTGCAGTCAAATATCCATGCTTATGCGGGCCAAAAAGAACTGCGGTATCTCCTGCTTGAGCAGTTGGAGCTTCGACGACGAATTGGTCCATACATACCACGCCCCGGATAGGCGCTTGTTCGCCCTTCAACGTGACCGAAAGCTTGTTCGACGCATGCCGTGAAATACCGTCCGCATATCCCACCGGAACAACTGCCAATCGCGTGGGTTGCTCCGTAATATGCGTATGCCCATACGAGACTCCGACCCCACTTGGAACTTCCCTCGTCAAAATGACGTCAGCTTCCAACGTCATCAACGGTTCGAGGCCCAGATCGCTTGCCGTAGCGCATTG
The DNA here is from genome assembly GCF_018913465.1 of Arcanobacterium phocae. GTDB lineage: Bacteria > Actinomycetota > Actinomycetes > Actinomycetales > Actinomycetaceae > Arcanobacterium > Arcanobacterium phocae_A. The sequence goes on along the minus strand of NZ_JABAPM010000001.1, from coordinate 110,454 downwards.
CGGATTAGGACTCAATCCATAAAGGACAATTCCTGGCCGAACCATATCGTAGTGGGTTTGGGGATGCCACAGAATGCCAGATGAAGCAGCTAAATGACACAAGGGGATCGTCACGCCCGCTTGACGGGCATATTCACGGGCTACTTCGAAACATTCAACTTGTTCGGTGGTAGCCGCATCCGAACGTGGATCATCGGCGCATGCCAAGTGGGACCACAAACCAATAATGTCAACAATACCCTCAGCAGCTAACGCCTTTACCCGAGCAAATACTGAAGGCAACTGATCAAGATCGAACCCACCACGGGTCATACCAGTATCGACTTTAATATGAATTCGCGCTGGCCGACCGCAAGCACGTGCTGCGGCGGCTATTTCATCAATCGCCCACGTCGCGCCCACAGAGAGATCAATATTTTGTTCAATAGCCCGTTGAAAATCAGAACCGGGAGCAAAAATCCACGCCAAAATGTGGCCATGGGTATGAGTCTGGCGCAACGCTAACGCTTCATTCAGCTGCGCCAACCCAAGCCAATCAATTCCGGCTTCCCACGCCCACTGTGCAATCAATTCAACGCCATGACCGTAGCCGTTAGCTTTTACGATAGCCATCAGCTTTGATGTCGTATGCTGGCGGACAACCCCAATATTTTGTTCAAATGCGCGACGCGATATTAAGGCACGTGCCGGAGCCTTGTTCGTCATAGTTTCACCTTACGAATTCAATACCTGCCAGATTATTTCACCTAGCGCATCACTAATGTTACTCGCCTTAATCGGGTAGCCAACTCCATCGTGGGCTCGGGCAGCGAGATTTGCGGCACGCCCGTGAAGATGCGCAGCTGCTGCCGCGATCCAGCCCGCACTCACACTGCTACGTCCAGTTGCTTCCCACAAAGCCAAAAGCGCGCCAACGATTCCGGCATAGACGTCACCGGCACCGGCAGTTCCGCGCCACGGGGTCGCACCTTCTTGAATATACACATACCCATCTGGCTGTGCGACCACATCTATAGCAGCCGTAGCTGCCACGACTGCTCCAGTTTCTTGAGCAGCAAGATGCGCGTAATCTACAAGATGGCGTTCGACGGCGGTGCGTGTCACATCGTGCCCGCGAGCGCGCAACAACTGTGCTAGCTCTCCTGGATGCGGTGTCAAAACTGTCACCGGCGATAGCTGACCTTGATAAGCCAGCGTGAGGGCTCCGGCGTCGAGAACAACAGGTAGACCGGATGCCAAGGCGTGGTGGACAAGTGAAAAATCACTCGAGTCCGGAACCATACCTGAGCCAGCTAACCAAGCTTGAACCTGCCCTGGTGCCGTAACTACCTCTGGGTAACGCGGCACAACGAGCGGGCTATCACCCAAATAGCGTACCATTCCCGGCCCGCATGCCAAGGCCGCGCCTACACCCAGTAAAGCCGCTCCAGGATACTGGCGTGAACCAGTAACCACACCTAAAACGCCACGGGTATATTTATGGCCAGCCGGGGCAGGAATCGGCCACCAAGCTTGAATATCGCGGTCCGTTACCGAGTATGTTTCCATAACTCACATGTTACTCAACGGTTACTGACTTAGCGAGGTTGCGTGGCTTGTCTACGTCGTGCCCCTTAACGGTGGCCAGTTCAGAGGCAAAGATCTGCAACGGGATAATCGTTACCAGCGGCATCATCAACGTTGGCGTCGAATGTGGGACTCTGATAACTGCTAGGGCGTGATCGTCAACTGCGGTGTCGTTTTCTTCCGCGATCACAATCGTGCGAGCACCCCGGGCGATGACCTCATGCAGATTCGAAATAACTTTCGAGTGCAGCAATGGACGACGCGGCGTCGGAGCAATAACAAAAACCGGCAAGTCTTCCTCAACCAGAGCGATCGGGCCGTGCTTAAGCTCCCCAGCAGCAAAACCTTCGGCGTGAATATACGCCAGCTCTTTGAGCTTCAACGCGCCTTCAAGCGCAATCGGATAGCCGACGTGCCGTCCTAGGAACAAAACCGATTCGACGTCGGCCATGGTACGGGCCAATTGCCGGATTTTATCTTCTTGCGCCAACACAAATTCCATTCGCTGCGGCATCAACGCCAACTCAGCTAGATAGCCAGCGACCTCATCGGTGAATTTGTTTCCGCGCAGTTGAGCCAAATACAGTCCCAGCAAATATGCTGCCGTGATCTGCGATGTAAAGGCCTTCGTTGAGGCGACTGCGATTTCCGGACCGGCATGAGTGTAAAGCACGGCATCAGATTCGCGGGCAATCGTCGAGCCATAGGTATTAACAATGGATAGCACGCGAGCACCCTGCTCCGATGCGTGGCGAATAGCCATGAGAGTATCCATCGTTTCACCTGACTGTGAGATAGCCACAATCAACGTCTTTGACGTCACGATCGGGTCCCGATACCGGAACTCGTGAGCTAGCTCAACTTCGACCGGAATACGACACCAATGCTCGATCGCATATTTCGCCACATGTCCGGCGTAAGCAGCTGTACCGCATGCAACCACAATAATTTTATCGATTGCGCGGAGCTCATATTCTTCAATCCGCAACTCATCGAGTTGCAAATTCCCATCAGGAGTAGTGCGTCCGCGAAGTGTTTCAGCCACCGCGGCTGGCTGTTCGTGAATCTCCTTGTCCATGAACGTGGCGTATCCATCATGCAACGCCATATCGAGGTTCCAGTCAACCTCGAAACTATCCACATCCACTGGAACGCCCGCAAAATCGGTGATCTCAGCACTATGCGCAGTGAGCGTCACGATCTGATCCTGCCCCACAGCTAACGCGCGGCGCGTATGACCAACGAAGGCAACGACGTCGGATCCAAAGAAGTTTTCGTCCTGCCCTAAACCAACAACGAGAGGCGAATTACGGCGCGCACCAACCAACCGGTCCGGCTGTCCAACATACGTTGCTACAACGGCGAACGAGCCTTCTAGTCGAGCGACGACCTCACGCATCGCGCGGGTTAAATCACCGTGCTGGCTCACTGCTTGACCTAGCAAGTGCGCAATAGTCTCCGAATCAGTATCGGAACGAAATTCGATACCAGCTGCGTGCAGTTCTTCACGCAGCTGTGGCGCATTTTCGATAATCCCGTTGTGAACTATCGCAACCTGGTTATCAGCTGATACGTGAGGATGAGAGTTACGGTCTGAGGGCACGCCATGGGTCGCCCACCGGGTGTGCCCGATTGCCGCTGTTCCCGGCTCTAACGGACGCTCTGCTAATTCGGCCCGGAGCTGGGCTACGCGACCGGCACGTTTGCGCACGGCGATGCGATCCGACGACGGGACCGCAATACCGGCCGAATCATATCCGCGATATTCCAACCGCTCTAAACCATTAAGGACAACTTCTTGCGACGTGAATGACGTGCGAGCGCCAATATATCCAACAATTCCACACATGTTGATTAACAATACAAGGTGATGTCCTCCTAAAGTCACTCAACCTGTCAGACAACCGTCCGTCAAGTTGGTGTTATCTGCCTATTATTGCCACAATTTAACCATGCACAGCACCGATTTTTCCGCGTTCGTCACATTTAATCGCCATGATTGGGCGGAACTTGCCCAGAGCGTCGAGTTACCATTAACACAACGCGACTTAGCCCAACTCGCGGCATTAGGCGACCCGATTACGGTTGACGAAGTCGATGCGATCTACCGTCCGTTAACAGCACTCATGCACATGTACGCACGTAATACTGGACGGCTTTTTCATGAATCGAAAAACTTCTTAGGATTCGAAGATTTGCGTGTTCCGTGGATCGTAGGAATCGCTGGATCTGTTTCAGCTGGAAAATCGACCGTTGCGCGGCTACTTCGCGAGTTGCTCAGTCGTTCGCCCGAGACCCCAAAAGTTAATCTCGTAACCACTGACGGGTTTTTGCTCCCGAACGCGGTGCTAGATGAACGGCGTATTCTCACCCGAAAAGGTTTTCCAGAGTCGTACGACCGGCGGGCACTGCTAGAATTTTTAGCTGCCGTTAAATCTGGCCGGCGCAATGTTAGCGCCCCCGTGTATAACCATGTCACCTACGATATCGTGCCAGGTGAGCGTATCGTCGTCGACCAGCCAGACATTCTTATCGTTGAAGGTCTCAATGTTCTCCAACCCGCCCCAGGCATAGCCGCACACGAGTTTTCGGCCGTCTCCGACTTCTTCGACTTCACCATATACGTTGATGCCCCGGAAGAAGCTCTCGAACGCTGGTACATCGACCGATTCTTGTCACTGCGATCAACCGCATTCACCAACGAAGCCTCTTACTTCCGTAACTATGCCAGCATGACCGATGCACAGGCTCGCGAAACTGCCCGGCAAATCTGGGGAGCTATCAACCTGCCTAACCTCCGGCACAATATTGCCCCCACCAAGAACCGCGCCACGGTCATTCTGACCAAAGGACCAGACCACGCAATAGAACAGATACAGATTCGAAAACTCTAACGTGGATCGCGGTAAGGTCGTGAATCGTAATAAGCAAGTGGGCCAGTACAGCGAGTACTGGCCCACAACGTTTTCTAGCTTTTACAATGCTAGGCGCTGCGCAACAACGTCAGCAAGACGCTGTGCAACCGAATCAGCTTGTTCCTGAGTTGGCGCTTCAACCATTACACGCACAAGTGGCTCTGTTCCAGAGGCACGCAACAATACGCGTCCAGTATCGCCAAGTTCCTTTTCCGCAACCGCAACCTCATCCATCACTTCGGATGTGCGCGCTTTATCAACATTCGGCACATTGATAAGAGTCTGCGGCAACCGGGTAATAAACGAAACTGCGTCAGCCAGAGTTCCACCACGACGAGCCATCTCTGAAGCAACCAAAATAGCCGTTAGCGTGCCGTCACCAGTGGTCGCATGATGCAAGTTAATGACGTGACCAGATTGTTCGCCACCAAGCATATATCCGTGGGCAAGCATCTCTTCAAGCACGTAGCGATCGCCCACCTTAGTTGCCACCAAATTAATATCGGCTTCGCGCATCGCCAAGGTCAAGCCCAGATTAGACATAACCGTAGCAACAAGTGTGTTACCAGCCAGCAAACCCTGCGCTTTCAAAGAAACCGCAAGCAGACCCATAATATGATCGCCGTCGACGATCTTTCCTTGCGCATTAACCGCTAGACAGCGATCCGCATCGCCGTCGAAAGCAAAACCGAAATCAGCTTCCGAAGCCACAACCATTGCTTGGAGTTGCTCCGGGTGAGTCGATCCCGCGTTACGGTTGATGTTCTTACCATCTGGAGAGGCGTTAATAACCGAAACGTCCGCGCCCAATTCTTGCAATGCCGCTGGCGCAACATTCGATGCCGCACCGTTTGCGCAATCCAAAATGATACGCAGACCGGACAGATCGGCACCACAACGAATCAAATGATCGATATAAACCTGGTCCGAGACAATCGCGTTCTCGCGCATATAACCGACGCCAGCGCCGATCGGACGATCCCATTCCTGACCAAGCACGGCTTCGATTTCATCCTCGATAGCGTCGTCAAGTTTGAACCCATCGCCCGAAATAAATTTAATACCGTTATCTGGCATCGCATTGTGCGAAGCAGAAATCATAACGCCCAAATCGTAATCACGAGCAGCGGTCAGATAGGCGATACCTGGAGTTGGAATCTCACGAACGTGTTCGACGTCGACACCTGCGGACGACAGTCCAGCGGCCACTGCATGACTCAGCATTCCCGATGACTGGCGCGTATCGCGACCCACAATCGCTTTTGGCCGATGACCCGTAACATTTTGTGCTAACACCCGCGCCGCTGCCTCACCAAGTTGAAGCGCGAACGGCGCGGTGATCTCTCGATTAGCTAACCCACGAACACCATCGGTTCCAAATAGACGTGCCATCATTTCTCCTCTAATTGCACTGATAACTACTTAAGCCTAGTACATTGCCCTCAGTACACGGGAGATATCAGCCAGTGTATTTCTGCCATTTCACATTACACAAAGCACTTGTACTACTGACAAGCGCCGCAACGTACAAGTATGGCCCCACCACAAAAGTGGCAGGACCATACTGGTTTTCCAATACTGAACGAATCAGCGCTTGGAGAACTGCGAAGCCTTACGTGCCTTCTTCAAACCAGCCTTCTTACGCTCGACTGCACGAGCGTCACGGGCTAGGAAGCCAGCCTTCTTCAAAGCTGGACGGTTAGCATCACGATCGATTTCGTTCAGCGCACGGGCAACACCGAGACGAAGCGCACCGGCTTGACCGGAGGTTCCGCCACCGTTGATGCGGGCGACAACATCGAAGCGACCTTCGATGTCAAGTAGAACGAATGGTGAATTGACAAGCTGCTGGTGCAACTTGTTTGGGAAGTAGTCCTCTAGGGTACGGCCGTTGATCTTCCACGTGCCGGTACCTGGGACGAGACGGACACGAGCAACTGCTTCCTTACGACGACCCAGGCCTGCGCCTGGTGCGGTCAGGGATGCGCCCTGGCCGGTCTTGGGAGCCTCGGTCTCAGAGGTGTATGAACTCGGGGTTTCCTCAAGTTCTACGGTTTCGGTGGTCTCAGCCACGGTTCTCCTTAAATTTTTTCCGGACAGGGGTTACTGTGCAACCTGCGTAAGCTCAAAGGCTTCCGGCTGCTGAGCAGCATGTGGGTGCTCTGCCCCACGGTAGACCTTGAGCTTGGAAAGCTGCTGACGTCCCAATGTGTTCTTTGGCAGCATGCCGGCAACAGCCTTCATGACGGCCTTCTCTGGGTTTTCAGCCAAGAGTTCGGTGTAGGACGTAGCGGTCAAGCCACCCGGCTGACCTGAGTGACGGTAAGCAATCTTCTGCTCGCGCTTTGAACCGGTCAGAGCGACCTTCTCAGCATTGATGATCACGACGAAATCGCCGGTATCAGCATTTGGAGCGAAGTTGGGCTTGTGCTTCCCACGGAGCAGGATGGCAACTTGAGATGCCAGACGGCCAAGGACAACGTCGGTGGCGTCAATGACATACCACTTCTTCTCGACGTCTCCGGGCTTCGGTGAATACGTGCGCACTTGCGTAGCCTTCGTTTCTTTAATCGCGGATAGCTCTATTAACTACTTGGGCAATGGCTTATGCCGAAAAGTAGCTAACCTATCCAATGGTCAAGTTAACGTTGCTGGCACTGTTATGAGACGAGTGGGATTGCATCTTCATACAACATGCACAGCATTAAGAAACTCTACTGTGATTTTCTACTCCGGTCAAAGGAAAAGCTCCTGCTGTGGTGCGATTCATCTCAACAGTTTGCACGGCCACGTGCCGTCGTCGGCATTTATCCCCGAAAACGGCGCGCTAAGGAAGCTTGGGGACCATACTCACCAGGCTCCGGATACCCAACAGATTCCAACGTTAACGGGTGCGGTGGCGCGACAATCACGTTACCGTCCCGAGACCGCTCCTCCAACCGCACTTGTGGCCAACGCTCTTCGCGAGCACCGCGCCCAACCTCAATCAGTGTCCCCATCAGAGTTCGCACCTGCGAATGACAAAACGCATCAGCACGCGCCCGTCCCACAACTAAATCGCCCTGCCGTAGGAAATCTAACTCAAACAACGTACGAACAGTTGAAGCTCCCTCCCGCGGCTTACAAAACGACAAAAAGTCATGTTCCCCAAGCAACCCCACTGCGGCCCGATTCATTGCTTCAATATCTAACCGATCCGTGAGCCACAAAACGTCCCGGCGTTGTGGGTCCCACGCCGCAACTCCATCTGCGATCCGATATGAATACTCTCGCCACAAAGCCGAGAACCTGGCATCAAACTCCGATGGCACCTCGGCAGCCTTGTGAATGACGACATCACTATAACCGCGCGGCGCCCACGGCAATATAGACCCAGCAACTCGCGCCAGCATCGAGTTAGCACGCATGATTAATGACTCTGCCGAGGTCCGCGAGGAGCGTCCGGGAAGGGTATCCCAAGCTACTCGGGAAACATCGCAGTGAACGACCTGGTGGCGGGCGTGCACACCTGCGTCTGTACGTCCTGCTACCGTAACCGTCACTGAGTGACGAAAAATCACCGACAACACTTTTTCCAGCTCGTTTTGTACTGTTCTTAGGCCCGGCTGAGCCGCCCAACCGTGAAAGTGGTTACCGTCGTAGCTTAGATCTATGCGTAAGCGCGCATTTTGCGATAGCGTCGAAGTCATGACTGCAGGATCCCATATTCAGCCCCGTGATCCCAACTCGGGAATTAACACGCTGAGTCTAGATTTTGGTGGCTCACGAGTTAAATCTGCCGTATTAGATCAACAGGGCAACCACCTCGGCACTTATTTTGTTGATGTTGTCGAGTACCCGTTCACCCCGCAACTAATGCTGGAGACCGTTATTGAGCATGCACAGCGGCATGCTGTCACATGCCATCGAATTACTATCGGCATGCCTGGAATCGTGCGCGACGGGATCGTCATACATACTCCACACTATATCCGTCCCGCCGGACCAGGCGGAAGCGTAGATGCTCAACTCCAAGAAGCATGGAAGAACACGGACATCCAAACACTCGTTGAGGACGCCTGCCACTTACCTACGCTCGTTGTCAACGACGCTATAGTTGCGGCCGCAGCAACGATGCAGGGACATGGTAGCGAGCTAATCCTTACCCTAGGCACTGGTCTTGGCATCGCCTTCGCCGTGAATGGCAGGCTCACGGAACACATAGAAGTTTCGCATGCCCCCAGCCCGATTGGGGGAACGTTCGACGACGTCGTCGGCGCCATCAATCTTCCAGATACCGACTCAGAGCAATGGTCACACCATATCGGCCAAGTAATTGACGCTCTGTGGCCTATGTACCGGTGGGATACGCTATACATCGGTGGCGGTAATGCGCTCAAACTTACTGACGAGGTACGGGCATCTCTTAGCGAGCGTGGGGCTACTTTCTTAGATTATGAAGCAGGCGCACGGGGCGGTAGCGCAACCTGGCAATATGTCCCTCATATCAAGCGCGGCGCTTGCGACTAATAGCGCAACAACGCCAGTAACTACCTCGCTATACTCCCTAAACTTTCAGAGCTACTAGAACTAAATAAGCTACTAGAACTAAATAAAAGGTTGTGGCGGATTGATAACTCAATCCGCCACAACCTTTAAGCAGTTAATCTGCTATTCCGACTTTGAGAACAGCCCGAAAGTCAGAATAACGTCATCACTTTTCTTCAGCAGCTTCGACTTCTTCAGCTTCAGCAACTGGGGCTTCGTCAGCAGCCTTTTCGGCAACCTTCTCAGCTTCCTTAACAACAGCCTGCTTTGGTGAAACTGGCTCGAGAACGAGCGAAATTTCGGCCATTGGAGCGTTGTCACCCTTGCGGTTTGGAAGCTTAACAATGCGAGTGTATCCACCCTCACGGTTCGCGAACTTTGGTGCAAGCTCTTCGAAAAGAATGTATGCAGTTTCGCGGGAGCCCAAAACCTTAAGTGCAAGACGACGATTATGAGTATCGCCCTTCTTAGCCTTGGTGATGAGCTTTTCGATATGTGGACGAACACGCTTGGCCTTAGCCTCGGTTGTTACGACCGATTCATTGTGAATGAGCGACTTGCAGAGGTTTGCAATGATGAGACGCTCGTGCGCTGGGCTACCACCCAAGCGTGGACCCTTAGCGGGACGTGGCATGATTTCTCCTAAAAATTATCTTGTTCCGCTGACCTTCAGGCCTGCGTTTCGTCACTGAAGTGCATTCCGTACGTTTCATCACCGAAGCCGGACATGAAACCAGCCGGTGAATCCTTTAGACGCAAGTCAAGCTTTGCCAGCTCATCCTTAACGTCTTCAATCGACTTCGCACCAAAGTTACGAATATCAAGCAGGTCAGCCTCAGAACGAAGCACCAGCTCACCGATTGTATGGATACCTTCACGCTGCAAGCAATTCTGCGAACGTGCCGGTAGGTTAAGAATGGTAATTGGGCGTTGCAAGTCAGAAGACTGCTGTTCAACAACAGGAGCTTCCTTCAACTCGAGGCCTTCGACTTCTTGGTTCAGCTCAGCCGTCAAACCGAACAGTTCAACGAGGGTCTTACCAGCAGAAGCAAAAGCATCGCGAGGCGCCATGGATGGCTTTGTCTCGACGTCAACGATTAGTTTGTCGAAGTCGGTACGCTGACCAACACGAGTAGCTTCCACCTTGTACGAAACCTTCACGACTGGTGAGTAGATCGAGTCAACTGGGATACGACCGATTTCGTAGTCTGGCGAGTTGTTCTGCTGTGCTGAAACATAGCCACGGCCACGTTCAACAGTCAGATCAATCTCGAGCTTGCCCTTTTCATTCAAGGTTGCGATAAGCAACTCTGGGTTATGAATTTCAACTCCAGCTGGTGGCGTAATATCTGCCGCAGTTACTTCCCCTGGACCAGCCTTCCGCAGATACATCTGCACTGGCTCATCATTTTCGGAAGTAACAACCAGATCTTTGAGGTTCAAAATGATCTGTGCGACGTCTTCTTTTACGCCCTCAATGGTTGAAAACTCATGAAGCACACCGTCGATATGAATCGACGTCACAGCGGCGCCCGGAATGGACGATAGCAGTGTACGACGAAGCGAGTTACCGAGCGTGTAGCCGAAACCTGGCTCAAGCGGGTTAAGCGTGAACCGCGAACGAGTCTCCGAAAGCTTGTCTTCGGTTAGCGTAGGACGCTGTTCAATGATCACTATAGTTTCCTTTCACCGGATGCCCACTATATGACATCCATCAGCCGGCACATGCCGGCAATTACATGTGACAGACCTGAGTAAGTATGTCACCGAGGAAAGGGGACGAACCCCTTACTGATCAAACGCGACGGCGCTTGGGAGGACGGCAACCGTTGTGTGCTTGAGGGGTTACATCAGAAATTGAGGTAACTTCAAGACCGGAAGCTGTCAAGGAACGAATAGCAGTTTCACGACCAGAGCCTGGACCCTTGACGAAAACATCAACCTTCTTCATACCTGCTTCCATTGCGCGACGTGCAGCATTTTCTGCAGCGAGCTGTGCAGCGTATGGAGTGGATTTACGCGAGCCCTTGAAGCCAACCATGCCAGAGGATGTCTGGGCAATAACTTCGCCATTAGGGTCGGTGATCGACACGATCGTGTTGTTAAACGTGGACTTAATATGCGCCTGGCCAGTTAATACGTTCTTTCGCATTGTGCGGCGCGGACGACGCTGAGTCTTTGGTGGCATTTGTTAAAATCTCCTGAAAATTATCGTCGATTCACACCCGAAGGTGGAACTACTTACTTCTTCTTACCTGCAACGGTACGCTTTGGACCCTTACGAGTACGAGCGTTCGTCTTGGTACGCTGACCGTGAACCGGAAGGCCTCGGCGGTGACGGAGACCTTGGTAAGAACCAATCTCAATCTTGCGACGAATGTCAGCCTGAATCTCACGACGGAGATCACCTTCGACCTTGTAGTTTTCGTCGATGTGGTTCTTCAGCTTGACGAGATCATCTTCAGTCAGATCCTTAACACGAGTATCCGGGTTAACGCCGGTAGCGGCGAGGGACTCTAGTGCACGGGTGTGACCAATGCCGAAAATGTAGGTAAGTGCAATCTCTACTCGCTTCTCACGAGGGAGATCGACACCAGATAGACGTGCCATGTGTGTGGCTCCTATATGTTCATTCCGAAGGTGTGGAGCATTGCCGTCCCGATCGGGTTTTGGCCTTCGGACCAAAAGATTGCGCTATGCGCTGACAATGCCTGTTCAATGCGTAGGACTTAGCCCTGACGCTGCTTATGGCGTGGGTTGTCACAGATAACCATGACTCGACCGTGCCGACGAATAACCTTGCAGTTATCGCAAATGCGCTTAACGCTTGGCTTGACCTTCATAGTCTCTAGCTTTCTTTGTCGGTTAACGCAACGTTTAAGCTACGTGTTATTAACGGGGTTACTTGTGGCGATATACGATACGACCACGTGTTAAGTCGTAGGGCGTAAGCTCAACAACCACGCGGTCCTCCGGAAGGATCTTGATGTAGTGCTGACGCATCTTCCCTGAGATGTGCCCGAGCACTACGTGCCCGTTATCTAGTTCGACGCGAAACATTGCATTTGGCAGTGCTTCAACGACAACACCTTCAATTTCAATGACGCCTTCTTTTTTCGCCATTACTCCCGCTAACTTCGATTCGATTCTACGATCACGGTTGCGACCGTAGTTTGATGTCTGATCCACCAACTGATAGATACAAGGCACCAACGCTCTATAATACGTGATTTATAGAGCTAAGCGATAGGGGTTTTAACGTGCATCTCGTCACGCCGAGACCACTGACGAGCCAAAATTGCAAATTAGGCCAACGGCGCAATCTTAATTCCGAATCGTTCTAGCTCAGCCGCTCCCCCATCAGGTTCTGTCAACACCCAGACACCGCCCTTGTGAAGGGCAATCATATGCTCCCAATGACAAGCGTCTTTTCCATCGTCGGTAACAACAGTCCACTCGTCTGCAAGCGTATGATTATCCTGATAGCCTGCGGTGAGCATCGGCTCAATGCACAGCACCATTCCTGGCTTTAGCTTAGGGGTACGTCCATCAATAGAATAGTTGAGAACTTCAGGCTCTTGATGCATCGCGTCGCCAATTCCATGGCCAGTGTAGTCAAGAACGATATCTGGATGCAGTTCACCTTCTAGAGACTCCACATAGTCATCGATCGCATCACCGATATCTCCTACTCGTTTACCTGTTGCCATTGCGGCAATTCCAACCCACATGGATTCCCGAGTGATAGCACTTAATTCTTCACGCGCTGCAGCAACATGCGGATCGCCGCCAGGGACAACAACGCTAATACATGCATCCGCGTGCCAACCGTCAACAACCGCACCGCAATCGAAAGAAACCAAGTCTCCTGGCGCAAGTACTCGCGAACCAGGAATACCATGCACGATTTCATCATTAACAGAAGTACAAATTTGGCCCGGATAATCGTAGTACCCAAAAAAGTTAGAACGCGCACCATTTTTATTCAAAACATCCAGTGCGACTCGGTCCATGTCCGCCGTCGTCACCCCTGGTTTAACAGCTGCACGCAATGCGGCATGAATTTGCGCAACGACCAGGCCCGCGGTACGCATCTTAACGATTTGTTCATCAGTTTTATATTGAATTTTATTTCCCACGACAGTTTCCTTCGATCTTGTAAAGCAGATATAAGTAAACTGCTAGCCACATTGTAGCTAGCAGTTTACTTAGAACAATCAGCTAAGGCCTAGACCTTCCTTAACACCGGCGACGATTCGTGAACGTACCTCTTCGATGGTACCTATACCATCAATAGTGACCAGTTTGCCACGCTTGCGATATGCTTCAATAATCGGTTCGGTAGCTTCGTGGTAAACGGCTACACGATGTGCAATTACCTCAGGCGTATCATCAGCGCGTCCCTCAATCTCCGCACGCTTAAGCAACCGACCTTCGACTTCTTCATCTGGAATAGCAATAACAATCATTGCATCCATGCTCTGATCGTTTTCTGCCAGCATAGAGTCGAGTGCTTCGATCTGCTCGAGAGTACGTGGATAACCGTCCAACAAGAAGCCATTAAGTGCATCCGGCTGCGCTAAGCGGCGGCGAACTATTTCATTAGTGACTGAATCCGGAACCAAATTTCCTTCGCTAATGTAGCGCTGTGCTTCCAGACCAATATCTGACTTGTTAGCGATTTCAGCACGGAAGATTTCACCAGTCGAAATAGCTGGAATACCGAGCGCTTCGGAAACTGCACCGGCTTGGGTCCCCTTGCCTGCTCCCGGAGCTCCAGTAAGAATCAAACGAAAACTCATCGTAGGAATCCTTCATAGTGACGTTGCTGGAGCTGGGCATCAATGTCTTTAACAGTCTGTAGTCCAACACCAACGAGAATGATGATTGACGTTCCACCGAAGCTAAACGTCGTCAACCCCATTTGGGTAAAGACGATCTGCGGAATGAGCGCAACAATCGCCAAATATAATGCACCAACCCAGGTAATACGGTTGATAACGTACCGAAGATAATCTGCAGTTGGCTGTCCAGCTCGGATGCCGGGCACGAAGCCGCCGTACCGTTTCATGTTGTCTGCTACTTCTTCAGGATCAAAAGTAATCGACGTGTAGAAGAACGCGAAGAACAGGATTAGGAAGAAGTAAACGACCAAGTACCAGAATGAATGCGGTGCAAAGTACGTACGCACCCAAGCAGCCCATCCCTCTTGTGCAGTTGAGAATTGTGCGAACATCGTTGGCATCGACAAAATCGATGACGCAAAGATGACTGGAATAACGTTTGCCATGTTGAGCTTGAGCGGAATATACGTCGACGTACCACCATAAGTACGACGGCCGACTACGCGCTTGGCATACTGAACCGGGACACGACGCTGAGACTGCTCTACGAAAACAACGACAACGGTAATTGCTAAGAACATACCCAGTACGATTAGTACCCCAAACCAGCCATGGTTAGACTGGCTGACGTTGCCTAGCATTGCCGGGAAGTTTGCGGCGATACCTGTGAAGATAAGCAAAGACATACCGTTTCCAACACCACGCTCGGTAATAAGCTCCGCCATCCACATAATTAAACCGGTTCCTGCGGTCATCGCGAGAATTGCAATGACTAACTTAACTGCAGAAGCCTCTGGGATCGGATCGACAGTACAATTCTGGAACAACGCACCGTTTGCTACGGATACGGTAACCGACGACTGTAAAATCGCAAGGAAAATGGTTAAATACCGCGTGTATTCGGTGAGCTTAGCTTGCCCAGTCTGTCCTTCTTTCGAAAGTTCTTCAAACCGAGGGATAACGACCTTCATCAACTGAACGATGATCGATGCCGTAATATACGGCATGATTCCGAGCGCAAACACAGCAAGCTTGAGCATAGCCCCGCCGGAGAACATGTTGATTAATGTAAGTAATCCTTCGCTACCAGCTTCATCAAGACATTGCGTTACGTTCTTATACGAAACAAATGGTGCTGGAATAAAAGTACCGAGACGGTAAATCACCATGATCATCACGGTGAAGAGGAGCTTAGCTCGCAAGTCTGGGGTACGGAAGGCTGAGATCAGTGCGTGTAGCAAGGAAGTTCCTCCGATGTTGGAACCGGCCGGAGCCGGGCGCGTGGGACCGACCGGAGCCGGTGTTATGTCATTGTGTAGCTAACGAAAGCTACTGTGCATGGCATATGTGCCAAACACACGTACTTTGACAACTATACCCGCAAATGCGTATTCAAATACAGCCTTAAACAAGTAATGTTTGAGACATTTTGCATGTAAAAGACGGGTTCATAACCACCAAAATGGTTATGAACCCGTCTTAAAAGAATGAGTTTAACTCATCGCTGTTCTAGTGAGCCACCAGCAGCTTCAATCTTTTCCTTTGCGGAAGCAGACCAAGCATCGACGGTAACGTTAACCTTAACGTTGATTTCACCAGTACCGAGAATCTTAACGAGCTTGTTGGCACGAACTGCGCCCTTAGCTACGAGATCGTCAACGGTAACGGTTCCGCCTTCTGGGAAAAGCGACTCAAGCTTGTTCAAGTTAACAACTTGGTATTCGATGCGAGCCGGGTTCTTGAAACCACGGAGCTTAGGCAGACGCATATGCATAGGCATCTGTCCACCTTCGAAACCAGCTTTAACCTGGTAACGTGCCTTAGTACCTTTGGTACCGCGGCCAGCAGTCTTACCCTTTGAACCTTCACCACGACCCACACGAGTGCGAGCTTTGTTGGCGCCGGCTGCTGGGCGAAGATCATGAATCTTTAGAACGTCAGCCATCAGGCAACCTCCTCCACAGTAACCAAGTGAGCTACCGTACGAATCATACCGCGGACAACCGGGGTATCTTCGCGAATAACTGACTGGTGGATCTTGTGCAAACCAAGCGAACGAACCGTATCTTTTTGGTTCTGCTTAGTTCCTACGAGACCTTTGGTCTGAGTAATCTTGAGTTTCATCATGCACCAACTCCTGCAGCGGCAGCTTCGTTCTCAGCACGTTGTGCTTCGAGCTCAGCGTCTTCGCGTTCCTTGGCTTCATGCTCAGTACGCTTGAGCAACATTGACTTAGGAGCAACAGCATCAAGTGGCAAGCCGCGGCGAGCCGCGACAGCCTCAGGCTGTTCAAGTTGCTTCAATGCTGCAATGGTTCCACGCACAATGTTGATAGCATTGGAAGATCCGAGTGACTTTGAAAGAACGTCATGGATTCCCGCGCACTCCATAATTGCACGAACTGGACCGCCTGCGATAACACCAGTACCAGCAGATGCTGGACGGAGCAACACGACGCCAGCAGCGTCACGGGCTTGGACCAAATGTGGAATAGTAGTGCCAATAAGCGGAACCTTGAAGAAGTTCTTCTTTGCTTCCTCAGTACCCTTAGCAATTGCAGCAGGTACTTCCTTTGCCTTGCCGTAGCCAACACCTACGGTGCCGTTGCCGTCTCCAACCACAACGAGTGCGGTGAAGGACATGCGACGTCCACCCTTAACGGTCTTAGCGACACGGTTAATCGTCACGACGCGCTCAATGTAAGCGTTTCGATCTTCGGCGCGACGATCGGTTCGACGATCGCCACGGCGATCATCACGACGGTTATTACGCTCGTTGCGCGAGCCGTCGTTCTCCGAGCCAGCGGCTCGTCCTCGCTGCTGTGCAGCCATAAGAATTTCCTCTCGTTTTGCCAATTTACAGGGTCAGACCAGCTTCACGGGCGCCTTCTGCAACTGCAGCGACACGACCATGATACTTGTTGCCACCGCGATCAAACACGACGGCGGAGATGCCGGCCTCAAGTGCACGCTTGCCGACGAGTTCGCCGACGACGTGTGCTTTTTGGACCTTGGAATCGGATGAGGCGCGCAAATCAACTTCAAGAGTGGACGCAGACACGAGTGTCTTGCCCACGGTATCGTCGATAACCTGCGCAACCATGTGACGATTTGACCGAGTAACAACCAAACGTGGACGTTCGGAAGTACCGGTAATACGCTTGCGTAGTCGGATATGACGGCGAGTACGTGAAACGAACTTGCCCTTGCCCTTTGGAGTAACAGCCATCACTTACCAGCCTTTCCGGCCTTACGGCGAACGTGTTCACCAGCATAGCGAATACCCTTGCCCTTGTAAGGCTCAGGCTTGCGAAGCTTGCGAATGCGAGCAGCCATCTCGCCGACTTGTTGCTTGTTGATACCGCTAATCGAGAACTTTGTTGGAGCTTCGACAGCAAAAGAGATACCTTCTGGAGCCTCAACAAAGATGGTGTGGGAGTAACCGAGCGAGAATTCGAGATCCTTGCCCTTAGCGACAACACGGTATCCAGTACCCACGATTTCGAGGGCCTTAGTAAAGCCTTCAGTAACACCAAGGATGTTGTTAGCGATCAGCGTCCGGGTGAGACCGTGGAGTGAACGAGATACCCGCTCGTCATTTGGGCGACGAACGACAACAGTGTTCTCCTCAATCTCAACGGTGATAGGAGCTGGAACGTTATGAACCAATTCTCCCTTTGGGCCCTTAACGGTGACGACATCGCCGTCAACCTTGACCTCGACGCCAGCAGGGATAGCAATTGGGAGCTTACCAATACGAGACATTGTATAACTCCTTCCTTACCAGATGTAGGCGAGGACTTCCCCACCTACGCCCTTATCTTTGGCCTCACGATCAGTTAGCAGACCTGACGACGTAGACAAAATAGCTACGCCAAGTCCACCGAGAACCTGAGGAAGATTTGTGGACTTCGCGTAAACGCGAAGACCCGGCTTTGAAATACGGCGCAAGCCGGCGAGCGAACGCTCACGGTTTGGACCAAACTTCAAGTTGAGGGTGAGCGTCTTGCCCACCTTGGCATCTTCGACAATAAAGTCGGCGATGTAACCCTCACGCTGAAGGATGTTGGCGATATTTGCCTTCATCTTCGAGTACGGCATCGAAACCGACTCGTGGAACGCCGAGTTGGCGTTGCGCAGACGCGTGAGCATATCTGCAATTGGGTCTGTCATAGACATCGGGCTTTTGCCCTTTCTCGTCGCGGTTTCCTATTAAGACCTGCGACGTAGATTCTTACCAGCTGGACTTCGTGACACCGGGCAGTTCGCCACGGTGAGCCATCTCGCGCAAGCAGATACGGCACAAGCCGAACTTGCGGTATACCGAGTGTGGACGGCCGCAGCGCTGACAACGTGTGTAAGCGCGGACGGCGAACTTAGGCTTGCGTGCAGCCTTTACCTTTAATGAGGTCTTTGCCATTCTTGTCAGTCCTCCTTGAACGGGAATCCAAGGTGACGCAACAATGCACGTCCCTCGTCGTCAGTCTTTGCGGTTGTAACAACGGTGATATCCATACCACGAACGCGATCGATCTTATCCTGATCAATCTCGTGGAATACGGACTGTTCAGTCAAACCGAATGTGTAGTTACCATGTCCATCGAACTGCTTTGACGAAAGGCCGCGGAAGTCGCGGATACGTGGCAATGCAGTTGCGAGAAGACGATCCAGGAACTCCCACATACGGTCGCCACGCATAGTTACATGGCAACCAATTGCCTGTCCTTCACGAAGCTTGAACTGAGCGATAGACTTACGAGCTCGGTTGATCTGTGGCTTCTGACCGGTAATAGCGGTGATATCAGCGATAGCGCCTTCCAATACCTTAGAGTCACGAGCCGCATCACCAACACCCATATTGACTACGATCTTCTCGAGTCCAGGAATTTGATGGATATTTGCATATTTGAACTCATCGTTCATCTTAGAACGAATTTCGTCAGCGTACTTAGTCTTCAAACGCGGAGTAATTTTCTCGCTCACAGTTCGATTTCCTTTCCACCGCGACGTCCAATACGTTCACGCATGATCTTCTTACGACCGTCACGCTCTACTTCAACCTCGCGGAAGCCAACGCGGATTGGCTTCTTATCTGGACCAACGAGGGCCACGTTCGAGATGTGAATAGGAGCTTCGACGGTTTCAATGCCACCAGTAGCAGCACCGCGGTCAGTACGACCAACCTTGGTGTGCTTCTTAACTCGGGCAACGCCTTCGACGATGACGCGGTCTTCAGCTGGGATAACAGAAAGAACTGTTCCCTGCATGCCCTTGTCACGTCCAGCGATTACCTGAACTAGGTCACCCTTCTTGATCTTCGCCATTTCTCAGATCACCTCCGGTGCCAATGAAACGATACGCATGAACTTCTTATCACGAAGCTCACGAGCAACGGGGCCGAAGATACGGGTACCACGTGGCTCGTTCTCGTTCTTCAGGATGACAGCTGCATTTTCGTCGAAACGAATATACGAGCCGTCAGCGCGACGAGTGCTCTTCTTTGCGCGGACGACGACCGCCTTGACGACGTCGCCCTTCTTTACATTTCCGCCAGGAATAGCATCCTTGACGGTGGCGACAATCGTGTCGCCAATTCCGGCGTAGCGCTTGCCAGAACCGCCAAGCACGCGGATGCATAGGATTTCCTTAGCACCGGTGTTGTCGGCGATCTTAAGCCGCGACTCCTGCTGGATCATTTACATTTCTCCTGTCGTCGTGCCGGTTCTCGTTTAACGAGCCTTGCCGAACGGATGGTTTGCTTTCCCGGGCGTTGCCGCCCGGGATACATCACTTTGCCTTCTCGATAATCTCGACCACGCGGAAGTGCTTGGTCGCAGACAACGGTCGGGTTTCCATGATACGTACGAGATCGCCAACCTGGACCTCGTTAGATTCATCATGGGCCTTGACGCGCTTGGTACGGGTCATGACCTTGCCGTAAAGCGGATGCTTACGACGGTCTTCAACCTCGACCACAACGGTCTTGTCCATCTTGTCAGATACTACATAACCACGGCGAACTTTGCGATGGTTTCGCACTGTGGTATCAGTCAACTTTTCCTGCTCGCTCATGTGGGACCTCACTTCTTAGCCGTCGGAGCGGTGCGAATTCCGAGCTCACGCTCGCGGGCAATTGTGTAAATGCGGGCAATATTGCGACGCACTTCCTTTAGACGACCGGAATCTTCCAGACGGTGGGTCACGGCTGAGAAACGAAGGTTGAAGAGTTCTTCCTTCGATTCCTTCAGACGCTCGGCGAGCTCAACTTCAGTGAGCTTGTCTAGCTCTTCAGTGCTGATGCCCTTAGCCATCATTCACCATCCTCACGGGTAACAAAACGGGTCTTCATTGGGAGCTTGTGCATTGCACGCTCCATTGCTTCGCGAGCTAGGTTCTCTGGCACGCCAGCAAGTTCGAACATGATGCGCCCTGGCTTCACGTTAGCAACCCAAGTCTCGACTGGGCCCTTACCGGAACCCATACGAAGACCAAGAGCCTTCTTGGTAAGCGGGCGATCTGGGAAGATATTAATCCATACCTTACCACCACGCTTAACGTGACGTGTCATAGCAATACGAGCTGCTTCAATCTGACGGTTGGTAACATATGCCGGCTCCAGTGCCTGGATACCGTATTCACCGAATGCAATCTGGTTTCCGCCCTTAGACATGCCCGAGCGAGTCGGACGATGCTGCTTGCGGTACTTTGTGCGGCGGGGAATGAGCATGAAACTCAGGCCTCCGTTTCCTGGGTCTTTGCCGGCTCAGTTGCCGGAGCTTCAGTTGCTGGAGCAGCTTTCTGCTCAGCAGACTGGTTCGAACGTGCACCACGGTTTGGACGATCGCCACGACGACCACGACGTTCGCCACCACGTCCACCACGACCACGTGGGGCTTCAGCAAGTGAACGGTAGTATTCGGCGTCGGTTACGTCACCGCGGTAGATCCATACCTTCACGCCAATGCGACCGAAGGTGGTGCGTGCCTCGTAGAAACCGTAGTCGATGTTAGCGCGCAAGGTGTGCAGTGGAACTCGACCTTCACGGTAGAATTCCGCACGCGACATTTCTGCGCCGCCAAGACGACCGGAGCACTGAACACGGATACCCTTAGCGCCAGCACGCTGTGCGGACTGAATGCCCTTACGCATAGCGCGGCGGAAAGAGACACGTGCTGCCAACTGCTCAGCAATACCCTGAGCAACGAGCTGTGCATCAGCTTCTGGGTTCTTAACTTCGAGAATATTGAGCTGAACAGCCTTGCCGGTCAGCTTCTCGAGGTCCTGGCGAAGACGATCAGCCTCTGCGCCACGGCGACCAATCACAATGCCCGGACGAGCAGTGTGAATGTCAATGACGACGCGCTCGGTACGACGCTCAATGTTCACGCGGGAAATTCCAGCGCGCTCGAGATCGTTTTCAACCTTGCGGCGAATCTTGATGTCTTCTTCAATGTAATCGCGGTAGCGCTGACCTTCCTTGGTGGAGTCAGCGAACCACTTTGACCGATGATCGGTGGTGATACCGAGACGGAAACCGGTCGGGTTTACTTTCTGTCCCACAATCAGGCTCCCTTCTTCTCGTCACCGACGATAACGGTGATGTGGCTTGTTCGCTTCAAAATACGGTTCGCACGGCCCTGAGCGCGTGGCTGAATGCGCTTCATCGTAGGACCTTCATCAACGTAAGCAGCGGTAACAATCAAATCAGCGTCGTCAAAACGCTCATTTGCTTGCTCAGCAGCATAACGTGCATTTGCCATTGCCGACTCAAGAATCTTCTTAACATCGGTAGCAATTGCTTGTGGTGCGAACTTTAGTAGGTCGACCGCTGCGAGTGCACGCATACCACGGATCTCGTTGATCACGCGACGTGCCTTCTGCGGCGTTACACGTACATAACGTGCCTGTGCCTTGGCTTCCATAATCCTGCCTAACTCTCTCGCGCTGCCTTACCGGCGGCGGCCCTTGCGGTCGTCCTTCTCGTGACTACGGAAAGTACGAGTTGGAGCGAATTCGCCGAGCTTGTGGCCGACCATGGATTCGGTGACGAACACCGGAACATGCTTGCGGCCGTCGTGGACTGCAAAGGTGTGACCTAGGAAGTCGGGGGTAATAACCGACCGACGGGACCAGGTCTTGATAACGTTCTTGGTACCCTTTTCGTTCTGATCGTCAACCTTTTTCATAAGGTGTTCGTCAACGAACGGGCCCTTTTTCAAACTACGCGGCATTGCTCATATCCTCCTGATTAGCGCTTCTTGCCAGTCTTGCGACGGCGCACAATGAGCTTGTCGCTGGGCTTGTTGGGGTGGCGTGTACGGCCTTCCTTCTTGCCCCATGGTGAGACTGGGTGACGACCACCAGAGGTCTTACCTTCACCACCACCATGTGGGTGGTCAACCGGGTTCATGACAACACCACGGACAGTTGGGCGAACGCCCTTCCACCGCATGCGGCCAGCTTTACCCCAATTGACATTGGACTGCTCAGCATTGCCAACTTCGCCAACAGTTGCACGGCAGCGCGCGTCGACGTTACGAATTTCGCCAGATGGCATACGTAGCTGGGCGTACTTGCCTTCCTTAGCAACGAGCTGAACCGATGCTCCAGCAGAGCGGGCAATCTTTGCTCCGCCGCCTGGACGCAACTCCACAGCGTGGATAACGGTACCAACTGGAATGTTACGAAGTGGCAGGTTATTGCCTGGCTTGATGTCAGCAGACGGACCGTTCTCAACCATCATGCCCTGCTTGAGATTGACCGGAGCCAAGATGTAACGCTTCTCGCCGTCTACGTAGTGTAGAAGAGCGATACGAGCGGTACGGTTCGGATCGTACTCAATATGAGCAACACGAGCTGGAATGCCGTCCTTGTCGTGACGACGGAAGTCAATCACGCGGTACTGGCGCTTATGTCCACCGCCCTTGTGGCGAGTGGTGATGCGGCCGGCATTGTTGCGGCCACCAGTCTTAGAGAGCGGGCGCAGGAGCGACTTCTCCGGCGTCGATCGGGTGATCTCAGCGAAGTCGGCGACGCTCGCACCGCGACGACCTGGTGTCGTCGGCTTGTACTTACGAATTCCCATGAGTTCTTATCCTCAATATCCTGCCGGCGTTAGCCGACGATCTCGCCGTAGATGTCGATCGTGCCCTCACGGAGGGTGACAATGGCTCGCTTGGTTGCCTTGCGACGGCCGATGCCGTTGCGAGTGCGGCGAGTCTTGCCTGCACGATTCTGAGTATTCACGGACTCAACCTTGACACCAAAGATTTTCTCGATGGCGATCTTGATTTCCGTCTTGTTCGCGGATGGGTGCACCAAGAAGGTGTACTTTCCTTCATCCTCGCCACGAGCTGACTTTTCAGTTGCTACTGGGGCAAGAATGACGTCACGCGGATCCTTGTTGTGGAACGCTGCGTACTGAGTCACTTCGTCTCCTCCTTGCTGTGTGCACCGGTGAAGGTGTCAAGAGCGGCTTGGGTGAAGATGACGTCGTCGGCAACGAGCACATCGTAGGCGTTGAGCTGATCAACGTAAATGGTGTGTGCTTCTGGAAGGTTACGTAGCGAGAGAACCGAAGTCTCATCGTTGCGCTCTAGCACAACGAGTGCGCTACGCTCTTCAACAACCTTGTTAACGAGGTTGAGAGCAGCCTTCGTTGATGGAGTTGCGGACTCGACGATGCCGGTAACGACGTGAATACGACCGTTACGTGCACGATCAGACAGAGCCTGACGGAGTGCAGCAGCAATCATCTTCTTTGGGGTGCGCTGCGAGTAATCGCGTGGCTGTGGGCCATGGACAGTACCACCGCCAGTGAAGTGAGGAGCACGAATCGAACCCTGACGAGCGCGACCAGTACCCTTCTGCTTGAATGGCTTCACGCCACCACCACGAACTTCGCCGCGGGTCTTGGTCTTATGTGTGCCCTGACGTGCAGCGGCAAGCTGAGCAACAACAACCTGGTGGATGAGTGGAATGTTAATCTCGAGATCGAATGACTCTGCTGGGAGAGTCACCGAACCGGCCTTAGCGCCTGTGGTGTCGAGGATGTCAACCTTGAGGTCTGCCATTTAGATCAGGCTCCCTTCACGGCAGTACGGATCACGACGACGCCACCCTTGTTACCCGGGATAGCGCCAGATACGAGAATCAAATCGTTCTCGGTATCAATGGCGTGAATGGTCAAATTTTGCACTGTGACGCGAGCGTTGCCCATGCGACCAGCCATACGCATACCACGGAAAACGCGGGATGGGGTGGAACATGCGCCGATCGAGCCTGGCTTACGGTGGTTACGGTGAGCACCGTGGGAAGCGGAAACACCGGCGAAGCCGTGACGCTTCATAACACCAGCGAAGCCCTTGCCCTTAGACTTACCGATAACATCGATTGTCTGGCCAGCTTCAAAAGTTTCCACGCCAATTTCTTGGCCCAAGGAATACTCTTGCGCATCAACAGTACGGATTTCTGCAACGTGACGACGTGGCTCAACGCCAGCCTTCTCAAAGTGTCCCTTGAGTGGCTTGGTCACGTTCTTAGCTTTCAACTCGCCAGAAGCAATCTGGACAGCCGAATAGCCATCGATTTCAGGTGTACGAACCTGAGTAACAACGTTCTTACCAACACGAACGACAGTCACTGGAATAAGGTTTGCATTCTCATCCCAGACCTGGGTCATGCCGAGCTTGGTGCCAAGCAGGGCCTTAACTGGCGCTACTTTGGCAGTAGTGATGTTCTTGGTCATTTTATGCGTTACCTCAGAGCTTGATCTCGACGCTTACGTCGGCTGGAAGATCCAGACGGCGGAGCGTGTCAATGGTCTTCAGAGTCGGATCGACAATGTCGATCAGTCGCTTATGCGTACGCATTTCGAAGTGTTCGCGACTGTCCTTGTACTTGTGGGGCGAGCGAATGACCGTGAAAACGTTCTTCTCGGTCGGCAACGGCACTGGGCCCACGACCGACGCTCCTGTACGGGTAACTTCGTCGACGAGCTTTTTCGCTGCGTTGTCGATGACCTCATGGTCATAAGACTTCAGACGGATGCGGATCTTTTGTCCCGCCATGGCGTCGTCTCCCTCTCTTCTACCGCGGAACACTGAAACCCGCACTCGGGCGTGTCGCAGTTAAGCATTCAACAACGTCAAGCCCTATGAGATTTTCAGTGAACCGGCCTTATGTACCGAAATACTTTTGTACCTCGGCCAAGTTCTACGTCTGGTTACAACCAGACAACTTGATAAGTATTGCAAATAAATGCACCACTCCTCAAGTTATGGCAACTGTTGGTGTCTCATTCCACATTGCCACGTAGATTTTAGATTGAATAGAAAAGTGGGGCCCTGCATTCGCAGAACCCCACTTCGGTAAGTATCTACCTAAGCGTCATCACTTGATGATCTTGGTGACTCGACCTGAACCAACGGTACGGCCACCCTCACGGATAGCGAAACCGAGGCCCTCTTCCATAGCGATTGGCTGGATGAGCTCAACCGTCATGTCGGTGTTGTCGCCTGGCATAACCATTTCGGTGCCCTCTGGAAGGGTGATCACGCCGGTAACATCAGTGGTACGGAAGTAGAACTGTGGACGGTAGTTGGAGAAGAATGGGTTGTGACGTCCACCTTCATCCTTGCCGAGCACGTAGACCTGAGCTTCGAAGTTGGTGTGTGGGGTGATGGTGCCTGGCTTGGCAACAACCTGTCCACGCTCAACTTCTTCACGCTTGGTACCACGGAGCAAGAGACCACAGTTCTCGCCAGCCTCAGCGTAGTCCATCTGCTTGTGGAACATTTCGATTCCGGTAACAGTGGTCTTCTGTGGGGCGCGGATACCGAGGATTTCGACTTCCTCGTTGAGCTTGAGAACGCCACGCTCTGCACGGCCGGTGACGACGGTTCCACGACCGGTAATCGTGAAGACGTCCTCGATTGGCATGAGGAATGGCTTGTCAAGGTCACGCACTGGATCGTCGAAGTAGGTATCGACTGCTTCCATGAGCTCTTCGATGGACTTGGACCACTCAGCGTCGCCTTCAAGAGCCTTGAGAGCCGAGATCTTGACGATTGGGAGATCGTCGCCCGGGTAATCCTGGGAGGAAAGAAGTTCGCGAACTTCCATTTCGACGAGCTCGAGGATTTCCTCATCGTCGACCATGTCAGCCTTGTTAAGGGCAACGATGATCTGTGGAACGCCAACCTGACGAGCAAGAAGAACGTGCTCACGGGTCTGTGCCATTGGGCCGTCGGTGGCGGCGACAACGAGAATTGCGCCGTCCATCTGTGCAGCACCGGTAATCATGTTCTTGATGTAATCGGCGTGGCCTGGAGCGTCAACGTGTGCGTAGTGACGCTTTTCGGTCTGGTATTCAACGTGGGAAACGTTGATGGTAATACCACGCTGACGCTCTTCTGGAGCATTGTCAACCTGGTCGAACGGGGTGAACTCGTTCAGTTCTGGGTACTTTTCCGCTAGAACTTTGGTAATCGCAGCGGTCGTCGTCGTCTTTCCGTGATCAACGTGACCGATGGTGCCGATGTTCATATGCGGCTTGGACTTGTCGTACTTGGCCTTTGCCACTTTCGCCCTCCTGGGACTCGATGTTATTTGGTCTTCAGTTTATAAGTTTTGTGCGCTAAGCACCAAACCGTGACTAAAGAGATCCTACTGGTCGATTGGATTAATTGAAAATCAGACCTGCTGGCTCACTCGCCACGGGTCTTCTGGATGATCTCGTCGGCAACAGCCTTCGGGACTTCCTGGTACTTCGCGAACTGCATGGAGTACACCGCGCGACCCTGCGTCTTTGAACGCAAGTCACCAATGTATCCGAACATTTCGGAAAGCGGGACGAGAGCGCGAACGATCTTGACACCAGTCGCGTCCTCCATCGAGGAGATCAGACCACGGCGAGAATTGAGATCGCCGATGACATCTCCCATGTACTCTTCTGGAGTACGAACCTCCACGTCCATCACTGGTTCGAGGATGACTGGCTTAGCGCGCTTAGCGCCTTCGCGGAACACCATCTGACCAGCAATCTTGAACGCCATTTCGGAGGAGTCGACGTCGTGGTACGCACCGTCTTCGAGCGTGGCCTTCACGTTCACCATTGGGAAGCCGGCGAGAACACCGTTTTCCATAGCGGCCTGAATACCAGCGTCAACAGACGGAATGTACTCGCGTGGCACGCGGCCACCGGTCACAGCGTCAACAAACTCGTAAGTCTTGCCCTCTTCGTTTTCCTCAAGAGGCTCGAAGGTAACAATGACCTTAGCGAACTGACCGGAACCACCGGTCTGCTTCTTGTGGGTGTAATCAATGGACTTTGCCGTAGCACGAATCGTCTCACGGTAAGCAACCATCGGCGCACCAACATTAGCCTCAACCTTGAACTCACGACGCATACGGTCGATGATGATGTCAAGGTGAAGTTCTCCCATACCACCGATAACGGTCTGGCCGGACTCTTCATCCAGGCGAACAGTGAAGGTTGGATCCTCTTCTGCAAGCTTCTGGATAGCGATACCAAGCTTTTCCTGATCCGCTTTCGACTTTGGCTCGACGGCGACGTGGATAACTGGCTCCGGGAACGTCATCGATTCAAGTGAAATTGGGTGGTTGAGATCTGTCAAGGAATCACCAGTGGTGGTGTCCTTAAGACCGATTACAGCGTAGATATGACCTGCGTGAGCAGTATCTACCGGGTTTTCCTTGTTGGAGTGCATCTGGAAGATCTTTCCGATGCGTTCCTTCTTGCCCTTGGTCGCATTCAGAACCTGCGAACCGGCATCCATCTTTCCAGAGTAGACGCGGACATAGGTGAGACGACCGAAGAATGGGTGAACTGCAATCTTGAATGCAAGAGCGGCGAATGGTTCCTTCTCATCTGGCTGACGAACAAGTTCAACTTCTTCGTCACGTGGGTCAACACCCTTAACCTCGCCCACGTCAAGTGGAGATGGAAGGAAGTCAACAACAGCGTCAAGAACTGGCTGGATGCCAATATTCTTGTAAGCCGAACCACAGTAAACTGGGAAACCTTCGCCAGCAATCGTCATGCGACGAATGACAACCTTGAGCTCGTCAATGGTTGGTTCTTCGCCACCGAGGTACTTGTCAAGAAGATCTTCGTCGTTCTCGGCAACCTGCTCGACAAGCGCAGAACGATATTCTTCAGCTTTCTCGAGGAGGTCTGCCGGAATCTCTTCTTCCACAACAAGGCTACCCATAGTAGCGTTGCCCTTATCGTCCTTCTCTGGGAAGCGCAATGCTTTCATGTTAAGAAGATCGACAACACCCGCGATATCAGACTCTGCACCAATCGGCAGTTCCATGATAATCGGGGTGGCGTGGAGACGATCCTTTAGAGTCTGGACGGAGAAGTAGAAATCCGCACCCATCTTATCCATCTTGTTGATGAAGCAGATACGTGGGACGTTGTACTTGTCAGCCTGACGCCAAACGGTTTCAGACTGAGGCTCAACACCTTCCTTACCGTCGAAGACAGCGACTGCACCGTCGAGAACACGGAGTGAACGCTCCACCTCAACGGTGAAGTCAACGTGTCCAGGGGTGTCAATGATGTTGATCTGATGGCCCTTCCAGAAGGAGGTAACAGCAGCGGAGGTAATTGTAATACCGCGCTCTTTTTCCTGCTCCATCCAGTCAGTTGTGGATGCGCCATCATGTGTTTCACCGAGCTTGTAGTTAATACCGGTGTAGAAGAGGATACGCTCAGTGACAGTGGTTTTACCCGCGTCAATGTGCGCCATAATTCCGATGTTACGGACCTTTTTAAGGTCGGTAAGCACTTCGTGTGCCATGGATCTCTTTCCTGATCATGCCGAGCAAATGCCCGACGTCGTTTTACCAGCGGTAATGCGCAAATGCGCGGTTCGCTTCGGCCATCTTGTGCATGTCCTCGCGACGCTTAACAGCAGCACCGAGGCCATTTGCGGCGTCCATAATTTCGTTCTGCAAACGCTCGAGCATGGTGTGCTCACGGCGTCCACGAGAGAAATCAACGAGCCAGCGAAGTGCAAGAGTATTAGCGCGGCCCGACTTAACCTCAACCGGCACCTGATATGTTGCGCCACCGACGCGGCGGGAACGCACTTCAAGCTGGGGACGAATATTGTCTAGAGCGCGCTTAAGAACAGCGAGTGGCTCTTGACCTGTCTTTTCTCCAACTGCTTCGAGTGCGCCATAAACGATACGCTCTGCAGTGGACTTTTTGCCGTCAAGAAGGACGCGGTTGATGAGCTGGGTAACGACGGTTGAGCCGTGAACCGGATCAGCAATGAGTGGGCGCTTGCGCGCTGGACCCTTACGTGGCATTACTTCTTCTCCTTCTTCGCACCGTACTTGGAACGACCCTGGTTACGGGACTTGACACCCTGGGTATCAAGCGCACCGCGAACGATGTGGTAACGCACACCTGGAAGGTCCTTTACACGACCACCGCGAACGAGCACGATTGAGTGCTCCTGGAGGTTGTGACCTTCGCCCGGAATGTAAGCGGTAACTTCGATACCGGATGATAGACGGACACGAGCAACCTTACGAAGAGCCGAGTTAGGCTTCTTTGGGGTTGTGGTGTACACACGGGTGCACACGCCACGACGCTGCGGGCTAGCCTTCAGCGCCGGCGTGTTGGATGAACTCGCCTTGCTGGAGCGGCCCTTACGGACCAGCTGCTGAATAGTTGGCACTATTTCTCCTGTTGATATGTCAATAGTCGAACTGCCCGCCTGCTCGCCTTTTTCGAACCTGCGGTCGGAAAGACACCGTTCTTTCCTAACGTCCATGCGCATGCACATTCAAAATACCGACCGTGTGGAGACGGGCTTTTACGTAAAAGCAAACGGTTTTCCGAACTGGCAACGTCATACGCGTGGAACGGGCACCGTTCTTAAGACTAACTAATCCGCACTGTAACAGTCAAAGACTGGAGCGAAATTTCTTAGTGGCAATAGGCACACAGCCCCCTAGAATCGGAATTTCTTACGAAATTTCCACATTTAAGTTAACAATCTCACACATATTGTCTAACAATGACTCCATCTGAGAATAATCTGCGTTCAGCTCATCTGTCTTTTCAAGACTTTCACCGAACTGCTCTAGCTTACGCAATGAGCTACCGGTACGTGCTTTAGCTCCTGCAACCGTAGCAGCAAGCTCAGATCCAAAGCTATCAGTCACCGTCATCGATGCCGTCGTTTCCCACAAGCTGAGTAGCTGCCGTGGAATTGCCACTGCTTCCGCTACTTGCCGCACGTAGTCACGGGCAGCATGCATATACGCCGTCGTCCGGCGCGTTTGTTCACGCAAGGTTACGATGTCCTCTTTAAGCACATCGCCTAACATAACAAGCGCACGGAACTGCTCATCATGGTTTGCAACGTCAGAATCTAGTATTTCCGCAACAAACTGACCGTACATAAAAATGTGTAAACGACTCAAAGCGATACGGAACTGGGTTCGCGAAACATTCTTCGTTAATTCAACCAATTTTTCGGACAGAGAATCCATGTAGCCCTTAACAATACCCTGCATCTGGACCCATACTGTCAACGGCATCGTCAACGAGGCAAGCTCTGGCCGATCTGCTCCATAGAATGTAAACTTTTGTCCTACTTCAGCCATGAAGGCCATATCTTCAGCCACGCGCGTCACCGTTTGGGCAATATTCTCCGCCATCTCAGACAGAACGACTTGCTTCGTCATCCACTCGCTAAACTGCTCGTAGACACTACACGCCTTTTCTAACACTGGAACGAGAACGTCATCCCCTTGCCGAGAA
This sequence comes from Arcanobacterium phocae, assembly GCF_018913465.1. Lineage (GTDB taxonomy): Bacteria > Actinomycetota > Actinomycetes > Actinomycetales > Actinomycetaceae > Arcanobacterium > Arcanobacterium phocae_A. The sequence goes on along the minus strand of NZ_JABAPM010000001.1, from coordinate 79,796 downwards.
GGAAATCCCCCAGCCTGCGCTTCGCGTAATGAAACTTCTGACACTAATGCGGTATTTTGGAAATCTTCATAAGCGCTGATTCCAGCTCCTGCCAACGTTGCCACAAGCACGCCTACGCCCAGCTCAGCAGCAACACGTCGGCTCTTCCCCGTAGCCACTGCTTCGCGCTCTGCTTTACGCACGACAGCATAAATATCACTAGCAGTCGAATATAAAAGCTCATCGCATGGTTTAGACCGAACCGAGAGATAACCCCCAGAAGGAAGTGGCGTGATCGTAGCAAATACCCGATACTCCGATCCGTCGGCAGCCAAATTTCGAACGTAGGCCGCGAATGGCTCCCCTGCCTGCAACGTATCCCACATGACCTTAAACGCTGCACCGGGCATATCCGGATGTCGAATAATATTATGCGGAGCACCATTGAGCTGCTCTCGAGAATACCGCGACATCCGCGTAAAAACACTGTTCGACAGGTCAATTACACCCTTGTCATCAGTGGTTGAAAAGAATAATTCATCAACCGGAACAACGTGCAGTGCGCCAGTAGGTTCTACCATGCCAAAATTCCTCTGGTTAATAAAAGGGAAGCGGTGGTGTTTTACCACCGCTTCCCTATTATCTCATTGTTATCGGATAGATCAGAAATTAGAACCGTATCCGTAACCTGATGCATCGTAATCATCAAAAGAACCATAACTGTAGAAATCATCAAATGATTCCATTCCGGTTCCCATGAATGAATTGAGCTGCTCATATTCGGCGCGAGCCTCGTCGGTCGGCTCAACACGCAACTTACGTAGTGTCTCCAAGCCAGTACCCGCAGGAATGAGCTTACCGAGGATGACGTTTTCCTTCAGACCAGCAAGTGGATCAGACTTCGAATTGAGGGCAGCCTCAGTCAAAACCTTCGTCGTCTCCTGGAAGGAAGCAGCCGATAGCCATGAATCGGTAGCCAACGAAGCCTTTGTAATACCCATCAGTTCTGGACGACCAGATGCTGGGCGACCGCCTTCAGCCAAAACTGCTCGGTTGGCGCTCTCAAATACAGCGACGTCGACAAGCTCACCTGGAAGTAAGCGGGTATCACCAGAGTCGAGAACTGTAACGCGACGCAACATCTGGCGTACGATAACTTCGATGTGTTTATCGTGGATCTCAACACCCTGGGAACGGTAAACGTGCTGTACCTCAGAAACAAGGTGCAACTGAGTGGTACGACGTCCCGAGATTCGCAAAACCTTCTTTGGATCAATCAAGCCTTCAACAAGCTGCTGACCAACAGTTACATGTGTCCCTTCAGGAACAAGTAGCTTTGCACGCTTGCCAACGAGGTAAACCAAGTCTTCATCGCCATCGTCACGCTTGATGATCAACCGGCGAGAGCGCTCGAGATCTTCGATTTCCAGCTTTCCAGCGGCTTCTGCTAGCGGAGCTTCACCCTTTGGTGTACGTGCTTCGAACAGTTCCTGGACACGTGGCAAACCCTGTGTAATGTCTTCTGCCGAAGCAGCACCACCGGTGTGGAAGGTACGCATTGTCAGCTGGGTTCCTGGTTCGCCAATCGACTGAGCCGAAACGATACCAACAGCTTCGCCAATGTCGACCAACTTGCCGGTCGCAAGCGAACGGCCGTAGCACATTGCACACGTGCCGACGCGAGAGTTACAGGTAAGCACCGAGCGGACCGAAATCTGCTTGATACCGGCGTTAAGGAGTGTCTCCAGTGCGACGTCGCCCATATCTGTTCCAGCTGCAACAAGAACGTTTCCTGCTTCATCAAGAACATCCTTAGCTAAGGTACGAGCGTAAACCGAAGTATCGATTTCTTCGTTTGGAAGAATCTTACCGGACTCCCACTGTTCTTGAGATACTTCCTTTTCAGACACAGTTGTTGGCACGCCATTAACTACGACTTCGCGTAATTCATTGCCCTCTTTATCAACTGCGACGATGAACTTCGTCAAGCCGCGTGAAGTACCACAGTCTTGTTCGCGCACAATAACGTCCTGTGCCACGTCAACCAGACGACGAGTCAGGTATCCCGACTCAGCAGTACGCAACGCGGTATCTGCTAGACCCTTACGAGCACCGTGTGTTGCGGTGAAGTACTCAAGGGCGGATAGACCTTCACGGTAGTTAGACGTGATTGGACGAGGAATAATTTCGCCCTTTGGATCTGCCACGAGACCACGCATACCAGCAACCTGGCGAATCTGCATCCAGTTACCACGAGCACCCGAGGTAACCATGATGTTCACGTTGTTCCACTCATCGAAGTTCTTACGCATTTCCTCAGCAACCTGGTCGGTTACTTCGGTCCACAGCGCAACGAGGTCCTTACGGCGGTCTTCGTCACGAATGTTACCTTCTTGGAAATCCATTTCGATCTTAGCTGCCCGCTTTTCTGCAGCAGCCAAAATATCCTTCTTGGTTTGCGGCGGAATAACATCAGAAACCGCAATGGTGACACCAGAACGTCCACCCCAGTAGAAACCAGTTGACTTCAACGCATCAAGTGAAGCACCGACGTCGACCTTCGGGTAACGCTCAGCGAGCTCGTTAATGATCGCACCCAAAACCTTCTTGCCCACAACTTTATTGATGAACGGGAAGGTTGTTGGCAGAGCTTCATTGAAGATAGCACGACCAAGGGTGGTTTCAAGGATGATCGGATCGCCCTCTTCATAGTTAGCCGGAGCTTCCCAATCCCGAGGTGGAACGATGTCGTTTGCTGGGAACCGCAAATGGATCTTGGAGTTAAGATCCAACTGTCCCAAATCAAACGCCATTTGTGCTTCGGCTACCGAGGAGAAGTAACGACCTTCGCCGTCACCGCCATCCCGGACCACGGTCAAGTGGTAAAGGCCAATAATCATGTCCTGTGCCGGAACGGTCACTGGGCGACCATCAGACGGCTTGAGGATGTTATTAGCAGAGAGCATCAAGATGCGGGCTTCGGCCTGAGCTTCCACAGACAGCGGCAAGTGTACTGCCATCTGATCGCCGTCGAAGTCAGCGTTGAACGCAGAACACACGAGTGGGTGCAAGCGAATAGCTTTTCCTTCGATCAGTTGTGGTTCGAATGCCTGGATACCCAAACGGTGCAGAGTTGGTGCACGGTTAAGAAGTACCGGATGCTCACGAATAACCTCTTCGAGAACGTCGAAAACTTCGTCACGCTGACGCTCGATCAGTCGCTTTGCTGCCTTGATGTTCTTAGCTAGTTCGAGATCAACCAAGCGCTTCTGCACGAAAGGTTTGAAGAGCTCAAGTGCCATCGTCTTTGGCAAACCACACTGGTGAAGCTTGAGGGTTGGTCCGACGACGATAACGGAACGGCCAGAGTAGTCAACACGCTTACCGAGCAAGTTCTGACGGAAACGTCCCTGCTTTCCTTTGAGCATGTCCGAAATCGACTTCAATGGACGGTTGCCAGCGCCCTGAACTGGGCGACCACGACGACCGTTGTCGAACAACGCATCAACAGCTTCCTGAAGCATACGCTTTTCGTTATTGACCATAATCTCTGGAGCATTGAGATCAATCATGCGCTGCAAGCGGTTGTTACGATTGATCACACGACGGTAGAGATCGTTCAAATCTGAGGTAGCGAAACGGCCACCGTCGAGTTGAACCATTGGGCGCAGATCCGGTGGGATAACCGGAAGAGCGTCAAGCACCATAGCTTCTGGCTTTGTACCAGAATGCAAGAATGCGTTAACAACCTTAATGCGCTTCAGAGCACGGGTCTTACGCTGTGCAGTGCCAGTTTCAATCTGTTCGACCAGAGCTTCATGCTCGGCTTCCAAATCAAAATCGCGCAAGCGACGCTGAATTGCCTCAGCCCCACGGAATGCCTGGAAGTAGTCTCCCCAGCGCAAAACCATTTCGCGGTATGCGTCTTCGTCGCCTTCAAGGTCACCAACCTTAAGCTTGGTGAACTTGTCCCAGACGTCTTCAAGGCGGGTGATATCGTCGTCGTACTCACGGCGAACACGACGAGCATCACTCTCTGCATTACGCTTAATCTTTGCGCGTGCAGCTGCGTCCTCACCGTTCTTCTCAGCCTCAGCAAGTGCCTCCTCTTCAGCCTTGAGACGCTTCTCAACTGCAGCATCACGTTCCTTTTCAAGATTGGAACGCTCCAGTTCGTATTCAGCAGTCAGGGCTGGCAGGTCATTATGACGACGCTCAGCATCGACATCGGTGACCATATAGGCCGCAAAGTAGATGACTTTTTCGAGGTCCTTTGGAGCGATATCCAGCAAATAACCAAGACGTGATGGAACACCCTTGAAGTACCAGATGTGTGTCACTGGTGCGGCAAGCTCAATATGTCCCATCCGCTCGCGGCGGACCTTCGAACGAGTAACTTCAACACCGCATCGTTCACAAACGATGCCCTTGTAACGTGGGCGCTTGTATTTACCACAGGCGCATTCCCAGTCACGGGTTGGGCCGAAGATCTGTTCACCGAACAGACCATCCTTTTCCGGCTTTAACGTACGGTAATTAATGGTTTCTGGCTTAGTGACAGTACCATGGCTCCACTTGCGCACATCGTCTGACGTGGCCAGCGAAATGTGGAGCTGATCAAAAAGATTGACGTCGAGCAAGATTCCTACTTCCTCAAGTAAGTACGCCGATTTTAGGGCATTTGGCGAGGTGAGTAGCAGGCGCGAAAGCTACTCACCTCGCTGACGTTTTAGAGTTCCGAACCGGTTTGGATGTCTTCCAAACCAGTGGTGATGCCAGCACTTTGTGGAGCGCGGAAGGCATCTTCGTCGGAATCTTGGAGATTAATCGGGTTGCCGGCTGCATCGAGCGCTTCAACGTTCAAGCACAAGGAACGCATTTCCTGTACCAAAACCTTGAAGGACTCTGGGATACCTGGCTCAGGGACGTTATCGCCCTTAACGATTGCTTCGTAAACCTTGACACGTCCAACAGTGTCGTCAGACTTGATCGTCAGCATTTCTTGCAAGGTATGTGCGGCGCCGTATGCTTCCAGCGCCCAAACTTCCATTTCTCCGAAACGCTGACCACCGAACTGAGCCTTACCGCCCAATGGCTGTTGTGTAACCATCGAGTATGGGCCAGTTGAACGTGCGTGGATCTTATCGTCAACCAAGTGGTGCAACTTCAGCATGTACATGTAGCCAACAGACACTGGCTCTGGGAACGGATCTCCGGTACGACCGTCAAACAGCTGCGCCTTACCAGATGCGCCGATCAAACGATCACCATCACGGTTCGGGTTCGTGTTTTCCAATAGTCCACGAAGTTCGCCAGATTCAACGCCGTCGAATACCGGCGTAGCAACGCGGCCGTCACGCTTACCAACTACCGCGTGTTCTGGCAATCGAACTGCCCATGGCTCGCCTGCTTCGCGTGCCGCAGTTGCGTCCCATCCCTGAGAAGCAACCCAGCCGAGATGGAGTTCGAATACCTGGCCGAGGTTCATACGCGATGGCACACCGAGTGGGTTCAACACGATATCAACTGGGGTACCGTCTGCCATGAATGGCATGTCTTCCAGCGGAAGAATACGGGAGATAACACCCTTGTTGCCGTGTCGTCCTGCCATCTTGTCGCCAATGGTGATCTTACGACGCTGTGCGATATGGACGCGGACGGTCTGGCGAACATCAGCAGCCAGTTCGTCATGGTTTTCGGAAGAGAATTCCTTAACACCAATGACAATACCGGATTCACCGTGTGGCACCCGGAGCGACGTATCACGTACTTCCTTGGCCTTTTCGCCAAAGATAGCGCGTAGCAGACGCTCTTCTGAGGTCAACTCAGTTTCGCCCTTTGGCGTAATCTTACCCACGAGAATATCACCGGCAGAAACCTCGGCACCGATGCGGATAATGCCACGGTCATCAAGGTGAGCCAACATATCTTCACCGACATTCGGAATGTCGCGGGTGATTTCTTCAGGCCCAAGCTTGGTGTCGCGAGCGTCAACTTCGTGCTCTTCGATGTGAATCGAGGTCAACAAGTCCTCAGACTGGCAACGCTGCGAGACGATAATAGCGTCCTCGTAGTTGTAACCATTCCACGCCATAAATGCGACGAGGAGGTTTTGTCCAAGAGCAAGTTCACCACCGTCAGTTGCCGGACCATCAGCAATGAGCGAGCCCTTTTCGACGCGGTCCCCTTCGGAGACGCGAACGATTTGGTTCGTACAGTTGCCTGGGTTGGAACGCTCAAACTTCAACAGTTTGTATACGCGATGAGTACCGTCGTCTTCTTCTACGTGAACGACGTCTGCAGAAACCTCAGTAACGACACCAGCAGCTTTAGCGACGATCACTTCGCCAGCATCGACTGCGGCACGCGCTTCGATACCAGTGCCAACATATGGCGCTATTGGACGGATCAATGGAACTGCCTGGCGCTGCATGTTAGCACCCATGAGTGCTCGGTTGGCGTCGTCGTGCTCCAAGAATGGAATAGCTGCAGTACCAACGGAAACCATCTGGCGAGCGGAAACGTCCATATAGCCGACTTCGTCAGCTGGGACAAGTGCCGGCTCACCGCCTGGTAGTCGAACGAGAACTTCGTCTTCAAGGAAGTGACCGTTCTCATCCATTGGTGCCGAAGCCTGTGCAACGTTATAGCGATCTTCATCAGCGGCGTCTAGGTAATCAATTTGGTCGGTTACCTTGCCATCAACGACCTTACGGTACGGGGTTTCGATGAAACCGAAAGCATTAACGCGGCCATAGGTTGCCAACGAACCGATCAAACCAATATTTGGACCTTCTGGAGTTTCAATTGGGCACATACGGCCGTAGTGCGATGGGTGAACGTCTCGGACTTCCATCGAAGCACGGTCACGCGAAAGACCACCAGGACCAAGAGCTGAGAGACGACGCTTGTGTGTCAAACCAGCCAATGGGTTATTTTGATCCATGAACTGCGACAGCTGAGATGTTCCGAAGAACTCCTTGATAGCAGCAACGATCGGGCGAATGTTGATCAACGACGACGGCGTGATAGCTTCAGCTTCCTGCGTCGTCATACGTTCGCGGACCATACGATCTAGACGTGCTAGACCGGTACGGACCTGGTTCTGAATTAATTCACCGACGGCGCGAATGCGACGGTTACCGAAGTGATCAATATCGTCAGTTTCAACCGGAACTTCCTTGCCACCTTCAACGGTCGCAATGGATGTTTCGTTGGCGTGCAATGCAAGAAGGTAACGCAAGGTGGCAGTTACATCTTGGAGCTGAAGCTGACGCTGATCTGATTCAATCTCAGTTCCGAGCTTCTTGTTGACCTTATAACGGCCCACTTTCGCCATATCGTAGCGCTTCGGGTTGTGGTAGAAGTTATTGATCAACGCACGTCCAGCTTCTGCTGTCGGCGGTTCACCCGGACGCAACTTGCGGTAAAGATCTTGGAGAGCTTCTTCTTGAGTCTTCACCGTATCTTTATCCAAGGTGTCCAGGAGAATCGGGAAGTCCTTGAACTCTTCGCGAATCTCAGCTTCAGACATACCCAGAGCCTTGAGGAAGACGGTAGCTGACTGCTTACGCTTACGATCAACACGTACACCAACGGAATCGCGCTTATCAATTTCGAACTCAAGCCACGCACCGCGTGATGGGATGACTTTGGTTGAGTAAATATATTTATCCGAGGTCTTATCCGCTGTACGCTCAAAATACACGCCAGGGGAACGTACCAACTGGGAGACAACAACACGCTCGGTACCGTTAATAATGAAGGTACCTTGCGGTGTCATCAACGGAAAATCACCAATAAAGGTGGTCTGCGACTTGATTTCGCCGGTTTCATAATTCTGGAATTCAGCGGTTACGTAGAGAGCTGCAGAGTAGGTGAGATCCTTCTCTTTACACTCTGCGATTGAAGCTTTCTCCTCTTCGAGGTGCGGCTGCGACAGGACAAGTCCCATCGTGCCAGCAGTATTCTCAATTGGAGATACTTCGTCAAAAATTTCTTCAAGACCAGACTTCTCGCCTTCTGCAGCGTTTTCACGCCATTCATCAGAGCCAATAAGCCAGCCGTAGCTGGATGTCTGGAGGCCGAGTAGGTCTGGGACTGACAGCGGTTCGTAGATCTTTGCAAACGAAACACGGTCAGAAACTAATTTGCCATTCACAACTGTGGGCGTAGGGGTGCTATGCACAGCCAAAGGTGATCCTTCCCTGGGTTCTGGTAAGGGATATGCGCGATTCGTCTTCCAACTACCACCACTTTGCCGGGATTGCCAGTAAAGCGTGTTATTTTCAAGGAAAAATGGTAGCCAAAAGGCAAGCCACGCAAGTTTCTAATTTACCTTTGACACGTAAAAAAGTCTACCCCGAACCAGTGTGGAAGGGGTCACGACTCCTATAAACCAATGAACGATCCTCGAAAAACTGTGTGGCAGTCGCGCTCTACACAGACTCATCGATCGATCCAAAGGGCTGAGTAAAATTCTCAACGCGAAAACTCTCCCATACTTTTTATCCAGATGCAAGTAGACACGGGTAGCTGCTTCGGCCCCTCCTCGACCTCTCTCATCCCCTCCCAAATAAAGAGATCCCCCAAACGATATCGTTTGGGGGATCATCTCAACCGCTGGTGATTAACCAACAAGTTTTATAACGTGATTGCGGACTAAGCCGCGTGAATCACTTAAGGGTGACGGTTGCGCCAGCGCCTTCGAGCTGTTCCTTAGCCTTCTCAGCGGTCTCCTTGTTGACACCTTCGAGAACTGGCTTTGGAGCGCCATCGACGAGGTCCTTAGCTTCCTTCAGACCGAGGGAGGTAAGAGCGCGCACCTCCTTGATGACTGCAATCTTCTTGTCGCCAGCAGCTTCAAGAACGACGTCAAATTCGTCCTTCTCTTCAGCAGCTTCAGCGGCGCCACCTGCAGCTGGTGCTGCAGCAGCAACTGCAACTGGAGCAGCAGCTTCGACGTCGAATTCTTCTTCGAACTTCTTAACGAAGTCGTTGAGCTCAACAAGGGTGAGCTCCTTGAAAGCTTCGATGAGCTCTTCAGCGGTGAGCTTAGCCATGATTGGCCTACCTTCCTTTGCCTACGTGTGAGGCAGTTTAAATTAATTGAGTTACGCAGCTACCGTCAGGCAGCAGCTTCTTCTTGCTTCGCACGTAGTGCGTCGACAGTGCGTACCAGCTTGGTTGCCGGTGCGTTGAAAACAAATGCAGCCTTTTGCAGCGAAGCCTTGAGAGCTCCGGCGGCCTTGGCCAAAAGGACCTCGCGAGATTCGAGATCGGCGAGCTTCGAAACATCTTCAGCAGCGAGAAGAGCGCCTTCGAGAACGCCAGCCTTAACAATAAGTGCCGGGTTTTCTTTAGCAAAGTTCTTTACTGCTTTAGCTGCGGAAGCGATGTCACCGGTGACGAATGCCAGTGCAGTCGGGCCAGTAAGCGCGTCGTCGAGTCCTTCGACGCCGGCTGCCTTAGCCGCGATGCGAGCGAGGGTGTTCTTCGCAACAACGTATGTGGCTTCCTGGCCCATTGCACGACGAAGAGTCTTCATCTGTGCAACAGTCAGTCCACGGTACTCAGTTACGAGAACGGCCGTAGAACCTGAGAACAGCTCAGTAAGTTCTGCGATCGCTGCAGACTTGTCGGTCCGTGCCATGGGACCTCCTTCCGATTGAATGCCGCAGCCGGAAATTCAACATCGCGAAACCTTGTAGATACAAAAAATCCTCATGCGCAGGCATGAGGACGTGAGCAGAATACTGCTGTCTTTCTCACCTACGCGGGCTTCGCCGTGCGAACTTCGCCCTGAAAATTTCAGGCGACCTGCGGTCTTGGGCAATTAGTAGACTACGTTGATTAGCTAAATTTAGCAAGAGATAATTATATCAGTGAGCGGTCCAACATTTTAACCACCTGTATGCTCTGCCGCTACTAGAGTTCTTTCAGCTCCCCTTCGATGCGGTGCACCAACATATCAAGTGCCACAAGATTATGTCCACCTTCTGGCACGATGAGATCGGCCTGCCTCTTCGAAGGTTCGACAAATAATTCATGCATTGGCTTGACGGTTTCCAGGTACTGTGCCTCAACAGACTCGAGGGAACGTCCACGTTCGACGACGTCGCGCTTGATTCGGCGCAAAATACGCACATCAGCATCGGTATCTACAAAGATCTTCACGTCACACAAGTCGCATAGCCTTGGCTCTGCAAAGATGAGAATACCTTCGAGCAATAAAACAGGGGCCGGGTCAATATGTTGTGTCTGGGGTGCCCGGTTATGGTGAGCATAATCGTAAACCGGTGCTTCAATAGCATGACCTGCTAGCAAGGTCTCCATGTGTCGAACGAGAAGATCATTATCGAAAGAATCCGGATGATCGTAGTTAAGTTGTTCGCGTTCTGAAAAGCTCAGCTCATCATGCGCGTGATAATACGAATCATGGAAAATCACGGAGGCGTGCGGTGCAAACCGCGACTCAATAGCACGAGTCAGGGTAGTTTTTCCACTACCCGTACCACCGGCAATACCAATAACTAAGGACTTACCCACAGGATTCCCCTCTAGACGACCGTATTTCTGTTCCACATAGTACCGCGTATTTGCCATAAAAACGAGGTAAGTAGTCCCAAAAACAGCTGGTTAACCAAGCTCATGTCATAAAATAAGCGCGGAACCAAGTTCGGTTCCGCGCTTATTTAAACAGTCATGATACTACCGACTGTCAAGCTATCTGATAGATCAGGCTTCCGTTACTGCGCCCTTAGTAGCATCAATACGGATGCCAGGACCCATAGTGGTGGAAACAGTAGCCTTGAGCAAGTAGCGACCCTTTGCCGAAGCAGGCTTCAAACGCATGATCTCATCATGAGCAGCGTTGAAGTTCTCAAGGAGCTGCTCGCTGGTGAATGACGTGTTACCAACGATGAAGGCAAGGTTGCCGTGCTTATCAACACGGAACTCAATACGTCCACCCTTGATGTCATTAACAGCCTTAGCGGTGTCCATGGTTACGGTGCCAGTCTTAGGGTTCGGCATCAAACCACGTGGACCAAGGACGCGACCCAAACGGCCGACCTTGCCCATCATATCTGGTGTTGCAACAGCAGCATCGAAATCGGTCCAGCCACCTGCGACCTTTTCGATGAGCTCGTCGCCACCGACTTCGTCAGCACCGGCGTCAATAGCGGCCTGAGCCTTGTCACCAACAGCGAACACGATAACGCGAGCTGTCTTACCAGTTCCGTGAGGAAGGTTAACAGTGCCGCGAACCATCTGATCTGCTTTACGCGGATCAACACCGAGGCGGTACATAACCTCAACGGTAGATGGGAACTTGGTGACAGATGTCTTTTGTGCTAGCTCGATCGCTTCAGCGGGAGTGTAAACTTCTCCAGCCTGGATGAGCTCAGCAGCCTTACGGTAATTCTTTGAGCGCTTTGCCATTCTGCTTTTCTCCTTGTCAGCAGTTGTGGGGAACGAGCCCGCTCGGGCCCTACCACGATGCCATGAGTGGCATCATCAGTTGCTCGGATGAGCGGTTTGAGATTCTCAGATCTCGTCGGTTGTTACGCCCATCGAACGAGCAGTGCCGGCAATAATGCGTGCAGCGTTGTCGATATCGTTGGCGTTAAGGTCTGGTTCCTTGGTCTTAGCGATTTCACGCAACTGGTCTGCAGTCAAGTGTGCAACCTTGTTGGTGTGTGGAACTCCAGAACCCTTCTTAATACCGGCAGCTTTCTTAATAAGTTCAGCAGCTGGTGGAGTCTTGGTGATAAAGGTAAACGAACGATCTTCGTAAACCGTAATCTCAACTGGGACGATGTTTCCACGCATGGATTCAGTTGCAGCATTGTATGCCTTGGTGAATTCCACAATGTTAACGCCGTGCTGACCCAGAGCTGGGCCGATCGGCGGAGCCGGGGTGGCCATTCCAGCTTGAATCTGGAGCTTGATCAGACCGGCAACCTTCTTCTTCGGTGGCATTTTGATCCTTCTTTTCTATTTTCTTACCGCCGCCTGGCAACGACGACGGGTGCCTTCGTATCGGTTAATACGACCGTTGTGATGTGGAGATTAAGCCACACAACGCTGACTGGTAAGTAGTCAGTCCATCTTCTTAACTTGACCGAAGGACAAATCGACCGGGGTTTCCTGGCCGACAAGTGTCATGAGAACAGTCAATCTCTGGTTGACTGCATCAACTTCAGAAATTGTAGCTGGCATTCCAACCCAAGGCTCAGTGGTCAGTGTCACTGTCTCGCCAACAGAGTATTCAACCTCAAGGGTAAGACCCACAGTTCCGACTTGTGCACCAGCGGTTTCCGCAGCAACAGCAGCTTCCTTCTCCACAACTGGAGTGAGCATTTGCACAACTTCATCCGGCAATAATGCAACTGGGTTTCGTCCATTACCAACGAATCCAGTTACACCGTTAGTCTCTTGCACGACTCGCCACGAATCATCCGTCATCTTCATACGAATGAGTGCATAACCTGGGATCCGGACTCGCGAAATGAGCTTGCGCTGCCCCTTCTTAACCTCGAAAACTTCTTCCATTGGAACCTCAATCTGGAAGATGTAATCTTCCATGTCCAAGGAATGCATACGAGTTTCGATGTCACGCTTAACGCGCTTTTCATAGCCAGCATATGTATGAAGAACATACCAGCGACCCGGTAGTCCTTTGAGCTTGGCTCGAACCATTTCCTCAGTAACTACTGATTCTTCAGTTTCACCAGCTGGTTGGGCCGGTGCGGATTCTTCAATAACAGGCTGCTCCGCATCTGCCGAGATTTCTACCGCCGTTTCTTCAGCCACCGGCGATTCCGATACCTCATCTTCGGCAGGCAGAACGTTTTCCGATACCTGCTCTGGGGCGGCATCGGAAAAAACTGGATTACCAATTGTGTTGTCGAGCTTTTCCTCAGACATATTTCCTGCTTTCAAACAATCCGGAACTTAGCGTCAGCTGAAGATTAAGAGTACAAGTTGAGCAAACACTAGATCGATCACTCCTACGAACGCCATAACAACGGCGACGAAGAAAACGACCGTAAGGAAAAGCTTCCACAACTCTGAACGTGTAGGACGCTGAACTTTCTTCAGCTCCACAAACACTTCACGGAAGAACTGTACGATTCGAGCAAAGAAGCCGTGCGATTCTGATTTCGCTGGCTTATTGCCGTGACTAGACGCGGAAGCCTGGCTCACTTCTTGATCCTCTCGGTAAATGTGGAAAACGGCCCTTGTGGGCCGCCTTCTTAGCAGGGCAGGAGGGACTCGAACCCACAACCGCCGGTTTTGGAGACCGGTGCGCTACCAATTGCGCCACTACCCTATGGGGGAATGCCCGATTCGTTTACATGAAAATGCATGCTAACGCTCGTATGCGTTCCACAACTCCCCCTACTTTACTTGGCATTTGCGTTCTGCACAATATTCTGCATGTAATTAACAACACACTTATTACCTCAAGCTACCTTTTCCGCAGCTTCATTAGGTGACATTAAGCCGTATTCGTGCCACCATAGGACGTATGACACACACAACCACACGCAGTCGCGTTTCCGCTCGCCTAGGAGCACTTCAGCCATCCGCCACCCTCGCCGTCGACGCCAAGGCTAAGGCACTCAAAGCCGCTGGCAAACCCGTTATCGGCTTCGGCGCTGGTGAACCGAACTTCCCAACACCAGCCCACGTCGTCGATGCAGCTGTAGCTGCAGCCCAAGACCCGAAGAACCATAAATACACCCCAGCCGCAGGTCTACCGGAGTTACGCCAAGCTATTGCAGACCGTGCCAAAGCTGATTCCGGTATCACTGTTGATCCCGCAAACGTCATCGTCACAAACGGCGGTAAGCAAGCCGTATTCCAAGCCTTCGCTGCGCTGGTATCCGACGGCGATGAAGTCATTCTTCCAGCTCCTTACTGGACCACATACCCCGAAGCAATCAAGTTATGCGGAGGTACCGTCGTCGAGGTATTTGCTGGTCCGGACCAAAACTATAAGGTCACTACGGCACAACTCGATGCGGCGCTAACTGATCGCACCAAGGTACTACTTATGTGTTCGCCATCAAACCCAACTGGCGCCGTCTATACGGCTGATGAGTTACGAGAAATTGGTCAATGGGCGCTAGCTAACGGTATCTGGATCATCACCGATGAAATCTACGAAAAGCTCGTGTATGAAGGCGAGATGTCCTACATTCTCAAAGTCATGCCGGAGCTTGCTGATCAAACCATCGTGGTTAACGGCGTCGCAAAATCCTACGCCATGACCGGCTGGCGCGTGGGCTGGATGTACGGACCAAGCGATGTTATCAAGAAAGCCGCTAATTTCCAGTCGCATATCACGTCAAACGTATCAAATGTTTCCCAACGTGCGGCTATCGCGGCATTGACTGGCGATCAGAGCATTCTTGCGCCAATGAAGGAAGCCTTCGATCACCGTCGGCAGGCCCTGATCTCGATGCTTCGCGAAATCGATGGCTTTGTTGTCCCCCAGCCTACCGGCGCATTCTATGTGTTCCCTAACGTTGAAGCGTTACTTGGTAAGGAAATTCGCGGTCGGGTAGCAACGACGTCGGCCGAGCTCGCGGAACTGATCTTGGACGAAGCCGAGGTTGCGGTTGTTCCCGGCGAAGCCTTCGGTGCCCCCGGCTATCTGCGATTCTCTTATGCGCTTGCCGACGACGATCTCGTCGCCGGTGCCCGCAGATTGCAAGAACTCTTTGCGTAACGCATTGGCTTTGAGCCCGAAAATATAACGAGAAGTGCCGGGGTTATTCTCTGGCACTTCTCGTTTATGTGTTAACACCCCGTTGATGTGGGAACTATTCAGTTAATCGCAAGCCATTTTTCGGCAGCCTGAAGTCGGAACAGTGCCTCAGCCTGCCAGTTCTTCTTTTTGCGACGCACCCCAGCAATCAGCGATAACACCACCCCGGCGGCAGAAGCCCCCAACGCCTGCGGATCCACCCACCGTGCTACACGTTGCGTCCAATCAGCCAGTAGTGGGTCAATATGCTGATAGGTCTGAGGTGCTAACCCGGGAAGCACCGACATATGTCCCAGTAAGCATCCCCAATCATGGACTCGGTAGCCGGGACCTAAACTATCAACATCCAAAATCCCAGAAACGCACCCTGTGCCCGGATCAACAAAAATATTCGCCTCATAAAAATCGCCGTGAGTAGGCACGAGTGGGCCTAAATCTGCATGATCTAGTTCGTGGCGAATCTGGCGAGTAAGGTCCCGTATCCGTTGCTCCTCTTGTGGTAAAACGGTAACCGCAGCCTCGGCATAATGTTCACACCGGTCTGCCCACGCTGGCCGTGTCGGCAACCCGATGGCAACCATCGGTAACGAATCGAGAGTATCTGCCAGGGAATCAAGCACTCCCCGCATTGTTCCAATATGCTGAGGCTCGACCCGGGCGTAGACCTTGTTTAGTGCAAGTCCAGTCAGATCCGTGGTTACGATCAACCCACGCGGATCAACATCCTGCACAACCGGAGCAGGCGTTCCAGCACGTTCGAGCATCCTTAGGCGAGTCACAATCCCATCAATCTGATCGGGTCGCATCACCTTCGCCCAATGGACGGCGCCACCATCGACGTCGTCAATCCGCACCACGGCCCGGCGAGTAGGACGATACGCAATTAGTTCCGTGTCAGTTTCTCGACCTAACCAGTCATCGAGCTGATCTGGGTTACAAGCCAACTCGAGTGCAGGAAGTTCCGGATCGTAAGGATGTTCCCACACGTGCACTCGCACATTTCGGCACGTCACCGTCCGGCCATCTACCTCATCGAGCCGGTCTTCGTTAATTCGCCCGGACGTAGCCACCACGTAGGTATCAGTCCGTCTTACGCAACCGTCGTCGTTATGATCCAACACCACGCTGTAACCAACAGAAACGCCAGCTCCGGGACGATGATGAATGGCATGCACATTCCACGACCGCACTATCCCCCGATGA
Source organism: Arcanobacterium phocae (assembly GCF_018913465.1). GTDB lineage: Bacteria > Actinomycetota > Actinomycetes > Actinomycetales > Actinomycetaceae > Arcanobacterium > Arcanobacterium phocae_A. The sequence goes on along the minus strand of NZ_JABAPM010000001.1, from coordinate 63,835 downwards.
GCTAACGCAACTGACAGCATCTGTGCCGCGTCGCTACCAGTCAACAGGGCTAAAACGGTACGTTCATGAGCGGCGCGTTGCCGCCGATTCGAGACACGGGTAGACGGAATAGTCACGTAACCATTTATAGAGAAGCCACACCGCGAAGTCCAACTTTAAAACCCGGCCCGCACAGTTTCACACTCTGGCACATTGAAAGGACACCGGTACGCTGGCAGACTTGGCATATGCGAGACCTTAATGCCCTTCCTAAAGCACATCTTCATCTGCACTTCACCGGCTCTATGCGCGTATCAACATTAGCCGATATGGCCCGGGAACAAGGACTGCGCCTGCCAGAAAATCTGACGGACAACGTTTCGCTGCACGTGCCAGCTGATCAGCGGGGCTGGTTTCGGTTCCAGCGCTCCTACGATGCGGCGCGTAAAGTCGTGCGCAGTGAACCGGCTATGCGCCGGATTGTGCGCGAAGCTGCCGAAGATGATAAAGCTGAAGGCTCGCGCCGGTTGGAGATCCAGATTGACCCCACATCGTATGCTCCGTTTGTCGGTGGTATTACTCCAGCGTTAGAGATTGTGTTGGATGAGGCCGAGTCGGCCTCTCGCGACGTTGGTATCGAGGTTGGTGTTATTGTTGCTGCTTCGCGTATCCGTCACCCGTTAGAGGCACGTACGTTAGCTCGCCTGGCAGCAAAACATGCCGGCGATGGCCCCGGCCAAGTTGTCGGTTTCGGGTTGAGCAATGACGAACGCCGTGGAACGACGTCGGAATGGTCGGCCGCATTTAACATTGCCCGCCGCGCTGGGCTAGCCGCCGTCCCACATGGTGGCGAGCTACTTGGCCCCGATCATTTGCGAGAAGTCGTGGCACACCTACGTCCAGCTCGGTTAGGTCATGGCGTTCGCGCAGCAGAGGATCCGGAATTGTTGGCACGCATCGTTGATGCTGGAATTGCGTTCGAGGTGTGCCCCGCCTCAAATGTATCGCTGGGCGTTTACGGCCATAAGGATGATGTTCCGTTACGTACGCTTCTCGACGCCGGAGCCCAAGTAGCGTTGGGAGCTGACGATCCGTTGTTGTTCTTATCGCGCTTAACGGCTCAATATCAGATTGCACGCGATCTTGGGTTTGACGATTATGAGCTGGCATTATTAGCGCATTCGTCCATTAGCGCATCGCTGGCGAGCGAACAGGCCAAGAGCCAGTGGCATGACGACGTCGATGCCTGGCTGGCTATGCCTGATGGAGACACAGATGCGACTAAAGCCTGATCGGTTCAATAACTTCGTAACAGATAGTCCGCTGCCGGTTCCACAACGCGCGTTAGTGAAGATCGGCTCATCATTTGTTCGGGTTCACCGACTTGGCGCACCTGCTCCCGGACTCAATCGGATCGACGTAGATCGGCCGGGCGACCATCGAGTGACATTTGTTCTTGTTCACGGTATCGGGTTGTCAGCCACATATTTGTTACCGCTTGCTGAGGAACTGAGTCATTTTGGCGAAGTCCTCATGGTAGACCTGCCCGGTTTCGGAGACCTACCCGCTCCTGAGAAACCGCTAGCGATCGGTGATTTTGCGAAAATTATTGACGCCGTATTAGAGCTGAACGGTATTTCAGACCCAATTTTTGTTGGTCATTCGATGGGCGCACAGATCGTCGTCGAACTCCTTGCCAGTTGGCCAGAGAAATTCCGCCGAGCAGCACTGGTGGGTCCCCCAGTGAACGTCGTCGAACGTAATCCCGCCTGGGTGGTAGCGCGATATGCTCAATCATCAGTGTTCGAACGACCCTCGCTTGTCCATATCGCCGTATGGTCATATCTGCGGGCAGCCACGGTGTGGATGGCACGTATTATGCCACGCGTATTGGCCTACCCCATCGAGGAACGAATCACAGCGTCCAGTCCAGACGCGCGATTTGTTTTTATTCGCGGTGAGCACGATTATCTTGCGCCAAAACAGTGGCTGTCAAACCTGGCGAGCAGGGTTTCTCAGGCCAGTATTTACACGGTTCCAGGTGCGGCTCATTCCACGTTGTATAACGACCACCGAACAGTTAGCCACTATATTGCAACTCTCCTCAACGAGTGCGAACGATGAATATTTGCAAACGAATACGCGACTACGCTTGGTTTGTGCGGAGCGTAGCAATTCGTCGTCGTTATCGCACTGTCGCCCAGGCCCCGGTAACAGTTGTTTTAGTTCCGGGAATTTTTGAAGGGCAGTCGCAACTTGAGACGCTGGCCCAGGCGTTGAATGGGTTGGGCTACCGAATCGTGCATGTGCCAGAGCTGAAACTACAAACAGCACCTACCTTCGACCTAGCCCAGATGCTACTGCGGCGGGTCGCGGAAATTAACGGCCCGGTAGTCTTGTTAGCACATTCTAAAGGCGGTCTTATTGGACGCGAAGTTCTCACACATCGCAACGAACTTAACCAACTCGTTGGCATGGTTGCGATTGCTACACCGTGGCAAGGATCGTCATTGGCACGATTTTTCCCACATACCTCGGCGGTTCGCCGGCTAGCTCCGCAAGGCAGCGACATCGGGGTGACGCCACAGCCGTTGGATACTGATGAACGAATATATTCACTTATTCCTGCCTGGGACCCACACGTTCCTAATGGCTCTTATCTTCCTGGCGCTCACAATATTCGACTCTCAAGTGCAGGACATTTCTTGCCGCTAGGGACCCTCGAGACACAACGGTATGTTGCAGAATGTATTAAACGCCTGCTCAGAGCGCGCTAATCGAGGCTTAGACCGACGAATACCGGCTCCGGTACTAGTCTCACGCCGAATGCCTTTTGCACGCCGTCACGGACGGTTTTTGCTAGTTCGATGACGTCGGCTGCGCACGCCTGACCACGGTTAGTTAATGCCAATGAATGATCCGTCGATAACGATGCTCGATCAGACACCGCAAAACCTTTATCAAAACCGGCGTGTGAAATGAGCCAAGCTGCGGACGATTTTACATACCCCTCAATGACAGTCGGTCCACCACCAATTTGGTTAATCGTCGTGTGGTCAGTTACGGCGAACCGTGGCGCTTGTTCTGGTAACTGTTCCGCCTGCGTTGACGTCAAAATCGGATTAGTGAAGAACGATCCGGCCGAATAAGTATTGCGATTTGCGTCATCAAGCACCATTGACTTTGATCGACGCAGATCCAGAACTGCCTGGCGAACGTCAACCGCCGGGGCTCGCTCACCCAACTCAATACCGAGAGCTGCTGCGAGTTGACCGTATTTCACGGGTGCACCTAGGGTTGCACGGCGCATGTGGAAATTAACTGATAGCACAATCCACCGGGGGCTGGGACCCCATGGGCCAGACACCATCGATGATTTGAGTGAGGAATGCCGATAGCCAAAATCAAGATCAGAGAGGAATAATGTTGTTACTCGGCGCTCTTGGCGATCGTAAACTCGCAACGATGCAATCGTTTCAGCAACTTCTTGTCCGTACGCACCAATGTTTTGGACTGGAGCTGCCCCGGCAGATCCGGGTATGCCAGAGAGAGCTTCGAGCCCCATCCATTCTTGTTCAAGGGAGTAGACGACGACGTCGTCCCACGGAGTTCCTGCAGTCACGGTCATTTGGCCACCGCCACAGCCGTCATCCATTGTGGTTGTGATGTCATGGCGCATATCGCGAATAACGACACCTGCGAAATCATCATCAGCGGCGAGGATATTAGAGCCACCGCCGATTACGAGCACCGGGATCCCTTGTTGGTCAGCTGCCGAGACCGCTTCGACGATCTCCGTTTCAGTTCTAGCTTCAACCAGGTTAGCTATCGAGCCGCCAACGCCGAACGTAGTGAGCTGTGCGAGGGTCTGTGCCCCCAACTGGGCACGCGAAGAAGGAACAGCCGGTGGTACCGGACCATGACCAATCATTTCCGCAATAGAACACTCCATCGGTCTTCCTCCTTGTGACCTCTCAATCTTTCTACTCAACTATAAACCACTGCCGAATCTAAGTTCGCGAATGCCTCAGTGCGAAATCTCTACCTCGGTGCCAAAAGCTTTCCGTCGTACGGTCAGGAAACAAGATAGTAGATAAGCGAGGACCCCTCCAAATGGAGGGGTCCTCGCTTATCTAAAGACTTTATCGCGTCTCACGATGCGTCTGAGACTTCGAGCACTTTGGGCAGTACTTCTTGAGCTCAAGACGATCTGGCGAGTTACGACGATTCTTCTTGGTGATGTAGTTTCGCTCCTTGCAAACCTCGCAAGCGAGGGTGATCTTGGGGCGAACGTCTGCAGACTTGCTAGCCACTGTTGTTACCTCACGTTCGGCTTGTTGAGAAGCGGGTGCTTCAATTTCGTTTGTAGCGGGGGCGGGGTTTGAACCCGCGACCTCACGATTATGAGTCGTGCGCTCTGACCAACTGAGCTACCCCGCCTCAAATTCATTTCTGGTGAAATGAATGGAGCCCCGAAAGGGAATCGAACCCTTGACCTTCTCCTTACCATGGAGACGCTCTGCCGACTGAGCTATCGGGGCAACGTTGGAAAGCTTACCAAGTGGCTCGCTCGAAAACCAACTAATAACCAAAATTCTTTAGTGGTACGTATCACCAAGAATTTTTAGCTTGCCTGGACACTGTCCAAACCAGCTAGTGGCAGGTGAGGGATTTGAACCCCCGAAGGTTACCCGTCTGATTTACAGTCAGATGCATTTGGCCGCTCTGCAAACCTGCCGTACACGGTTGTTTTACAACCCCGTGCGGATAACGAGATTACCAGCTCCACCCCATACCGTGTCAAACTATAAACGTAAAAACTAATGCCGTGCGCGTCACATTTTTATTTGAGCGCACTCACAGACAGGAGAAATCATGGCAGATTCATCGTTCGACGTCGTCTCCGATTACGACTACCAGGAGGCGGATAACGCAGTAAATCAAACAGCAAAAGAGATAGCTCAGCGCTACGATTTCAAGAACGTTGGGGCTAGCATCAAGCTTTCTGGTGAAAGCATTACTATGACCGCCAACACACCAGAGCGCGTCTTGGCAATTTGGGACGTACTACAAACGAAACTTATTCGCCGCGGCCTGTCACTTAAGCAGGTTGATGTTGGCGACGGCGAACCAAAAGCATCCGGAAAGGAATATCACCTCGTCGGCACCCTCAAGAAGGGCATCGACCAGGCCAACGCAAAGAAGATCACCAAACTCATCCGCGATGAAGGCCCTAAGTCTGTTAAAGCCCAGATCCAGGGCGACGAAGTGCGGGTTTCATCAAAATCTCGTGATGATTTGCAGGCCACAATCGCTCTCCTCAAAGGAGCTCAGCTCGATGTCGCACTGCAGTTCGTCAACTACCGGTAAGCGATCCACGCTGAGCTACTGAGCAGAAAAATGACGTGTGCCCGAAACTTTAGTTCCGGGCACACGTCACGTCGAGGAATATCAGTAGAGCTTGCCGTCGTGCTCTTCACCGCGCGAAACAGCGGTCATCGTCTCGCGTTCGACAACCTTGATACGCTCGCGGCCAGCTTCGGCACCGAGCGCCTTTTCAAAGTCCTCCAGATGGTGCCAACCTTCCCAGTCGGTATAACGCACTCCGCGCGCATCTAGAACCACCTGTGCAGCTTCCCAGCCAACGTTTTCCGTCGACGCATGAAGCTTGCCAGCCTTATAGTCATCAATCAGGTTAGAAATAGTTTCTTGCGCGTCAGATTTGGTCGAACCAATCAGACCAACAGGACCGCGCTTAATCCATCCGGTAGCATACATTCCGGTAACTACAGCACCATCATTATCAACAACACGACCACCCTCATTTGGAACGATGCATCGCTTAGCGTCGAATGGCACTCCCGGGATAGGTGAGGACGCATATCCGATTGCACGATAAACAGCCTGAACTGGATAATCAATAAATTCCCCAGTTCCCTTGACCGACTGATCGCCTTGCAATTCCATGCGCTCCATCCGGATACCCTCAACATGCTCATCGCCAAGAATTTCTGCGGGCGCTTGTAGCATGTGAATATGGATGCGGCGTGATGCTGTTAGATCTTCAGCCTCTTGGAACGCATAATTCGTCAACTGATCGACAACCTGACGAGCCATCTTAGACTCATCCATGGCTTGCTCCGAACCGGCGTCGTAATCAAAATCGTCTGGATAAACCACGATGTCAACATCAGGTACATGCCCTAATTCACGCAATTCCATCGGCGTGAATTTCACCTGGGCTGGGCCACGACGGCCAAAGACATGAACATCAGTAATCGGCGACTTGCGCAACCCTTGCTCCACATTTTCTGGAATCTCAGTGCTCATGAGATCATCCGGGTGCTTGGCCAAAATTCTGGCAACATCCAATGCCACGTTTCCAACACCAAGTACCGCGACTTCTTTCGCTTCTAACGGCCAGGTGCGTGGAACATCTGGGTGCCCGTCATACCAGTACACGAAATCAGCAGCGCCATAGACTTCTGGAAGATCCGCACCTGGAATATCGAACGGACGGTCACGATCAGCACCAGTTGATAGGAGGACTGCGTCGTAATGTTCATGCAACTCGTCAAATGTGATGTCTTTGCCGATTTCAACATTCCCAACGAGCCGGATATCACCACGTTGCAGAACGTTATATAGCGCTGTAATAATCGCCTTGATTCGAGGATGATCTGGAGCTACTCCGTATCGAACTAGACCGTATGGCGCTGGCAGTTTTTCATATAGATCAATCTGCACATCTAAATCTGACTTCGACAAAATGTCAGAAGCATAGATTCCTGCTGGACCAGCACCAATGACCGCTACCTGAAGTGGACGTTGAGTCACGATTACCTCTTTCAGCCGTTCTCAACGGCCGTTGTCAGTTGTTGTAAGAAACCACAAGCAATACTAGCGGACTAAGCCCTTACATCTGAACAGGGCGTGACCATATCGACATCGGCTCGCCATACATGAGGGGCACACACCTTCCGGCGCATGCCCCTCATGTATGTCTTGACTATCTGCTATTACGCAACGTCACCTGGTCCATGTTCAACCGTCTTTGCATCCAAACGGATGACACCGTAGGTCCAACCGTGACGCCGGTAGGCCGCGCATGGTTGCGAAGTTTCTTCGTCAATGAATAAGAAGAATGGGTGTCCGACTAGTTCCATCTCATCAACCGCTTGCTCAACCGACATCGGCCGGGCTTCATAGAGCTTCTGGCGAACGATAACCGGCGAATCACCAACTTGGATTTCGATCTCTTCGCCGACGACGGTGGGGTGAGTTGGCATATCGGGCTCTGCTTGCGCCTCGGTATGAGCAGACTTCACCTCAGCTAACAACTCATCTACATTCAGTTCTTCGGCTGGCAGATCACGAACGGCATGGTGCTTGCGATCCTTCATCTTCTCACTCTTACGGCGCAGCCGCTCAAAGAGCTTCTGAGCCACCATATCTACCGCAGCATACCGATCAGATGTAGCCGCTTCAGCACGAACCACTGGCCCTTTATCACGGACAGTAATCTCAATACGCTCAGAAACTTCCGCCTGAGCCGGATTAGGCTCATGAGTTACTTCAACTTCTACCCGTTGCGCACGCGGAGCAAACTGTTCGATCTTTGCCAGCTTTTCTTCAACGAAAGCTCGGAAGTTGTCACTAACTTCGGCATTGCGGCCTTTAACTACGAATTCCACGATGACCTCCTTGGGTCGTGAGGGTAGCATCAGCATCGATGCTACGTTGAGGGACTATACTCGCGTGACGCGAGAAGAAAACACCAATCACCCGCCTTCACATCTGAGTAAACCCATAACCATCTATGGGTTCGCTCCCTTGCACGTACCTCTAGTATAGTGCCTCACGTCACAAAATGAAACTATTTAGTTAGCTGATGAACACTTTTCAGCGGATAGCATACAGATCCTTAATCCAGGTTTTCACCTACGGATGGTCAGTTACTGCCAACACAATAGCTCCTACCACCCGACCACCAGCACGAGTAACCGCTCTTTCAGCACCATTAAGCGTCGCCCCCGTCGTCAAAACATCATCAACGAGGATAACGTCTCTACCAGAAAAGTCTCGCACGGCGTACTGCTCGCGGCTCTTGACAGCGCGCTCGCGAGCGTTGTGCAACCGTAGCCGAACAGCACCTTTACGAAGCCCGTCAACAACTGCAACACCTAGTTGTTCCCCAACAACACGGGCAATAACACCAGTAACGAAACGGCCTTGGTGTTTGCGTACCCACGACGATGCAACCGGAACAATCACAACCCGATCCCAGCGGGCTGCTGGAAATGCATGACCGACGTTAAGCTCCTGAAGAGCGTCCGATATCAGCTGGGCAAACGCACAGTCTAAACGTCGATCAGCACGATTTTTCCATGCAACCACAGAGTCTGCTACTACGCCTCGATACCAAGCTTTCCCCCAAACGGGAAAAGCCGTGATATCTTCGCCCTCGCTATCGACCCGAAGCAGATACTGAGCGTTGCTCTCTGCCCGCCACCATGGACCTGACCACGCCGACATGCATCTATCACACAAACTCTCGTCGGCTACTGCACACCCGACGCACCAACGCGGAAAGACAATATCCACACATTGCATATAGAACCGGCGAATGGCTTTATATACAGACACTGATCTCACCCCGGATACGTAGGTGTTGTCACGTCCTCAAGAACCTTGCGCCAGCCGCCCGCATCATAGGCATAGACATCGTGATGAATCGTCTGAAGCAGAATCGATTCGTCATTACGACCCGCCGTCACATTCGTCATATCTTCAAGTGAGGACATCACCGAAATGTTTTCACCCAATGGCACCGAATATAAAGCGTTGATGGAAGCGGTTTGGCTCTTCCCGATCACCACGAGGCGAGTACCGGAAATCCAAGACAGATCGGTAACGTCCATAAGCCGCTGCCCTACCCGGATTGGTTCCGAAACGGACTGCGGGACACCGTTGCCGTCCCGAACAATACCGCCAATCAAAATCTGGGATGCCCCGTCGTGCTCTACAACTGCCGCAAGTCGCGCACCCTCACGCGAAACGGCTATTGCTCGAACTTTCAGCCCTTCTAGCCACGGTACGGCCACGTCTACTACTCGTCCTGAATCTAAGGCAACAGCAGTAACTGACCGCTCCGCCGATCGCTCTGCTGCCCAAACAAAACCATTACGATCAACAGAGGGAGTAACAAAAGCAGTACCCGATAGTAATGTATCAACCTGCCCAGTCATCGAAATTCGATACAACGTACGTCCACCATTTCCCACTGCTGCGAATTCTGTTAAGGACTCTCCATACGGTGTTGCCAACGAGACGAGATCGAGGTGTGCGAGAGTGTCAGCGTCACCGATCAGATGAATACCGTCATCCTTAACCAATGCGGGCTTCCCATCGGCAAGAACTAGTAGATCTGAACCGGAATATGGATAGGTAGAGATATCCGTTTGTTCATCGTTGCTAATCAACGCACCATTAGCCGAGATTTCTACGCCTGATATACCCGCTACTGCAGTGAGCGTTTTGGAAAACTGGGCATAAAGTATGCTCCGCGCTTGGGGTGACAGCTCAGCCACGTCGCTACTTAAATCAATCCTTGCAATACCACCTTCGACGCTGACTGCAGGCGAATTCAAACGTGTTCCCGATGGCAATAGTGTTGTTACCGAGCCAGCTAGCCACGCTGATGGACCGTCGACCAACCCCCGGCTCGCCGCAGACACAACCTGGGAGCGCGGATACCACCGCACGTCAGTAACGAGTGCTTTTTGATCCTGGGTAGGGAAATAAAGCGGGGTTCGGACGAAAAGCGTTTGGAATAATGACTCTGGCATGGTCACACCATCAGGTACGACTGCTATACGCCACTCACCCGACTTTTCTCTAACCAACGAAAACTCATTTGAAAGCGTGGCATCAGCGGTCGCTGCCGTATACCGTCCAGTGGAATCAAGACTGCCACCCGCGCCTACCGTAACCCGGTAGGCGCCGGAACGAGTCTGGCTCACTTGTTGGTTTTGCGAATCTGGATAGATACGAACCTGAGTAGTAGGGTTCCATGTCTTTGCTACGCTCGCAGTCAAATATTGCCGAGCAACGACGAAGTCATCCGAGAAACCAGCCGACGACGCACGCATAAAGCCCACCACGATATCCTCAGGGTCAGCGCCTTCAGCTGGTCCCTGTGGATCAAGCACGATTCCACCACTAGTTTGCTTTGGACGTTCAACCGCATGTGGACTACCCGACGTCGGAATATAGGCACAACCTGCCAGCATAAGAACGCACACAATAAGAGCTAGAATTTTCTTCATTCGCGTTCCCCTTCCGGTAGCAAAAACGGCTCCGGTACTTCCAGCGGAAGCGGACGGGTAAACTCTTCATTTGGAACTCGGGGAATAGTAAGCAGGAAGCTTGAACCAACGCCGAGTTCGCCGATTGCTTCTAATGTTCCACCGTGGATGAGTGCGTCTTCTTTCGCAATAGTTAAGCCGAGCCCAGTTCCGCCTGACTTACGCACTCGAGACGAATCCGCACGCCAAAAACGATCGAATACGTGTTCGGCTTGCTCCGGGCTAAGTCCTACACCGTTATCTAGGACGCGCACCGCAACCGCATCACGCCCACCAACGACAGAAACCCGAACTGGTTTACCTTCGGCATGTTCAAGAGCATTAACCACTAGGTTGCGAATCACCCGCTCGATACGACGAGGTTCGACCTCTGCATAGGTGTCACCTACGACATCCAGTCTCACAATGACACCGTTATCGGTAGCCAGCGGATCAGCCATCTCAATAACATTTTGCGCAATTGCTGAAATATCAGCCCGCTGTGCCGCTAACGCCATTCCGCCAGCATCATATCGAGAAATTTCCAGCAAATCGGACAACATAGCGTCTAGGTTTCGTAATTGTGTATGTTGCAGTTCAGCACTGCGCTTGAGCGCTGGAGGTAGATCCTCGCGCTTGTCATAAATCAGTTGACCAGCCATACGAATAGTTGTAACCGGTGAGCGTAGCTCATGCGAAACAGCAGAAACAAAGTTTGTCTGTACTGCAGACATTCGTTCCAGCTTGGTGAACTGTTCTTCCAGTGACGAAGCCATCGTATTAAACGACGTCCCCAACTGCGCTAGTTCGTCCGAACCATAGACCTTCATTCGCGAATCGAATTCGCCTTCAGTCAGCCGTTGCGCATTTGTGGCAGCCGCTCGAATTGGCCGCAAAATAAACCGGACCATGAGCCAGGCGACAATAACTAGCAAAGCAAGTAAGCTAACCATTCCAAGGGACAACGCACGCATCGTCGCATTTAACAAATCCTGCTGGTTTTTCAGCGAGAAAACTGCATACAGTTCATAATCTCCAGAACCTGGAATGCTAATCTGTTTGCCAACAATGACTCCAGGAATATCGTCTTTTTTACCGTTCGCAATCGAAACAGATTGCCAGCCCAAGTCTGCATCACTACGCACGATCTCTCGTAATTCGCGTGTTACTAGTGACCGCACACGCGTCGTCGTTGCTGTTTCTGGCTCCAAAATCGGAGTTCCACCAAATTCCTGGCTTGGCGAACGCAGCAAGACGCCACCCATCAACTCACGTGCTGGATCATAAAGCGATGCCACAAGTTCCAGAGCGACACGTTGGGACTGCGCCGTCGTCGGTGAAACCGCAACGGAAAAACGCTCTTGCGCCAACTGGGTATCCGTAGCAAAGCGCTCAATATCAACGGAAACAGTGCGATCGAAAACTGCATTTTTGACCTGATATGTGATGACCGTACCAGTTAAGGCAATACCAACAATCGAGGCACAAGCAATCAACGTAATAGTTCGGACAGCTAGCGATGACTGCCACCAGACGCGATACCGGGTCAGCCTGTTCTCTATGCGGTCAAAAATACTGCGTTTGCGAGGCTCATTCGCGCTCACGCGTACTACTCCTTAACGGAACCTGCCCGGTAGCCTACGCCACGAACAGTCAAAACAACATCAGGATTTTCTGGGTCACGTTCAACTTTTGCCCGCAACCGCTGAATATGGACGTTAACCAGCCGAGTATCCGCTGAATGCCGATAACCCCACACCTGCTCCAACAGCTCTTCCCGAGAAAAAACCTGATACGGCTTGCGAGCCAACACTGTCAGCAGATCAAACTCCAACGGGGTCAAGTGAACGAGCGAGTCACCACGGCGCACCTCATGCGCCTTCAGATCAATACTCAAATCAGCGACCCGCAGTACCTCAGCTTCATTTTCGGTACGACGCAACCGAACCTTAACTCGTGCCAGCAACACGGAATTCTCAAACGGCTTGGTGACATAATCGTCAGCGCCAGCTTCAAGTCCAGCAATCACGTCGACTGAATCAGTCTTCGCGCTCATCATAATAATCGGGACATCAGACTCTTCACGCAGTACGCGACATACAGACACGCCGTCCATCCCCGGTAACATGACGTCAAGAAGCACCAGATCCGGGTGCTCTGCTTTAAAAAGCGCAAGTACATTAGACCCATTAGCGCACACCGAAACTTCATATCCTTCCGACTCCAGAAGGATTGCTACCATTTCGGAAATACCTGGATCATCATCAACAACGAGGATTCGCATGAGGCTACCTTTCACTTAATTATCTGCGTCTAGTCTACCGGAAGGGTCCACCAAGTTTACTCGTCAGAAACTGGCGTCAAATCGCTTTGCCCGTCAGCGTCATCAACAGTGTCATTTCCACCATCCACAACAGTGAAATGTGGCCGCGGGCGTGGCCGCGGTGTTGCTGAGATATCCATTGAGGTTCGGCGAATTTCGCGCTGTGCTGGCTGCGGCGGTGGGACATCTTTGCGTGATGCTTCACGAATCGCATCCGCGAGCGCAGTGAGGTCATCAGTGGACGGTGGCACCGGTTCGAATTCGGTTTTTAGTCGAATCATCTGCCACCCTACGGGAACGGTAACCGTGTGGGCATGCTGAGAACACAGGTCAAACGCGCCAGGCAACGGCACCGGTGAAAGCGGCCCGAGTACGGCGGTTGCTTGTTTGTAGTCATAGGTCATCGTGGCGACTGCCGCATTTTTACAGACGCCTCGGCTACAGTGTCGGATTGGACTCACGCCTTCTAGTCTACATCGCTCGTCGTCTCCAGTCCCCGTGGCCTAAGATACTATCTGTGAGTATGCTACCGAAAAGAACCTGCGGCCGGCGCCGCGATCGTCATGGGCGCGGACTGCGTGGCCCGCTGGTTGATCGAACATCGCCAGCTTATCGAACCCGCGCCCAACAGTTCGACGATATTTTGTCGTGGGAACTAACGGCTTTTCGGGAACATATTGGGGAAAAACTGGACCGCTATGACGTGGCAGTACTCGATGTTCCAGCTACTGATCCGGCCCCTTGGGAAGACGGCGTTCCGCTAGCTCGTTTTCTTCCGTTCGAACGTCCTTCAAAAATTTTAGGAAGACTCGTCTTTTACCGGATGCCGTTGGAGATGGCTATCGAAGACGAGGACGATCCACGTCTATTTATCCACCAGGTGATGGTCGGGCAGATCGCTAGTGCCCTGGATATGGATCCCAACGACGTCGATTACGCGCGCTGACCTAAGGCTTGACCATAACTGCAACAGCTTGCGCATCAGCTCCACGGGCAGTCAATGCAGTAACGTTAACCCCCTGGCCCTTGTTGAGCTCTGCGGTAGAGTACACGGCTGCGTGTAGTGGCGATGATGCCGAAACCCAGACGTATCCGACCGTGTCCGGAAGCTCGAGCGTCTGCGTCCCATTCACAGATAGCTTTTTCTGAAACTTGGTAGCCCCTTGGAAGTCATACCCAGTAACGTCCACCGTTGTTACTTTCGATGCCGTCATTACTAGTTGTGCCGTTCCATATACTGCCGCCCCGCCGGCACGCAGCTGTGGTTGCGCACCTACCCAGGTTTGATCTTTCACGTCTCCGGCAGCCACCGTCATGTTGACACTCGCAGTTAGCGGTTGTTGACTGCTAACCTGCACCGCATATGCACCTGGCTCAATTCCGTCAAGAGTTAAATCAAGAACTGATTGTGCCGGCACCATGATTTTATCTGCCCCTGGAAGAGACTGTTCTTTCTTGCCAAGAAGTGCCACGCTCACTTGGTTTTCCGAGTTTTGCGGATTAACGATTCGCAAACTTGCTCCCGCACCGCTCTCCACATCGCCGTCTGACGTGCGCTCTGATGGAATAATGACTCCAGGAATCGTTACATTCTTACCAAAAGCGGCACCAGTGACGAACGATAAGCCTTGTGGATTAAAACCATCGAGAGCATTTGTTTGCAACGACGCCGAGAACTCACCAGAATCAGACGTCAAATGCAATGCCATATGCTCGGTCTGTGGAATCAAACCATCTAAGCTCGTCGAGATTTTAGTTTTAGGCGCAATTGTCATACGTTTGGCAGAGCCTAAATCCAGCGGACCATTTTCACCAAACGCCGCTATTGTCACTGCGATTGGGTTATCACCAGGGTTAAGGATCGCTAGCGTGTTGTAGGTTCCAACCTGCGAATCAGAGCCTACGAGCCACAGCGACTGTTTTGCCCATTGGCAGGGATTCACAGCCAGTCCCCGCATATCTCCGCCCCCAATAGTGATACTCGAAGCCCCCATGATATGACCATTTTCAGCGCTTGCTCCCCGGGCGTAGACAACTCCGGTTGCCTGAGTCACTCCTAAATCTGACGACGCTGTAGGGAGGATAGTTCGCGAATCAGCATCTGATTTGGTTGCAATATCGAACCAGTGGGCTCCGTCGACAAAAACAAAACCGCTGCCCGAGATAGCTTCTGATTCCTTTGTTACGCTAACGCCTTCAGTAACTGTTCGATTCGCTCCACCCGTACACGCCAAGGAAAAAGTTTGGTCCGTAGGAATATACTCAGGCGCAGAGACGGCGTCGACATGCTTTTGCGGGAGGATAAAAGCAGAGGCAACTACTGCCCCGGCCATAATTAGCACACCAGCGCCGGTAATGATTGGTTTTATTTTCATCGGCTCCATCCCTTCCGGAATGTTGGCAGTGCGGCGAAGATACTGAGAATCATTGCGCCTATCATCAGTCCAACGAGTCCCCGGTGTGTCCAATCATCGTTCGAGACGATCAATTGTCCGTGTTCTCCTGCTGGCAAAACGAAGGACTGTTGCCAGCCAGTTTTGTTTACCGATAGCAGTTTCCCATTCAGTCGGGCACGCCAGCTTGGCCCGTAGCGTTCTGCGAGAACGATTATTCGATCACGATCGGAAGGACGTATCTGCTGGGTTCTATCGGGATAGCCGACGACGACGTTACTGGCCGAGTTTGTCACCCGCCAAAAGTCTCCTGACTCATGTCCAGAGACATAATCGAGCCCCCGGCTAGCATTCAATGCTGCGACAAGTTCGGCACGCTGTGGTTCATCACTGCGCGGTACAACAATGAGCGATACTCCATGTTCGCTCAAATCATTAGCAACGGAAGCTGATCGGCCCATGATATTAGCTACCGTTTGACCTAAATGTTCCTTGGCTGCACCGTCTGCACCGCGTGCTTGCTCCACCATAGTCCATTCAGTCAATTCGATGCCGTAACCGCGCCACAGTTGAGCTTCGACACCATTCGAGGCAACCTGGAGATATAGCACCTTGTTTCCAGAACGTTGATCTTCCAAACCAATAGCTGGAATCAACGTAGCTGGTTGCGGATGGAGCTGCAGGATTTCATCATTGACTAGGATTAGATGCGCACTGGTTCCAACAAGTCCAATACCTAAAATTAAACTAACAACGCCTACGCTCAGGTGTTTAATTCCAAACGATGCAGCGCGTAGCCACGACCGTGCCCCTGCTAGGCCGCAAGCAATCGCCGTCGTCAACGATATCCATACCAGTTCTAGTCCAAAACCAGACCACAATGTGATGTCCTTGTGAACAAACTGAGTAGCTAATAATGCCCAGGCTAAACCTAAGATCGCAAATAGCCATGCCACCCGGATACGGCCGTAAAGAGTCGTGCGAGCCAACACAAAAACCGCAATGGCAGCCATGCTCAGTGGTAACGCATAAGCTAAGACATTCGGAAAGCTCAGAGTAAAAGACTGATATGGAACTAATGACAGTACCGCAACCGGATCAGCACCTGAATCATTTAGCGGCACTCCCGGAGTTACCAAAAGATACTGCCAACCGCCAAACCTGACGCCAGGTGCATGAACTGCAAGCGCCGGAAGAGAAATAGCAATCCACCGCCAACGCCCACGTTGTGCGATTGTTGCAACGATTCCAGCAAGCGCCAAGATGAGTCCGAAAATTGGTGAAGCTAGGGATGCCAGCATCCCGAAAAATGCCAGTAGTCCGGCATCACGAGCTGATCCGCGCCACACGTTTCCGAGAGTATAAGCGCAACCAGTGAGCCCAATATAGGCCACTATTCCCGATATTCTGCCAGCGCCCAACGCGTCAATAAACGGTGGCGATAATATCCAAACTAAAGCGAGAACTACCCGTGCCTGCCAGCTCACCACGATTCGTCCGATCGCAGCGTAAGCGAGTAAACCAACGAGCGGAATTGCAATATAAATCAGAACTGTGAGTAATTGCCCGAGCGTAATGTGCAACGGTTGGAGAACAGTCAATGGTAACGCCAGAAATACCCATAGCGGATCAATAGCACCAGGCATTCCGTCACCCGATGCGATCCAGCCAGAGAACGCCGAATGAATTATCTCCAAACCAGTCGCAGAGCTATGGGCTAAACCGCCACCAACTACGGTTCCATTAAATGCGATCGGCAGGAACAGTAGTCCAGCGATCGCGGCGCTAATAACTGCGACGACGATGCGACCGATCTTGCTTTGACGTTGGTACTGGGCACGCTCTTTTATCGTGAATTGATCTGGCGCCACCGCCATGTAGTGAGCGTCGGCGCGAGCCCGTCGAGAATGACGTTTCGCTTGCCGGATACTCCACGGCCGGGCTTCTAAGTCCTTGAGTGCACGTCGAGGAACTACTTTTACTCGACGAATTCGTTCACGGCCACGAATAATCGCATGGAGTCGAGTAACAAGGCTCCAGCCAGCAACTAATTCTGCTTTCGCATAGGCAACATCTTTAGATAAGAGTCGCAAGAACGCGCGAGGTATGCTCCCCAGAACGTAGCCACACCATAAGAACGGCACAAGAAATGCCGGCGCGGCTAGCAAAGCGTTATAAAGTTGATTGGTACGGCGCCGAGCAAAAGAGCCAACAAGCGGCCGTCCCAGCGACACTTGAGCGTGTCGGATCCGGGCGCGTGGTTCAACCACAACGCGGTAGCCAGCCGATCGCAAGCGCCGCGAAAATTCCAAGCCGTCACCGAATGGACCTAAAGCTGGATCTATCCCACCAGCATCATCCCACGCTTGAGAGCGGACGAGCATACCAGCAGTCCCGACAGCTAATACGTCTGTCCGGTAATCCAGTTGGCCCTGGTCTAGTTCTCCCATTTCGATTTCTGGAACCCGACGGGCCGAGCGTGTTGCGTTGATGCCGACTTCTAGTAGTTGACGCGGTTCGCTATCCCAGGACACCTGCTTCGGTCCGACTGCTCCAATCTGACGAGATGTCTCCGCCACCTGGATCATGTGCTCCAGCGCGTCCGCTTCCGGTGCCGAATCAGCATGGATCAGCCACAGCCAATCTCCACTGATATCAGCTTGAGCTAGCACTGCGTCTACCGCATGTCCGAAACTAGTCTGACGCCCAATAACATGAATGTGTGCGTGCGATAACGTCCGATGTAAGAATGGCAGTTCCGCGTCTTCTTCAAGCCCGATAAGAACTTGTTGCGGTTTCACGCTCTGTTCTGACAGTGCTACCAACGTTTGAGATAAATAAGGAAAATCACGGCTTTGAGAAATGACAATAGCCGTGATACTGACGTGGGGTGACTCTGACGCACTCACAACAAACCCTAACCGCGCGAGCCTTGGGCTGCCTTTCGTTCGCGTGCCATACGCTTACGATCATTGTCTGAGGTACCACCCCAAATGCCATGGCGAATATCGTTGGTGACTGCATATTCAAGACATTCAGCGCGCACCGAGCAACTAGCACATACCGATGTAGCTGGCGCAGTAGACCCACCTTTTTCCGGATAGAAAATATCTGGATCGGTTTGGGCACACAACGCTTCTTCCATCCAAGATAAATCTTCCGCAGTCTGGGTGCCGTAGCCAAGATTGAAGATACCCTGCATGAGGGTTTGGGCATTGCGGGCATCGGAATGCTTATCCGGCGCCGTTCCCATTACTTCCCACATACCACGATCCCTTCGAATTTATTGCACTATGTAAATTACACGCGTGTCGTACCCCAAAAGTCAAGGCGATAGGGCAAACTGCCCTCTAGCATTAGAAATAATCACACATCCCTACTCGACTTGCATTCATCCGGTTCTCCTTTTTTCACTATAATGTGCACAGCTGTCACATTCTTTTCCATGTAAGGACATTCATGACCAGCACGCATTCTCTCCTAATCTCACTGCAAAACCGTGGCACAGCTCCAGCCTTGACATGGTATGGAGCCAATGAGCGCATCGAACTTTCCGGAAAAGTTGTTGCGATGCATCTTTCTAAAATCGCTCAATATTTACGTGACGACCTCGGCGTCGATTCAGACAGCCGGCTCATAATCGATCTGCCGCCGCACTGGAAGTCTATTCTTTGGGTGCTCGCCGGGCATATCGCTGGTTGTCAGGTAGTAACGACGGCAGACGAGGCACATTGGAACGACGTCGTCGTCACAGCTACCCCACAAAGCCCAGTTCCCGAGGCGACAAATCTCGCCTTAGCCCTCCAATCATTAGCCTTTGCATGGCCTGGCGACCTACCCGATGGCTACGACGACGCTGCGGCCGCACCGATGCTCTATCCCGACGTCGTCGACTTGTCACTTATCTCTAATGTAGCGCTCGAAGTTAGCAAACCACCACAATCAGACTGCTTCTCCTATGCGGTTGGTATTGAGGACCCGCTAGAACTTGCGCGTAAATTTGCTGGCGCAATCATCAGCGATGCAGCACTCGTGATAATTACCCCAGAAAACGATATGAGCTCGATTATTGTCTCTGAAAATGCCTCGATGTGGGATAGAATTTAACCACCCACGGCTCCCCGGCCAGTGGCACATGGTTAGATAATTGTCAGAAGGAGTAGGAATAGCGTGGAAAAGTCGAACCAGAGCTCCGGACTCCCTCATCGCTCAGCAACTCATCAGCGCAAGCGTGGACCGTGGCGAAATCGCCTCCGAGTCCTCGGCCTGACCGTGCTCGCTCTTATTCTTGGTGGCGGTACAGCACTTGCCACGATGCTTCATGAGCTTCAGCAATCCATCGTCCAGCATGATCTTACTTCGCTGGTTAAGGAAGCTGACCGCCCTACCGAAAACCAGGCACCACTGGACCAAAAGGCTGGCAAGCCACTCAATATCTTGTTGTTGGGCGCAGACCGCGCGGACGGCGGGACGCAACGCTCCGATACCACTATGTTGATGCATATTGCTGCTGATCGTTCGCGTATCGACGTCGTCTCCATTCCACGCGACACTCTGGTCGATATTCCCTCATGCGTCATGGGTAATGGTGATGAGTCTTATCCTCAAAATGACACCATGTTTAACGCAGCTTTTTCCACCGGCGGAACATTTGGCGGCGACGTCGCTCAAGCGGCTGCGTGCACCTTGCGCACGGTGGAAAATCTTACTGGCGTCTATGTGGATGGCTTCGCGGTTCTCAATTTTGATTCGTTCCGCGACGTTGTGGACACTATTGGTGGCATCGATATGTGCTTCAATGAAGCAATCGATGATGCTTTTTCCGGTATCTCGCTAGAAGCCGGGTGCCACCATCTCGATGGCACCCAAGCACTCGGCATTGCCCGTGCCCGTTACTCGATCGGCGACGGCTCAGATATCGGGCGTATTTCACGTCAACATCAAGTTGTTACCGCCATCGCCAAGAAAACATTCGGGCTGAATGTCTTTACTGATATTCCAACTCTCTATGGCATCCTCAAAGACGTCACGAGCCACATGGATCTTTCTCAAGGCTTAGGCGATATTCAATGGCTCGGCGGGTTGGCGTATTCACTTCGAAATGTCGACCCAGATGAAATCAATTTTGCAACGATGCCGTATTACCCGGACGGCGCGCGAGTGCGTCCGTCACAGAATGCTCAGCTGGTCTGGGACGCGCTGGTCAATGATGTGCCGATTCCAGAACAAGCTTTAGCTACTGATTCTGGTCCGGAAATCGTCCGCAGTGTTACTCCGCAACAGCTCGAAGAATTTAAAACTAATATTGGCTCAGGTATTGCCGATTAACAGCGATTGGAAGCTTAGTGACTCAGCCACCGTCTTTTGAACCTCGAAAGCGTCGTCCCCGACCGCGCGCTCAAGGAGCGCGGAAAGTAGGACGTCCGATGCCGAAACCGGTAAGTCCGAAGCCTGAGCACAACGAGTCAGTACCTGTTAAACCCATGCGGTCCACACCCCGCGCATCAGCGCAACCACGCGGACCGCGCAGTCCGATTCGGCGTTCCGCTTTCAACAAGCCAGCATCTTCTCGCCAGCAGGCTATACCGGCCGAGCCAGCAGCGGCAAGCCAGCCACCGCGCTTCGAACCCCAGCAACCACCGGCCGCGCCAGCTCCGGTAGCACGACCATACCCAGCGAAAGCACACCCGCCTCAGCGAATGCAGCCGCCTGCACAACCACCTCGGACCCGATTTGTTGAGCCGGAACCGGTGGCGCCTGCGCGGTCGATGTCACAGCCTACGCCAGCACGTCCTAGACGTGTGCGTGGGCTAGGCTTCTACGCACGGTCTGCTGGCATCATTGTTTTATGCTGTGTCATCGCGGTGTGCGCCTGGGGATATCATCTATTTAACCTTGGCGATTCTCGTATCACGCGAATATCGGCTCTCACCGGTAGCCCGGATACTCCCGGAACAACCTATCTTATTGTCGGCTCCGATGAACGTGGTGGCGTAGTTTCAGATCCAACTGAGGGACATCGTGCCGATACCATTATGGTGTTGCAGGTTCCCGAATCCGGAACCACATCGTTGGTTTCCATCCCTCGTGACACACTAGTCGATTATCCCGATGGCAATTCCGGAAAGATTAATGCAGCACTCAACGTTGGTGGTCATCAGTCACTTGTTAAAACCGTCGAATCTCTAACCGGATTGACAGTTGACCACTATGTTCAAATCGGCATGGACGGGGTCAAGCAATTAACGGATGCAGTAGGCGGAGTCAATTTATGTCTCGACTACGATGTTGATGATCCGTATTCGACTCTAGTGTGGCAGGCTGGTTGCCACGACGTCGATGGCACCACAGCGCTGGCTTTTTCACGTATGCGTTATCAAGATCCGCTTGGGGATATCGGGCGTACTGCTCGGCAGCGTCAAGTGGTATCTAAAATTATTAGCAAAGCCGCCTCAACCTCAACTATCGTCAACCCGAGCAAACAGCGCGAACTTGTGACGGCCACTGCCGATGTTTTGACTGTCGATAACAATGATTCGCTATTTGACGTAGCATGGGCAGGCCTGGCACTCCGTTCGGCGATGGGCCCCGACGGCGCAATGGGCACGCCTCCGATTAGCTCTTTGAACTACGTTGGTGATGATGGTGCTTCCTATGTACTTCTCGATGCAGATGCGAGCCCTACGTTTTGGGCCGATGTACGTGACGGTAAAGTGACTAAGGAAGCCCTCGTACCGTCGTTCTAAAGTAGCCTTATCGTCGACGACGACGCGAGCGCAACGATATTATGGTGCCTGGTCCGGCCTCGCGCGCTGGATCGATATACTGCGGTACTGCAGCGAGCGTCAGGGTAAATTCTGCTGGCTTGCGAGAGGTCAACTCTAAACGTCCACCGTCCCCTGTTGCGAGTTCGCGTGCGACGGCCAGTCCAATACCGGTAGAGCCACCTGTCGATACGCCTTTAAGGAAAATAGTATCGCCAAGCCCGTCAGGAACACCTGGGCCTTCGTCACGGACTTTAATATTGACCATCCGGGCCGACTTTTCGACAGTAACGGTAGTTGTTCCGGCGCCGTACTTAAGCGAATTTTCGATCAGTGTGGCAAGTATTTGTGCCAACGAACCAGGCGTCGCCAAAACTGTACCGTAATCGCCTTCAGCAAAAACGAGCTCGCGGTTTTCCTTCGCATATACTGGCTGCCACTCATCAAATTGCTGGATACAGATGTCACGTAAGTTTACCGCTTCGGTTGTTCCGCTGGCGCCAGTTGAGGAGGTACGCATCAGCTCGGTGACCACTCCACTCAACCGGTCAATTTGTTCCAATGCCCGCTCAGCTTCTTCCGCTACTTCCGGGTTTTCGGCAAGTAGCTGGATCTCTTCGATACGCATAGATAGCGCAGTCAGCGGAGTACGTAATTGGTGTGCAGCATCAGCAGCGAACTGACGTTCTGCCGCGATACGACCAGCCATTCGAGATGCCGTTCTTTCAAGTTCTTGGTGTACTAAGTCAATTTCTTCAATGCCCGACGGTGGCATATGTGTACGAACTTGGCCGGCCCCTATTTGTTCAGCGGTGGCAGCAAGCAAAACGAGTGGGTCAGAAAGAATACGGGCACGCCGTCGGGCAACAATGGCGCCTACCCAGTACGAGACAGTCACTAATGCAACCGCTGCCCCGATAAGCTTGGCAATATTAATCAGCGCCGAATACTTCGGCGCTGAGATTGTAACTAGCGCGCCCTGTGGCGAAAACCTCCGCAGTTCAAACCTTAGTGGCGCTGCTGAGGTCATTGACTCTACTGTTTGCCCGTCTGGGTAGGTAACCGAAATATAGACACCAGAAAGACGTGAGGATTCGGCAAGTGAATCCAGTAAATTCGGCCATACCTTTGAATTATTGAGTTCAAGACGGCCAACAACTTCAACTACGGCTTGCGATCGGACCTCAACGGTAGACTGGGCATCACGCCAAATGAGAAGGCTTCCGAGTAGCATCCCCGGGATTGCGATAAAAAGCACGGCCACAGCGACGGCCATTCTGACCAGCTCGATTGCTCGTTGGCGCATGACGCACTTTCTCCCCTAGTTTCTAGCGGGTCTTATTTAATTTCAAATCGGAAGCCCATGCCACGAACGGTGGAAATATAATGCGGCTCAGTGACATCGTCACCTAGTTTGCGACGCAACCACGAAATATGCATATCCAATTTCTTGGTTGAAGTCTCCACTTCTTTGCCCCACATGGTGGTCATGAGTGTTTCGCGGGACACGACTTGACCTGCTGAACGCACTAGAATTGTGAGTAGTTCAAATTCTTTGCCAGTCAGTTGCAACTCTTCGTCTCCGATATAGGCACGATGTGCCGCAATATCGATGGTGACATCTTGGGCATGCAACGTACCTGTTGGTTCTTCAGCAACCGATGTGCGACGCAACAGAGCGCGTACACGTGCCAGTAGCTCAGCTAACCGGAATGGCTTAGTCACATAATCATCAGCACCGGCGTCTAGTCCGACCACCATATCTACTTCTTCTGCACGTGCAGTGAGAATAAGAATCGGACACGAGTGCCCAGCAGATCGGGTGGCGCGAGCTACGTCGAGGCCATCCATATCTGGTAGTCCAAGGTCGAGCACCATCAGATCAACTGACGGCGAAATCTGGTCGATTGCGGCTTGGCCGGTATCGACTGCGGTAACTTCGTACCCCTCGCGCATTAAGGCACGAACCAGTGGAGCAGAAATGGCCGAGTCATCTTCAACAATAAGTACATTCGTCATTTCAGTTTCCCTTAGATATCTAGATCGGCGACTTAACTTTAAACCGTTACTTCCTATAGTAAAGGAATATTCAGAATTTTGTGGATTAAGAAACTGTATTTTCGACGACGTGCAACTGCGCGGCATCGATATTTCCGATTCCTTGGAGATTAGGTGTCCCGAAGGGTTCGATGCGATAAGCATGTTCGTCAAGCCGCTTGAGAGCTTCAGCAGTAGGGCGGTCTACTAATATTCCACCCACTGGTGCGATCGAGCAAAGCCGTGAGGCGAGGTTTACTTTTGGCCCGAATACATCACCAAAGCGGGACACAAGACCACCCCACACTAGCGATGCTCGCACTTGTGGCATGCCTGGAGTTTCTCGCAAGGCGCGCACGATTTCAGAAACAACTGTTGCCCCAGTACGCAGATCATCTGCGATATACAGAACCGCGTCTCCAACTGTTTTAACAACTCGTGCGCCGTAAGCTGAAATCACATCACGGGAGGTGAATTCAAAGGTCTGAATGAAATCAACTAGCTGGTGCGGTGATAGCTCACCGGAGCGTTGGGTGAATGAGACAAGATCGACGAAGCCAACAGCTCGCATCAGTGGCATGGTGTTATCGCCACTATATGACATACCTTCCAGTTCCACTTCGGTGCGCCGCAAGAACGCAGTCAGATGCCGACGCCACGCATATTTTGTTTGATATATGAGGAACTGCTCGTAGTCTTGAATATGATCGAGCACCCAATAGCGTGCCGAGACTTCATCCAACCCGTATCGGTTTTCAGCTTCTTCAACTAAGGCTTCGTATTGCCACAAAACGATTCGATCAGAAAGTTGGGCCTGGGCACGGATCAGAGAATTTTGGGTATCCTCATCCATCTTTCCACGCTTAACAAAGTCTTGGTGCGCCCGCATTACATCGATATCGTATTCGGTGAAGAGAACACTATCGGGATTTTGAATATATGGGAACCCCATCGCTCGCCAAAACCGGCGCACAGAATCAACATCCATTCCAACCAAGTCTGCGGCCTGGTGGAGGGCATATTTCGGGGCGCCACCTAAGAGCCGACGGGCATGTTTTTCAACCGTCGTCACTTCGTCATCCACATTATAATCAGGTGTGTCTTGCATCACATCCACTACTCTAGCAAGTTTACTGTCACTTTTGAAGGCAAAAGCCATATTTCCTTAACTCACATTAGGGTACTACTATTTTCTTCAGTCCGTCTGCCGGTAAACTGACAGATATGACTAGACCACAAACACAAATTGATGAACTTGCAAACTCATATTCTCAAGGAATCCTTGACAGATCACCGGAAAGTGTCACCTCGCTTGGGCTCCCTGGGGCTGATGAATCAAAATTTTCTGATTATTCTCCAGCTGGATTAGCCGAGGTTGCCGACCTGCAACGCTCAACACTGCACGCTCTCGATAGTCTCGAGCCGGTGGACGACGTCGATCGCGTCACCATCGCGGCCATGCGGGAACGACTCGGCCTAGAACTCGAAAACTACGACGCCTGCGAGTTTGGGGAGATCAATAACATCGCCTCTCCACTACAAGGCATCACCGAAGTATTTGACCTAATGTCTACCGAGACCCAAGCGGACTGGGAATTAGTTAACCAACGTCTGCACAACATTCCGCAAGCGCTACGCGGATGGCAAGAGACTCTCATATTACGAGTCGCTCACGGACCTGCACATGCTAAGCGGCAAGTTGATCTCGCGATTACCGAGGCACGCGAGGTTGCCGGCGAAAAATCTGCCTTGAAGGCGCTCGCACAGCGCGGCGCACAATCCTTCCCACATCTAGCCGAAGCACTTAACGAAGCAGCTACTCAAGCGCGACAAGCCTACGGCGAACTATCCGAATTCTTAGCTGCTGAAGTAGCACCGCATGGATCCTCCCGGGATGCGTTTGGTCGCGAGCGTTATGATCGCCAGATCCGCCAATTTGTGGGAGCGCACCTGGATCTCGATGAAACATATGAATGGGGTGTTGCCGAACTCGAACGGATTGTCACCGAACAGCAGCGTATCGCTCACGAGTTGTATGGTCCGGGAGTCAGTGTGACTGAGGCGATGGATCGTCTGAACAATGATCCCGCCCGCCAGTTGCACGGCACTCAAGCGCTCCAGGAGTGGATGCAAGGAATCTCAGATCAGGCACTCAACAATTTAGCTGATACGCATTTTGACATCCCCCTTCCAATGAAGAAGATCGAATGCAAAATTGCGCCGTCGGGTACCGGAGCCATCTACTACACTGGTCCGTCAGACGATTTCTCTCGTCCCGGCCGCATGTGGTGGTCCGTTCCAGCTGGAACAGACACTTTCACAACATGGCAAGAAAAAACAACTGTATACCATGAAGGCGTACCAGGACACCATCTACAAATTGGCTACACAACCTATCTCAAGGACCAACTAAATATGTGGCGCCGAAACTTCTGCTGGGTGTCCGGACACGGCGAAGGCTGGGCGCTATACGCCGAAGGCCTTATGCGCGAACTGGGATATATGGATGAGCCAGGTGACTACATGGGCGTCCTCGACGCCGAACGGCTACGTGCTTCCCGCGTTGTTTTGGACATCGGGGTTCATCTGGAAAAACCAGCCCCTACGCAGTACCAGCACATTAGCCCTACCTGGAACCGGGACGTTGCTTGGCAGTTCTTGCAGGACAACGTAGCCATGGAACGTTCGTTCTTGCTCTTTGAACTCAACCGATACCTCGGCTGGGCGGGCCAAGCACCTGCCTATAAGATCGGTCATCGGATGTGGAAGCAGTTGCGTGCACAGGCACAGCAACGCGAAGGCGCCGCATTTGATCTCAAAGCATGGCACACTAAGGCACTGTCCCTTGGCTCAGTTGGACTTGACGTGCTGGGTGAGGCGTTGGCATGAAAACATTGCTTCTTGGTTCCGCATCACCGGCTCGGCGCCAAACCCTTATTAACGCGGGGATCACTCCACTCGTTCGGGTTGCTGATCTTGATGAGGATTCGCTAATCGAAGCTTTTGCTGCCGCTCACCCGGATTTAGATACGCGCACGCTCGCAACCAGTCAGGTGCAGCTTCTTGCTACTAGCAAAGCCAACGCTATTTACGACGTCGTACGCACTCAGCACGATCCGCAACCAACCGTCGTCGTCGGATGCGACTCTATGCTCGAAATGAACGGCGTTATCGTCGGCAAACCACACACGCCAGAGGTAGCCCGCGAGCGCCTCCGCGCCATGAGCGGACAGGTAGGTGCGCTTCATACTGGGCACTGCATTATCGATGTCGAGACCGGACAGCATGCCGAGGCTGTTTCAACTGCTTTGGTCTACATCTCTCAGCTAACCGATGCCGAGATCGACGCATACATTGCTACCGAAGAGCCACTGCATGTTGCCGGCTCCTTCACCGTTGATGGCTTTGGTGGCCCGTTTGTCGAGCGCATCGAGGGCGACTACCACGGCATTGTCGGTATCTCGCTACCGCTGGTGCGTAACCTATTACATGAGTTGGGTCATTCGATTACCGAATTCTGGAAACTCTAAGTGTCATGGGGGTGTGGACGAAAGGTTTGTCCACACCCCCATGATGTTCTGCCGTTACACTTGGTAATCAAGTGGTTCGCTGAAGCCCGAATACCGTTTTTGACGTTCCCCAAGTGGCACCCAGTCGCGCGCATCTGACCCAACATAAACTTGCCGTGGCCGACCAATCTTCTGGGCAGGATCATCGACTAGCTCATGATACTGGGCTATCCAGCCCGGCAACCGACCTAGTGCGAACAACGGCGTAAACATTTTCGTTGGGAAACCCATCGCCTTGTAGATCAGACCGGTATAAAAATCCACATTGGGATACAAGTTGCGTTCGATAAAGTAATCATCCTCTAACGCAACCTGTTCCAGCTCACGTGCCATATCAAAGAGCTCTTCATCGCCCGATAGTGCGCCGAGAACGTCGTCGGCAATATCTTTGACGATTGTTGCGCGTGGATCATAGTTCTTGTAGACGCGATGTCCAAAGCCCATCAGCTTTACATCGTTTTTCTTGTCTTTCACCTGCGAAACAAAATCTTTTATCGGAGTTCTGGTTTCACGCAGATGACCTAACATAGCAAGCACAGCTTCATTAGCACCACCATGAAGAGGACCGGACAACGCCCCTACCCCAGCAGCCACCGAAGCGTAGATATTGGCTTGGGCTGATCCCACCAGACGCACGGTCGACGTTGAACAGTTCTGTTCATGGTCTGCATGCAAAATAAAGAGTTTATCGAGAGCGTTAATGATCGTCGGGTCTACATCGTCGTTCTGATACGGCAATGCGAACGTCATTCGGATGAAGTCTTCGGTGTACGACTTTGCTGAGTCGGGATAAAGCAACGGCAATCCAGTTGCCCGTTTCGAAATATAGGCAATCATCGTTGGAAGTTTCGCCAGCAGAATAACGGTAGCCAAATTCCGTTGTTCAGTATCGGTTGGGTCCAACGTATCCTCATAGTATGTACCCAGGCCGGCTACTCCGGCTTGCAATATAGACATGGGGTGTCCCGATGACGGGAACGCAGTGAAGAATGAACGAAAATCTTCATGCAATAGTGTGTGTTTTTTAATCCGATGGGTGAAAGCTGCTAGTGATTCAACATCTGGAAGCTGCCCGTATATCAGTAAATATGCCACTTCTAGGAACGAGCAGTGTGCAGCTAGTTGCTCAATCGGATACCCTCGATAGCGTAAAATTCCAGCGTCACCGTCGATATAGGTGATTGCTGAGGTACACGAGGCAGTGTTGGTGAAGCCTGGATCCAAGGTTACTGCACCTGTGGTAGCCAGCATAGAGTTGATCTTGAAACCATCATTGCCAGATACGGCTGGGACGCGTTCCAGATCGAGATGGCGCCCATCAACAATTAGTTTCGCATGTTCTGCCATAGCCCGACTCCTTCGTCTTTTTTCGCCACTCACTACACAATGAGTACGATACACATCACACTACCGTAATTTTCAATATTTGTTTTGATGTTGAGATAAATACTGGGTAGAAAAATCCCTGATACCTCACTGCCAAATGCAACGAACTATCAGGGAAACAGATTAATCGTTGATACCTTGCGGGAGGTTAGCTATCAACGGATGGTCTTTAGCGATAGGACCGAGTTTAGTTGCCCCACCCGGCGAGCCAAGATCATCGAAAAACTCTACATTAGCTCGATGATATTCACTCCATTCTTCTGGAAGATCATCTTCATAGTAGATTGCTTCCGTTGGGCATACCGGCTCGCATGCACCGCAGTCCACGCATTCGTCCGGATGGATATAGAGAGTGCGTTCACCTTCATAGATACAATCGACGGGACATTCATCAACGCATGCCCGATCTTTAACATCTACACATGGCAATGCGATTACGTACGTCATGAGTTCCTCTTTCTATTTATGCGCTACTTCAATTATCGGCCTGTGCACGGCAGTTTGCTAGTAATCTTAGTCATACTTCGTGTTACGTATGCTAATCGCATGTCACGGCAGGCAACGGATCATAGTGAACAACGTTTCGGGAATCCTCAAGCTGTTCCCCATTAAGGCTTACTGTCCGGCCAACTTCTACTGAGAAACCATCCTTCTTATAGGTGGACGGCTTACAATCAGATGCCGGATTTCGTTTAGTTTGCGCCTTGACGAAATCATATGGCTTCCCTTGATGAAGCTGGACATCATAATACTTTGTTGACCACAACCGAGTAGTAATCTTTGACCCGTCTAAGAACGATTCGATAAGAACACCGTACGGGGTGGTATTCTTCCATTTCACAAAGATCTGGTCATACCAGATTGTTGACTCTAGCCCCATCGGGTAGCGATCGTAGTAGACGGTGTGTGGTTTGTGCGCAACGTCTTCTAACCCGGCTCGATATCCGACGTTGAACACATTCGTTGCGAGCTGTGACAATCCGCCGCCAATATCTGTGGCTGGGAAACCGTTAACAATTACGCCAGAACGCACGAAGCCACGCGACTCTTCCAGTGGCCCCAGCGCTGTTTGCAGATCAAAGGTTTCACCTGGACGTACCAAGGTATTTGTGACATAGCTTGACCCCACACGAAGGTTAGTCGAACGCACCGGGTCTTCATAGAACGGCGTGGATATTTCCGCAACAATCTCTTTGACGCCTAAGCCTTCAATATCTGCGGTACTCAGCTTGGGTTTCTCGACGTCGATTTGAACAGTGACTGTGCGATTCTTACTTTTAACTACGCCGACCATATCAGATACCAATGCTTCGGTATTGATAGCTTCGCCGTCAACAGCTGGCGTAATTTTTACCGCAGAGTTTTCAATTGCGATGCTCGCATCTTTCGGTGCAGTCAGCAATCCTGGTTGCACTTGTTCTACGACATCGCGAATCTTTTCACTATCTATTGAAAAGGCAAAACCGTCTTTGTATTCGATGGTCATCGCCGCAGCAATCTGAGCTGGAGACAGCTCTACCAGTTTTTCTTTTATAGTTAGAGAAAGCGGTTTTTCAAGTAGTGGCGTCAACAGGGTATCAACATACTCGGTAGCTGTTTCGGTTGTCACTTGGGCTTCAGTAACCGCTGCAGGCAGTACTATAGCATCAGTGTTGGTTAACCACGATTGTTCGATTACATCTGCTGCACGTTCTTTATCAAGCTTTACACCATCAACGGCTTTCTCAACTACCGGCTGAGCTTCTTCTAACCGAATCGTGGCATCGCGCGCAGCGCGATCGGTAGTTTCGCTAATCGCATCCAGCTGTGTAGCTAAACTTTCCGAATTTGTTCGAACAAACGCGGAAAAATTATCGCCGCCAAACATGTGCCGCCACAGCCTTAGCGGATTCAATGAAAAACCGGTGAGACGATCTAAGGTTCGTTCGGTATCAACCTGCAATTCCAGCCCTTCCGGGTCAAGGAAAACAGGATCGTGTTCAACGTTTGAAAGTTTGACCTCGCGCTGCTCATGTAGCATCGAATCGAGCTCATGCGCCAGTGTCTGCTGAGCCTGTTGCTTCGACAGACCTGACACATCAACACCAGAAACCTTAGTACCAGCTGGAATATGGTTTGCCAGCGCAACAGCAAGAGCGAGGTAGCCAATGACTATAACTATCGCCGAAATTCCAATAATGCCGTAACGCGAACGCAAAATTGAAAGCATACGTTGTTGTGTCATGGCATCTCGATCTCAGTTGACGTGTTTTCGGCTTGTTCTCGTGGTGTATCACGGTCGATTATTACCGGCAGAACTATACTAATCGCAACAAGGATTAGCCAAGCGTCTAATGCCCATGATTGGTCTGTGAACAAGATGTCATCGGTGGGTGGGAAAAAGACCATCCAGCCAGTCACAATGACGAGCGTAGCGCTATAAAAGCACCACCCCAGTCCGTGCGTTAACCGATAAACAAACCATGAGCCAGACATGACTAGTCCGCTGGCCATGATCAGCCCAATAACGGGCTGATCAAGCGGACCAGAGTACGCTACGAGCGACAAAACTGCCGCAATAACTCCAACAAGAGTTCCTGCAATCGCGCGAACCATACTCAGGTTACTTTCTGCCAGCACGCTTCCGGCGAGCTGCTTCACGCAGCCGCTCAGTCGTGCTGAGAATTACTTTTCGTACCCGAACTGTTTCTGGGGTTACTTCGATGCATTCGTCATCAGCAGCAAACTCAATACATTCTTCGAGTGTAAGCTTACGACGTGCTTGTAGTGTCTCGAATGCATCAGCGGTTGCCGAACGCATATTCGTCATTTCTTTAGCCTTGACGACGTTCACTTCCATATCCTCATTGCGTGGGTTCTCACCAACGATTTGGCCTTCGTAAGTTTCTTCACCTGGATCTACAAAGAAGCTTCCACGATCTTCAAGGCGTTGCAACGAGAACGCTGTTACTTGGCCGGAACGGTCCGAAACCAACGAACCAGTGTTACGTGATTCAATATCGCCAGCCCATGGCGCATAGCCTTCGGAAATTGATGCCGCAATACCAGTACCACGGGTCTGGGTAAGGAATTGAGTACGGAAACCGATCATACCGCGCGATGGAAGTAAGAATTCCATCCGAACCCAACCACTACCATGATTCGACATGGTAGTCATCTGGCCCTTGCGTGCCGCCATCAGCTGGGTAACTGCACCCAAATGCTCTTCTGGAACATCGATTGTGGCACGCTCCCATGGTTCATGAATAACGCCGTCAATAACACGCTTCACAACTTGTGGCTTACCGACGGTCAGTTCGAATCCTTCACGTCGCATAGTTTCAACCAAAATTGCTAGTGCTAATTCGCCACGGTCTTGAACTTCCCAGGCATCTGGACGATCTGTAGGAAGAACACGGATAGACACGTTACCTACCAGCTCTTGAGTGAGGCGGTCACGTACCTGACGAGCGGTCAGCTTGTGCCCCTTAACCTTACCTGCCAACGGCGAGGTGTTAACGCCAATGGTCATCGAAATCGCCGGATCATCAATGTGAATACGCGGCATTGGGCGCGGATCTTCGAGGTCTACCAGAGTCTCGCCAATCATAATATTCGGCATTCCAGCAACCGCAACAATATCGCCTGGTCCGGCACTGGTCCCAGGAACACGCTCTAGGCCTTGGGTACGGAGCAACTCGGTGATATGAACACGCTCGATTTCCGAATCTGGGCCGTTGGCCAGTCCAACCCATGCACCCTTCTTCAGCTCGCCTGAATAGACACGAATGAGTGCCAACCGGCCAAGGAATGGCGAAGCATCAAGATTTGTCACCTGACCAACCAACGGAGCATCTTCTTCGTAAGTTGGCGCTGGAATGTATTCAAGAATTGCTCGGAACAGCGGCTCTAGGTTTTCGTTTGCTGGTAGTTCACCGTCGGCTGGTTGAACTGTGTCAGCCCGTCCTGCTTTGGCAGCCGCAAAAATAACTGGGATATCGAGGATCTTATCCAGATCAAGATCTGGATTGTCGATGTCCGAGGCAAGATTCAGCAATAGATCTTGAGCTTCTTCGATAACCTCAGAAATACGTGCGTCCGGACGATCAACCTTGTTGATAACTGTAATAACCGGCTTATTGGCTTCCAAGGCTTTACGCAAAACGAAACGGGTTTGCGGCAGTGGGCCTTCCGAGGCATCCACCAGCAGTACCACACCATCTACCATGGACAGTCCACGTTCAACTTCACCCGAGAAATCGGCGTGCCCCGGGGTATCGATAACATTAATCGTTACTCCCTCCGGCGCGCCAAAGTCCTTAGCTGATGGACCGTGGTAGGTAATAGCCGTATTCTTAGCAAGAATCGTAATACCTTTTTCGCGTTCTAGATCACCAGAATCCATAACGCGCTCGCCCGTTTTTTCAACCGTTGCGCGGGCATCAAATGCGCCGCCTTGCCATAGCATGCCGTCTACCAGCGTAGTTTTACCGTGGTCAACGTGAGCAACAATGGCAACGTTTCGCAGATCGGCGCGTGTTTGAATCATAAAAGTCCCTTTAAATTAATGTCTTATTCAGATAATGCCAGTTTACGATGTAGCACCGACACAGTTCGCTTACATACAACGAAATGCGAGCGAACGAACAACCTGCGACAATTAACTTCATGAATGTGACATTGCGCGGTGAAAACAGCCACTTTTGGGCCTACCTCTTATGGGTTCTCTCGTTCGTTATTGTGGTTGCGTCTGGAATCAATGGCGGATTGAAGGAAATCCTCTTCTCGCTCCCCGTAGTAGCCTTCCTGTCTTTCATAGGCTGGGCAGGCTGGTGGAACCCGCGATTAATCGTTCTGCCACAAGGAATCCACGTTATTAATCTGGCGCGCGAATATTTCATTCCGTGGGCAGATGTTTCCGAAGCCCTAAACCGGTGGGGGTTATATATCTACACCAAATCTGGCAAGAAAATCCCAGTATGGGTGCTTCCCTCCAGGGTTGGGCTGCTATATAACTCGTGGCGTGAGCGCAAGCGCAGTCTGCCCGATCCAATAGACTGGAAGGATCCGCAACCGCGGGAGATTGTTGTTCCGCTACCATTTGCAGCCGATTCGCTCAATATTCGTACCCACGCGATCCGGTCCGATTCGGCGTTGCGCCGTCGGCTAGCGCTCACTGGCGAAAAGTGGGACGAAACGACGACGTCGCGTTTCCTTCCCCTACCCATTGCTGGAACGCTCGTGCTCTTGAGCAGTGCCGTGGCAACGCTCGTGTTGATCTAGTCTTGCTGCCACGTGTGCCACAAAGAGGCATATTCGCCACCGGCAGCCACCAGCTCATCGTGCGTTCCTAGTTCTGCAATTCTTCCATCTATCATCACGCATACCCGATCTGCGTCGTATGCGGTGTAAAGCCGGTGCGCAATGGATATCACGGTACGCCCCTGCAAGATCCGTGCCAACGCACGTTCTGTGGAGCGCGCCGCCGTCGGATCAAGAAGCGACGTGGCTTCATCAAGAATAACGACGTCCGGATCAAGCAACACGATTCGAGCTAACGCTAATTGCTGTGCTCGATCCGGAGCCAGCTCGCGTTCTCCCGAACCAACTTTCGTCGCTAACCCTTCGGGCATTGTTCGTGCCCACGTAGCATCGACGACGTCGAGCGCCTTCCACAATTCTGCATCGGACGCATCAGGTGCTGCAAATCGCAAGTTATCAGCAATGCTCCCAACGAAAATATGGTTTTCTTGAGTCACCAGCGCAACAGTTGAGTGCATACGCTTTTCTTCGATGCGCGTCACCTCAACTCCCCCAACGCGAATATGTCCTCGTGAAGGCGGATTAACACCTGCAATTAACCGTCCCAATGTTGATTTACCGGCCCCCGATGGGCCAACAATAGCGATTTTTTCGCCTGGATCAATCGCCATCGTAACGTTGTCAAGAACTGTAACACCCGGCCGATACTCGAATGACACATCTTCAATAGATACCGTTTGTCCATCAGGCATATCTGGCCCGATTATTCGATCAGGTGGCACATCGGCAACACCGAAAATACGCGCTAATGCAACTGCGGCGAATTGTAATTCGTCAACCCACCACGATAGTTCGTCTACCGGTCCGCGCAGTTGCTGGGCGTATAGCGCAACCGCTGTCACAGAACCGACGGTAGCGTATCCGAGCCCGATCAGCCATGCACCCCACACAACTGCCACAATAATCGGCGAAAAGAGCACGATCACCATTGAGAAAGAGAACAAGGCCCGCATTGCTGCTGTATAACGTTCGTTCTCCCACTGCTCAGTCAACAGCGACATTGTCCTCGAGATCCGATGATCTCGCATCGCGAACGCGTCCACCGTGGCAACGTGTTCCACGGTTTCCGTAATGTCGCCAGAGATTTCCGCGTTCAGTGCAGACGTTGCCAGATACGCTGCAATCGTGCGGCGCAAGTAGCGGCGAACCAGTAGTACAACTGGCACAAACGACAGTGCCACTACAATGCCGATACGCCAATCAACTAAGACGGCCGCAACCACGGTCACTACTACTTGCATCGAGAGCATGACGATGCGTGATATTCCTACCCGTACCACGAATTCGATCCGGTCTACGTCCGTCGTCGTGCGACCTAATAAATCACCAGTTCCAGCCGATTCCACCGTTGATAAAGGCAAATGAGTAACGGCTTGAACGAGGTCCACCCGCAGATCGTGAAAAATCTTCTGCCCTAGAACCCGAGAGGTGTATTCTCCGATTCCAGCGGTAATCGACTGAATAACGACTGCAATAATCAAAATAATAATGTTGGTCCGAATCACTGATCCGGGCGCACCGGCATTGACCGCGTCGAACGAACGGCCGATAATCCACGGAGACACAACAGTTGCCAGCGCAACTAACAGCTGCACGCCCAAAACAATCGCGAGATCGGTTTTGAATCGCGTAACCAAGGCACGCAGTTTCCGAACAATAGTCGCATTGTGGGCTATTGGTAACTTCACTAGTTCTCCTCCTGATCGTCTACTGCGGTGCGTTGTACTAAGGCGTGATAGAACGGATCCTGGCTCAGATCATCGTGGCTACCGCGCATATGTTCGGTACCGTCTGGGTTCAGGACGATAACCGTATCAGCTTGGTGCAACATAATTGGTGACATAGAAACGATCACCGTCGTTTTTCCGGCACGCTGGGCAGATAACGCACGCGCAATTCGCATCTCGGTATGAGAATCGACCGCCGACGTTGGTTCAATCGCAATCAGTACCGGCGGATCATGTAGTACGGCACGAGCTAAGGCTAACCGTTGGCGTTGCCCGCCCGACAGTGACCGTCCACGTTCCGCGATATAGCCATCGAGTCCGTTGGCAAGTCCGAGCACGACGTCGTTCGCATCAGCCACCGTTAACGCTGCGTGTAACTGTTGATCACTGGCGGCCTGCGGGTGTCCACGATGTTGGCGTGTTGCTTGCCCGGAGCCGTCCCCGGTATCCGCCATTTGCTCAGCGACCGTACGCGGAACCAGATCGTCGGCATATGGTCCGTTAATATTTGACCGGACCCGTCCTTGAAATAGCTGCGCAGTTGCCCCGGACAGCACGATCCCGTTTCGGACGTCCGCCAGCGGTAGCTGGGAAAGTTTGACGACGACGGACCTGTCAGATACCTCAATCTCAGATTCATCATCTATTCGCGCTAATCGTTGCGCACATTGTGCTGCCACGTCTGGGTGCGAGCAGACGATCATGGTTAGCTTCCCTGGCTCAATGCGCACTCCCGACGTCAGATCCGTGAGCGCAGCCTGATCCCAGTTAATTACTGGCGGTTGAGCCATGGTGCGAGCGTTCGACGTCGTCGGTTCAGTACTCAAAATCCTGCCGATACGGCGAGCGCCAACTTTCGCATCTGCTACCACCTGGAAAAACCTGGTAGCTGATGAAACTGGTACGGACAAGTACGCGGTGTACCCATAGAATGCCACCAGTTGACCATAGGTGAGCTGCCCCTGATAGA
This sequence comes from Arcanobacterium phocae, assembly GCF_018913465.1. Classification (GTDB taxonomy): domain Bacteria; phylum Actinomycetota; class Actinomycetes; order Actinomycetales; family Actinomycetaceae; genus Arcanobacterium; species Arcanobacterium phocae_A. The sequence goes on along the minus strand of NZ_JABAPM010000001.1, from coordinate 27,040 downwards.
CCTGCCAGATACCTAACGAAATGACGACGGCGGAAAACAATGCTGGGACAGCAGTGGTTAGACCGCCTAAGACAGCTTGGATAAACGCAGCCTTTATGCCAGTTTCCATTACGTGCGCAGACTGCTTTTCATAGCGCTCACTGTAGACGTCTTCTCCACCGACGCCACGTATCACGCGCAGGCCAACAACGGCGTCAGCTGCTAGTGTGGTTAGTTTTCCACGCTCTTCACGGTTTGCTGATAGCCGTGACTGCAGCGGCCGGATCAGGAGTGTCATCAGCGCAACCACGATCGGTAACCCAATCGTCACAACAAGCCCCAGCAAAAGATTCGAGCGCATCATCAGCACTGCGATCAAAATGAAAGCTACTGTTGCCGCGAATGTTTCGGTACTGGTAGCTATTAAGTTACCGATTTTCGGTGCATCAGAAGTTGCTGACGCGACGATCTCACCAGCCGATAGTGCCGACTTACGTGACATTCTTCGGCCCGAAACATGTGTCACAATATTGCGTTGCCAGGTAACCGTTCCCCGAAGCCAAGCTAAGAGAACCATCGGCGAACCAAGCGCACCGAACGCACGGATCAAAATGACTCCACATACAAGGAGACCACCCGGGAGCAGCGACGCAGTAAGCCCGCGTTCAATACCCGAATCCAAGAAGATTCCTAATGCCCATGGAACTAGTGCGGAACCAACGAAGAGGAGTAACGTCACCGTCGTCGTCACAATGAGCAGTTGCCAATTCTCGCGAAAAGAAGAGGAGATAACCCGCTCTTTATCCCCTCGTGGCATTGCAGAAAACTCGAAAAACCTAGGCCACGATCTGGGTTGCGGCCCAACGTCAAAGGGACGTGTAACCACCGACGAGGAATGTTTTTTCACCATAATTATTGCTTTCTTAACCTGCAGGCAGGATATACACGGTGTATATAGCAGGATGCTACGAAAATTAAATAGATCGTGGCGCTTGCACAGCGCATTGGCATATCTACACAAAAAGCATGCGGTAATTCATGAGCATGAGTTTATTACAATGCAGTAGTGGCAGGATAAGAAGTACTTATCCTGCCACTACTTGATAGTTATAACTGACAAGCAGTTACAAACTCATACGATTCACTCGGTGTAACCGATCTTCTCTGGGAGGAATGTTTCGAATGCCTTCGCACCATAGTTAGCCAAGTTAGCTGGAACAGCGGTTAGGGTTGCACGGTAGTAAACCGGGATGGTCATAACGTTGTCCCAAATGATCTTGTCGACTTCGTTGGTGAGCTTGACGCGCTTCTTGTGATCTGGCTCAGAAGAAATCTTTTCAACATACTCGTCGATCTTTGGATCTTCAACCTTGGAGAAGTTCGATGCCGAACCAGAGCCGTAGATCTGGCCAACATTCGCCATTGGGTACGGCGTTCCACGCCAGCCGAATGCGATGGATTCGAATTCGCCTGCTTCAAGAACGTTGGAGAACTCAGCCGGTGGGACGTCAGCAAAGACAACCTTGATACCGATGTTCTTCATGTGTTCCTTCAAAAGTGCAGCAGCAGACTCAGAGGTTGGGATACCAGTCAAACGAGTGAACTTGAAGGAAAGTTCCTTGCCGTCTTTCTCGAAGAACTTGGTAGTTTCGTTCATCTTGTAGCCAGCATCTTCAAGGTCCTTCTTAGCGCCTTCTGGATCAAACTTGACTGAGTGATCCTCGTAGCCTTCTTGGCCTGGCATGAAGAAGTGGTTTCCAAGGGAAAGATCGAGACCTTCAACTGGCAAACCAGCCATATCGGTGGTTAGGAAGTCCGCAGCGTCGATGCCCTTTTGAATTGCGCGACGAACGGCAACGTCCTTGAGTGCTTCAGCATTGGAGTTCAACGTGATGTGACGCCACTGAGTTGAAGCGGACTGCTTAATAGCAGCATTCTGGCGGCCCTTGACGAGTTCGTAGGTTGCTGCATCAACGATCTGATCGACAACATCGAGCTCGTTGTTAGCAAATGCGTTAGCTTGTGCCTTGTTATCGAGAACCGAGAAGGTGATGGTTTCAAGCTTTGGCTTCTCACCCCACCAGAGGTCATTGCGCTCTAGGGTAATACGCTTAGTTGCCTGATCAATGCTCTTGAACTTGAACGGACCAGAAATGAAGTTGTTGAGGACTGCTGGGTCTGGAGTCCAGCCTTCGTTGAAGACTGCTGGATCAGAGACACCCTTAGCCGGAAGTGCACCGGAGAGAACCGCTGACCAGTCCGGGTATTCACGATCAAATTTGGCGACAACTTCAAACTCATCTTTACCAGGTTCAATAGAGAGGATATTCTCCCAGCCGTCTGTTGCAGCGCAGTCGTAACCAGTATCAGGTGACTTACACGCGTTCCAGCTCGCCTGGTAATCAGCAACGTTAATCGGCGTGCCATCATTCCACTTAGCTTCTGGGTTGAGCTCAAGCTTGACGGTCATCTTAGCGTCGCCGTCTTCTTTATTTTCAACGTCATACGACTTCACGTAATCTTTATTGACATCCCATGAGCCATCGTCTGCATAAATAAAGTTACCCGCAGAAATCTTGGCATAGAGATCGTTAATTTCAACAGTGTTACCGTTAACGTGAAGTGGGTTGAAGTTGGTTGGCATCGCTTGGATAGCAACACGAAGATCGCCGCCATCCTTCAACTTAGCCGAGTCAACACGGTTAACATCCGAAGTTGGAAGTGCTCCAGCTTTTCCGCCGTCGGAAGAACCCGACGATGCTGGGCCAGAACAAGCGCTGAGCACCAGCGCCGAGGCAGCTACAAGAGCAAAGCCTGCTTTCTTAATTTTCATATGGTCCTCCTCTGGGACTAACTCCTACAAGTTCTTGGAGTGATACCCCCAAGCCTAGACTACATTTCAGTAAAAGGTAAATTATTTTCACGTATCTTTAAAGAAATGTGTATAAAAATACATCTGGGCTAGACAAATTATTGTCTAGCCCAGATGTCAATTAGCTTAGATTTTCAGCGTTCCAACCCTTAGAAAAGGGTGACAGTCCGCGGATAATAGCACGCCGCCTTATGGTCATCTCCGAGTACTTGGAAGTCTGGATGATGCGCCTCGCAGCGAGCTTGCTCACTTTCATTCAGTGTCTTATATAGTGGACATCTGGTAACGAAACGACAACCCTTTGGCGGATTTGCTGGAGACGGAAGATCACCTTCAAGCAAAATACGATCGCGACTACGTTCCTTGTGCGGATCCGGAATCGGGATTGCCGAGAGCAAAGCTTGCGTGTACGGATGCTGCGGAGCTTCGAAGACCGAGTTGACGTCTCCAACTTCGACGATCTTGCCGAGGTACATGACTGCCACGCGGTCCGCGATATGGCGAATAACCGATAGATCATGGGCAACGAACAGGTACGACAGCGACATCTTAGAACGCAGTTCGTCGAGCAAGTTGATGACACCTGCCTGAATGGACACGTCGAGCGCCGAAACTGGTTCGTCCAAAATGAGCAACTTGGGCTCCAGTGCAAGCGCACGTGCAATACCAATACGCTGACGCTGACCGCCGGAGAAGTTACGTGGGTAACGGTTGACGTGAGCTGGCTCCAGCCCAACCATCTTCATCAGTTCTTCAACACGGCCCGGAATATCTTCTTTCTTCCAGCCGCCGTAGCGCAATGGCTCAGCGATGATATCGAAGACCGGGAAACGCGGATCCAACGAAGCCATCGGATCCTGGAAAACGACCTGCAGATCTTGACGAATGCGTTTCCGATCAGCACGAGACAGTTCAGATGTATCTTCACCCATCACAACGATCTTGCCGTTTTGCGGCTTGACCAGGTCGAGCACCTGCATCAGCGTCGTCGTCTTACCAGAACCAGACTCGCCAACCAGACCAAGTGTTTCACCAGCGCGAATGTCAAGGTCAATACCATCTACCGCATGAACGGTACCAACTTGACGACGGAACACGGACCCCTTCATTAACGGGAAGTAACGAGTCATGCCTTCAACACGCAGGACTTCTTCACGCTGCTCACGTGGAACTGCGAATGGCGGCGGAACCGCCGCAGGAAGCGGGTAAATGTCGGTGTACTTGCGTGATTCATGGCGAATCTCTTCAGCACGCTTACACGCCACCCGATGTTGATAGTCATCGGCAGATTTGACTTCAGCCAGCGCCGGTTCTCCATCCAGACAGTGTGGTTGAGCTACCGGACAACGCGCCGCGAACGGACAACCGGTTGGCTCAAAGAGCATCGACGGCGGATTACCTTCAACAGCTGCCAACTGGTATTCCTTCTTAGAATCAAGACGTGGCAACGATCCGAGCAAACCAATTGTATATGGCATTGCAGAGTGGTAGAAGATTTCATCAACTGAACCGGACTCAACTACACGACCGGCATACATAACAGCGACTTTATCTGCTAAACCAGCTACCACACCCAGATCGTGGGTAATCATAATAACGGCTGCGCCCAGTTCATTTTGAGCCATTCGCAATACGTCAAGAATCTGTGCCTGAATCGTTACGTCCAGAGCGGTTGTTGGTTCGTCGGCGATAATAAGTTCTGGCTTATTGGCAATCGCCATAGCGATCATAGCTCGCTGACGCATACCGCCAGAGAATTCGTGCGGGAATGCCTTAACCCGGATTTCCGGATTAGGAATACCAACCATCGTCAAGAGCTCAATTGCACGCTCACGGTATTGTGAATCATTCATATTGGGATCGTGAACCTTCAAAGCTTCAACGATCTGATCACCGATTGTATACACCGGGGTCAACGCAGATAGCGGATCCTGGAACACCATTGCCACAGTCTTACCACGCACGTTAGACATGTAAGCATCAGAACGGCCCAGCACTTCGGTTCCGTGAAGTTTGACTGAACCCTCAACCTGTGCCGATTGGTCTAATAGACCCATAATCGCCATCGAGGTAACCGATTTACCAGAACCGGATTCGCCCACGATTCCGAGAACTTCACCGGAGTTAACCGAGAAATTCACGCCTCGAACTGCATGGACTACACCGTCTTCAGACGGAAAGCGAACATGCAAATCGGTGACATCAACGATAGGAACACCTGGTTGTGCTTGAGGAAGATCGCTTGAATCAAACGTCACCGCGTCTTTTTTCCTACTCATGCTTTTCCTCCAGACTTAGATGTTGGATCGATAGCGTCACGGAGACCGTCACCAATAAAATTCACTGATACCAGCATGAAAACCAGAACCAATGCCGGTGGAACGAAGAGCCACGAGTGCGTCAGTGCAGACGATTGGCCCGAACCGATCAAGCCACCGAGAGAAATCTGTGGGTCCTTAATTCCCAAACCGAAATAGGACAGTGTTGTCTCAGACAAAACTGCACCTGCGATTCCCAGTGTGAAATCAATAATCAGTAGCGAAGAAATATTCGGAATAATGTGGCGAACAATGACGACGAAAGGCGGAACTGACATGTACTGAGCGGCATGAACGTAATCCAGATTCTTCACCGACATGGTCATGGAACGAACCACGCGTGCCGTCAGCATCCAGCCAAATAGCGCTAGAAGGAAGATCAGTACTGGAACTGAACCAGACTGGCCGCCCAAACGCTGGTTAATAACAGCGATCAGCAAGAATGATGGGATAACGAGCATCAGATCGATGATCCACGATCCGGCCTTATCAACCCACTTGCCAAAGTATGCAATCGACGATCCGAAAAGCGCAGCCCAACCAGTTTGTAAGAATGCAACCGAGAAACCAATGACCAGCGAGGTACGCAAACCTTGAACAGTCAACGCGAATAGATCGCGACCACGATTATCTGTTCCGAACCAGTGGTTAGGAGACGGAGCTTGTAACGCAGCCGTACGATCACGGGTGAGATAGTCCCATGAGCTGAGGTAGGAACCGAATAGCGCAAAGAGGATCACGCCGACGAGCATGAAAACTCCGACTACCGCAGTCCAATTGCGCAAAAACCGACGACGAATCAATTGGCCACGCGTGTAGCGGTGGCTACTTTCTAGGCGAATCTGAGCGTCTTTTTCGAGTTGAGCTTGAACAGTATCAACATCAGCCTGGCTCACCATTGGGGAATGTTCAGTGGTCATCATCCCACCCTTACTCGTGGATCAACCATAGAAATGGCAACATCGGACAAGAAAGCACCGGTTAGCGTACATGTTCCAGCGAAGGCCACAACCGCCGCAGTACCGTTAATATCGGCGCCGGTAATCGTACCCACTGAGTAGATACCCATACCGTTCCAGCCGTAGACCTGCTCAGTAATCGCAGCGCCGAGGATCAGCGTTGCGATACCGAAAGCAAAGTAGGTCGCAATAGGAATGAGCGCGGTACGCAACGCGTGCTTACGGATTGCAGTTCCGAAACGGACGCCCTTTGCTCGGGCTGTGCGAACATAGTCTGCGCCGAGAGTATCAAGCATCAAGTTACGCTGAATACGGGAATAGGAAGCGATCGAGGACAGTGCCATCGAAATTGTTGGCAGTAACAAGTGCTGTAAGCGATCAAAGAGTTGGAGCCAGAAACCGTCCGGTGGAATGGCCGATGTTGGTCCAATGAAATTAAAGATCTGGTATCCTGCGGCTTGATTGGCGTATGTTGCACCGATCTGTAGGAATACCGCAATAACCATTGCCGGAGTAGAAATAATGACCATCGCCGCGATCGAAATGATGCGATCACGCTTGGAGTACTGGTGCACTGCAGCCCAAGCACCAAGCGCAACTCCGCCGAGAATTCCGATGAAGAAGCCTAAGAAGACAAGCTGAAGAGAAATTGGAACACGGTTAGCAATTTCTGCATTGATGCTGCTTCCCTGAGGCGAATATCCCCAGTCCCAGTGGCTAATCATGCCAACCCAGTTAACGAATCGATCCATGATTGGATCAGTTGGGTTAATGTTCCAGCCAGTCAGACGCTGATCAACTGTATGCACAACTTGTTCGTATGAAATGTTCTTACCAGAAGAAATCTCAGCTTCAATGAGCATCGAACGTGGGTCCAGCTGGGTGCCGGCGATAAAGTAGGCAAGGGTAACTGCTACTACCAGCAAAAGCAGATAGTTCAGCAGTCGCCGAAGAATGAACTTTAACATGCGAGGCTTTCTGTCCGGCGGTGTTCTCCGCCTCGCAGGGACGATAAAACACCGGTTTTCTTATTCTCTTATCAGTGGAGTGTATACCGAAAGAATACTTCGAATCACATTGTACCGTGACTTCGCGGAAGATATTCCACTCGTTAGCGTGATGTGACAACATAGTCATACTTATCCAACACCTTTTATATCTATTCAAACGAGCTATTTGTTTGGTTTACGCCACTCCAATTAACACATGACTAACGTCCCGGTCTAGGCTTGTAGTGTGCAGATCATAAATCTTCTTAACCACGGCCCATTGCCGTACATGCATATTGATGCTTTACAGCGATATATCCACGAAAGAGTGGCATCTCAGCAAGCTCCCGATACCTTCATCATTTGGGAATCAGAGCACACCTATACTGCAGGGCGACGAACTAAGCCACAGGACATTCCGGACGACGACGTTCCAGTTATCACGATGGACCGTGGCGGTTCAGTAACCTACCACGGCCCCGGCCAACTCGTGATCTATCCCATTGTGAAAGTCACTGCACCTAAGGACGTTGTCGCTTTTGTTCGCAGCACCGAAAACGCCCTTATCGATGCAGTCAGTACATTTGGGATTCAGGCCAAAGCGGTAGCGGGGAGATCTGGCGTATGGATTGATGCAGCGAACATGCCAACCCACCTAGAGTCAAAGCTTTGCGCTATCGGAATTAAGTTTGCCAACGACGCCACCATGCACGGGATGGCGTTTAACGTTACTACCGATTTAGAGCGATTTATGCGCGTCATCCCTTGCGGTATCACTGACGCTGGCGTAACCTCCTTGGCTCAATTAGGAGTAGCAACAACTTTAGAAAACACTGCACAGGCCCTTATCCCTCATCTCGTGCAGGCATATCAACAGTTTTTAGAACGGCCGGAATCCGCCGTCGTCGTTCACCCCAACCCAACTCAGCTATTAGAAGAAGCTCTCGTCCAGCAGACCACGCCGCCCCCGCAAACCGGCGTAGCATGGAAACGAGAATCTGTCGCTAAAACCCCTACTAAGGAGGCATCGTGGCCATCGCAGACCGAGTAAATCCCGAGCATCGCAAACTACTGCGGGTCGAGGAACGCAACCGCGAAACCCCCATCGAGAAAAAACCAAGCTGGATTAAGACCACAGCAACAGTGGGAACCGAATACACCGATATGCGGTCCCGCATGGAAGGGGCTTCGCTTCACACCGTCTGCGCCGAAGCGAACTGTCCAAACATTTATGAGTGCTGGGAAGACCGCGAAGCGTCGTTCCTGATCGGCGGCGATATCTGTACTCGCCGATGCGATTTCTGTTTTATTAAGACCGGACGTCCCACCGAATACGATCGTGACGAACCGCGGCGCGTTGCCCAGTCAGTGGTTGATATGCGTCTGAACTACGTCACCATCACCGGAGTTACGCGAGATGATCTCGACGACGGCGCCTCGTGGCTCTACGCCGAAACCTGCCGTCAAATCCACAGCATGTCCCCCACCACTGGTGTTGAGCTCTTGATTGACGACATGCGTGGCGGCGAAAAGTCACTCGTCCACGTCTTTGAATCCCGGCCGGAAGTTTTGGCACATAACCTCGAAACAGTGCCACGCATCTTCAAGAAAATCCGGCCAGCGTTCCGTTATGAGCGCTCTCTCGACCTCATCACTTTCGCTTCGGAATCAGGTCTGATCACCAAGTCCAACTTGATCCTCGGCATGGGCGAGACACGTGATGAGATCATCCAGGCAATGCAGGATCTCAAGGATGCGCAGTGCGACCTGCTGACCATCACGCAGTACTTACGCCCATCTCCGTTGCATCATCCGATTGACCGTTGGGTAAAGCCGCAAGAATTCGTCGAGCTCTCCAAGATCGGGTATGAGATGGGATTTGCTGGGATCATGGCCGGTCCATTGGTACGTTCCTCATATCGTTCTGGCTCGTTATGGGCACGCGCAATGGCCCATAAGGGCTGGGAGATTCCCGAGAACTTGAAAGCTATTGGGGCGTCCGCGGCGCAAGGACTCGGAGTTGGTGGCGGCCATGCCCGCCAAGAAGCAGCCACGCTCGTGGCTCGTGGGCACTAATTAAATACTCTGCTCAATCAGATCTTTAACTGCTGCCATATCGATTTTGCCGTTGGCGTTCGTCGGTAAGGCTGTCACTGCAACAGCTACCTGGGGAGCTTTATAGCGTGCAATATGTTGCGCCACAAATTCTCTGATCTCCCCTATTTCTGGTAGCTCAGCAGCTGGCTCTAGCACAACTGCCGCCGCCACTGCTTCGCCCCACACCGGATCGGGAATTCCCACGACGGCGACATCTCGCACATACGGAAGCTGCCGCAGAACATGAGATATCTCTTCGGGATTAACTTTTTCGCCACCGGTATTGATCTGCTGGCCAATTCTGCCGAGAACCCACACGTATCCGGCTTCGTCTCGACGCACCATATCTCCGGTATACAGCCAACCGTCCCGGCATGCCTCGGCGGTAAATCCAGAATCATGCCAGTATCCGTCAATCACATTCGGACCAGAAATAACAAGTTCACCAGTATCCGATTCGCAGCCACGCGAATCAACAATTTTTGCATGGACATGCGGAAACGGGATCCCGATGGCGCCGGGAGCTTCCTCAAGAAGATCTTGTGAGAGCATGAAGCCAGCTGCTGCAGCTTCCGTCATCCCCCACACATTTAACGGCCGTAAACCGTGCTGTGCCATTCGGCTGAGCAAATCTGGCGGACAGATAGCTCCACCGATAAGCGGCAACCGCAACGATGATAGGTCATGCTTCCCAAAATCAGGGTGTGCTAGAAGTGCCGCATAAATAGTAGGAACAGCGAACATCATGGCTACTCGATGTCGCTCAATCTCTGCCAGCACCAGGCCGGGATCAAACTCGCGAATAATCACGATTGTGCCGCCATGAGAAAACAGATCCAACGTTGTTCCGTTAAATCCACCAACATGCGTCAACGGTACCGTCACGAGTTCGACGTCGTAATTAGAGTACTCGAACCCTTCGCGAAAATTCTGCGAACCCCACCATAGTTGTTCGTGCGTAAGGTAGACTGCTTTCGGGCGCCCGGTCGAGCCGGAAGTTAACAGCATTGCCCCGCCCTGGGAATCATCGGTATCCCCTATGGAAATATTCGTTCCCTGGTACAACCGGTAGCTCGCTGATAAGGGAGCGAAACCTACCCGCAGATCGCTCGGGAGGGGCGCAAACTCGTCGTCGTCATCGATCACGAAGGTATCTGCTGGTATCCAACTGTCACACACCTGGGCTGTTTCCGGATCCACCACAACTACGACGGGCTGAACAAAGTCCAGCACATCACGAAGTTCGGGCTGCGCGAATCGATAGGAAACCGGAACAAAAATGGCACCAATCCGTGCACAGGCAACATGAAGCAGCATGTGATAAGGACAGTTGCGCGCTACTAACGCGACTCGATCTCCGGCTTCGACTCCGCGATCAGCTAAGAGCTGTGCCAACTGCCACGTGATATGCGCACAGTCGGATACGCTCAACGCTTTTTTGCCGTAATGGATCGCCGTTCGTCCACCGTGATTAGCAGCAGCGAGATCGAGCGCGTCAGCTGGATTGTATCGAGGCTTCATGCCCCCACCCAGTAGGCCTCAAGGATTTTCGCCATGTCAAGCAGGTCAGCCGGATTTGTAATTTCGCGAACCGAGTGCATGGAGAGCATCGCAACACCCACATCCACCGTGGTCATACCAAAACGGGTAGCGGTTAGTGGTCCGATCGTAGTGCCGCATGGCACGTCGTTATTCGAAACGAACTCTTGTGTTTGCACACCGGCTTGGTGAGCGGCACGCAACCACGCAGCAGAACCGATAGCGTCCGTAGCGTAGCGCTGCTGGGAATTGATTTTCAGTAGTGGGCCGCCGCCGAGAATCGGATGGTGTGCTGGATCGTGTTTTTCCACCTGATTTGGATTGATAGCATGGCCAGCATCGGCTGAAATACATGAGGATTGTGCAATGAACCGCCAGTAGCCTTCATCGCCGGCGAGTTCTGAGGAATCAACGATTCGGCGCAACGTACTTTCTAGAATTGGTCCGCTCGCGCCAGTTGGGGTTCCAGAACCGACTTCTTCGTGATCGAATGCTACAAAGATCAACACATCGTCATGTGTTTTTTCAGCCTGCGCAACAGCAAGAAATGCCTGGAGCGAGGCAAATACGGACGTGAGGTTGTCTTGACGTCCGGAACAGAAGAAAGCGTCTTTGTTCGGTCCTCCATAAATCCGGGACCCAGCGGTGTCATATGCGTAGAGGTCTGTGCCGGCTACGTGTTCCGCATCAATACCTGCGCTGGCACAGATGTATTCCATAACATCTGCTTCGTCGACTGCCCACACGGGATGATAATCGCGTTGCCGAGATAGTTTGAGGTCATCGTTTTGGGACCGATCCAAATGCGGTGCCAGTTGCGGGATCGTCATCAGGGCATCTGTTTTAACAAGATGGCGTTCCCCGTCAGTTGTCACGATCTGACCGGCAATTCCGAGGTCTCGATTGAGCCATGAGTTCAACAGTGGGCCGCCGTAAACTTCGACGTTTACTTGCGAGTATCCAGCAACCGTGGACGTTGCGACCGGCTTGATTTTGAACGACGGCGAATCTGTATGCGACCCGACGATCCGTGCTCCGGTGTGCGCAGTGAACTTCTCTGGAAGTTGCCAAGCTACCACAGCTCCGGCAATAACCATGACTCCGCGGGAAATGTGTGGCCAAGCCTCGGTTTGTTCGCAGCGATCAAAACCAGCGGCAACAAGTTGGTTAGCTACTTGCTCAGCAGCGTGATACGAGGTGGGGGACTCAGCGATGAATTCGCCGAATGCTTGGGCGTATGAACGAGAAGAAAAAGAATCGAGATTACTCATGTGTCTTATTCTAATCCTTCATGCGTCAGTCCGCCCGGAGCGCCCCTAGTAAGAAGAGCCAGGCATCGTGTCCAGGTCGAATAAGATCTGCATGGTTAGCACCCGGAACAATAGCAATCCTAATCGGACTGGCGGCATGTTCACGCACATGAGCCACTGGAATGATCAGATCATCTTCCCCGTGAATAACTTGGATATTAAGACCACCGTCTGCAAATCCAGCTTCGCCAAGTTTTTCTAACCGCGTCAGAGGATCCAGCTTCTCGTACATCTGCGACTTCTCGGCAGGCGTACCGCCGATCCATTCCGCAATACCTGCGGTTTCCGGATGACTGTTGTCAGTATCGATAAGCTGACAAAATGGCGCTAAACCTATCGCCTTTTTCGGAGGTAAACTCGGTTCGAGGACGACGTCGATCGCCAAGGTTCCGCCAAGAGAATGACCAATCCATGTCGCTTGTGCCAGATCTGGACGTAGCGCTAAAGTCTGGAGATCTTCCAATGTTACGTCCGGATTACTCTGTTCTTTTCGCACCTCAATGAGAGCTACTCGGTAGCCTTCTTCGCCGAGTGCTAACGCAGCTGGTCGCGCATGAGCGATGGAGAGGTGAGAACGATATCCTCCACCATGAACGAAAACTACTGGCTCACCGTCAGTTGGACCATACCATTCGATAACTTGCGAAGGATGTGTCCCGTAAGACTCGATTTCCTCGCTGGCAACGCTAAGGGCCGCCAACGTCTCAAGGACATGACGCTCTGGACTCGTGGGTGTCGCCGGATCAATAAACATGGGATAAGTATGGCGCAAATATGTTCAAAACTCACGCTAGCCAATACCATCAGCCGGTAGGTGAGTGAAATGCCACGGCCTAAAACGGTACAGATACCGCATCTTGGAAAGATCTAGTTAACGTCTGCACCCAAGTCCATAACGAATGCTCGCTGAGCTGGTGAGGCTACTGATTGCGGATTATATTCGCGTTGGACAAAGTCAATTGCGTCATGGGGATCCATCCCATCAAACACCGCAAGAATCGCGAGCGCAGTGCCAGTTCGCCCCACTCCCCCAGCACAGGTAATTTCAACCTTTTTATAGGCTGCGTCATTCCATGCATCGCGTAGAGTTTGAAGGGCCTGGGCTGGCCGGCGCGGAAGTCGGTAATCCGGCCAATCAATAGCGATTGTTTCGCCAGCTCGGGACATAATCGTTGGTGCTCCGAAGCGGTTTCCTACGGAGGTGGTAAGAACAATAGCTAGGTCAGCTTGTTCTTCAGTGGTTACTCGCCATGACCGTCCTCGAATACGACGTCCAGACGGTAGGGTAATGACGCCAGCGCCATCTTTCCAAGTTGCCACTGTCTGCCTCCTTTAATACCTCATGCACGCCTCATGATGTAGTTCAAAATTACCAATGCTTTGCTACTTTTCCCTAGTGGTATGGGCAAAATTTGAGTTTTGGCAAGCAAGCTCACATCGAGAATTTGATTCAGCACACATTTCTCTCCGTTCCTGATAATCTTTACATCAAGACATCCAATGAGTGGTGCACCGATCGACGTCAAAGGAGACCAGATATGACTCAGATTTTTTACACTCATACGGACGAATCTCCCATGCTTGCCTCCACTTCTTTATTGCCTATCGTTTCAGCATTCGCCAAGCACGCTCACATCAACATCATTCCCCAAGACATTTCATTAGCAGGCCGGATTATTTCGGCTTTTTCAGATCGACTTCCACCTTCTCAACAACGTCTGGACGCACTGGCACAGCTCAGCGCCCTTACCCGCACCCCCGCTGCAAATATCGTTAAGCTTCCCAATATTTCGGCCTCACTGCCCCAACTCGTAGCAGCTATCAATGAGCTACAAGAACACGGCATTGATATCCCACTGTATCCAGCACATCCCACTACTACTGCGGAACACGACGTCCGTAAACGATACGACTCAGTCCTTGGGTCGGCGGTAAACCCAGTGCTGCGTGAAGGCAACTCAGACCGTAGAGCGCCTCGGGCCGTCAAGAACTTTGCCCGCTCCCATCCGCATCGCATGGAACCTTGGCCAGCCAATTCACAAACTACCGTCACCACAATGAAAGCGGGGGATTTTAAGCATACGGAGAAGTCCGTCGTCGTCGAGCAAAAAACACGGGCGCGTATCGTTTTCACGTCTGTTGCAGGCCAGCAGCAGACGATGACTGACAACATTGAACTCGACGCCGGCGATATCCTTGATGCCTCAATTATGGAGGTCAGTAAGCTCCGCTCGTTCTTGTCTCACAGTATCGCCCAAGCGTCCTCATCAGATCTATTATTCTCACTTCATCTCAAAGCGACCATGATGAAGGTTTCGGATCCAGTTATTTTCGGACACGCCGTGCGCGCATTCTTTCCACAAACTTTTACCGATTTTGGACCACGATTGAATGAACTCGGCTTGCATGCCGACGACGGATTGACACGTATCTTCGCCGGATTAGACCAGGCCGACGACGGCGCCCGCATCCGACAATCGTTTAACTGCGAATTCCACTCTGGGGCACGGCTATCTATGGTTGATGCAGCCCGAGGTATCACAAACTTGCATGTGCCATCGGATGTGATTATCGATGCCTCAATGCCCGCAATGATCCGCAATGGCGGCAAGCTCTGGGGACCAGACGGTGAAAGGAGCGATACGATCGCGGTGATTCCAGATTCGTCATACGCCGATGTCTACCGTGTGGTTATCCAAGACTGCCAACGAAACGGCGCTTTCGACCCGTCTACGATGGGTAGCGTGTCAAACGTCGGCTTGATGGCTCAGCGGGCCGAAGAGTACGGGTCTCACGACAAGACATTTGTTGCCCCGGACGGTGGTCGGGTTGATATTGTGTCCGACGACGACACCGTGCTCGTCTCCCAGCCGGTGTATGCCGGGGATATTTTCCGTGGTTGCGTGACGAAAAAAGCCCCGATTAAGAATTGGGTGCAGCTGGCACTGTCACGGGCGCGCTACTCTGATACGCCGGTTATTTTCTGGTTAGATCCAGAGCGTGCCCACGATCGTCTTATGACCGCTTATGTCCACGAGTTTTTAGCTGATGGAGATACTGACACGCTCAATGTCAGTATCATGTCGATACCGGACGCTACAAAGAAAACTCTCGACCGCCTGCGGGCTGGGCTAGATACTATTTCTGCTACTGGAAACGTCCTGCGCGACTATCTTACGGATTTGTTCCCGATTATGGAACTAGGGACATCTGCGAAAATGTTATCGGTGGTCCCACTCATGGCTGGTGGCGGAATGTTTGAGACTGGAGCGGGCGGAACTGCTCCCAAGCTCACCCGGCAGTTACTAGCCGAAAATCATCTGCAGTGGGATTCCCTAGGGGAGTTTCTGGCAGTTTCTGAATCGTTACGCCATGTTGGACGAACTATGAACAATCGGCGGGCTGATATTCTTGCCGACACCTTGGACTATGCGACCGAGCAGGTCTTGGCTAATGGTTACTCACCTCAAGCAGCTGTGAGACAACTAGATAGTCGCGGTTCACATGCGTGGCTGGCAACTTATTGGGCGCAGGCTCTGGCACATCAACCAGATGATACCGAACTGGCTCGGACCTTCGCGAAGCCGGCTAGATTACTGGAGCACTACGCCGCCGATATTCAGCGTGAGCTGCTCAAAGTCCAAGGAAAGCCGGTAGATCTCGGGGGCTACTATGATCCCGATCCGGCTCGTGTGCAAGCAGTTATGCGCCCTTCGGCGCGCTTGAACTCCATTATTGACCACATCTGAGTTATGTCCTATTGCCACCAAACCCCGGATAAACGTTGACAGTGGTAATGTATCTTCTTGGTTTAATCGTTGATATTAATGGAAGAAGGAAAAATGACTCGCAAGAGTTTGGCACGTATTGGTGCGTGCCTTCCAATTGCTTTAATTGCTTTCACTGGATGCTCAGATTGCGCCGAAACAACTGGCGACGAAGCCTTGGCTCAAGCTGCAACTGAACTCAACCCAGCGTGGGAAGGTCTGCCAGCAGATTCAGCTGAAAACTGGGATTTAGCATCAGCAGATACAAGCACATATGACTCATGCAAGGCGCTATCGTGGATTGTTATCCCGACCGGAACCCCTAATTCGGACGAGCCATACGAAGTTGCGTTGTTCCACAACGGTGTTTTCGCCGGAACATCAGAAGCACGCCCATATCTTGGCGAACCGAAAGTTTCTCGTGTCTCTGATTCTGAAATCCAGATAGAGCGCACCTGGTACTTAGACGATGAAAAGACTATGCCAAAGCCTGCAGTAGCAACCTACGTCTGGGACGACGGTAAGTCACAGCCAACCCGTACCGGTAGCCTGCCACCAAATGAATTTGCTGGCGGTGGCGTTCACGAAACCGCTGACGCTGAATAAAACGTCGATATAAGTCAGTCGGGGAGTGTCATGGATTCATGACACTCCCCGACTGACTTAACCCTAACGAGGGTCTAACGAATGTTCTACAATCCGATAGTCTTCTGAGCAGCGGCTAACGCCTCAACAGAGGCATCGAAACGAGCTCGCTCCACGCTATCCATTGGGAATTCGATCGGACGTTCCACGCCATTAGCACCAACGATACATGGCACAGCAAGGGCTACATCTTCAACTCCGAATGAGCCGTTCAAAACGCTCGACACTGGCAGAATCGCGCGCTGGTTGTTAAGAACCGCTTCCACGATTCGAGCACCGGCAACACCGATTGCGTAGTTCGTTGCACCCTTGCCTTCGATGATCTTGTAAGCCGAATTGATGACTTCTTGCTCAAGTTCGTGCAGAACTTCATCGGAGAAGACCTTCTCGCCCTTGTCATTGCACCAATCGCGCAAGGAAACTTGACCGATCGTAGCTGATGACCACAGCGCAAATTCGCTATCACCGTGTTCGCCAACGATCAAGGAGTGGACCGAACGTGGCGAGACACCAATCTTACGGCCAACGAGCCACCGCAGACGCGAAGAATCGAGAACAGTTCCAGAACCGAACACGCGTCCAGCCGGAAGCCCTGAAAATTTCACTGCCGCAGCAGTAAGAACATCAACCGGGTTCGTTACCAGAACGAAGATAGCGTTTGGTGACAGCGGAACCAAATCTGACATGAGACTTTCGAGAATACGAGCATTCTTCTCTGCCAACTCCAGCCGTGTTTGCCCCGGATTTTGCTTAGCGCCAGCAGTGATCAGAACGATGTCAGAATTTGCGGTGACCGTAATATCAGAACCACCAATTAATTCCGAACCTGCCATGAACTGGGTACCGTGAGCCAAATCGAGAACTTCAGCGTCAACTTTTGTTTTATTAATATCAAACAGAGCAACAACGTTGGCAGAACCACGCAACATAGCTGCATAAGCAAGAGCGGTACCAACCGACCCTGCACCAATTACCGACATTTTCGTTTTAAATTGAGTAGTCATACTTCTATTATCCCGGTTTTTCACGTAAATGTCTGCAGAATGTTGATCACACTTTCTGGCCGGTAGCATTGGCCCCCTCAAAAGTGACACAATGAAACTAGAAGAACAATCGCGGCCGAGGCCATCGTCGTCGTCGGACTGCAAGGAAGGAACCGCCATGGATAGGTCACTTGCAACGGAAATCGCTCGTAAACTTAGCAAAGCTCAACATACCCGGGAACTACTGCCTCGCATTTCAGAGCAACTTCCGCATGCCACCATTGACGACGCATACGAGATCCAGGCCGCTTGGGTAGAAGAACAATTGGATGCCGGCCGCCGGCTCGTGGGCCGTAAAATCGGTCTGACTGCTCGTTCAGCACAAGATTCTCGTGGCATCACCGAACCAGCATTCGGCACGATCTTCCAAGACATGATCTATGAAAACTCAGCTTTGATTGACTTCGACATATTCAACAAGCCGCGCGTTGAGGTTGAGCTGGCATTCATTTTGAAAGACAAGCTAGAAGGCCCGCAAGTAACTATTTATGACGTATTGCGCGCCACGGAATTTGTTACCCCAGCAATAGAAATCCTGTCCTCGCGGGTGAGTGGCCCGGGCCGAACCGTGGTCGATTCAGTTGCCGATAATTCGTACTTCGGTGCCATGATTTTGGGCGGGCAACCTCTACGCCCAGAAGACATCGATATGCGCTGGATTTCTGCACTGCTGTACAAGAACGAAGTGATCGAAGAAACCGGCGTTGCGGCCGGAGTGATGAATCATCCAGCACACGGCGTCGCCTGGCTTGCTAATACGCTTGCGAACACCGATCAGTTCTTAGATGCTGGCGAAATTATCCTCGCGGGTTCGTTCACCCGTGCTATGCCAGTTGAACGTGGTGACGTGATCTTGAGCGATTATGGCCGGATGGGAACAATTTCGGCGCGGTTCGTTTAAGGATGTGACATGGAAACAACGTATCTTCAGGGTCTGCGGTTAGACGATCATACACTCACCGTTCCCCTTGTTCACGACGACGAATCCGATTCCCGATCGCTGTCAATCTTCGCCCGGGTGATCACGCCTGAAGGCGGCGAAAACCTTCCTTATCTGGTTTATCTTCAGGGTGGACCAGGCTTTGAAGCACCCCGGGTAGCTCACAATCCGGCTTCGCCTGGCTGGCTCGCGGCAGCGTTGAAACGCTACCGCGTTGTGATGCTCGATCAGCGTGGAACCGGGCGTTCTACACCGGTAACCCCAGATCTTCTGGGAATGGGTAACACGCAAACTGTTGCCGAATATTTAAGCCATTTCCGCGCCGATGCCATTGTGGAAGATGCTGAAGCTCTGCGAGCTCACCTCGGAGCCCGTCCCGAGCAGTGGAATCTTCTGGGGCAAAGTTTTGGTGGGTTTACTGCCGTCTGCTATCTCAGCCGGCACCCAGAATCTGTTCATCATGCTTTCTTTACGGGTGGTTTGCCGCCAGTAACTGGACATGTTGACGATTTTTACACCGCCACGTTTAACAAAATGCGCTGGTTATCGGAAAATTACTATGCGCATTTCCCCCAGGATCGGGAGCGGATGCGGACTCTCCTCCAACGTACCGAAGCCGGAGATGTTGTTTTGCCCGACGGTGAAATCGTCACCCCATCTCGGATTCGTTCCTTGGGAATGGACCTCGGACGTAATGAAGGCTGGCAAGCACTCCATCATCTATTGGAGTGGGATCCGACTTCGCTGCAACTAAGCTATGATCTGGCTGCAAACCTGCCGTTCAGTGGCCGAAACCCGATCTATTTCCTCTTACACGAAGCCTGCGGCGCAAATGGAGTCACTACGAATTGGTCTGCTGATCGGGTGATGCCGTCAGACTTCCGGGAAGACCCTACCTTGTTAACCGGTGAACATCTACATGAGGCTTGGTGTGACACGGTGCCAGCATGGCAACCATGGGCGGATGTGACCCGTACACTCGCATCCTGGCAGTGGCCAACGCTGTTTGATCCGCAGGTTTTGCGCGACAGCAATGCCCAAGGTGCCGCAACAATCTATGTTCGTGATGCTTTCGTACCGTTTGAGTTGTCGATGGCAACAGTTGATCTTATGCCAGGCATCAAACAAGTTATCACCAACGGGCACGAGCATAACGGTTTGCGTGCCATGGGCGGCGATATACTCGACCACATGTTTGATCTTGCTGACGGGCGACGCTACCGGTAACGAGATCCCAGATACGCCTTGAGAAGAACCCCTTCGCTTGAACCTAGAGGAAACAGATAATAAGGATATGGATAATACTTTTTATACTTCTGACGGACTCATTCTTGAGTCAGTGACCGACGACGAACGCACGTGGGCAAAGCTGGCGCACCTGTCTGCGCTTATCGCCATGCTGGTATCTGCAGCGTCGCTTTCTTTCCTCGGGCCGCTAGTTATTTGGGCACTCAAAAAGGATTCCAGTCGCTTCGTGCGTCAAGCTGCTGCCGATTCGTTCAACTTCAATATCGGTATGTGGCTGATGTATATCGTTGGCTGGATTATGATCTTTACTATTTTGCTCTCACCATTGGGAATCGTGCTGGTCCTCGCCAGCCTTGTGCTCACAATCTGGCACCATCTCAAAGCATTCTCGGCAGTAAATCAAGGCCGGCTCCACCACTACCCGTTCCAGTTCAAGATTCTTTCCTGAACTCGTTTCCTCAGTAGTGGGCGCGCTAGACCTTGCTGGTCTAGCGCGTCATTAATGTCCACACGGTACGGAACGACCGCTCGAATTCGGGCAGTGGCAAAAACTCGTGAGCTGAATGGAAATTAAATCCGCCAGTGAACATATTGGGCGTAGGAATACCTTGGGATGACAGATATGATCCATCGGTGCCGCCGCGCATGATAAGCGGTACCGGCTCACACCCGGTAGCTCGCACTGCTTGTCGCATGTCGTCAACAACCCACTGGGTTTGGGGGTCTAAAGCGTCCGCAATATTGCTGTAAACGTCAGTAATCTCGCAGGTAATGTGGGCTCGTGGATGTGCTGATTGAATATGCGCAACCGCGGCACGAATCTCGTCTTTACGCGATTCATAACGCGCCCGATCGTGATCGCGAATGTGGAGCAGAACTTGGGTTTGCGCTTGGTTACCGTCAATACTGTGAACCCAAATATAGCCTTCTCGTCCCGCAGTACATTCTGGAGTTTGGGACCGATCGAAGCAGCCAATCAGATCGTATGCAACAAGATTCGGATTAACCATAACGCCTTTTGCCGACATCGGGTGTGCACTAACTCCCGTAATATTAATTATGGCTTGACCAGCGTTAAACGTCTCATAGGCGATCGTTGCCTGACCTTCGCAGTCCACAGTGTAGGCCGCATCAACATCGAACCGCGCCAAATCCAGTGTTTTAATTCCGCGCAGCCCGATCTCTTCATCGGGGACAAAAGCAACCACTATTTCCGGATGCGGCGCAGCATCCAGATGTGCCAGAGCCGTCATGATAGACGCGAGCGCAGCTTTATCGTCAGAACCCAACACCGACGTTCCATCAGTGCAAATAATGTCATGGTTGAGATAGTCTTCAAGCACTGGATATTGCTCCGGGTCTAAAACATGACCAGCACCCAAAACGATAGGCTCGCCGGTATAGCGCACGATCTGTGGTTGAACGTGTGGCGACAACCCGACGTCGGCAGTGTCTAGATGTGCACAAAAGCCGATCGTTGGACCCGCCGTCGTCGCCGGAAACCGAGCCGTTAGGCAGGCATGATCGTCAAGGACGACGTCGTGCGCACCGAAGCCACGCAGCTCGTTCGCTAGTAGTTCAGCAAGTTCCGTCTGCCCTGGCGTAGTCGGCACGGAAGTTTGCCTCGCATCAGATTGGCTGGTGATAGCTGCGTAACGCATAAAACGTTCAACAAGCTCGGTTCGAATATCTGGTGTGGTCATCAATCAACCTATCTGGTAACGAATATGGAGGCAATTGTGTCAGATGCTTGACGTACTATTCTCCTATTCGTATGATGGAACTAATCTATAGAGGTTGCAACTTTTTAGGCAAGACTCAAGTCACGGTTAGCCGTGCCTTGGGTCTTTTTTATTTCCCGCAGAACAGAAGGACAAGGATGTCTACAAAAACTAGCGCCAACGGTATCATCGACGCCGTCGGCGGACCAGAAAACATACGTTCGCTAACCCACTGCGCCACACGCTTGCGGTTTGAGCTAAACGATTCCAGTGTCGTAAATGCTGACGAGCTCGAAAAGATCCCAGAGGTCTTGGGTGTCATGCCACAGTCTGGGGACCGCTACCAGGTGATCGTAGGCGGTGCAGTCGAATCGATGTACAGCGCGATTAACAGCTTGCCAGCGATGGCTGAACGCGCTAACGCTAAGTCTGACGACGACGTGAAGGCCGCTGCTCGAGCAAAAACCCGCGGTAAGTCGGCGTGGCTAGATACCTTCTTCGAGTATCTCTCCGATTCGTTCCGTCCCATCCTCGGCGTGCTTCTTGGCGCATCGCTGATTATTGCGTTCGCAGCCGTACTCGACGCCTTGCATGTGGTTGACTTCCGTGCCGCCGATAAAGCACCAGGCTGGGTATTCGTCGACGCCATGTGGCATTCGGTGTTCTACTTCCTGCCGATTATGGTGGCATTCAACGCCGCGAAGAAGCTGAAGATCGACCCGTGGCTGGGCGCAACCATTATGGCAGCGTTCCTCACGCCAGATTTCTTGAAGCTGTCAAACCCAGACGCTTTCTCTGCACTGCAATGCGTAGAAAACGAGGCGATCAAGCAGACGACCTGTTCGATTGACGTTTTTGGCTTGCCGCTGACTCTGCCTGACTACTCCGGCAATGTCTTCGTTCCATTGATGATGATCCCAGTGCTGGCATTGGTTTATCACAACCTTAAGAAGATCATCCCAAGCAACGTCCAAATGGTGTTCGTGCCATTCATTTCGATGCTCGTTGTTATCCCACTAACCGCATTCCTTATTGGCCCATTGGGTATCTGGATTGGTAACGGTCTTGGCTTCGGTTTGGCGTGGATGAACTCAGCTGCCCCATTCGTTTTCGCTATCGCTATTCCACTCATCTACCCATTCCTCGTCCCGCTCGGCTTGCACTGGCCGCTGAACGCCATGATGCTCGTCAACATCCAAACCCTGGGTTACGACTTCATCCAAGGCCCAATGGGCGCCTGGAACTTCGCATGTTTCGGTACTACTGCCGGTGTGCTCTTCTTGTCCATCCGTGACAAAGACACTGCCATGCGCCAGACTGCATCCGGTGCGTTAGCTGCTGGCCTCTTCGGCGGTATCTCAGAACCGTCACTTTACGGTATCCACTTGCGTTTCAAGATGATCTACTCGCGTCTCCTCGCCGGCTGTTTGGCTGGTGGCGTGACCATCGCGATTTTGAGCTTGCCATACGGCGGCGTCAAGACGGACGCCTTCGTCTTCACCTCGCTCCTGACCATTTCGGTCTTCGATCCGGCATGGGTCTACCTCATCGCAATCGCAGTAGCTTTCATTACCTCGATGCTTGCGGTTATCTTCTTGGATTACCGGCCACGTGAGGATCGCCCGTCGGCAAAGAAAACCCTCGTCGTCGATCTCCCAGAAAACGCGGTTGGGGTACCAATTGAAGGCAAAGTCATTTCGCTCGATGAAACCGGCGATAAGGTTTTCGCCTCCCGTGCCCTTGGCGAAGGATTCGGAGTTATTCCGGATATCGAAGCCATTGGTGAGACTGCCGTGGTAGCGCCGATTACTGGTACGGTTTCCAGCGTCGCTAAGTCTGGTCATGCGTTTGGGATTAAGTCCGACGACGGAACCGAAGTTCTCGTCCATGTTGGCGTTGATACCGTCAATATGAAGGGCGAC
Organism: Arcanobacterium phocae; assembly: GCF_018913465.1. GTDB lineage: Bacteria > Actinomycetota > Actinomycetes > Actinomycetales > Actinomycetaceae > Arcanobacterium > Arcanobacterium phocae_A. The sequence continues at coordinate 3,691 of NZ_JABAPM010000001.1, read as the reverse complement.
GGATTTTCCGTCAAAGTTTCCAAAGGCGAGCATATTTCTGCCGGAATGCCACTTGTCACGGTAGACTTTAAGAAAGTCATTGCTGCCGGTTACGCGACGACGGTTATCGTTACGGTCACTAATACTCGCGCATTCGCAGCGGTCACACCACAGTTAGCTGACCACGCAACCGTACTAACGCCAGGTGTGACAACCGAACGTTAAGGACATCCATGAAGATTCTGCGGATCTTTAATAACAACGTCGTCTTGGCCCGTCAAGACTCTGGCCGTGAGGTCATCGTGACGGGCCGAGGCGTCGGCTTTAAAGCCGCAGCAGGACAATACGTTGATCCTGAACGGGTGGTACGGGTCTTTGTCCCGCTTGATGGACGGGACCCGGATCATCTTGGTGCACTCATTGCACAGTTGGGTAGCAAGGTACGAGATATCGTTTATCGAGCGATGGTAGCAGCTCAATTTACTGACGCTCAGCTTTCTAGCCCAACCCTTTTTATTAGCCTGTGTGATCACGTAGACCTCGCGCTCCGACGCCTTGAGACTGGGCAGCTCTTGCATTATCCGTTACAAGCCGAGGTCGAGCATCTCTATCATGCGGAATATGTGCAAGCAGGCAAGTTCTTGGCTGAGCTCAACCAGCTGCTAGAAGCACAAGGTCAGCCGGCTCTTCCCGAGCATGAAACCATTGCGGTAGCACTACATCTCGTCAATGCCGGTTTTGCTGCTGGTGACTTGTCGCAAACCTACACGATGACCGGTCTTATCCAACAAGTTATTGACCTCATCGGCGCCACCTTTAGCGTGGACTTGGATCAAACAAGTATTAACACTGCCCGCCTTATCACGCATATGCGTTATCTGTTTATTCGTATTATGCAAGGCAAACAGTTGGACAATGATATCTCCTCGATCGGTGCGACGATTCGCTCTACTCTGACCCAGGAATATGCATGTGCCGAAAATATTGCCCAGCTTGTTGCATTGCGTCTGGGCCATGAGCTTAACAGCAACGAAATCGCGTATCTAGCCTTACATATTTCACGTGTCACCTCAGCTCAATAGAGCCGGGGCTAGAGCTCAACAGAGCCGGGGCTAGCGAACTTAAGAGCGGGACGGGCAGGATAATTCCTGCCCGCCCCCTTGAGGTTAGTTAGCTGTTACATCAGATACTTCACGTCCGGATGGACGAGTGCTTCTACTGCTGCGCGTGCGTCCTTTGCGGTAAGCGCGTCGAGCGCAAAGGCTGCCATTTGTTGGCATGTGGACAGATCGTGGAGTCGCAACGACGCCCGAACTGCATCGACCTTTGATGGAGCCATCGAGAGCGATTGAACTCCTAGTCCGGTTAGGACCAGAGCTAGGAGCGGGTCGCCACCGGCTTCGCCACAAACGCCTACATACTTTCCCGTAGCCGTGCCGCCTTGGCAGGCCAGCTTGATCATACGTAGGATTGCCGGCTGCCATACATCGAGCAAGCCAGCAAGTTCGCCTTGCATACGGTCTGCAGCCATGGTGTATTGAGCTAAGTCGTTCGTTCCAATGGACGCGAAATCGACGATAGACAAAAGTGTCGAGGCATTGATTGCCGCGGCTGGAACCTCGATCATGATTCCCACTGATGACAGTCCGGCAGCGCGCGCTTTATCAGCAAACCACTGGGCTTCTTCCATGGTGGCAACCATTGGTGCCATGACGCGCACATCGGCAGCTGTTGCTTGTTGAGCTGCTGCAAGTGCTGCAAGTTGGTCATCAAGTAAATCTTCGCGAATCCGGGTTAATCGGATACCACGACGCCCAAGTGCTGGATTTTCTTCCTCACCAAGATCCGCAAACTTCAGTGGCTTATCAGCACCGGCATCGAGGGTACGCACTGTGACACGGCGGCGTCCAAATTCTTGGAAGACCTTGGTATAGACCTTGGTTTGTTCTTCCACGCTCGGCGCGCTTTCTCGCCCCAGGAACAGGAACTCGGTACGGAAGAGCCCCGAGCCTTCAACGTCATAAGCGGCTGCGCGTTCGGCGTCGTCTGCCGTACCAATATTGGCTAATAACGCGACTTTATGACCATCACGAGTCAGTCCCACACCATGCGACCCAGCCAAGGCTGCTTCGCGACGCTGGGAGCGTTCGGCTAGAAGATCGACGTCGCCCGACGTTGGCGCAATAATAACTTCGCCAACACCACCGTCAAGTGCCATCGTTGTTGCCTCAGCTTGGGCGCTGATGGCATAGTCAACGATATTACCTACCCGAACAACGGCAGGTATACCGAGTTGGGCAGCCAAAATAGCAGTATGGCTGGTGGGTCCGCCTTCTTCAATCGCAATTCCCAACGCTAGCTTCGGGTCAAGTGTTGCAGTTTCGACAGGCGCCAGATCGCGTGCAACAATAATTGATGGTTCTTTGAGCTCCGGGATACCCGGCATCGGCACATTTCGCACGACGGCGATCGCACGATCACGCACGTCATAGAGATCCGTCGCGCGTTCTGCCATGTAGCCACCGAGCTGGGTAAACATGTCAACATATTTTTGGATCGCGTCGGAGATAGCGCGAGTCAAACCTGATCCGCGTTTGAGCTCTTTAACAATCCCCTTCTTCAATCCACGATCACGAGCCATTTTGGCGGTCGCTTGCAGAATAGGTTGACCTTTTTCTGGAGCGCGCTCAGCACGATCAAGAAGCATAACAGCAACTTGTTCGAGCGCATCGCTGACGATCTCAGTTGCAGCTTCTACATCTGTGGTAGCCGGTTCATCGGGATCGATTCCCGGTGGTGGCGAGACAACAGCGATTGGGCCATAAGCAGTGCCCGCAGATACTCCGATGCCAAGAAGAACCCGGTGTTGCACGGTCATGGTCTCACGCATCCAGGTCGGTTGCGATCAGAGCAGCAAGCTTTTCGAGGGCTTCGGTGGCGGAATCGTCTTCGGTGGCAAGAACAACTTCATCGCCATTCTCTGCACCCAATGACATGACATCGAGCACGGAAGCCGCATCAGCTTCTTCGCCATCAAGTGTAAGGGTGAAATCAACTCCTGTTGCTTCAGCCGCTTCGGCAAAGATAGCAGCTGGACGAGCGTGCAAACCAACAGCGGATGCGACGGTGACAGTACGAGAGATCATAAGTGTTCCTTCCTCGTTGAAGGCGTGTAGATACGACTTCTGTGGACTATTTTGCGGTTGTAAAAATATAAAAGACCTGAGATATGCATAGCATTTCTCAGGTCTTGCCTTTTCAGTAACAACCCTGTGTGTGGATTAGCTCCACGTCCAGTTTATCGTATCAATAAGGTATGTGCTAGTAGTTGGTGAAGATTAGTTGTAGTTATCGATGAGCGAACATTAAACAAAAAGCGGGAGGGGCCTGGTCGTGGTGACCGGGTCCCTCCCGTTATCAGATGTGTGACGGCGGTGTCCTACTCTCCCACACTCCCTCGAGTGCAGTACCATCGGCGTTAGCAGGCTTAGCTACCGGGTTCGGTATGGGGACCGGGCGTTTCCCTGCCACTATGACCACCGTCAAAATGGTTGACGTAACACACACATGCTTTTATGTGTGGGAGTCAAGAATCGTATAGTAGACGCGAACACGCTTTAATAGAATGTTTTTTTATAAGTGGTTGGCCATTAGTACCAGTCAGCTCCAACAATTACTTGTTGTCCACGTCTGGCCTATCAACCCCATGGTC
>NZ_JABAPM010000011.1 GCF_018913465.1 Arcanobacterium phocae | reverse complement strand
TGTTTTAACCGTTCCTCTTAACCTTCCAGCACCGGGCAGGCGTCAGTCCGTATACATCCACTTACGTGTTCGCACGGACCTGTGTTTTTGATAAACAGTCGCTTCTCCCTGGTTTCTGCGGCCTTTCACCCTAGCCAGTACAGGCTTCAGGATCCAGGCCCCCCTTCTTCCGAAGTTACGGGGGCATTTTGCCGAGTTCCTTAACCACGATTCACTCGCTCGCCTTAGTATTCTCTACTCGACTACCTGTGTCGGTTTAGGGTACGGGCGGCCAAAGACCTAACGTCGAGGCTTTTCTCGACAGCACAGGATCACTCTACTTCCCCACAATAGTGGGTCATCATCCAGCCTCACCCTCATGTCCCCCGGATTTACCTGGGGAACGGGCTGCACTGTTAAACGTGGCAAGCCATTAGCCACGCGGAGCTACCACTCTGTGTCACCCCTGTTAACACGCTTGTCTACTCTACGATCAGGTCCCACGCTCCCCACACACCCCAACCCGAAGGAAGGAGGAATGGTTTGGATGGTTAGTATCCCATATTTCAACACTTGACGGTCTTTGCCCGGTACCAGAATATCAACTGGTTGCCCATCGACTACGCCTGTCGGCCTCGCCTTAGGACCCGACTAACCCAGGGCGGACGAACCTGGCCCTGGAACCCTTAGTCATTCGGCGGACGGGATTCTCACCCGTCATTCGCTACTCATGCCTGCATTCTCACTCGTACGAAATCCACAACCAATCACTTGTGCTGCTTCACCTCACGCACGACGCTCCCCTACCCAACAAAACAAAATATTTCATTGCCGCGGTTTCGGCGGTGTACTTAGCCCCGCTACATTGTCGGCGCAGAATCACTTGACCAGTGAGCTATTACGCACTCTTTCAAGGGTGGCTGCTTCTAAGCCAACCTCCTGGTTGTCACAGCAACTCCACATCCTTTCCCACTTAGCACACGCTTAGGGGCCTTAACCGGCGGTCTGGGCTGTTTCCCTCTCGACTACGAAGCTTATCCCCCGCAGTCTCACTGCCGTGCTCTAACTTACCGGCATTCGGAGTTTGGCTGACGTCAGTACCCCGATAAGGGCCATCGGCCATCCAGTCGCTCTACCTCCGGTAAGAAACACACGACGCTGCACCTAAATGCATTTCGGGGAGAACCAGCTATCACGGAGTTTGATTGGCCTTTCACCCCTACCCACAGGTCATCCCCTCCATTTTCAACTGAAGTGGGTTCGGTCCTCCACACGCTCTTACACGTGCTTCAACCTGCCCATGGGTAGATCACCCCGCTTCGGGTCTAGAACATGCAACTAAAAACCGCTTTTTAAAACTCGCTTTCGCTACGGCTACCCCACACGGGTTAACCTCGCTACATGCCACTAACTCGCAGGCTCATTCTTCAAAAGGCACGCCATCACCCCTACCAAGGAGGCTCTGACGGATTGTAAGCGTCCGGTTTCAGGTACTATTTCACTCCCCTCCCGGGGTACTTTTCACCATTCCCTCACGGTACTCATACACTATCGGTCACACGAAGTATTTAGGCTTACACAGTGGTCTGTGCAGATTCACACGAAATTTCACGAGTCCCGTGCTACTCGGGCACCATGCAAAGCAGACTGACATGTTCCAACTACCGGACTCTCACCGTCTACGGTCCAGCTTCCCAACTGATTCGTCTACACACCAGCATTTATCACTACTCGACCCCTCATCGGCAAGGTCAAACACGGCCCCACAACACCACACACGCAACGCCCGACAGCTATCACACGCACATGGTTTAGCCTCTTCCGCTTTCGCTCGCCACTACTAACAGAATATCTTTTCCTGCGGGTACTGAGATGTTTCACTTCCCCGCGTTACCCCCAAACACCCTATACATTCAGATGCTGGTAACCAGAAACAACTCTGGCCAGGTTTCCCCATTCGGACACCCCCGGATCACAGCTCGTTTGCCAACTCCCCGAGGCTTATCGCAGGCTACAACGTCCTTCATCGGCTCCGTATGCCAAGGCATCCACCGAACGCTCTTGAACACTTACAAAAAACCAAAGATGCTCGCGTCCACTATACAATTCTCAACCACCACACCAACACCACAACAAACCAACAACCACAAACAGTCATCAGCCCATCACAGGCAGCACAGGAGTATTACCCCACACCCCAACAGCATGCCAACTCAATATCTCAATCATTTTCCACTAAAAACCACCACAACCAACACCCCAAAACAGGGACATCAGCCACACCCACAAAAAACAATAAACATTAAACACGGGCATGTAGGCAGCTCCTTAGAAAGGAGGTGATCCAGCCGCACCTTCCGGTACGGCTACCTTGTTACGACTTCGTCCCAATCGCCAATCCCACCTTCGACCGCTCCCCCCAAAAGGTTAGGCCACGGGCTTCGGGTGTTACCAACTTTCGTGACGTGACGGGCGGTGTGTACAAGGCCCGGGAACGTATTCACCGCAGCGTTGCTGATCTGCGATTACTAGCGACTCCGACTTCATGGGGTCGAGTTGCAGACCCCAATCCGAACTGAGACTGGCTTTAAGGGATTCGCTCACCCTCACAGGCTCGCAACCCTCTGTACCAGCCATTGTAGCATGCGTGAAGCCCAAGACATAAGGGGCATGATGATTTGACGTCATCCCCACCTTCCTCCGAGTTAACCCCGGCAGTCTCTCGTGAGTCCCCACCATAACGTGCTGGCAACACAAGACAAGGGTTGCGCTCGTTGCGGGACTTAACCCAACATCTCACGACACGAGCTGACGACAACCATGCACCACCTGTACACCACCCCGAAGGCCACACTATCTCTAGCATGTCGCAGTGTATGTCAAGCCTTGGTAAGGTTCTTCGCGTTGCATCGAATTAATCCGCATGCTCCGCCGCTTGTGCGGGCCCCCGTCAATTCCTTTGAGTTTTAGCCTTGCGGCCGTACTCCCCAGGCGGGGCACTTAATGCGTTAGCTACGGTACAGAACCCATGGAAATAGGCCCCACACCTAGTGCCCAACGTTTACGGCATGGACTACCAGGGTATCTAATCCTGTTCGCTCCCCATGCTTTCGCTCCTCAGCGTCAGTAACGGCCCAGTAACCTGCCTTCGCCATCGGTGTTCCTCCTGATATCTGCGCATTCCACCGCTACACCAGGAATTCCAGTTACCCCTACCGCACTCTAGTCTGCCCGTACCCACTGCAGCCCCGGAGTTAAGCCCCGGTCTTTCACAGCAGACGCGACAAACCGCCTACGAGCTCTTTACGCCCAATAATTCCGGACAACGCTCGCGCCCTACGTATTACCGCGGCTGCTGGCACGTAGTTAGCCGGCGCTTATTCAACACCTACCCTCAACTTTCGCCTTGTTCAGTGTTAAAAGGAGTTTACAACCCGAAAGCCTTCATCCCCCACGCGGCGTCGCTGCATCAGACTTGCGTCCATTGTGCAATATTCCCCACTGCTGCCTCCCGTAGGAGTCTGGGCCGTATCTCAGTCCCAATGTGGCCGGTCACCCTCTCAGGCCGGCTACCCGTCGAAGCCTTGGTAGGCCATCACCCCACCAACAAGCTGATAGGCCGTGAGCCCATCCCCCACCAGAAAACCTTTCCAACCCCCACCATGCGGCAGAAGCAGAATATCCAGTATTAGACCCCGTTTCCAAGGCTTATCCCAAAGAAGGGGGCAGGTTACTCACGTATTACTCACCCGTTCGCCACTAATCCACCCCAGCAAGCTGGAGCTTCATCGTTCGACTTGCATGTGTTAAGCACGCCGCCAGCGTTCGTCCTGAGCCAGGATCAAACTCTCCAAACAAAAACCAAACACCCCACAAAAGGGCATCCAATCAATACACGTTCGAAAAGCCCGAAAAACAGACTCTAAAAACAGACAAACCAAAACTAGCTCATCCAAAATAAAAACAACAGCAAACAACAAACCAGCCCAAAAGACCAGCCCACCATCTGCCATCAAAATAAATATGATCAAAATAAAAAGCTGACACACTATTGAGATATCAAACAACACACCCACACCCA
>NZ_JABAPM010000010.1 GCF_018913465.1 Arcanobacterium phocae | reverse complement strand
AACCCGGTAGCTAAGCCTGCTAACGCCGATGGTACTGCACTCGAGGGAGTGTGGGAGAGTAGGACACCGCCGTCATCAAAACCTGATAAGAGGGGTTCAGCTTAGAGCTGGACCCCTCTTTGATTATCTGCGTAAACAACCTGCCAAGCGGTTGCTGTCCACTATTAATTCTTTAACTTTATCCGGTGTGCTCCAGCATCGGTCACGCAGTGCAGATTTTTCTTCTGGGATGCCGACTGGTTTCAGTGCGACGTTATTTTCTGGATCGTACTTCAATTGCCATAATCGAATGTGGTTTCTTCGAGGTTGGTCTCATACGTCAGTATCAGTAGTACTACTGCAAAGACTCGTTTATTCCGAGCTGCTAGTTTAGCTGGCCAGCGTATCTTCCTGACCTAGGTCACGTTTTGTAGCACTGGGAGCTGATTATTCCAGGCTGCCACGACTTTTATTTGTTTACATAACAGGATTAAGCCCTCTTAAATATTTCACGCTCTCACACGTATTCTTATTTTTAAAGTAATTGGGGCGAGCCTGTAAAGACTCGCCCCCATTACCGTGAGAATGCTGAATATTAGCCTTGGAATTCATGCGCACGCTGGTTCGCACCGCGCATCAAGATGTCCAGGCGATCAGTCGTTATCCGCAAAATTTGGGATAGAGAGACTACCTGTTCTACCTGTTTTTCATTACCCAAGCGACGTCGGGCATCGGCCAAAATAGTGTCGATTGAATCGTCAGTGGATAGGAATGCAACATAGGGCAAGTCAAATTTGTCACCGTATTCCTCGGTGATTGCTGAAAGTTCCGCCAACTGCTGTTCGCTCGCTGATCCCAATGCAAGCGAACCGATGTCTCGAGACATCCCATCCGCCTCATCCGACGTTAGTAGTGCAAACATATTTGGATAATCTGCAATTAGTTCCTGACGCTTGGCTTCGTCTGCCTGTACTACAGCCATCAGTAGTGCATTACGCAGCTCTTCCGATGTATCAAACGGACGGGCCTGCCATGCCGTTTCTAATGGCCACACGTGCGTATTGAATAGACTCCGGAACGTATCAACGAATTCTTCTTGAGACATGTTGTTGACGTTCTCCAGAGTAACCCCAGCTACCACGTCGTCAGTAGTCTTCGCAGTGCGACGTGTCATGTGGAAGAAGACCAAGTTAAGCAAAATAGCGGTAATCGAACCGATTGACATGCCAGAAGAGAAGAATACTTGTGCCCAGTTGGGGAATACCTGTGCGATCTCGGGACGGAACGTCACCAGCATTGCGAGGCCTAACGACGTCGTAACAATAGTCGCGATCCGGTAGTCAGCAAGATTCGACTTGGCAATCGTTTGCAACCCAACCCAGGCAACATTCGCGAACAGTGCCAACGATGCTCCACCCAACACCGGGGACGGAATCGACGCGACAAGAGCGCCAACCTTCGGTAGTAAACCAACGAAGATCATGAGTACGCCAGCTCCGGCAGCAACCCAGCGGGACTTGATACCAGTCAGCCGAACAAGGCCAACATTCTGAGCAAACATGGTGTACGGGAACGAATTAAGGACGCCGCCGAGGGTGGTGGATACGCCATCGGCACGAATAGCGGCGGCCACGTCGGCAGAGGTGATGCGCTTGCCAACGATCTCGCCGGTCGCAAAAACGTCACCGGTCGTCTCAACCATGGTGATCAGCATGACGATAAGCATGGAAATAATCGCAGTGAACGAGAAAACTGGCCATCCGAAATAGAACGGTGTGGTTACACCCAGGGCGGGTGCGTTCACAACAGCATCGATTTTTTCGGGCTGAATATGGTTCAGCAGTAGTGCGATTGTTGTTCCACCGACAAGGCCGATGAGCACTGAGATTGTGCCTAAGAAACCACGGAAGAATCGTTGCACAAGCACAATAGCAAAAAGCGTCCCAAAGCCGTATGCTAAGTCGCGCACGGATGGAACGCCGTCGGCATAGTTAACGAAATCATTGGCCGATACTGCGAGGAGCGATGTGCCCATGACCAGAAGGACGGTTCCGGTCACGTGGTGCGGAAAGAATCGTAATAGTTTCGCAAAGTAAGGGGCCGCAAAGAAAGTAAACAGGCCGGCCACGATAATCGATCCGTAGATAACAGGAAGCGATGCCTCGCCACCGGCGCCGTCGGTTGCAGCAAGACCGATCGCAATAATAGGAGCGACCGCGGTGGTGGTGACACCCTGGATAATCGGCAACCGCACACCGACTTTATTGGTGACGCCAACACTTTGAATGAGTGTTGCGATGCCGCAGGTGAAAAGGTCGGCGTTGATGAGATGGATTGTCGTTGCTGGATCGAGCTTCAGCGAAGATGCTATGAGCAGCGGAACGATCACTGCACCGGCGTAGAAGGCCAATAGGTGCTGAAGTGACAAAAGGACAAGTTTCGGCGCCTTAGGAACGGCGTTCACTGAATTATTTTGGTTCACAAGAGTCATGGTAGTGGCTCATTTTCTCTCAGATAAACTACGTCTATTATGTGGACTGCTGTAGTCCATTTTTTGAAAAAGAGCAGGAATCGGGAAAGTAACAGTATGGAGACAATTCATTCTCGACACTATCGAGCACTCGTTGCCTTAGTGCATACTGGGGGCTATGAGTAACGACGCTTACCCCATTGACAGCGACGCATCGACGTCGAAATCCCACGAGTATCTCCGCGAAAATAGCGCATTTGCTATAGAAAATAACGGTATCGACATTATTTCGGAGGACGAGCGTACCGCGCAACCTTCCGACTTGTTCTGGCCCTGGTTCGCTGCAAACGTCTCCGTTTTTGGAATCTCCTACGCATCATTCGTCTATGGGTTTGGAGTGTCATTCGTCCAAGGTCTTATCGTTGCTGTGATAGGCATAACTATCTCCTTTGTGCTGTGTGGCGTGATCGCTATTGCTGGAAAACGTGGCTCTGCACCAACGATGATTCTGTCTCGCGCGGTCTTCGGAGTATATGGACAAAAAATTCCGGGCGTTTTTTCATGGCTTATTTCGATCGGGTGGGAAACTTTTCTCGCGATTATGGCGACGTTGGCTACCGCGACCGTTTTCACCCAGCTGGGGTGGAATGGTGGAACGACGACGAAGATCATCGCGTGCTTAGTGATCGCCGGGATGATCGTGTCAGCGTCGATCGCTGGTTATCACGTCATCATGAAAGTTCAGTCGGTCTTAACGTGGCTGACGGGTGCGCTCACTATCGTTTATGTTGGGTTGACGATTCCGCACATTGATATGTCGGTTATCCTGGCTCAACCAGCAGGGTCGACGACGGCGGTTATCGGCGCACTTGTTATGGTTATGACTGGTTTCGGACTTGGCTGGATTAATATTGCAGCCGACTGGTCACGGTACCAGTCACGAGATGCGTCTGCGGGAAAAATTGTTTTATGGAATACCCTTGGCGGAGCGATTTCGCCAGTGCTTTTAGTCATTGCTGGGTTATTGATTGTGGGGTCGAACCCAGAATTGAACGAGGGGATTGCGGCAGATCCGATCGGGACGTTGGCGAGTATTTTGCCGGCGTGGGTGCTGGTGCCATTTCTTATCACGGCAGTTTTAGGCTTGGTTTCGGGAGCTGTCCTTGGCATATATTCCTCCGGTTTGACGCTGTTGAGCCTAGGTGTGAAGATTCCGCGTCCAGCTGCAGCCGGGATCGACGGCCTCATTTTGACGGCAGGAACAATTTGGGTGGTGTTTTTCGCTCAAGATTTCCTTGGCCCGTTCCAATCATTTTTAATCACGCTAGGCGTACCAATCGCATCCTGGGCAGGCTTGATGATGGCAGATATTGCGTTGCGCAAGCGGGAATATGATGACGAAGCGCTGTTTAATCCGCATGGAATTTACGGCTCATGGGACTGGACTTCTTTGTCGATTATGGCTGTCTCGTCATTTATCGGCTGGGGGCTAGTGATTAATAATTTTGCCAACGAGGCTGCGTGGAACAACTGGCAAGGATATTTACTCGGACCTTTAGGGTTAGGTGGACGCGACGGCGAGTGGGCGTGGGCTAATCTCGGTGTACTGTGTGCACTGATTCTTTCTTTTCTTGCTGGCTATGTACTGCGTTCGAAAAAAGTAGCATTTCAAGAAAACCTGCTATTCGACTGGCCAAGATGTCGAAGAGGAACATCTCGAAAAAATGTTCCTTTCCTTCGCATAGA